>NZ_JAMPKN010000002.1:0-653551 GCF_039962155.1 Trichocoleus desertorum AS-A10 | reverse complement strand
TGGCGCGGTGGAACCACACTGACCCATCCCGAACTCAGAGGTGAAACGCTGTAGCGGCGACGATACTTTGGGGGCAGCCCCACGGGACAATAGCTCGATGCCAGGGCAATAATCAAATAAAGAAGGCCCCTTTGTATTTAATCAAAGGAGCCTTTTTTTGTTTTTAGGCTAATTGGGGGTGTCTAGGGTTTTGACTGTTAGAACTTGGGGCGGAGTTGAGTCAGGAGGGTAAAGAAAATCAACCTGAACGAGGCGGTGCTGGTTGCTAGGAATACTTAAGGTGACGAGTGGTTCACCTTCTTCGCCTCGCCGTTGTACTAAATGGATATATTGAGTGAGCGGCCGATTGCTCTCATCGTTATAACGGACTCGAACGTTACCCCGAAAGAACACTTGACGAGCAGGTGGTTCTAGGAAACGTAGGCCCTGTTTACTGAGTGCATCTTCTTTGAGGGGTGTCTCTAGGGAAACGGTAACTCTCTGTGATTGGCTAGTAGGATTGTGGAGCGGCAGAGTCAAGTTGTACTGAACTGCGTAGTTGCCGTGGGCTTGGTAGGCTGTATCGGAATAACGAGCTTGTATCGGAGCGCTCTGGATTTGATTCGTCCCTAAAGTTCCAGCTAGTAATGTGCTGAGGCCATAGGAGAATGCTTGTTCTGCCGTCGGAATGGTTAGGAATTGGTTAGTGGGGCTATCGACAAGTTGAGATTGCCAGGTAGATCCTTGAGCGACTCCAGCGACTCGACTGTAAATTACTTGGCCTGTTTTGATATCTGGAGGTGTAGGAGTTCGATCGCGTGGTCCTGATAACTCACCATTGTTCAAGAGGTTTTCCCATTCCTCTAGTGTGGGAGCCCGTTCATTACCATCTGCATTGGTCTGCGCAAACATCCCTAAAGTAGCCAGATAGACTGGTCCGTTGCTCCTTAAGCGCATTAATGTAGAGCGACCATTGATAGGCGGATCGAGAGTTTTAACTGGGATTGGGAGATTGAGGAGCATGCGGCTTTCCCCGGGTGGGATCACCAGTTGTGCTGGGAAGTCAGCTTGCCTTCTGCCTCGCAAGATATCATTCATGGCGCGATCGCCTGGGCCTGCGTAGACGCTCCCAGTTGGATTTTCAATGTAGGGAGGTAGCTCAATAAAGGGGGCATCTGGTTGGCTGAGATAACTAGCGGCTTGCAGGATATCAACGGTGACTGGTTGGCTGCTGGAGTTGTGGAGAATTGCACCTAAATACAGTGTCTTCAAATCTTCAGGGGTAGTCGCTTTAGCAATGTGATGTGCGAAGAGATCGAAGCGGCCCTGAAGGGGGACATTAAGATGAGCCGCAGGAAAGCGTTTATTTGCAGAAGGAAAGGTCGAAAGTAGAATCCCTTCTTTCTGCACTACTTCCGGGCTATTGCTATTGAAGACTAAAACATCATCTAACTGACCAGGTAACGCCCTGACTTCTTGCAGACGCACAAATTCTTCCGAAGGCGGTGGGGAAGGCGTAGGAGTGGCTTGAGCCAAAGTGAAGAGGGGCAACAACGAGAACATGTGGCAGTTTGCTCGAAACGTATCAATAATAAAAAGTTTACGGGGTGCGGTAAGTTTCTATATTTGCCTTTGAAAAAATTGATCGGTTGGAGTGAATTTGATCAATTTCAATTACAGGCTCAGCAAGCGCTGCATAATTGTTAAGAAATCGGGCACGACGAGTTCTAGGTTTTGTGGAGTCAAAACTGGTACGTGAACAAGGAGGCAATGATTCTGGAGCTTTTGCTCTCTGCAATATTTCAAGAGCGAGTAATAAAGCCAATTACAAACAAATTGCCCAGCATCGTGACTGATGGCTGTTATGCGTAGGGCTGCAATTAAAGATTCTAAGTCTAGAGGTGTGGTGATAACCTCATCGCCATGCTTGCCATTGGACTCCACTGTGAGCAGACAGCGGCTTTCTGCCATGCCACAACAAAGGATGATGCTGGGTTGTAATTCATCTACTTTGGCTAGAAGCTGAGCTGGGGCGACATGAAAATCGACTGGAATCTGGCGAAGAAAATGCAGTTGCTTGGGGTAAGGATTTTGGCGGGAGACTATTTCCAGTAAGTCATCAGAAGAGTTCGATCGCTGATACGGTTGCCAGGTGGCAAAAGAAGTGAGAAGGATGGTTTGTGGCATGAGAGGTAATCTACAACCAACTACAATGAAAGTACTTTGAATCAGCGTAGGGAAGTGGGTTAATGGCAGTCATTGCAGTGGTCGATTATGATATGGGCAACTTACACTCGGTTTGCAAAGGCTTAGAGCGAGCAGGAGCCACGCCTCAAATTACCGATCGCCCTGATGAAATCGCCCAAGCAGATGCAGTTGTCCTTCCTGGTGTGGGAGCATTTGACCCAGCAGTGCAACATCTGCGATCGCGCCATTTAGAAGCACCCATCAAACAAGCGATCGCCAGTGGTAAGCCATTTCTAGGCATTTGCTTAGGCTTGCAAATTTTGTTTGACGGCAGTGAGGAAGGCCAAGAACCAGGCTTAGGAATTGTGCCTGGGGTGGTGCGTCATTTCCGCCGAGAGCCTGGAATTACAATTCCCCACATGGGCTGGAATCAGCTCAACTTAACGCAACCCCAATTACCTATCTGGCAAAGCTTGCCTGCTCAGCCTTGGGTGTATTTTGTCCACTCTTACTATGTTGATCCTATGGATCCTCAAGTGCGGGCTGCCACAGTGACGCATGGTTCCCAAATCGTGACAGCGGCGATCGCCCGAGACAATTTGATGGCGGTACAGTTCCATCCTGAAAAGTCTTCTGACGCAGGCTTACAGATTTTAGCGAACTTTGTCAGTCAGGTTCGGACTGCCAGTTTAGTTGAATCACGATAATTTCAATTATATTTTTCCCTGCGAGATGACTATGGTAAGCGATCGCTGCGTTGATCCATGAGTTTAAGGATTTATGGAAATCGCCAACTAAAGACTCTGCCTGGGCAGATTACTCGACCTACATCTGCTCGGGTTCGAGAAGCTTTGTTTAACATGTGGCAGGGAAAGGTGGAAGGCTGCCGTTGGTTAGATTTGTGTACAGGTAGCGGCGCGATGGGAGCAGAGGCCCTCTGTCGGGGAGCTGCTTCAGTACTGGGGATTGAGCAATCGAGCCGAGCTTGTAGCTTGATTCGGCAAAATTGGCAGCAGGTAGCCAAACCAGAGCAGCAATTTCAGGTGTGGCGGGGAGATATTTTGCAGCGCTTGCCAGGAGCCGCAGGCCAGAAGTTTGACTGCATTTATTTTGATCCGCCTTATGCTAGTGATTTGTATCAACCTGTTTTAGAGGCGATCGCGCATTGTCAGCTTCTTGCACCCGATGGTGAAATTGCTGTGGAACATGACCCCCAAGGTTGGGCGATGGGCCAGATACCTACGCTGGAGGTTTGTCGTGAGAAAAACTATGGCAACACTGCCTTAACGTTTTACTGCCAAGCTACGACTTGATTTGCAGCCCTAGAAACCGATTTGGGCAATCTAGTAAGCAAAGGCAGCTGAACAACTACGTTGAGCTATCTCCCAGGACAAGGGCAGCTTGGCGCGATCGCAAATCCTAGTCAAAAAATTAGCCCTGACCTAGGAGGAAAACTCCGAAAGGGCCAGGGCTAGATTTTATGGATTTTACAGGCCGAGCTGGTTGCCGCGACGGTACTGTAGGTACGCTGCAACAAACAATCCAGCTAGGGTGATGGGAATTAAACCGAGAACAATCCCAGAAAGCAAAGGCTCTACCACGTCAAATCTCCTTATGACCGTTTGCAGTACGTTAACGTTTCTTGCCTGTTTCTCATACTACTAGTATTTCACCAAGTTGATTTTGTTGGTTGAGGTTATGTGAGGCCACAGGATTGTTGACTTTAGTCAGCCATCTGAGAAAACTCTCTCTGGTTGCCTGCACGCTTTGAAACTTTTAAGCTATGTTATTGAATGAAAAATTCTTTGTATATCTCCTTTACAGTTAGAAATCTTTTGGATAACCAGACGATTAAGCCCGAAATTTTAATTCAGAAGATCAGCTTAATTGCGTTGTCAATTTTGCTGACGATTCTGTTGGTGATTCTGGGTGTCCACCAATGGCAAGTTTCTGATCCTTACGTCAAGAGTGTGCTGTCTCTTAGAGGAGACCCAGTGCTTGGCCATGCCATCTTTCAAATGAATTGTGCTGGATGTCATGGGCTAGAAGCAGACGGTCGCGTGGGTCCAAGTTTGCGAAATATCTCTGGGCGAAAGTCAAAGTTAAAGCTGATCCATCAAGTAATTAGTGGCAGAACACCCCCAATGCCACAATTCCAGCCGAGTCCGCAGGAAATGACAGATTTGCTGAGCTACCTGGAAACGCTTTAACTAGCCAATTTGGAATTGTTGAGCGTAGAAGCGAGCATAGCGATCGCCTTGCGCTAAAAGTTCGGCATGAGTCCCCGACTCCACCACACGGCCTTTTTCCAATACCAAAATGCGATCGGCGCGCCGGACAGTCGCAAGACGATGGGCAATGATGAACACAGTACGACCTTGCATCAGCCGCTCTAGTGCTTCTTGCACCAAGGCTTCAGATTCTGAATCCAGAGCTGAAGTGGCTTCATCGAGGATGAGAATGCGGGGGTCTAGGAGCACTGCACGGGCGATCGCAATTCGTTGGCGCTGCCCTCCCGATAAATTAACCCCACGTTCTCCCACCCAGGTTTGATAACCTTCCGGGAGCTGAGTAATGAATTGATGGGCATTGGCAACTTTGGCAGCGGCTTCCACAGCATCTAGGTCAAACTTAGAGCGACCAAAGGCGATGTTTTGGGCGATCGTGCCAGAAAACAAAATTGTTTCTTGGGGGACAATGCCAATCTGCTGCCGTAAGCTCCGTAAGGTGACATCACGGATATCTACACCATCAATCAGCACTTGGCCTGCTTGAGGGTCATAGAAACGCGGCAGGAGATTCACCAAAGTAGTTTTTCCCGCTCCAGAAGCACCAACTAGAGCGATCGCTTCTCCAGGCAAAGCTAGGAGGCTGAGATTTTCCAGTACAGGCTGATCGGTTTGGTAGCTAAAACCAATGTTGCGACACTCCACTTTACCAGTCACCGCAGGCATAGGTTGGGCATTCGCTTTTTCCGTGACAGCGGGCTGGATGGCAAACAACTCATAGATGCGATCGACAGAAGCTTCGCCTTGCTTGAATTCGTTGTAGTTATCGGTAATGTGGGCGATCGGATCGATCAGCAAGCCAACGCCCGCCACATAACTACCAAACTCAGCTCCAGTTAGATTGCCTTGGGAGATCTGCCAACCCCCTAAAAGCAGCAACAAAAGCACACTCAGTGCGTAGAGAAATCCCACTACGGGAAACTGTACCGCTCGTAACCAAGCCGCTAAATATTTAGCTTGGCGATTGCGCTCAGCCTCACGACTAAAGCGATCGATTTCATAGTCTTCGGCGGCAAAGGCTCGCACTAAACGAATGCCACTAAAGACTTCGGTGAGCAGTGAGGATAAGTCAGAAACTCGGTTTTGGCTACTACGAGAGAAAAGCAGCATTTTTTGACCGAACCAACTAATCAGAATCCCCATCAGGGGAGCCACGAGAAAGGTTGCGAGGGTCAGTTGCCAGTTGAGATAGATCATGTAGCCCAACACGACCACGAGTTGCAACACACAAGGAATGAAGTCATGAAAAATCTTATTCACGACTTCGCCAATGCGATCGATATCTTCGGTCAGGCGGTAGGTTAAGTCTCCGGTTTGAGCGGTTTCAAAATAGCTGAGGTTGAGGGTTTGCAGATGACTATAGACTCGCCGCCGCAGGTCATAGGCGATCGCCAAAGCAGCCTTAGCCATGAGCGAATCTTGCCCATACTGAGCTGTTTTCTGCACCAGAAACCCGACGGCAACCACCCCTGCTACTTGAGCTAGCTCCCTGATGTCTCCTTTAGCGGTGAGACTCAGCAACTTCCCTGCTAGCCAGACTAAAGCAGGCCAAAAAGCAGTAAATACAAGGGTGCAAGCAAAAGCTCGAGCGATCGTGCGCCAGTGAGGTTTGAGGTAGGGCAGTAGCTGCCAATAGTGCGATCGTGTCTTCAAGGGGTAGCGTCCAGCAAGTGTTCTCTCCTTTGTCTGACGCTACCAGTTTTTGGTAGTTTCTGAATGGCGTAGCCTGAGGAAACTTAGGCGCGTTTCCAGTTCTTCTTAACCACCCAAATAATGAAAGCTGCAATCAGAATGCAGAGGACTACTTTAGAGAGCGGCCCGATATATTTATCCACCACATGATAGTTTTGGCCAAGGGCGTAGCCTGCATAAGTCAACAGGCTCACCCATAAAGTGGTGCCTAGGGTCGAGTAAATCAGAAACGGTACCATCGGCATGCCGCTAATGCCAGCAGGAAGAGAAATTAAGGTGCGGACACCAGGTACGAGACGGCAGAAAAAGACAGCCTTGGCATTGTAGCGATCGAACCACTCATCGGCTCGATCAATATCTTTGCTAGAGATAGATAACCATTTGCCATAGCGATCGGCTAAAGCCTTCAACCGTTCCTCACCCAGTAATTTGCCTGCATAGTACCAGGGCAAGGCTCCCAACACTGTGCCCAGCACCCCTGCTAAGACAGCGTAGAAAAACTGCATTTTGCCTTGATAAACTGTGAAGCCTGCCAGAGGCATGATTAGCTCAGATGGAATGGGTGGAAAGAGATTTTCCAAAAACATCAATAGACCAATACCCACGTAGCCTAGGGAGTTCATGGTGTTGGTAATCCACTCAGCCATCTGCTCAATTCCTCACAGGTAATTTAGAACATAAACAAATGGGGCGCTGAGAACGCCCCAATTCAGAGAATGCTAAAAACTAGGTTTAGGTTCCAGCAGTCCAAGAGTTAATGTACTCAATCTGCTCAGGGGTGAGCGTATCAATTTGCACACCCATTGCTTGCAGTTTCAAACGCGCAATTTCGCGATCGACTTCAGTGGGGATAGAATGAATTCCGGGAGCCAAGTTACCCTTGTTCTTCACCAAGTGTTCGCAAGCAAGAGCTTGGTTGGCAAAGCTCATATCCATCACAGCGCTAGGATGGCCTTCTGCCGCAGCCAAGTTGACCAAGCGACCTTCGCCCAGAACCACAACCGATTTGCCGTTTTGCAAGCGATACTCTTGGGTAAAGTTACGAACATCCTTCACTTCGGTTGCTTTAGCACCCAAGGATTTGAGGTCAATTTCGATGTCGAAGTGACCAGAGTTACAAACGATCGCACCATCTTTCATGGCTGCAAAGTGCTCAGCCCGGATGACATGCTTGTTGCCTGTGACGGTAACAAAGATATCGCCGATCGCAGCAGCTTCGGACATAGGCATGACACGGAAGCCATCCATGACTGCTTCGATCGCCTTGATGGGGTCAATTTCAGTCACGACGACGTTGGAGCCTAGGCCGCGAGCCCGCATAGCGGTGCCCTTACCACACCAGCCATAACCAGCTACCACTAGCGTTTTACCAGCCAGCAGAATGTTGGTGGCGCGGATGATGCCATCTAAGGTGGATTGGCCTGTACCGTAGCGGTTATCGAAGAAGTGCTTGGTGTCGGCGTCGTTGACGTTCATGGCAGGGAAGGTGAGCACGCCATCTCTCAGCATGGCTTGCAGGCGCACGATCCCGGTGGTAGTTTCTTCGGTGGTGCCAATCAGGTCAGCGATTTGGTGCTGGCGCTGTTGAATTAGAGTTGCAACCACATCGCTACCGTCGTCGATGATGATGTTGGGACGATGGTCGAGAGCGATTTGGACGTGACGGTGGTAAGTGTCGTTGTCTTCGCCTTTTTGGGCATATACAGAGATGTCGTGATCGGCAACCAAGCTAGCAGCCACGTCATCTTGAGTAGAGAGGGGGTTGCTGGCGATCAAGATGGCGTCGGCTCCACCCGCTTTGAGCGCGATCGCCAAGTGCGCAGTTTCCGTGGTAACGTGGCAGCAAGCAACGAGACGCAGCCCTTCAAATGGCTTTTCTTGAGCAAAGCGATCGCGGATCTGACGTAGAACAGGCATTTCCCGCCCAGCCCATTCAATCCGCTGTCTGCCTTGGGGTGCAAGTGATAAATCTTTGACTTCGTGCTTCAGCCGGATGGGAGTCGCGGTCATGAAATTGCTTCCTTAGAATATTGAACTCACTGACTTAAACTAGACTAACCGCATTTGCTGATGATCTAACACCTGGGAGCAGGTCTGATTGGCGGCAAAGACTGCGGTAAAGACTACAGAGGTTTCTCTTCAACCTGAGTTAAGTTTTCTGCCAGCAGAGGAGCGAGTTTGCTATTCAGGCGGCCTGCTCGCACAAATTCTGCATAGGTGTCAGCTTCGATCGCCGTTAGTTCTTCCCATAGAAGCTCATGGCTAAAATCGCGCAGATCCGGATACTCACTGTGTAGTTGGTCAATCTCACTCTGCAAATCGCTGAGCTGACCTTTGACCAGTGCAGTTTGATAGCGGTAAAATTCCGGGTCAATTTCGGGGCGATCGCTTTGCATCAAGTGTTTTTTGACTCGGTTGATCGCCACCCAGCGAGCGATCGTCTCTACATATTTTTGCTGGATGGGTTGGTCGCTTAGGAGTCCTAGACGCTCTAGCAACGGTTTGACCGTGAGTCCTTGAACTAAGAGAGTGAATAGAACTGTGCCAAAGACAGTGGCAATGATTTCTTCGCGCTCTCCCAAAATCGTGGGCACACTCAAGGCTAGGGCAATAGAAACCGAACCCCGTAGCCCGCCCCACCACAATACTGTCTGCTCGGGTAGAGGAATGCGAGATTTAGCTACCCCATTACTCAGGGCACCCAAAGCATAGATGGCGATCGCACGGGAGATTAGCATGGCTCCAATAGTGATGGCGATCGTGCCTAGGTTCGCACCGAGCACCGAAAAATGAATTTGATCACCAATCAGCAAGAACACGATTGAGTTGACGAAAAAAGCTAAGAAGTCCCAAAACTCAGTCACTACCAGCCGAGTTCGAGGACTCATGCCAATCTGAGAGCCGATGTTGCCCAAAATGATGCCAGTCGTGACGACGCCGATCACGCCAGAACCACCCAAGTCTTCGGTAATCAGGTAGGTACCGTAGGCTGAAACAAGGGTCAGAGATTGCTCCACCAAGGGTAAATCAAACCGCTGGGTCAGATAGGAAATGCCAAAGCCAATCAGACAGCCCACGCCAATCCCAATCCCAACCACTCCAATTAAACTGGCGAGCAGAGCTGAGATATCCCAGTTGCTAGTGCCGAGGGGCAGGCCCACCAGAAACCCAAAGGCAACCACAGCCATGCCATCGTTAAATAGACTTTCGCCTTCCATCAAGGTGGTCAACCGTTTACCTGCGCCTAGCTCTCGAAATAAAGCAATTACAGACACCGGATCGGTAGCGGATAAGCTAGCTCCGACTAACAAGGCTGTGGTCAAGGAGACACCTCCTAAGTAGATCAATCCCCAAGCGACTCCGGCGATCGAAATGACCACCCCTAGCACTGCAAATAAGCAAATCGGGATCAAGTCTTGCTTGAGGTTAGACCACTTGATATTCCAAGCTGCCTCAAATAACAGCGGTGGTAAAAAGATAGACAGAATTAGCTCTGGCGAAAGATTCACTAAGCGAATATCAATAAACGCCAGCCCTAGCCCCACAATCACCAACAGCAGCGTGTAGGGAATTTGGCGAAACCAACTAATGATCCTGGGTAGGGTGGCCACACTTAAGGAAACAGAGAGCACCAAGAGAAACTGCTTGAGATTTTGCTCAATGGCTACTCCCTCTGTTACTGCTTCTATAGCCATAGTTGTTAAGAATGAACAACAAATCACAATCGTGACTTGCTGCCATAGTGACATACTCACCCCTCAAGCTATCTAGATGCTATTGGATTGAACCAAGACGCTGTTAGTACAGAAATACTATAATGGTATCGAAGGCTAGCTCCTCAGTTTTGGTCGCAAAAATGGTCGATTTTTCAGCGCTTTCAGGGTGGTTATTACCCTAAAATACGACCTCTACATAGGCTCTATATGTAGTGCTTGTAAACTACAATAGATCTAGTGAGATTCAAGTTCTAAATATGCAGATCGGTCGCTTTTTTTCGTTACAGCAAGGTCGCGTCGGTCAGTACCTGTCACCCCGAGTTTTGGTCGTACGCAGCCCCTTTCAGAAGTTGCCTAAATCGGGTGGACCTGCCGCAGCTTGTTACTTTGGTTTCGACAAGTTGAGTAAGGCTCAGGCTTTCGCTAAGTACTTATCTGGCTTGGGTTACACCTATCAGCTCCGGCGCGGAAAGATGCTGTCTCAGTACACCTATGAGATCGCTTTGCGGGAGCATACTGACCTTGCAAAGGTCTTAGCCTATTGGGATCGGATGGATGTAAAACGGCCCAGTTTGAGTGCTGGTCAAGCCAATATTCGCGATTGCGCCTTGCAAGTTGCACCTCCAGTTTTGGCTGCTTAAGCAGCGCGTAACGGGCCTGTTTTTCCTTGAAAATGTGGTGGTAATACACTACAATAAATACAGTGATTCAAGTTCTTGCGCCATGACTAAGCACTACATTCTCAGCGTGGACCCAACTGCCAAATATGACTGGGACCGTTGCACCCTCCGCGACCCCATCACCGCCAATCGCCCTGACCTGGCTGAGCTAATTGCCGAGGCAGTCGGGGAAGCGGCTGGCTCTTATTTGGTATCGGTCAATATTGAAGTTCAGGTATTGGAGCAGACCGCACCGAATGCTCAAACGAAGCGTCTGCTTCCGAGCGATCTGGATGCGGCAGTGCGATCGCAGCGAGTGCAGTTAGAAGAACTAGCTGCGTAATTTAGGCTGATGCCTATTGCTCTCCGGGCTGGGTTGCTGTTCTACTCAGCCTCCTATTGATTCCTGACCCTTACATTCAAGTTCTTAGTTTGCTTAGGGAAGATATTTATGAAATTCAGCATCAGCCAGTATCCTGCCGCGATCGCTCAAGCTGCTCAAGCGGTGAATGAGCTGGAGCACCAAATTGGGGAAGCCCGCCAGCATATTGCTCGCTTAGAAGGCAATGCTGATATGGTCGTAGCGTTTGAAACCAACCTAAAGAATGACAATCAGCGTAAGGCTCGCCGTTTTGAAGTGCTGCAAGTAAATCCTGAGTATCAGCATGCGATGGATGCCCTGCTGCGCCTGAGCACCGAGAAATCTAACGCTTTGGCTCATCTAGAGCATCTGCGCAATGAGTTTAGCGTCGCCAAGCTGGAAACTCGTCTCGCGATCGCTCAGCAGCTCACTGGCTTGGAAACTCGCGAGTTCGTTGGGCTTTAGTCACTTAACCGTTCAGCTTCTCTGCTCTCAAATCTGTTTTTGAGAGAAATGTAGTGGCAGTAGGACCCTTGTCCTGCTGCTTTTTTCTTGAAAATCAAGCGGTATTTCTACACTTAATTACTTATAGAAATAAATAGAAATAAAAAAGTGGCCCCCGCCGCGAGGTGAAGGTCACTTAGTGATTCAAGTTCTTAATTTAAGCCTAGTAGATGAAGGAGGTTTATGCAAGAAAATGTGGTGGAATTAATTCGAGAGCTGATGAAAACTCAGCAGATGAGCATTCGCAAAATTTCCGCGCGAATTGCTAAAGAGCATGGAGGCAGTGCTTTAGGCTATACTCAGCAAATTAATCGAATTCTGAATGATTCGGACTACGATCCTAATTTTTCCACCGTTCAAAAAGTGCTTTCTGCCCTCAATTGTTCCTTCTGGCAATTGACGACTTCTCAGACAAATTTCGACTTTAAAGCGATAGAAGGGCGTTTAGATCACTTAGATACAGAGCTTGCAGATTTAAAGCTGACGGTGAACCAACTCCGAGGATCTGTTGAAGGATTGGTGCAAGAATTACGCCTTAGCCAGCCTGAAGTAAAGCGGTCATCAGCTTCTATTCATTCGTCTAGTTAGTTTGATTATGGATACAATTCTCACGCCGACAGAAATTTCTGATTTTCGCGCTGAACTGAGCGATTATCCCCAAGCTTTGGTCGCTTTGGATGTGATTGAGGACTGTGAGGGGGATCTAGAGGATGCGGCGATCGCCCTAGCAATCCAGGTTGGGCAACAACCTACCACCTCTGAGGGTTGGATCACGAGTTTAGCGAAGCGCTGGCGGCCCAGGCTATGCCAGGCAGAATTACGAGCCGATTTGGTGGACAACCGCGTGGCGACTACCATCACACAGCTAGTCGAGACCAAAGCGTTACCTTGGGAACTGGCAACTCTCGTGAGCATCTACGCCGCTAAAGCTGGAATTGACGATTTTTGTAAGCCGCTGGAAGAAAAACTGTAGGCTTTTATGGTTTAGGCGGAAACTCCTGCGATCGCACCTCACTGGCAAAGCCTTGCACTGCTTGGGTAATGCTCTCTCGTAAGTTGGCGTAGGTTTTGGCGAAAGGAGGTTGCCAACTGGAAAGCCCTAGCAAATCCGCTGTAACGAGCACCTGACCGTCACAGTGCGGGCCAGCGCCAATGCCGATAGTAGGAATAGTGAGTTTCTGGGTGATTTGCTGAGCTAAATCAGCAGGGATATGTTCCAAGACGATCGTGAAGGCTCCCGCTTGTTCGAGGGCGATCGCTTCTGCCAAAATTCGTTCTTTGGCTTCTATGGATTTGCCTTGTTGACGATAGCCGAGTTGATGGACTGACTGCGGGGTAAGACCGACATGCCCCATCACGGGGATGCCAACCTGGACTAAATGAGTGACAGTATCCGCCATCGCTGGGTAGCCACCTTCTAGTTTCACGGCTTGGGCACCTGTTTCTTTGAGGACTCGCCCTGCTGACTGGATGGCCTGTTGCCAACTCTCCTGATAGCTTAAAAATGGTAGGTCAACGACAATTAGTGCTTGTTTGACTCCACGGCGAACTGCTTTAGCATGGTGCAGCATTTCTTCGAGAGTAATGGGCAATGTGGTTTCGTAGCCTAGTGCCACCATTGCTAGGGAATCTCCAACGAGGAGAATATCGGCACCTGCTTGATCCAGAATTTGAGCGAACGCGTAGTCCCAAGCGGTAAGTACGACGATGGGACGACCTTGCTGTTTCCATTGGCTCAACTGCTGGATTTTAACTGTCATGTTTACTTTGCTGAACGAAGTTCTAGTCTCACTTGTTTATGTGTGCGATCGCAACTAGGCGCTAAAACCAAGAGCTTGGGGACACTTGCCCCCAAACCCCCGCTGAAGGACGGCTGCGTCCTCCAGACCTCCTCCAGACGAATCTAGCTATAAGCGTTTCGGTACTTTTGGTCTTCTGTTTTTGCTCCTCATTCCTCAGTCCCTTCATCTTTCATCCTTACTTCTCCTTGCTCCTCTAGGCAGTTCGCGTAATAATTAAGAAAAATCACAATTTCTCAGACTGTTTTATTAAAGACGGTTAAGCATGGTTGGTTTTGACTATGATTTGGCGATCGCGGGTGGCGGGATTGTCGGGACGCTGCTAGCTTGTGCGTTGCGGGATTCGGGGTTGCGGGTGGCGCTAATTGAGGCGCGACCTCGGACGACGGGGTTGAACAGACGGCAGGCTTACGCGGTGACGTTGCTATCGGGCAAGATTTTTCAGGGGTTGGGGTTGTGGCAAGAGATTCTGCCGAAGATTACGACGTTTTGCCAAATTCGTCTTTCGGATGCAGACTACCCCCACGCGGTGCGGTTTTTGCCAGAGGATTTGGGTACGGAGGCGCTAGGCTATGTGGCGGAACACAACGTCATCATGCAGGCGTTGTATGAGTGCTTAGACAACAGCCCGAACATTACGGAATTGTGTCCAGCGGAGGTGGTGCAGGCGCACTATCAACCGGATGGGGTGGAGTTGCAAGTTGAGGTTGAGGGAAAAGCTCGGATCATTCGCACCCGTTTGCTGGTAGCGGCGGATGGGTCGCGATCGCCCATTCGTCAAGAGGCTGGAATTCGCACTCGTGGCTGGAAGTATTGGCAGTCCTGCATTACTTGTGTGGTTCAGCCGGAAAAAGAGCACGGCAGCATTGCCTATGAGCGGTTCTGGCCAAGTGGCCCGTTTGCGATTTTGCCCCTGCCTGGAAATCGTTGCCAGATTGTCTGGACAGCTCCCCACGCAGAAGCGAAGACAATGGCTGACCTAGACGATGGAGCTTTTCTTACAGAACTCTCTCGGCGCTATGGCGACCAAATGGGCAAGTTATCTCTGGCTAGCGATCGCTATGTGTTTCAGGTGCAGTTGATGCAGAGCGATCGCTATACGTTATCGCGTTTGGCATTGGTGGGAGATGCGGCCCACTGTTGTCATCCGGTAGGTGGTCAAGGCTTAAACATGGGAATTCGAGATGCGGCAGCATTGGCCCAAGTCTTGTTGCAGGCGCACCAAAAAGGAGAAGACATTGGTGACTTGAAAGTGCTGCGACGCTACGAACGCTGGCGCAAACTCGAAAACCTAACAATCCTAGGCTTCACCGATTTCCTCGATCGCTGTTTCTCAACTAATTGGCTACCTTTGGTGTTCATTCGTCGCTTGGGTCTCTCTCTGCTGCGCCTCCTTCAACCTTTGAAGTATCTTGCTTTGCGGTTAATGACGGGTCAAACTGGGCGATCGCCCCAACTAGCGAGGCATTAGGCTCTTATGGAACATGATCGAAAATCTATCACTCAGCCAAGCTACTAATGATGGAGGTAACTGAGCATCAATCCAGATATTCATGCGGTTAATCGAGGAAAATCAGTGCGCCGTGCCGCCAAGATTAAGTAAGCTTGAATGTCTTCAAACTCAAGGTCAGGGAAATCTTTTAGAACTTCTGTAGTAATGACGTTTTCAGCTAACATCTCTAAAATATCGCTTACTCGAATTCTTATGCCTCTAATACAAGGACGACCTCCGCATTGACCTGGCGTTTGGGTAATTCGAGTTAGTAGATTCGATATTTGATTCATGAGATGCCTCATAAAGTAGAGTTGGTTGCTTTCATATACAAACTGCTTTGGTAAAGAAGCAATTTCTTAGTAAGACTGCCTAATGAGCAGTGAATAAAACTATTATCTTCTCTGAAAATTCAGACTTCCAAAGTGAGGCAAAGTAGCAATAATTAAATTGCTTATGTGTGGAAATACCTTTTTTAGTGAGTCTTCTCGAAACCTTTGGACCTAAGGATCTACATAATTTTGGCTTGATCTCCTCTTCCCAAAATAAATTGATGTCTTCAGGCTCGTGTAGATAAATCTTTTTGTTGATTTCCAGAAAAGCAAATTGGATGCCATGAGAAGATACCATTTGCATAACTTCTTGTGGCTTTAGGGTGGCTTGAACTTCTCTAGCTAAAAAGGTGGAGCCATCCTCCCTGTAAACTTCATGCATTACCATAGTGGCTGCTATAAATGGTTGGCTTAGATTGCCTTTCCAAAATTTTATCTAATGGCAATCGCCTCTTTCAGTGCTTGTCCTGTAAGCAAGACTACAATTTTCGGCTAGACTACGGAAATCATTCGGTAGTTTGCGATGAAAGACCAAGCCTGGGACGAGTTTTTGAGTGAACTGCCCCTGATATTAGCAGGGCCAATTCTGCAACATACAGACTCAGAATCAGTCACAGTTTGGTTAGCCCTGAGACAGCCGTGTCAAGTAGCACTCAAGATATACGAAACGACAGATCAAGGTGAAGTTTTAAGCGACTGCTTATTAGAAGGAAGCCGCTCTACGGTAGCGCTGGGCAAGTTCCTGCATGTCGTGGCAGTGACAGCTCATGCTACTAAGCAGCAGCTCATGAGCGATCGCATCTATGCTTACGATCTCCAGTTTGAAACCCTAGAGCCAACACCTATTTCCTATACGCTGCAACAAGCCTTATGTGCTGACAATTTTCCTACTGTCAGCATCAGCTACTTTGCCCACGAGAAACCAACTTTTGCTTTGCCTCCAGCTCAACTGCAAAACCTGCGAATAGTGCAAGGTTCCTGCCGTAAACCCCATGGCAATGGCTTCGATGCCCTACCACTCCTCGATTGTCTGATTGAGGAGACGGCAAACCAACCTCGGCATCGTCCTCATCAGTTGTTTTTGACTGGAGATCAAATTTACGGAGATGATGTGGCAGATCCCTTGTTGTGGGTAGCCAGTCATCTCGGCGATGCGCTTCTGGGTTGGGAAGAGAAGCTACCCATAGGACGGAGGGAACCGAATGACGTAGTTTATCGCACACCTAACGAACTACCCGTTGGACAACGCGCTGAGGTGGCGACTACCCAGGCGGGCTTTACAGCAGGGTTAAGAAATCAACGCGCTAAGATAACGAGTCATCTCCTGAGCTTGGGCGAGTACTACGCATCTTATATCCTCGCTTGGTCTCCGGTTTGTTGGCCAAATCCTATCCCTTTGGGCAAAGAGATGCCTTGCGATCGCAAGGCAATTCGAGCTTGGGACCGAGAAGCTAGGGATATGCGGCAGTTTATCCATACCCTCTGGAAAGTGCGGCGGGCTCTTGCCAATGTTCCGATGTACACCATCTTTGATGATCATGATGTTAGTGATGACTGGAACCTGAATCAAGCTTGGTGTTTGCGGGTGTTGGGCCGACCGCTAGGGCGGCGAGCGGTGCAAAATTCTCTGTTGGCGTATGCTGTGTTTCAAGCTTGGGGCAACACACCAGAGCAGTTTGCCGCAGGAAGCTCAGGCGAAAAATTATTGGCTGCTGCTCAAGCTTGGTCTGCTTCGGAGGGAACGGACAAAACAGCGTATGAGGCGATCGCTCGTTATGTGGGAATGCCTAGTCGCGACTCCCTCACAGGCTTACCTACCTTCGTCTCCGATGGACCTGTGCTGGTGTTAGAACGGCATCCGGAAGCTATCACTTGGCACTATACGGTCCGGAGTGCTTGCCACGAAGTTTTGGTGTTGGATACGCGCACTTGGCGAGGTTATCCCGCCGATGAAAAAGCGATCGCCCCACCCATGTTGTTGTGTCCCCAAGCGTTCGAGCGGCAACTCACTCGACCCCTGCAAAACACAGACAAGCTCCAAGCTACCTTTATCATTGCCCCAACCAATGTGTTTGGGATGAAAGTGATTGACTGGATTCACCAGTGGCAGTTAAGCAAGAATAAAGTATTTGCTACAGATGTTGGCGATGCTTGGAACGTCAATACTGAAGCTCTAGCCCAACTCCTGACTACCTTGTTTGAGCAGCGCCAACAAGTGATCGTGATGTCTGGGGATATCCATTACAGCTCAGTGGTGCGTCTATCTCATCAAAGCAATCCACCCTCTGCTGCTCCAGCCTCTGTCTTGGTGCAATTAACTTGTAGTGCGCTGAAGAATGAAGAAACCATAACTCGACTGATTCACACACGGTTAAAGGATTGGCTTCTACCAGAAAAGACACGTTACTGGATGGGGTGGAGCAACTCGCCCGATATGGTAGAGCTTTCAACCAAACAGTTGCCTCGCCTCCGCCGTGGAACCTTTTCTCTAACTGAAAAACGCTCTGGCAGAGCGATCGCCTCTCTAAAAGAAGATAATCTTCCCTCTACCCAACCCGATTGGACCTGTGCTTTAGAATGGGTGCCACGAGATCAGACGCGGATTTCTCCGTTTGGCGCTGAGGTGCCGTGGTTGCTACCTCCTTGGAGACGAGCAAGGAACATTAGACACCGCTGGTTACAACCTCTCCTGCTTTGGAGATACCGCTGGTTTCAGGATGGGCGAGAAGTCGTGGGATTAAATAACTTAGCAGTGATTCAGTTTGAACCTACAGCTAGTAGTAGAGCTTATGCGATCGCTCAATATCTCTACTGGTTCTCGCCTTGGCAACCAACTCAAATTGTTTATAGCTCCTTTGTTAGCTCCGTTGCTCCGAATCAAACGCTGCTGGCAAAGATGCAGCCTCCGCATCATCCTGTAAATCATCTTGATTGAGTCTTTTCGCGAGTAGATATGTTTGGGAGAAGTGGTGTATGTCAGCGTTGACCGAAGCTCTTAATCGGATTCTACATTGGCTGCAACAGTATAGCCCTAATGCTATATCAGGTTTCGCGCCAGGGTTGTCGCTGGTAGAGATTGAAACCAAGCTGAGCCAGTTACCTTTTCGGGTATCCCAGGAAGTCTATGAACTGTATCAATGCCGAAATGGCAACCCGTACGATGGAGTCTTCGTCTATCACCGCTTACTCGGCTTAGACAGTGCCTTGGAGTGCGCAGCGACAATTAATGAATCTTACTGGCGGGAAGTGCGAGAACAAGATGGAGATCCGCAATATCTTTTTCCGGTGTTGGACTTTGATGGGGAGTACTTTTCGGTTCCTGGGGGAGATGCCTCAAGTTCTCATACGCCTGTGTTTCATATCGGTTGCGATGATGGCTCCCTTAGCTTTGCTTTCACCAGTCTGACAAACATGATGTTGGCGATCGCAGAGTGCTATGAAACCGGAATTTACACCCACATCAATGGAGATTTAGAAGTTGCAGATGTGGTGCGATTTGGTGAAATCCGCCGCAAATACAATCCAGATACTGTTGCCGCTCTCTATGCTGATGGTTGGTAGCTGGACTCTAACTCCAAGATGATTAAGCATGAGCATCTAACATTGCACAGTGCTTGAGTGTATAGGCAGATCTAAAACTGTAACAACCTTAGCTTGGGTCGTTGAAAGTGGCAGATTAGAACTAGATCAACCCTGCTTAAGTTGAGAACAATGGCACTCTTTCGACATCTAGAACCAATCATTTCGCCGATGCTGTTGGTTGGTTTACTCGTTCATGGATCTACACCAGCACCTACCGCTGCATCTACACCAAAACCAACCCCTGCGGCGATCGCTCAATGCACCTTGGTTTACAGACCTAGTATTACCCTCAGCTATCGTCCAGAGCAGCAAGCTAAGCTGACGATTCGGCGCGATCGCAAGCCTGCTAAGGTAACACTCAATAATTTTGAGTTTCAAGCCCTCTATTATGACGAGCCAGATCGCGGACAGTCGGTGCAACTAATTGTCACCCCAATTTTGAAACCAGGGGTCAACAATTTACCGATCGCCAGTCAGGTCTACCAGCTTCAATCTGGACAGCTACCCCGCAATCAATTTGGGAGAGGTCAAGGTTTTACGGGATCAAATTCCGTCTTCAATCCCAAAGATTTTAGTGAATTGCAATATTCCTGTGTCAGTAGCTCCTAAAGTTCTACGAGTACAGCAGTGCGAATGAAACGGCGAACTTTTCTCACCTTGTTCAGTGGTAGCGTGCTAGCGCCAGCAGGCATAAACTACAGACAAAGCCAATCAGCCACAAAAATGGATGAACTTTGGTTGGATTTAGATCATTGGCTGAGCGAGCATCTCCCGGAAGTGCTGGCAGATCTCAATTCTGGTTGCTCTAGTGAACAACTCAGTGAGTTGGAGTATCGCTTGGATTGCAATCTCCCTGAAGACTTTAAAGCTTTTTATAGACATCACAATGGACAAAAGGGGAACACTACAGGACTATTTTTAGGACTGGAATTCTTGGATACGGACAACATCTATAGTGAGTGGATCGCTTGGCGTGACCTGGCTTTGGAAGATGAAGAGATAGCAACTGCGATTGAGAGTGAATCTTTCCCGCAAGATGCCATTAAAACGCTATATATCAGCTTGAAATGGATTCCGATCGCCCGTGATTGGACAGGCAATCATCTAGGCATAGATCTGGACCCTGGTCCTGCAGGTACATTTGGGCAGGTGATCAACTTCGGAGCTGATGAAGATAGGAAGTTTGTGCTGGCTCCTTCGCTAACAGGCTTCATAGCTTGGATGCTCGATCAATATCAATCAGGCAATTATCAAGCCAACGAGCGATCGCTAGCGCTTCAAGATCCGCCAAATCAGCATTTCTTGGATGTCGTCCCTTTGCTGTTTGGCGGCAACTAAATTTTGCTCAATTGAGGTAGGTGCTTCGTCTACCTCAATTGATTTACAAGAACTCTAATATCCAGTGACGACGCCCCACATGTAGTCTTCAAAAGGGCCTTCACCTAGATCCACCGAGTATTTGCGGCCCCAGCTATAGCAGTCGAAGCGAATATGGCCGCTATCATGTTGATACCAAACTCCATCATCGATCTGTAAGTTACCAAGATAGGACACCCAATGGTTGGGGTAGGCAATCGCAGGGGCAGAGCCTTGCAGCATGGAAGCGTCAATCAATAAGAATGCAACACCACCTTGCTTTCGAGCCGCTTGAGCGCTGCGCATGGCATCGAACTCACCATAGATAAAGGTTGATTCAAAATTCACCTGGTCATAACCTAGAATTTCGTAGATCCAGCCTTTCATCTCCCAAGGAGTCGTGATACCTGCAATATTATTCACAAGTCCGCTAGAGCTAGCATCAACGGGAAAGACCAAGTTCTCAGTGTCTCGCAGCGTGGCAATCAACATCCAATCGGCAACCGAAATACCGTCACGGACTTTGCTATTCCGTAATCCATCCGCAGGTCTAACTACTTTCGTGCGGCTCTGAAACTGCCCTGTTTCATACAAAGACTGACAGATAGAAACATAGCGAGCAGGCTGCTTAGACACTAACTCATATACGATCGCCGTAGGGCCACAAAAGGGTGTATAGCTTTGGTTGACGGCGAAGGGATTGAGCACCGTAGCCCGAATATCGGCTAGGAGAGCGGCTTTTTCGATGTAGGGCCAAACACCAGGCTGCGGCGATCGCTCAAAGGCTGCGATCGCCGCTTGCACGGGGTCAACATCTGGGACTTCTACGACTTGATACCAGAGCTTGTAATTTGCGCCGTCTTGAGTAAAAGATACAGCGCTATCGGTTATCCCTGTTTCAATTCTGGCTGAGCCCAAAAAGTCATCTCCGTCTGGAGAATCTTCGTCCCACAGCTTAATATCGATGTTGTTTCTAAAGTTGTAAGTTCGATTGAGGGTCCAAGCTTGGCCGTTATTTAGGCTGGTCTTTAAATAAGGCTGAAGTGCTCCATCGGCAAAGACTTCGAGGCGGCACTCATCGGCACCCCAATCTTCTGATTCATAGCACTTCATTTGTTTGAGAATTAGCTGACGCATAAAAGTCTCCTAGGCAGTGACAATTTTCAGGTTGATGATTCAAGCTTCATTGCCTGTCCCAGGAGTTTCTGAAACCATCTGCTAATTAATACCAAAAAAAGATCTGGCACACTGGTCGATCTGAAGTTCCCATAGAAGAGAAATAGGCAATGGGGGGCCAAGAAAGCTAGAAGACATTGCGATCGCACTATCGCACTTATTGCTTGCTCACACACAGCCAATTATTTAACTGCCCACCCCTCTTACCCTGACGAGCGGTGCTATTTTTGGGCGATCGTTTTACACTGACCTTGGTTACTATCTGAATTTGCCTACCAACGGGGAGACGACAGCAACAACTAATAGCTGCTAAAACGTTACGAGTGTTGGCCCTTTAAGTCATGCCATCCCTCTGACTCTTCATTGTGTTTCTATCCGTGATAGCTACGTGAATCGGTATTTAGCAGCTTTCTCTCAGCTACTCAGGACGGCTGGAGTGGCGATCGCATTAATCGGCTTCCTCGTGCTGAGTCCACCTGTAGCTCAGGCGCAATCTACGGCAAAAGCGCCTGTGGTTCTAGATGGCCGCACCGTGTTTCGCGTCAGTGCTTCAGGAGATTTTAGCGCTCAGGACCGAGCCGATTTAATCAACTTGCAACTGCGAGAAGTGGTTCAGACCTCAGAACCAGCAGTCGTTGAGGTGGAAGAGCGCAATCAGTTACCTACCATTGTCATCAACGATCGCTATCTGCTGACAGTGACGGAGCGGGATACGATTCTGGCTCGCACGCCGATGGACCAAGCATTGCTCTGGGCAGAACAAATTCAGGCCTTAGTCCACGAATCCCAGACCGAGCGTGGCGATGAGTTTGTCCGAAAGGCGTTGCTGATTGCGGCTAGTGTTCTGCTAGTTGACTTGATCCTGCATCTGTTGCTAGGGCGTTTCTGGCACTACTCCCTGCGCCCTGGATTTCAGCGACTGTTTCCCAACTTGCATGCAGTACCTGAGGGACAACCTCGTTTGCTCGATCTGCTGCTTTATCTAAGCTTGGCGATCGCTCGCAGCATTCTCTGGCTAGGGTCAGTCTTCTATGTCATGAATCTGTTTCCGCTGTCCCGGCGATGGACCTACAGCGCTATCAGTGCGTTGATGACGAGTTTTACGGCTCCCATCATTAGCTTGGGCAAGCAAGCCTATTCGATCATCGATTTGCTGATTCTGGTCGGTTTGCTGCTAGGTTTAGTCGGTTTAGCGGGAGCCGTTACCAATGTCCTGCGATCGCGAATTTTGAGTGTCTCTGGCATCAACCGCAGTGCTCAAGAAGCAGTTACCATCATCACCAAGTACACGCTGATCTTCATTGGCTCCATTGTACTGTTGCAAATTTGGGGCTTGGACATCACCTCATTAGCGATCGTGGCTAGTGCCCTGGGCGTAGGGATTGGCTTCGGCTTTCAAGATATTGCCAAGAATTTTGGTAGTGGCGTAGTGCTGCTGTTTGAGCGACCCGTGCAGGTGGGGGACTTTGTTGAAGTCGGGGAATATCAGGGCACGATTGAGCGCATTGGAGCCCGCAGCACGATTATTCGTACCCTTGACCAGATCTCGATCATTGTGCCGAATTCGCGCTTGCTAGAAGGAGAGGTGAAAAACTGGACCTACCATAGCTCCATTGTTCGTTTGCACCTGCCTGTGCACGTGGCCTATCACTCAGAGCCTAATCTGGTGCGCCTCACGCTGCTAGAAGCGACCAAGGCTCATCGGGGAGTTCTAACTGTGCCGCCACCCCAAGTTTGGTTTCAAGGATTTGGCGAACATGCACTTAACTTTGAATTGTTGGTGTGGACAGCGGAGCCGAGCAAACAGTTTTTCCTAAAGAGTGAGCTTTACTTCCGTATAGAAGCACTATTACGGCAACGCCAGATCGAGGTTCCCTTACCACAACGAGATCTGCATATCCGTTCTGGCTCGCTAGAACTCTCTCCTCAACTGCAAAAGGCGATTCTACAACTGTCAGCTAAGTTGCAGGTGGACGCTTTCGGTGAACCTGAGACTGCAAATAATGGCAATCATGATTAGAAAACAAGATCCTTAAATGCTCAAGCTAAATCTGTAATTGAGCCTTGAATCATAGCAAGGAGATGCGCGATCGCCCTTTTGGGTGAAGGGTAATAAGGGCGATCGCTTAGAAAGAAGTTTTCGACACTCAGTATTAGGTAAAAAGCCAATCTTTTCGACAATACTGCCAGAATGGTAACTCTTTTTAGAGAGAGTTAGTAGATTTTTGCTGACAATTTTAATTTTTATAACGCTTTGCGTTTTTAAGGTAATTCCTTTCGAAATTATGAGCTAAGCGCATAAAAAAATGAAGCCTAACCTATTGAGTGATCTGAAATAAGTCCAACTAAAACTCTGTAGGTTCAAATTTCAAAATACTTATTCAGTAACCCCGAAATGAACAGTTTAATCAATGCCCCTGAAAGAACTGATCGATCCATTCAAGTTTTAGACCGACGACTAACCTCAAGATTAAAACCTGCTCTACTGCAAGAAGCCATTGAATGTTTTATGGATGGCATTTTGCTCTTAACACCCGCTGGTGACTGGGTGCATGGTAATTCTTACGCCCGCCAAGTTTGTGGTCAGCTGACTCAGAACTTAACTCAACCCCATCGTGCCCCTCAGCAAATTTGGCTGGTGTGTGAGGTTCTAGTGAGAAATCACCAACGAGGTAGCTCAGCCTTAGTTGTGGAGTCAGAAGTTACTACGCCTAATTTCAATACTATTCGGGTGCGGGCTAGTTGGCTGAAGCCTGAGAACAGCGAATCTCCATTTGTATTAGTCACCCTTGAAGATCGGTATCAAGCGATGCAAAATAAAGCGATCGCGGAAGTACAGCAATATCGTCTCACACCCCGAGAATCAGAAGTTTGGTTACTGTATCAAGACAACTATTCCTATAAAGAAATTGCCACAAAGCTATACATCACAGTCAACACCGTGAAGCGGCATATGAAAAGTATTCATGCCAAAAGAAAGGGAGTTTTGGAAATAGAATCCTAGCGGGCGATCGCTCTAAAAAACTAGCCAGTACGGTTAAAGTTCTTCTAATCGCTTCGGTAGCTTTTGGAGATCAGGAAGTTCTAACAAATCTGGTTCAGGCGCTTGGGCAGGAAGGGCTAGAGGCTGGACCTCAGTTCGCTCTAGCTCGACGAGTTCTTTCTCTTCTTCCTTGACTGGAATTGAGAGCAGGATTGGTAAAGGATCAGGTTTTTGTTCGATCCAGCAAGCCGCCGTTGGCAGCGTTGCTTCCAAGTCGTCTAAGGGTCGGGGAATCACCATGACGGCGTGCAATTCTCCGATCCGCTCAGCTTCTTGCATCCCGATCTCAACCGCGATCGCTACATCTGCTACAGAGCCACGAATAATTGCCGTACACAGGCCAGCCCCCGTTGTTTCGTAGGCAGCCAGCTGCACATCCGCCGACTTCAGCATGGCATCTGCCGCACCAACCATCGCCGGAAAGCCTCTGGTTTCCAGCAGACCTACGGCTAAGTTACTTAAACGGCTTTGGGAATTTTCTAAAGCTAACTCGGCTAAGCGAGTACCAATAGGTAATACGGCTTCTAGGTTGGGTAGGGGCCGAGGAATGACTACGGCAGACACCAGTTCCCCAAACTTCTCAGCTGTTTCTGCCCCCATCTCCACCGCCAGGCGGACATCCGCAATTCTGCCCCGGACCACCGCAGTGCAAAAACCACTGCCTGTTTTTTCGTAGCCAATTAAGGTCACACCCGCCGACTTGAGCATCATATCGGCAGTGCCAATGATGGCGGGAAAACTCTGGGTACAGACGAGACCGAGAGCGCTTTCCTTGAGGCTTTGGATGCGACGGAGCCGTTCAGAGGCAGGAGGAATGTTCGGAGGTGTCATCATCTAAACCTTAATCAGAACCTATAGAAGCGGAGTATTCGGGTCATGATTCTTCCTTAAATTGTAGAAGTCGTTAGCCGAATTCTCCGCCCTCCTTAGGCATCATTCGCTAAATCATCATTAATTGGTTGATTGAGCGCTTGTCGATGGGGTAAGAGCGTTCCCAACAGCCGATTGATATAAGCCTGCCCATAAACTTGAGTCGGTGGCGGCTCCGGAGATTTTGTTGCTAGGGCGGATTGATCTGGGGTCGGCTTCGAGGCTGCCTCTGGTGTTGCAGTGGTCTCGCTTGGTGCCGATGTCGTAGTTGCAGCAGTGACAGGCTCAGATTTGGCAGATGCAGGTTCAGGAGGTGTTTGGACACTCGCTCCTGAACCATTCTCCACAGCTACTTGACGGCTGGAATCTCCGTACAAAGAGCCGGAGGGTAGCAACTGTCCTGCTTCAATCGCACAATTGAAGAGGGTAGCAGAGGAACCGATGCAAGCATTCGCGCCAATGGTCACTTCACCGATGACTAGAACACCTGCACCCAAGTTCACGCCTTCTTGCAGCTCCAAAGTTCCTTTGTAAGCATGCAGGACGCTGCCCATGCCGATACATACTCCCGCATTAATGATGATCCGGCTGTTAGATTCTGCTTGAATCAGCACTCCCGGTGCGATCGCAACGCTTGGATGAATTGTCACGTCACCCCGTACATAGATTTCAGGATTTGCAGGGGGGTGAAGTGGTGGCAAAGACATGAGCGTGGGCACCTCTAGGGTCAAACAAGAATCGGCTGTATTAGGTGACCTTGGCAGATCAGAACCTCCACCGGAATTTACATCATTAACGCTGAGCGACTGCGGTAGGCTGCTGAATCAGGAGTTCCAACACCCGCCGCTTAGCTTTGGGGTCTACGCCAATTAAGCGCACATACTCACCTTCATGCTCACCCGCGATCGCCCTGAGCGAAGCGAGCACTTCAGATTCGTTGTTGCTTTGAATGGAGGGGCCACTCTTCCAAGAACTGGTGCGATAACGGCGCTCATCTGCGTACTCAGTGCCAATGCGACAGCCTTGGTTTAACAGTTGGCGAACTTGTTGTTGCACTTCCGCAGGCAAACCACTGCTAGAACCAGAGCTAGTTGCAGCGCTTCTATGGCCGTTGCTTGCAGAGCTGCTGTAGCTGCTGGCACCGTTGCTGCTGTGACTGCTGGCTTGACCACTAGGTTGACTATTCCGGCTGCTATCGCCAGGACGTTGAATCACCTGCTCAACGACGCGACGCTTGGCCTGAGGGTCTACACCGATTAAGCGGACATACTCGCCTGCATGTTCTGCTAGGAAAGCTTCCAAGGCTGCGATCGCCTGAGATTCGCTGCTGGCTTGAATCGAAGGACCGCTCTTCCAAGAATTAGTGCGGTAGTGGCGCTCATTAGCGTACTCGGTGCCAATGCGACAGCCCTGATTTAGCAGTTGTCGAACTTGATCGCGTAAGTCTCTACTCACAGTGGAGCTAGCACTTGATGCTGAGCTAGAGGCACTGGAGGTAGCGACACTGCGGGTGGTGCTATGGGTCTGAGCACCAGACTCCTCGCCAGGGCGTTGAATAATGATTTCGCCTACCCGTTGTCTGCCTTTGGGGTTAATGCCGAACAGTCGCACATATTCCCCCTGATGCTCATTGAGGCAAGCTTCTAGATCAGCAAATACCTGACCTTCATGGGTGGATTGAATCGGAGAACAGCTCGTCCAAGAGTTCATCCGGAAACGACGTGCATCTACATGTTCCGTACCAATTTGATAGCCTTGATTGATCAAGCTACGAATTTGCTGTTGGACATCAGCAGGGAGCTTGCTACCGCTAGCGCTAGCGGTGTAGCTGGATTGGTAAGTGCTGTGGTTGGCGTTGTTGCTACTACGGCTGGTGGCGCTGCTAGAGGCAGTTACTTGCGGATCACCAGGACGCTGAATAATTAATTCAGAAACCCGCTGCTTACCCTTGGTGTCGATGCCGAACAGACGGACGTATTCCCCCTGATGCTCGGCTAGGCAAGCTTGTAGTGCCGCGATCGCTTGAGATTCGCTATTCGCCTGAATGGGAGTGCAGCTTTGCCAGGAATTGGTACGGAAGCGACGCTGATCCACGTGCTCAGCTCCAATTCGGTAACCCCCAGCCATAAGTTGGCGCACTTGTTGCAGTACTTCTGAACTTAGTTGCATAGTTGACTCTTGATGGTTGCGATTGCCAGAACCCTGATCTACCTTAGGGGTATCAAGCCCAGAGGTATGAGGCTCCGTTGATTTATTACGAATGGGTATGGTACAAGCAATATCTTCAGCAGAGAGATAACCAGAACGCAGTGCATCGTTGATGCCCACCACGTGCCTCGCAAACTCAATATCCGAAGGTTCTACATCGGGGAGGCGATCGGCCTGATGCTGATTGGTAACGACTGCACCGGAGGGCACGTACCGACCCGGCGGAATTTCCACATCCTGGATCAAAGCATGCATCATCACAATGCAGCCTTTGCCGATCCGAGCGTTAAACACTGTGGAGCGGAAACCAATAAAGCAGTCATCTCCAACATAGGCTGGCCCATGAATCAAAGCCTTGTGCATAATCGAAGCATTGCTGCCGATCCAGACAGAGTATTGATTCTGGTCATCCCCAAGCACTCGGCCCTTATCTAGACCATGAATCACCACTCCATCTTGAATAGTGGTACCCGAACTGATATAGAACGGGCTGCCCTCATTCGCTCGGATATGGGTTCCAGCAGCAACAAGGACATTGGCACCAATATGAACATCTCCAGTAATGTTGGAGACAGAGTGGACGTAAGCCGTCTCATGAATCTGCGGTTGGGCCAAGCTTTTGGACCACGGAGTGGGAGGGGCCGCAGGACTGCGGACTACCATAACTGATATCTCCTAACTGAAATAGCCATGCTGGCTTTCAGCAGTAATGGTTGATTAGGGCAGGTGTAGACCCGCCCCGACGAGAACTGCTGGCTCAGACTTGCAAGAACAGCCAACAATTCATTACCCAGTTGGCTGCTAAGCAACTGTTAGTGGGCGACTAACGATAGACCTCGTTCTTGCTATAAAGCCGGGAATTGTCAACCGTAACCGTGTCAATAATTGCCACTACAAGCGCATCAATCGGGCGCTTTTCTTGGCTAGAAGGCTGACGAGCTGCGCTTCCTCGGCTGATCAGTACCCATTCATCCAACCCTGCCCCGACACAATCTGCTGCTACCTCATACTCTGGTAAAAGGTTGCCATTTTCATCGATCAGCTGCAACAAGAGGAATTTACTACCCTGTAGACTAGGGTCTTTCTGTGTACTGACAACCGTGCCGCGAACTTTAGCAATTAGCATTCAAGCCTAGGGTCTGGTGTAGGGGAGAGAGCGAGGACCATTTACGCTCTCGCGGAACTGTTCCACTGCCTCAGTGTAACGGATGGGTAACACGTACTCTAGGTTTTCGTGAGGGCGAGCAATCTGGTGGGTAGACAACACTTGTCCCCCGTTGACCCGCTTCACAGATTCAATCCCTGCTGCTATAGATGCTTGGACTTCAGAAATGTCGCCGCGCACAATGACGGTGACACGACCACTACCAATTTTCTCGTAACCAACTAGGGTGACGCGAGCGGCCTTGACCATTGCGTCTGCGGCTTCCACAATCGCTGGGAAGCCTAAGGTCTCGATCATACCCACTGCAATTGCCATGAGTTTTGACTCCTTTCTCTCTTTGAGCGCTGGATTAAAAAATACTGAACCAAAGCTTTATAGCCTTGGCACCCGGAATCAGGTCCGGAACTGTTCCACCGCCTCGGTGTAGCTCATGGGCAACACATATTCTAGGTTTTCGTGGGGACGAGCAATGATGTGAGTCGATAGCACTTCGCCACCGTTGACCCGCTTCACAGACTCTACACCAGCCGCTACAGAAGCTTGAACTTCAGACACATCACCCCGCACGATCACGGTGACGCGACCGCTACCGATTTTCTCGTAGCCGACTAAGGTTACGCGAGCGGCTTTAACCATTGCATCTGCGGCTTCTACAACAGCTGGAAAGCCTCTGGTTTCAATCATGCCCACTGCAATTGGCATCGCTTATCTCCCGGATTAGATAAAAATATTGGAATGAACTGAGCTGAAAAATTCACGGAAAGGGTCATTGTTTCAGCTTCAGCGGATCTTTTAACATCCTGTGTTAAAGAATAGAGGACGGTCTATTCATTGGCAATATAAGACAAAATGATATTATCTAATAACGCTTATTATTAAATTTAATTAATTCTGCTTGAAGTGCAAACTCCATTGAATATTAGCTTTCTTTAAATAATCAATTTAAAGGTCAATTTTGTGCATCTGAAATTTTTTTGCTAAAAAGCTTACTTTCTCAGGCGATTTTTAGGCTTTTTGATGACGGCAACTAGCTTGCCAAGCTGCGCCGCTGGACGTTTGCTAAAGCGCTCAGTAATGGCTGAAATTGAAATCTGTCCTGGGTTAGAATCTTGAGCTGACATAAATTTAGACCAACGAATTTAGTCGGGTGCTGGAGAGAAATCTAGCAAAAAGTATGGATGCCCTTATGAGATGATGGATTAAATAAGGGATTGAGATCTCTGCTGCAATGAACGGGGCGACGTAATAGTCGAATCACCCCTCACCATAGCGGCAGATACGTTTGCGATCGCGTTGTTAAAAGGCCAAGTTATGATTACTTATATAAGTAAAAGTTAGGATTGCCTTTGATGATTTTTTAGCGAATAAACCCTAGATTTATCGGGGTTGAGGCGTTAAGCTGGATATTAATAAAGATTTAATCCACTGATTAATAGGCCACTTTTAACTGAGCTCTCTGGGGTTGGTTCGCTGACTCTGGGGAGTTTCTAAGCAGCACTAGATGGTGAAGTTTCAAGGGCGATTTCAATGAACCAGTTTCTCCTCCAGTCCAGCTGGTGGGTTCCCTTTTATGGGTTACTGGGTGCGCTCGTTACCCTGCCGTGGTCAACCGGCATTGTGCGTCGCACCGGTCCCCGACCAGCCGCTTACCTCAATATTTTGATGACGGTTGTTGCCTTGGTCCATGGCACGTTGCTCTTCCGAGCAACTTGGAACCAAGCGCCACAGCAGTACATAGTTCATTGGCTGAGCGTGGCTGATTTAGACTTGTCCTTTGCCCTCGACATCTCTTCAGTTAGTGTCGGGGCAATGGAATTGATCACAATTCTGAGCTTCCTGTCGCAGCTCTTTGCCTTGGGGTACATGGAGAAGGACTGGGCCTTGGCTCGCTTCTTTGCCTTGATGGGATTTTTTGAGGCAGCGATGAGCGGCTTGGCGCTGAGTGACTCGCTGTTTCTCAGCTATGGGCTTTTGGAACTCCTGACGCTGTCTACCTATTTGCTAGTAGGTTTTTGGTATGCTCAGCCTCTGGTTGTCACTGCGGCTCGTGATGCTTTTCTAACCAAGCGGGTAGGGGATTTGCTGCTGTTGATGGGGGTGGTGGCTCTCTCCAACATGGCGGGTAGCTTAAATTTTTCTGATTTATATGAATGGGCTGAAACAGCAAATTTATCACCTATAACGGCAACGTTGCTCGGTTTGTCTTTGATTGCAGGACCTGCGGGCAAGTGCGCTCAGTTTCCGCTGCACCTTTGGTTAGATGAAGCGATGGAAGGCCCGAACCCCGCTTCGGTGCTACGAAATTCTCTAGTGGTCGGTTGTGGCGCTTATATCTTGATCAAGTTACAACCCATTCTGGGCTTGTCCCCTGTGGTACTAGCCACGTTGGTGGTGTTGGGGGCAGTAACGGCGATTGGGGCTGCTTTGGTAGCGATCGCCCAAATAGATATCAAGCGGGCCTTGTCTCACTCCACCAGTGCTTACTTGGGCTTGGTGTTCATTGCAGTGGGTATGCAGTGGAGCGGGTTTGCCCTTCTGGTGCTGTTTACTCATGGAATTGCTAAAGCCTTGCTATTCATGAGTGGCGGCTCGGTAATCATCACCACCAACAGCCAAGACCTAACAGAAATGGGTGGCTTGTGGTCCCGGATGCCAGCAACCACGATCGCTTTTTTGGTGGGGATTGCGGGTCTAGTTGGCTTATTCCCCCTGGGAGGCTTTTGGGCGCTAGAGCGAGGGGTGGATGTTTTCTGGACGGAGCACCCGTGGATCGTAGCAATTTTGTTGATTGCCAATGCCCTGAGTGCCATTAATTTGACGCGGGTATTTCGCCTGGTGTTTTTAGGCGCTGCGCAGCCTAAATCTCGACGAGCTCCAGAAGTACCTTGGCAAATGGCAGTACCGATGGTGAGCTTGACCATCCTGACGCTGCTCGTACCCCTGATGATGCAAAAGCTGTTGTTGTTACCTGACTGGAGTTACTTGAACCTAGGGGCGGTCCTCCTACTAGTTCTTTCAGGTGCGATCGGTTGTGGGATAGGGGCAACGATTGGCTTGACCCGAACTTTGTCCAGACCAATTTTGATTCCATTGAGATTTGTGCAAGACTTGCTGGCCTACGATTTCTACGTCGATCGCTTGTACCGCGTCAGTGTGGTGCTGAGTGTAGATGTGCTATCGCGAGTTACTTCTTGGTTCGATCGCTACGTGGTTGATGGCTTTGTCAACTTTGTGGGTATCGCCTCCATCTTTAGTGGTGAGACGCTGAAGTACAGTGCTTCGGGCCAAAGCCAGTTTTATGCTCTGATTGTTTTTCTGAGCATCACCTTCTTGGGCTTGTTTATGAACAGGTCTCTTGTGAATGGCATCATCAATTTTCTGATGGGTTCAGCAGCGTAAGGAGGAGAGATCATGCTCAGTGGCTTAATCTGGATACCTGTTTTGGGAGCAATTTTTGTGGCATTTTGGCCTCAAACTTTGGCTTCCCATCGTTATCGGACCCTGGCTTTGGTGTTTGCCATTATCACCTTAGGTTTGTCGGTGGCATTGGCGAGTCAGTTTATCCAGCTCGAACCAGGACAACAGTTTCAAGAAGCACTGCCCTGGCTAGATAACTTGGGACTAACCTATCGTCTGGGAGTCGATGGTTTGTCATTGCCCTTGGTCGTGATGAATTGTTTGCTCACTGGCGTTGCTATTTACAGCACCGATGGGGAAATTCAGCGACCCCGACTTTACTATGGCTTGCTTCTGTTGCTCAGTGCTGCTGTGACTGGGGCGTTTTTAGCGCAGAATTTGCTGCTCTTCTTCCTGTTCTATGAGGTAGAACTAATTCCGCTGTACCTGCTGATTGCCATTTGGGGTGGGGCTCGTCGGGGTTATGCGGCTACCAAATTCCTGATTTACACCGCCATTTCTGGGGTGTTAGTTTTGGCTTCCTACTTCGGCCTAGCTTGGCTGAGCGGCTCTTTCAACTTCGACTACGAAACCGTCATCGCCCATACGCTCCCACTGGGACAACAGGTGGTGCTGCTAAGCCTGCTTTTGGTAGGGTTTGGCATCAAAGTTCCTCTCTTTCCTTTCCATACTTGGTTGCCCGATGCTCACGTAGAAGCTTCTACTCCCATTTCAGTAATGCTGGCGGGTGTATTGCTTAAGCTGGGCACTTATGGCTTGCTGCGGTTTGGGTATGGTTTATTTCCTGACGCTTGGCAAGTGGTTGCGCCCTGGTTAGCGAGCTGGGCGGTTGTGAGTGTGCTCTATGGGGCATTGGCGGCGATCGCCCAAACCGACATGAAGAAAATGGTGGCTTACAGCTCCATTGCTCACATGGGTTACGTGCTGCTTGCGATGGCGGCGGCAACTCCTTTGAGCTTGATCGGCACTTTAATGCAAATGGTCAGCCACGGCTTAATTTCCGCCATGCTGTTCTTGCTGGTGGGTGTGGTTTACACCAAAGCAGGTTCGCGCGACTTGAACGTCGTCCGAGGTTTGTTGAATCCAGAGCGCGGCTTGCCCCTAATCGGCACTTTGATGATTGTGGGAGTGATGGCGAGTGCTGGCATTCCTGGCATGGTCGGGTTTATCTCTGAATTCATTGTTTTCCGGGCCAGCTTCGCGGTATTTCCGGTGCAGACATTGCTCTGCATGGTAGGCACTGGCTTAACAGCGGTGTACTTTCTCTTGTTAATGAACCGAGCTTTCTTCGGGCGGCTCTCAGAAGCAGTGGAAAACTTACCCCCTGTCACCTGGCGCGATCGCGCTCCTGCCATTTTTCTGGCAATCTTGATCGTGGTTTTAGGAATTCAACCTAAATGGTTGACAGTTTGGGGTGAAGCGACGATTACAGCGATGGCACCTGTACCCGAAACTGTGGTGGTCAAAGCGACACCTATCCCTGAAGTGGCTGATCCGACTGAAAAGCTGCTAAAAGAAGCTCTACTAACTAGTTCAGCGGCGATCGCTCTGGAGGCGAACTAAACCGATGGTCAGTACTATCCAGCAACCCTCTAATCATCCCTTGGCAGAGTATGTGCATCGGCTAGAAGCGGGAGAGGCACTTCTCGCCAATAGTCAGGTCAATGTTTTAGAAGTCGTAGGTATCCTCAAGAGCTATGGCATTGTGCTGGATGCCTACTCTAAAAACTTGATCTATATTGCTGACCATCAGTTTTTAGAACTCTTCCCGTTTTTCAAATATTTCAATGGGGAAGTTTCTCTAGGGAAACTGCTGCAATTTTGGAATCACGATCGGATTAATTACGAGTATGCCGAGTACGTGATGAAAACCATGTTATGGCATGGTGGTGGCGATCTGGATACTTACCTAGATTCACCGGAATTTTTAGAGCGGGCACAGCGGGTAATGCAAGCCAAGACCAAAAATAATTGGTTGGTGAGCGGTTTGCAACGAGTGTTTCCAGACTTTTTGCCAGAACAGATTCGGCAACTTGCCTATTACAAGGTGTTGGGACTGTTCTGGCGGGTAATGAGCGACATGTTCATTGACCTCTCTGATCGCTTCGATCGCAAGGAAATTCAATCGATCGCAGAGGTGGTGCAACATGTGCAAGATGCTTTGGTTGCTGCTGCCAATCAACCTTTGGTTTACGCCGTCGAAGTGAAAGGTCAGGTGTATGACATTATTCCCGAATCGGCAGGGCTGACGTTCTTGATGGATGCAGCGGTTCCTTATGTAGATACCATTTTCTTCCGAGGCACCCCTTTTCTCGGCACGGTATCTTACAACGCTCAAGCTCAACAAATTCCAGTGTTTCAGGACCAGTTTATCTATGGAGCGCTGTATGCCGACCCACTACCGATTGGTGGAGCTGGTATTCCTCCGACGCTACTAATGCAGGATATGCGGCATTTCTTGCCAGATTACTTGCATGACATCTATCGGCAGGGACTCCGGGGGGAAGATGATCTGCGGGTAAAAATTTGTGAGAGCTTCCAAAAGTCGATGTTCTGTGTGACGACGGCAGCGATTCGGGGTTTGATGCCTCACCCACTCGATACAGAAGACCCGAAGCAACGCCAAGCTAATCGAGCCTATCTAGAAAAGTGGATGGATCGCTTTATTCCCTCTCGTTTGGAGATTGTGAACGTTCCAGATCGGTATTAGCCAGAGGAGCGATGCATCAAGGATTTGACTGGTAACTTGAAGACCTCCCAAGCTGTGTAGCGCTGAGAAATGTCAATTCCCAAGGCTGTCTTGATGAGATATAGCCCATAAAGACAGATCAGAATCAGCAGCCCTTGTCGGAATCGTCTCATAGCGGTTTCAGGATGTCAGTTGCAACTGTATGCTAGCCAATCGCTTTGGATGATTTATGAACTTGGCATCACAAATTGATGTCGTCTGAGTCAGCCATCACATTCCCTCCATGAAATAAACCGCGATCGCTCTGAAGGAAGGTGGCGATCGCGGCTAGCGGGGAGAATCAGGCAATGGCTTTAACAACTTAAACAGTGGCAGCGACAGGTCTGGGGATTGGGGCACCTGCAAAGAACTGCGCTAGGTTTTCGGGTTCCATGAAATTGAGATAGCAGGTAGCAAGAGGTGCGGGAAGAAGTTCTAGCATCAGTTTGTTCTCAATCCAGAACTCGATTACCTGGAAGGGACCGCGATCGCAACAGACCGTGTGCCATCCTTCTCTTGCACCGACTTCAACAATTTGCTCTTCGCTGGCAGGAACAGAAATCGCCGCATGTACCGCAGTGAAGGGAGAAGTAAAGGCATTTTGGCTAAAAGTCACAGGGCTGGTGGAGCCTCCTGGCATTAACTCGGTGCCTACAGGGTAAACCTCGATCATGGTGCCATACGCATCACCCGCGATCACCATGTAACTGTTGGGGTTAGAGGGAAAAGGAGCAACTTTACCGTTGAGCAGCTCATCTAGAACTTGAGCGACGTGGAGTGGATTTTCAACGGGGATAGAAATGTGATGAATCATGGCAACGTCTTCCTCTGGTCAATGGAGCAAGGGGGCAGTAGTTGTCAGATTGACTGACCCAACCCGATGATTGAAACATCTCGATCAGCGATCGCTTTTCCGTAAACCTACTGGTTGTTTGCCTAACTTTCACCCGATTGGATGACTCTCTGAGGAATGTGGCACGCGATCGCACAGTTCTAGGAGTGAGATGGGGAATTGCTCTTAAGGTCTACTTTTAGGTAGAGACGATAGATAGCTCTAATGGCAGACCTCAGAAGTTGAACCCGGACATAGCATGGAGGCATCCCTTGATTATTAAGGAATGTAAACATGCAGACCAACAAAGCAACTGAACTACCTCCTGTAGCTCCCGCATATAACGGCATTGACCGTAACGCATTTCTTTTGGGCTGGAAGCCTCAAGCAGAATTGTGGAATGGACGTCTGGCGATGATCGGCTTTGCTGCTTATCTGCTTTGGGATTTAGCTGGATTCAGTGTTGTCCGTGACGTTCTTAACCTAATCCACTAATCAACGCTTGCTTCTTTTTGAAAGCAAAAAACAAATTTAGGTTTCAGCTACAAAAATTAAATAATCAATACAAAAAACTTCACATCTCCCCCAGAAGGTGTGAAGTTTTTTCGTATTCAAACTTTAGTGACTGTGACTATTAATCTTACAAATAGTGATCGATGACTAAGGCAACTGCAACTGCAAAAACCAGGATGACAAAGGCAACGAACGGATCACGTCCTTGAAGCACAGAAAAGGTTGCAGCAAGGCTTGCTCCTACGGTTGCAGTGGCACCCGCACTCACCCAGTCTTTCTTGGAATTCTTATCGTACATATTTCCTAGCTGATAGGTTGATGGCAAGAACCTGCTAATTCCAATCAATCTACCACTCAAGACTGAGCTGCTGATTTCGCTAAGGAGATCTTGTAATTAAGGTTGACGATCGTTCAGCTTTCTTAATGCAAACTGGTTGGCTAGTGACGCTTTAATCACGACTTATTCGTGTAGTGGAAGTATTTGTGTAGTGAAACGGTTGAAACTCAGACTTTAATGGGTTGCCAGGCTTCATAAAGTCGAAGATATAGCTAAAGGGGGGCGTTGAGCTAGGCATCTCTGCATTAGCCTGAGCCAAGCTTGCAAGATCTAACGGTTTCGTCACTTTAGTTATCTTCAGGTTGAAACTTAAATTTAGGAGATTATCTATGTTTCTTAAGCAACAAAACGATGACGCTTTGATTGAAGTGATTTCTGTTGAAGACTTGGCCAATCCTATGCACGATAAGGTGCAGGGTCGTATTCAAGATGGTCAAGAGGAGCAAGATCCAAAATCCTTTGCTAAAACGGAGCTGATTTTTCCTTCAGGTGAATCTTTGCCGCGCTGCTGGTTAGATAGTCATTATCGGGAGAACACTTCTCCTGCTGCAATGGCTTCCTAACATAGGTCTTATGGTGTTGCTATGATCTATGTAGGCTAAATGCTGAAGACTCTATCCGAAGACAATTTGTCAGGGTTGAGCGTCTCAGACGGCTCTGAGTTTTCGGATAGGCAATTAGATTTAGGAGGGTAGTCAGATGGCTAGCCATAATAAATTGTTGCATGAGGGTGTGCCAGGATCATCGGGTCATTCATTGGCCTGGGAGGTGATGGTGATTTTGGCTTGTGGTTTGGGGATTTGGCTGGTAATGATGGTTTTCTTTGCGGGAGTGGTGGTTTAGGGTTTTGTCACGTTTAGGTTTGCCACGCTTAGCTTCTGGTAAATCCGAACCTTTGGGGGCACTCGCCCCCAAGCTCCCGCTGAGGGACGGCCGCGTCCCCCAGACCCCTCCAGACGAGTTAAGGTGTGAGCGCTTCGATACTTTGGCTTTTACCTCATTACCTTTCATCCTTTCTTTTCCTCTTCCTCCTACACTTCCCTTCGAGGCGCTACGCGAACGCGAACAGCGGAGCCGAACATCCTTTCCTACTTCTGACACGTCAAAAGGTAGAAGTCGCTGTCCTTCTGGGGATGGACGGAGAGTTTATGTGGTTTCGTTACTTTGAAGACAGTAAACTTCTGGCACTGCTTTGGCACTCGTGTCCTGGGGTTTCGTAGCGGAGAGCTTTTGAGCGATCGCGATTAGCTGTTTTCAACACAAAGGAAGATTTCATGCAGAGCAGTACGATGATGCTCCAGAACCCGAAGGCTGGAGTCAGCACTGTATCCGAAGCTCAAGTAGCTCCGAACTACTTGGAGGCGGAGCAACAATTTGTTCGGTTACTGGAACTAGAAGATCTGGACCAGAGAGTGCAGGCGGAGCCAGGATTGGTTCAGGGTTTTGAGCGAGTTTTGGCGATCGCTTTAGATGCAGCTTATGTAAATGAGCAGCCAGAAGCGGAAGCGGCTCATCGGTTTGTGCAGCGAGTGCTGTATCGGATTAATCGCCTCAAGTTTTTCTGGTATGACGATCTGCGCCATTACATCAATGAGCGATCGTTCTATCTACAACAAATTCGTAACCGCATTGAGTCGGTTTGGCAGGGCTGGGAAGGCCAGCAGTTGGATGTGGCAGCGTTGCAGCAGTTGGATCTGGCAGCGGTGAAGCAAGCGCTGATTGAGCGCTCTGATGCTGACCTCGATCCACCTCTGAATGCGAGTAGCCGTTATCTCCGGGAAGAAGCGACTTTGGCGGGGTATCGTCGTTTGTTGGCGATCGCGTCTTTTGATGGCTTGGTAGAGGCGAGCCGTTTGGTGCGGATTTTGGGTGGTGCCAGCAATGAGGTGCATTGCACATTAGTTCGCGTGTTGTTGGAGGAGTACGGCAACGGACGGCTGAACCGCAAGCACTCAACTTTCTTCGCGAATATGATGGCTGAGTTGGGCTTGAGCACAGAGCCAGAAGCATATTTTGACTTGGTGCCTTGGGAAGTGTTGGCGAGCATTAACCATAACTTCTTGCTAACTGAGTGCAAGCAGCACTACCTCCGTTACAACGGTGGCTTGGCTTACTTTGAAATTGCTGGCCCTTGGATTTATCGTAATTACATGACGGCGGCACAACGCTTGAACCTATCGGATACTGCCTCCGGTTACTGGGAGTTACATATCCGTGAGGATGAGCGTCACGGTCGTTGGATGATTGATGATGTGGCGTTGCCTCTGGCCGATCGCTATCCTAATGAGGCTTGGCAGATTGTGTTGGGATATGACCAAGAGAAGCTGATTGGCGATCGCGCGGGAGATGCAATGGTGCGATCGGTACGAGAAGCAGATACGGCAGCGACGTTAGATTGAGATATAAGACCTAACCCTTGGCCCCTTCCCTCCTAGGGAAGGGGAGTTAGAAAAAATATTGCAAAAACATATTAAAAGCCCCTCTCCTAAGAAGAGAGGGGTTTTGAGGAGAGGTACCACAGTGTAAGTTTTACAGCGCTGTCATCAACCGCATGAGTTCCGGGGAGACATCTTCTTTATCGGTGGTTTCTTGCTTGGTGAATAGCACTCCGGCTAGGAGATATAGGTTGTCGGAGTAGAAGGCGCGGTTCTCTCGACGCATTTCAGCGATTCTACTTTGCACTTTGGGGTCAGAGCTGTAGTAGCCGAAGGATAAGGGTGAAATGATGAAGTCGGAAACGAAGTAGTTTTGCTCACTGGCGTAGTCTACCAATCCTTGAGGATCGGAATAGCTAGCAGCCATGACTAAAACATTTTTATGATTACAAGAGAGTAGCTTCTTGGTGATAGTGATTCCATCAATGCCGCCATGTAGTAAAGGCTGATAAAGTTTGTTGTCTACAGCCGGTAAGTAAGGGGGATTTGAGATTAAGTAATCTGCCTGAAACTTAAGGGAATCGAAGAAGGATTTACAGTGCACTTGGTAGCGATCGCTTAAGCCTTGTTCGCTAATCTTTTCGTTGGCAACGTCAGAAGCTAAAGGGTTGATTTCAAAGCCGTGAACAGTGCCTTCAAATTCAGTTCTGAGTAAAGCTTGGATTACGGGACTACCGTCGCCTGAGCCAAATTCAATAATAGATTCTGAACCAACGCAATGCTTGAGAACTAGATTTTCTATACAGTTTGAATAAAAGTTTGACTCTTCAGGGCAGAAGAATATATCTTTTAGCGGTCTAGATGAGAGAAGCATGAAGTATTTTAACTAAACACCTATCCAAAAGATAGTTGCTTAGCATTTCTGTAACCTCTGCCACCAGTTCTATATCTAAAGGTTTGGTTTGTCTGTTTGTGATTGGGATCATTGTTTCTCAAAGTAAAGAAAGTGATAATCTCTAGCTTCAAGAGGCGATCACTCCTTTAGCTCAACTAGTTACTAACTAAAGCAGTTATATCGCTGCTCATAACACATTTTGCTCAAAATGTTTGCTATTTGTTCACAGCTTCAATAGGTGAAATAGTTTAACTTGAGCGTTAGATGTGATGGCTCATTGGCGATGAAGGGAATCAAAGGCTATCTGGCTAGCTTGTTCGACAAAGAGTTTATTCCCACTGGCCTGAAAACAGCTTTATTCGTTGGCTCTCTCTTGTTTGTGATCAATCACGGTTCTGCGACGCTCCGAGGTGACATGACCCGCGATCGCTGGATCTCTGGAGCCTTAACTTATCTCATGCCTTATCTCGTCAATGTCTACGGGCAACATACCAGCCGCTGTCGAGGGCAGCAAAGTAGGCCCTTGATTGAAGTCAGTACACAGGAGATTTAAACAAGAATTATCTCGGCTCTCCTGTGAATTGATGCCCCCACGAATAAACTGAACCAGCAGCAGTTTTGGGGAATGAAGATGATGACAACTCATCAGTGGAACGCTGACCTATACGATCGCAAACATAGTTTTGTCGCTGAGTATGGTGCGGCATTACTGGATTTACTCGATCCGCAACTAGAGGAACAGATTCTCGATTTAGGCTGTGGCACTGGGTCACTCACTCAAAAGATTAGCGATCGCGGTGCTGAAGTTCTTGGCATTGATAGTGCCGCCAGCATGATTGCCCAAGCCCAGCAAAACTATCCCAACCTACGTTTTGAAGTCGCTGATGCCATCAACCTAGCTTTTATAGAAGAGTTTGATGCCATCTTCTCTAATGCGGTGCTGCACTGGGTCAAGCCACCCGAAGCCGCGATCGCTAGTATGTGGCAAGCACTGAAACCAGGAGGTCGCTTGGTGGTCGAGTTCGGCGGCAAAGGCAATGTGCAAGCGATCGCTTCTGCCTTAGAGCAAGGCTTGAAAGAGAGCGGCCATCCCAACCCCGAAGCCCTTAACCCTTGGTACTTCCCTAGCATTGGCGAATATACAGCCCTATTGGAAAAGCAAGGCTTTAAAGTCTGTTTTGCGGCGTTGTTCGATCGCCCTACGCCCCTCACCGACGCAGACGGCATCCAAAATTGGATCAAGATGTTTGCCCAGTCTTTTCTACAAGCCGTTCCCACTGAACAACAAGCAACTTTTCTTGCCCAAATTGCTGAGCGCATCCGTCCTCAACTCTACCAAAATGGCATTTGGGTAGCCGATTACCGCCGGATTCGCGCGATCGCCCTCAAGCCTTAAACCTAGCCTCTATCCTCAACCCAGCAAGAGTAAAGCGATTAGAAGAGCAGATGCGATCGCTAGAAACACTGTGCCTGGCCCTCCATCAGCGTCTTTAGCTTTCGTCAGGTCGTGGCTGTAGTCACAATAGACGCACTGAAACAAATCATCCTCGCTGTGCAGGCACCGCACCAAGCCTTTCTTGCCACACTTGGGACAGTCCAATACTTCTGGTTCTGCCATAGGTTTTGCTCCCGATCGCAACGCCCGATTACGATCTATTCAAACTCTGCCTATGTTGCGATCGCAGAGCTTACCTTCAAGCTAGATCACGATTGAGGTCACTAGCCTAAATTGCAATGCTTCCTCACAAGTTGCGTTACTGGGTGCCAAGCGATTAGTGTCGAGCTAGTAGCGGAGCCGCCCCCAGTAGCGTTTGAGTGTAGGGGTGCTTCGGATTGGTAAAAATCTCCTTGGTTGAGCCGATTTCTACAATCTTGCCGCCATTCATCACCGCAATACGATCGCAGAAGAAACGCGCCACCCAGAGATCATGAGTGATGAATAGATAGGTAAGTTCAAACTCCTGTTTTAGCTCCCGCATCAGCTCCAGTACTTGCGTTTGCACCGTCGCATCCAGCATACTCACAGGCTCATCGCAGATCAGCAGCTTCGGGCGAGTAATCAGGGCACGGGCGATCGCCACTCGTTGTTGTTGGCCTCCGGAAAGATCTGCTGGGTAGCGCTGGTAAAATTCCTCGGCAGGCGTGAGTCCTACCCGCTTCAGCATGTAGAACACCTGCTGCTTCACCTCAGCCGAGTTTGCCAACTGGTGAATCACCAACGGATCGCCAATGCTCTGACCCACTGTCATCAATGGGTTAAGGCAAGCGCGCGGGTCTTGAAACACCATTTGCATTTGTCGCCGCTGCTGCCGCATTGCTTCCTTAGAGAGGCGAGTTAGGTCTTCTCCCAGAAACTCCACCTTGCCGCTCGTAGGCCGAATCAACTGCAAAATCGTGCGTGACAGCGTACTCTTGCCACACCCCGACTCACCCACCAAACCCAGCGTTTCACCTGGGTACAGATCCAGGTTGATCCCATCCACCGCCTTAATCGTCTGCTCTTCTTTGTTAAACAGACGCGCGATGAAATTTTGCTCCAGCGTGTAATACTGCTTCAAATCTTCTACCCGCAGCAACGCTTCCGGGGAGGCCCAAGGGTCGGGGATCGCCCTTGAACTTAACTCATCGCCAGCAGACTCAGAACTCGAAAGATCTGGTAATGGAATCGGTGCATCCGCCGGAACCGCCTGAATATGCAGCGCGGACTCCAACAAAGCTTTGGTATAGGGATGCTGGGGTTTTTCTAGTACCGAAACTGTCGGCCCCGTTTCCACCATCTTGCCGTCATACATCACCGCAATGCGATCGCAGTACTCCCCCACCATCGCCAAATCGTGCGAAATCAGCAGCAGCGCCATTTCTCGCTCTGCACACAGCCGCGTCAGCTCCTGCAAAATCTGCGCCGAAACCGTCACATCCAAACTCGTCGTCGGCTCATCCGCCACAATCAGCTTTGGGTCAAGCAACAACGCCAACGCGATCGCCACCCGTTGCCGCATCCCCCCACTAAACTCATGCGGATACTGTGTCCACCGACTCGCCGGAATCTTCACCGCCTCCAATGTCGCGATCGCACGTTCCTTCGTTTCCTTTCGTGACAGGTGGGGTCGATGGGCTTGCAACGTCTCCAGACAATGCTCCCCAATCGTCATCAGTGGATCAAGCCGAGTCATCGGATCTTGGAAGATCAGCGCCACCGCCTCCCCCCGAAACCGCCGCAACTCCCCCGGAGACAAATCAAACACTGACTGCCCCCGAAACGTCACCCGCCCCTCCACCTGACTATTAGGAGGCAACAACCGCATCGCCGCCCGCCCCAACGTAGACTTGCCACAACCCGACTCCCCCACCAACCCCAAGCGATCGCCTGGCTGCAGCGTAAACGACACATCATCCACCGCCCAATCGATTCCCCCGTCAGCTTTCTGCCCCCGGCTTGAGGCAGGATAGGCAACTCGGAGATTTTCTACACAAAACAGAGCGTCGGAAGGCATAGGGAAGAAGGAGAGAGGAGGGATGAACGATGAAAGGGGAGAGAAGTGAGGAGTTAGGAGTTTAGGGGTAGATAACGGGGGCAGGAATGAGGAAACAGAAGAACTAAAAGTATCGAAACGCTGACAGCTAGATTCGTTTGTAGGGGGTCTGGGGGACGCAACCGTCCCTCAGCGGGGGTTTGGGGGCAAGCGCCCCCAAGGGCTTGGTTTCAGGAAGGCCCCTGACTCATAGAAGTCTTCTTTAACGGCTCCGGCTTGTCAAACCGTCGCATCAAATAGGCCACCCCAAAATCCCCATTCGGGTGCGCTTGTAAATATTCCGCCAACTCAAACACCCGCGCCGCCAACTCTGGCCCCAACTTATCAATTGTTGCCTGTTGCTCCGCGATCGCGTACTCCTTCTCTCGAATGCGGGTTTGCCACTCACTAGAGAAAAGCTGCTGAATTACCGTATGCAGCCCCATCTTCTCTAAAACATCCCATTCCCCGTGGTCGCACCAGATTCCGCCACAATCCAGGCAGCGTTCCACATAAAAAGGAATTCTCACGCCCACCTTTGCCCGCGATAAGTAGCGACCGCACTCCGGGCACAACGCAGCCTTCGTATCAAACGGAGACTGGACAAACTCCACATCCAGCACCTTCGGCAGTGCATCAACCGTTGGCTGAGGTTGATGAGCTTGCCAAGATTCGTACTCCGTCGCTGGAATCCAAGTACCTTGACAATCAGGGCAGCACTTCGCTGCCAACGCAGGAGCCAGCGTACTATCTACCAGCTCTACTCGTCGATCTTTGGGACATTGCACAGGCTAGCTTCCCTCTCCAGTAGAACTTGCCGATTTAACGATTAGGGTATCAGGTTGGGGAATCAGGGTAAACGTCACCCCTCATCCACTTGCAACAGCACATTACAGTACCCAATCAGCAAATTCAGGCGATCGCTAATCTGCACCTGGCGCTGCTGAGCCGTACTCGATTGGCGAGCTGCTTGCAAGAACATGACGTCCGTTCCCATCAACTTGAGTTGTTTATTCATTTCAATTTGATAAGACTGTACACGCTGTTCCACCGTCGTATCAGGATGATTTTCCCAACTGAGCGTTAGAACTTGGCGCTGAAAAAACTGCTGGATCTCTTGAAATGCCACGATTAAGGCAGCGGGATCAGGCTTCGCTTGAGTCGCTTTTACTTGAAGCTGCTCTAGCGATCGCAGAAATTCTTGATAGATTTGGCGATGAGCCTCTGGCAACATTCGGCGCGTCTTTAGTTAAGATTAGAATAAGAGTTTGTTCCTACTATTAAACCTAAGGTTTGATGCAGCTTTGAGGCTGCGACCTTAAAGTTTAAAGGCAAGCTGCCAACTTTAATTAAATCAACCTTATATTCGTTAGTATTTTTTAACTCAAATATCATCGTGATTTGGCTCCAGCGAGGCGGGGATCACGGTTTTTCAATTATTTTCCGTGGATTTGCACCGCAAGTCCCCTCTATTGCAACAGCTATCGCATCTCTATACAACCTCTATCACAATAACTAATTGCTTACTGGCTGGGCATGCTTGTATATCTAAACACATTTAGATGCAGTAGAATCAGCCATACTCTACCGCCCCTTATTCTTCCCTCACTTCCACAGCATGAACGTAACGGCAACAGTTCCCACTACCCCCTTTGTCGTTCCTGACTGGCTTCAGGAATGCTTACTCACCCAGCAAAAAGGTTCTGAGGCCAATGCGACTGGTCATTTTGAGGAAACAAACCTCATTTGTCGGGCATTCGAGTTTGCCTATCAGCTGCATGAAGGGCAATACCGCGCCTCTGGGGAACCTTACATCGCTCATCCTGTTGCCGTTTCAGGGTTGCTGCGAGACTTGGGAGGCAGCAGCGCCATGATTGCTGCGGGCTTCTTGCACGATGTGGTAGAAGATACCGAGGTGACAGCCGAAGAGATTGAAGAACGCTTTGGCCCAGAGGTGAGACGGTTGGTGGAGGGGGTCACCAAGCTGTCAAAGTTTAACTTTTCTAGCAAACGGGAACGCCAAGCCGAAAACTTCCGCCGCATGTTTTTGGCAATGGCACAGGACATTCGGGTGATTGTGGTGAAGCTGGCCGACCGCTTGCACAATATGAGAACCCTAGAACATCTGCCTGATGCCAAGCGCCGTAGCATTGCCCAGGAAACCAGAGAAATCTTTGCACCACTTGCCAACCGCCTGGGGATCGGTCGGTTTAAGTGGGAATTGGAAGACTTATCGTTTAAGTATCTAGAGCCAGAAGCTTATCGTGAAATGCAGCAGTTGGTGTCCGAAAAGCGTACGGATCGCGAAGATCGGCTCAACAAGGTAGCAGAAATTCTGCGCGATCGCCTTCAGCAAATTGGAGTGCAGCATTCAGAAATTAGTGGTCGTCCTAAGCATCTCTATGGCATCTACCAAAAGATGCAGCGGCAGCAAAAAGAATTCCACGAGATTTACGACGTGGCTGCGGTGCGGGTGATTATGCAAAACAACGATGAGTGCTACCGCGCCTTAGCTGTGGTTCACGACTCGTTCCGCCCGATCCCCGGTCGTTTTAAAGATTACATTGGCTTGCCCAAGTCCAACCGCTATCAATCTCTGCATACCAGCGTCATCGGCCTGAATGGACGCCCCCTAGAAGTCCAGATTCGGACTGTAGCAATGCATCACGTGGCAGAATACGGGATCGCCGCTCACTGGAAATATAAGGAAACGGGTGGTAGCAGTACGCTACTAACTGCTGCCGATGAGAAATTCACTTGGCTGCGGCAGTTGCTGGAGTGGCAAAGTGACCTCAAGGATGCTCAGGAATATTTAGAGAGCGTCAAAGATAACTTATTTGATGGCGATGTCTATGCCTTCACGCCCAAGGGTGATGTGGTGCCTCTCTGTCCTGGCGCGACCTCAGTTGACTTTGCTTACCGCATTCATACCGAAGTAGGCAACCACTGTGCAGGCGCTAAGGTGAATGGCCGCATCGTCACGCTAGATACGCCATTGCAGAACGGCGATATCGTTGAGATCCTGACGCAGAAGAACTCACACCCCAGCCTCGACTGGCTGAACTTCGTTGTTACCAGTGGTGCTCGCAACCGCATCCGGCAGTGGTACAAGCGATCGCACCGAGACGAGAATCTATTGCGTGGTCGAGAACTATTAGAAAAAGAACTAGGCAAGAGTGGCTTTGATGCCCTGCTTAAGTCTCAACCCATGCAAGCAACGGCAGAGCGCTGCAACTACCATAGTGTGGAGGATTTGCTGGCAGCTTTGGGCTATGGAGAAGTCACCCTCAGCTTGGTCGTTAACCGTTTACGAGAAACGGTCAAGGCGCAACAACCTGTAGTACCTGTGCCGGAAGTGTTGCCGCTGCATACCAGCACGCGGCCTGTCCCTGTTGCTCCCACTAGCAAGTCTCCAATCGCGGGAGTCGAAGGGTTGCTATATCACTTGGCGGGTTGTTGTAACCCTGTTCCTGGTGAGCGCATTATCGGGGTGGTGACGCGTGGGAGTCATGGCATTTCGATCCATCGCCAAGGCTGTCAAAACAGCGACCAAATCCCTGGCGATCGCCTCGTTCCTGTGAGCTGGAACCCGATTGACGAGGAGCGGGCCAGACCTCAAAACTATCCAGTGGATATTCAAATTGATGTGATTGATCGCGTCGGGGTGCTGAAGGATATTCTGTCTCGCCTGACCGACAACAACATCAACGTCCGCAATGCTCAGGTCAAGACCTTCCCCGACCAAACCGCTACGATCAACCTAGGGATTGATATTCGCGACCATGCTCAGCTAGAGCGTACCTTTAGCCAAGTTAAGAAACTGAGTGATGTGCTGAATATTCGCCGTTTGAACCAAGTAGAAGATTAAACCAAGGCGATCGCGCTACTAACTCAGCACACAAGTCAGGTGGATCAGTGGCAGGATGAAGGAGTCCGGACGACTACCTGTGATCTTGCATGACCCCCGCTGCTCGTACCAATCCCTTTCTTGCCCTCAACTACGAACCTGCGTTTGAATCGCTGGGGGAAGACTACTCTGATGTGGTCGCTGCCGCTGCGTTTCCTGCCCAAATTTTGCGGTGGCGCAACGATGACCTGCTGCCCAAAATCGGCCTCGACCCACAAGCGGTGACAGACGAAGACTTCATTGAGGCGTTCGGGAGATTTGAGGGTCGCCAACCGCTGCTGGCAATGCGTTACCACGGCTATCAGTTTGGTGAATATAACGCCTTTTTGGGGGATGGTCGCGGTTTCCTTTACGGGCAAGTGCGCGGCACCGATGGCGAACTTTACGACTTTGGCACCAAAGGCTCTGGCACCACGCCCTATTCTCGCGGTGGCGACGGTAGGCTGACACTAAAAGGCGGCGTGCGGGAGGTTTTGGCGGCGGAAGCGCTGAACTATCTGGGCGTGCGGACTTCTCGTTGCTTGAGCATGATTGAAACGGGAGAAAACTTGTGGCGTGGCGATGAACCTTCCCCCACTCGCTCCTCGGTAATGGTGCGTTTCAACCGATCGCATATCCGCTTCGGTACCTTTGAGCGTCTGCACTATTTGAAACGCAAAGATCTGATTCAAAAGCTGCTAGACCATGTGATCGAGTACTACTATCCTCACCTGCAAGGAGAGAGCGATCGCTATGCGTTGTTTTATGCCGAGTTAGTGCAGCGAGTCGCAGAACTAGCGGCGCAGTGGATGTCGGTAGGATTCTGTCATGCCGTACTGAACACGGACAATATGTCGATTACCGGGGAGAGTTTCGATTACGGCCCCTATGCCTTTATGGATCGCTACGATCTGCGGTTTACGGCAGCATATTTCGATTATTCTGGGCGCTATTGCTATGGCAACCAACCGGGAATTTGTCAGCTCAATCTAGAGATGCTGCAAACGCCTTTGTCTGCGGTCATGGCGATCGCGGATATGGAAGCAGGCTTAGCCAAGTTTGGCGACTATTACTATGCTGTCTATCGCCAACGCATGCTCAATAAACTCGGCTTCGCTGAGCTACCAGAAGCCGAGACCGATGAATTGATTAAACGGACGCTGCAATTGCTGGAAGTGTGTGAAGTGGGATATCACGCTTTCTTCCGCGATTTAAAACAACAGTTCAATGCCAGTTGGCGAGAAGATGGCGGCATTCTTCAAACTGCTGACTTTGCTACCATTGATGAGCAAAAAGCCTGTTTGGATAGCTGGCGGCAGCATTATCACACCCTGCTAATCAGCCAGCCCATCGAGGAAATGGAGCACATCGCTCAAAGACTCAACCGACATAACCCCACGACACCATTGCTCCGCCCTGAAATTGAAGCGATTTGGGCACCAATCACCGAGGAAGACAACTGGCAACCATTCTATGATTTGCTAGCAAAGATTCGTAGTGGAAATTAAGGGCGATTGCGCTTCAATCAACGCTATATGGTGATGGGAGATTCAATATAAATTGTGGGTTCTTGTAGTACAAACTCAATACCGAAGTTTCTCAGTTGTTGAGAAATTTTAGTATTGGCAACCTCTAGCAATCGTTTTCTGAGTTGCAGGGAGTTTTCACTAGAACCCAAGATAAAAAATGTGACTCTGGCTTGCGTCGATTGAGGTGGAGCTTGCTGAGTAAAAGTAATATTGGTACTGCCTGGGTCAATCCCAAACACTGAATCTGTACTTTCGATAATTACTTGTTGTACTAAAGCTTGCTCTCGATCTTGCAGATTATTTAGGAAGTCTAGATAGAGCAAGACCATGATTTTCTTGCCCCTAGTAATGTTTTCAATTTCTAAATTAGCCAAAGTCGAATTTGGCACAATGAACAGTGTACTTTTAGCAGCAGTGCGAATTTTGGTTGAGCGCAAACCAATGGATTCGACTCGACCAAATAAGCCGCTGGGTAAACGAATGTAGTCACCGGGTTCAAAGGGACGATCGAGATAGAGAACAACTGTACTGAGCAACTGTTCTAAAGTTTTTTGGGCAGCAAAGGCGATCGCCAACCCCCCTAAACCTAAGCTTGCCATCAAGCCAATTAAGTTAAACTGCTGACTCTGAGCAAAAGCAAAGACAGCAATAAATCCAATTAAGACATTGGCTAACGTTTCTACCACCAGCAACAGCTCATCGACTTCTCGGCCCACTTTCCGCACTAAATCAATGCCATAGGTGCGAACAAATTGCCGAAATAACCTAGAAGAAAGCCAAGCTAAACTTATAACGACTGCTAGATCAATAAACGGCTTAATAAAGCCATAAAACGCAGGATAGACTCGAATCCAAGCTAGAGACCAGGAAATTAAAACGAACGTGCCAGCAACCTTGAAAATTGGTTTAATTGGTTCAATTAAATGGTCGTAAATTTCCGCAACTTGCTCTGGCGAAAACCGTCGAATTACTAACTTGACAATTTCAGGAGTGTATCGGCCAACTAGTAAAGAAAGCAGCAAAAATAATAAGAAAACGGTTGCTCTTTGCAATATCGCTCTGGCAACATCAACTTGCAGGAAGCTAGAAACTGAATTAGCAATGTTCATCTAGATTTAGATGGTGATGGGAGCATCCACATAAATGGTTGGCTCTTCGATATCAAATGTAATGCCGTAGGATTTTAGTTTTTCTGTAATGGTTTGATTGGCAATGTCAAGAAGTTGCCGCCGCAGCGTCATCGAAACTTCTTCTGAGCCCAAAATAAAGAAGGTAACTTGAGCTTGCGATCGCGCCTGTCCTAAAGCATCGGTGAAATCTTTAAATGTGACAATCGTGTTTTGGGTATCAATGCCAAAAATATCATCTGTACTATCAATAATGATTTGCTGAACTAAAGCTCGGTCGGCGATCGCAATGACTTGATAGAAATTCAAGTAAACCAAAGCCATCACTTTCTTGCCGCCTGTGTAATTCTCAATTGTTAACTGTGTCAGAGAGCTATTAGGCACAATTACTAAAGTTCCTTTGCCAGATGTGCGAATTTTAGTTGAGCGTAAACCGATCGATTCCACTCGTCCAAACACACCATCTGGTAAGCCAATATAGTCATCTACGACAAAGGGGCGATCGAGATATAAAACAATTCCTCCTAAGAGTTGTTCTAATGTTTTCTGGGCGGCAAAAGCCACTGATAAACCACCAATGCCCAAGCTGGCAATTAAGCCAACGATGTTAATGCGGTGTGTTTGGGCAAAGAGCACGATCGCGATGATGACAATGCCAATATTTACCAGCAGTTGCATCAAAATCAGGAATTCACTATTCGACTTCCGTCCACTTTTAATAACAGCTTCTAAAATATAAAACTCAAAAAATTGCTTGAATAACCGCGAAACAAACCAACTTGCTGTAATAGTTAGACCCAGGCTGACAGGTACCTCAACAAACGCCTGCCCCCGCTTTTCAGGAATCAATAGTGCTAGAAGTTCTACCAATCCCAAAATTGCCACTATCCATCCCAGTTCTTGGTGTGGCTCCACGACTTTTTGGTAAAACTCTTTCACCCCTGGCGAGGCAAAGCGATCGAGCAGTAAGTTGACCCAGCTGGGAAGCCGACGACTGCCAAACACTAGCAGCAGCCCCACCAATGCGAGCAAACTTAACTCAATTCCGGTGCCAGTGCTCAAAGCATCCAACATTGGACGATTCCTCTTGGCGTTTCCATCCCAGACCCTATTATGAAGGGTAGGCAAGTAATTGAAGCCTTCTAGTTACGGAGCAATCATGTCTAGGAGAGTCACACAGGGGAAAACGATCGCGGCGATCGCTACAGCCATTGTGCCGCAACAAGGGAGTGTTGGCATTGTTCGTATGTCTGGGGCTGAAGCAGTCGCGATCGCCAAAACCTTGTTTCATGCCCCTGGACAGCAAACTTGGCAGAGTCACCAAATTCTCTATGGTTATGTGCGCCACCCCGAAACCCAACAAGTGGTAGACGAAGCCTTACTACTACTAATGCTGACTCCCCGTTCCTACACCCGTGAAGATGTCGTCGAGTTTCACTGTCACGGTGGCATCATGGCCGTACAGCAAGTATTACAGCTTTGCCTAGAACAAGGGGCACAACTGGCACAACCGGGAGAGTTTACCCTAAGAGCGTTCCTGAATGGCCGACTCGACTTGACCCAAGCCGAAAGCATTGCCGATTTAGTGGGAGCGCGGTCGCCTCAAGCCGCTCAAACCGCTCTGGCAGGCTTGCAAGGTAAACTCGCCCATCCCATCCGCCAACTCCGAACCACCTGTTTAGATATCTTGGCCGAAATCGAAGCCCGGATTGACTTTGAAGAAGACTTGCCACCCCTGAATGAACCTGAAATTCAGACCCAACTGCATCAAGTGGTGGCTGAAGTGGCTCGGATTCTGGCCACTGCCGAACAAGGAGAACTGCTGCGGGCTGGCCTCAAAGTCGCGATCGTCGGTCGTCCCAATGTGGGCAAATCCAGCTTACTCAATGCTTGGAGCCGTAGCGATCGCGCCATCGTCACCGATCTCCCTGGCACCACCCGTGATGTGGTGGAATCTCAGCTAGTAGTCGGTGGTATCCCCGTACAAGTGTTGGATACCGCAGGAATCCGCGATACCGAGGATCAAGTAGAAAAAATTGGTGTAGAGCGATCGCGATCAGCAGCCCAAGCCGCTGACTTGGTACTGTTCACCATTGATGCTCAGGCGGGTTGGACCGAGGCTGACCAAACCATCTACGACCAAGTGCAGCACCGACCGCTAATTTTAGTCATCAACAAAATCGATCTAGTCGCCACTTCCCATCTAGAATCCATCACTTATCCCGCACCGATTCGGCGGGTTGTGAGGACAGCCGCCGCCCAAAATCAAGGCATTGCTGACTTAGAGCAAGCCATCCTCGCTACTGTCCAAACAGAAAATTTGCAAGCTGCCAACCTCGATTTAGCCATCAACCAACGCCAAGCCGCCGCCCTCACTCGCGCCAAAGCTGCCCTCCAGCAAGTTCAAGCCACCATGAGCGATCGCCTCCCCCTCGACTTCTGGACCATTGACCTACGCGGAGCCATTCAAGCCTTGGGAGAAATCACAGGCGAAGAAGTCACCGAATCAGTTCTCGATCGCATCTTTAGTCGTTTTTGTATCGGTAAATAACCCCAGGAGTAATCTTCAAAAAATTCAAAGCAGGGGTGCAAGCCCAATAATTTTTGCTTGAATGACTACATCCCCATTAATGCAACCTGAGATATGCCTGCTGAACTCGCGTCCTTCAATCCCTGGCTAATTGCTCTGGCTCTTAACTCTGTTCTAGCGGCGATCGCCTGGTTCTCCCCCAAGAAACTTCTCACCCCAGCAGGTCTACTCCATGCTTGGTTCTTGGGTGTTCTAATTTGGGGAACATTGGGTTGGCAGGGATATGTAGTCGTGATGTTCTATTTCCTAGTTGGCTCTGCTGTAACTCGGATTGGCATGGCCCAAAAGGAAGCAGAAGGAATTGCTGAGAAGCGTTCTGGAGCAAGAGGTCCAGAGAATGTATGGGGTTCTGCATTAGTCGGAGCTTTATGTGCCTTAGGAGCGTTTCTGATTCCTCTGCTGAACCCTAATAACAGCGCTCGTCTCTTTATCCCTCTCTTACTCCTCGGTTATGTGGCGAGCTTTAGCACCAAACTCTCGGATACCTCAGCCAGTGAAGTAGGAAAAGCCTACGGTAAACGCACTTTCTTGATTACCACCCTCCAAGCTGTACCGCGCGGAACTGAAGGTGCTGTCAGTTTAGAAGGCACTTTAGCGGGAATTGTAGCTTCTGCCGCGATCGCCCTTGTCGGATGGGGCGTGGGTTTAATTAGTTTGTTAGGCGTTGCTTTGTGCATTATTGCAGCCTTCATTGCCACTAATCTAGAAAGTGTGATCGGGGCAACATTGCAATCTAAATATGATTGGCTCACCAATGAAGTGGTGAATATCTTGAATACCTTAATTGGGGCAGTTGCAGCAATTTTACTAGCTTGGTTAATTTCTCCTTAGATCCTTGCAGAAGTAGAGACTGAGGCGATCGCATTCCTGAAGCGATATCACTAGTGCTGACCAAAAAACAAGAATTATATCTGAGAAAGAGTAATACCTAAAAGGCCTTAAAATCTTTGAGGCTTCCGTAAAATCTCTGTGAATCTTTGTAGTTTCACTAGTCTCAGTTGAAAGCGAAAGCTATACCTAAACTGAGCCATATCAGCCCTCAATTTTTTGCTCATAAAGCCTAGTTGCGCTCTATTCTACCTGAGTGAGGGAACTAGAGCTTACTGCTAGTGTTGCGGATTGTCGTTATTTGCAAGGAAGATAATTTATGCCTGCCCAGCTGTTCGATGCTAATTTTTATCGTGCCTTTAATCCTGATTTGGCTGGACTTACAGATGAGCAGGCATCTTCTCACTTCCTTACCTACGGCTTGAGTGAAGGTCGCATCTTCTCTCCCTTTGTCAACCTCCAATTCTACCAAGCTCGTAATCCTGACTTGGCAGCAGCAGGTCTAACTAGCAATCAGCAGCTCTTCCAGCACTTGCAAGATTTTGGTGTCGCAGAAGGTCGAGCGTTTTCTCCCTTCTTAGATCTTGACTTTTACTTGGCGAATAACCCCGATGTCAACCAAGCCTTTGCAGGGAATCGCGAGCAGGCTCTTCAACATTTACAGACCTATGGCTTGAGCGAAGCTCGCATTTTCTCTCCCTTTGTAGACCTCAACTTCTATCTCGCCAATAATCCAGACGTAGCTGCCTTCTATGGCAATAACCGATTTGGAGTATTGCAGCACTTACAGATGTATGGGTTGAATGAAGGCCGAGCGTTTTCTCCGTTTGTAGATCTCAACTTTTACTTAACGAATAACCCAGATGTGAATCAAGCCTTTGCAGGCAATCGCCACTTGGCTTTACAGCACTTGCAAACTTATGGCTTGAATGAAAGCCGAAAGTTCACTCCCTTCTTTGACCTCAACTACTACAAAACGAACAACCCAGACTTGATTGATGCTGGACTGAACAATACTCAGTTGCTACAGCACTTTCAGATGTACGGGTTGCGGGAGAGTCGAGTTTTTTCGCCCGCCTTCGACTTGAACTACTATCGCTCCCTCAACCCAGATTTAGTGGCGGCTGGGCTTAATGAACGAGGCATCTATGAGCACTTCCAGCGCTATGGCTTGGCAGAAGGGCGGCTCGCTTCTCCGAACTTTGATGTTCAAGTTTATCTAGCAAACAATCCTGACCTGATTGCAGCAGGCTTCAATTATCAGCAAGCCTATGGGCACTACCTAACATTCGGTCAAGGGGAAGGTCGTCCAGGCAGCGACTATGCAGGTAATTCCGAAGCTACAGCTCGCGCGATTGGCCTTGGCTCTACGCCACTTAGTCTAACTGACTTTGTGGGCAACAGCGACAGTTCTGACTGGTATGAGTTCACTTTGTCAACGGCTCAAGAATGGCGGCAATCGCTTAGTTTTACTGGTGGGGGTGGGGTAGTCAGTTTAAAGCTGGCTCAGGATGCTAACAATAATGGGGTAGTGGATGAGGGTGAAGTTCTCCAAACCATAACTACGATTTCCAATACTTTCGTGCCAGATTTTGTCGAGATTTTAGCACCAGGTACCTACTATTTACAGGTCTCTCCTGAAACAGAATACACAAACACCAACTACAATCTCAATCTCTCAGTTACGCCTACATCTGTTCCTGCTCCCACCACTGCCTCTATTCAAGGTACAAAGTGGAGCGATCGCGACAGTGATGGTATTCAGGATCCAGATGAGGCAGGTTTAGCAGGCTGGACGATCTATCTCGACCAGAACCAAAACAACCAACTGGATACTAACGAGATTTCTACCACGACGGATGCTAACGGTGATTACAGTTTCGTTGCCCTAGCTCCAGGTGCGTATGCCGTGGCTGAGGTGCCTCAAGCTGGATGGGGACAAACATTCCCTGGCACTCGCCCCTCAGATCAAAGCTTGTTTATTCCGATCGCCAATCATCGAGATCTGATTTTTGACCCTAAGCGAGCTCTCCTTTACATTACGACTGATGATGGTGATTTGGAGCGCTATGACATTGCGACGCGGACTTTATTCACTCCCATTGATGTTGGCAACTCGCTCAATGGGGGTGATATTACACCGGATAGCAGCTTTCTATATATTGCTGAGGGTCTGCGGGGCGCAACTCAAGGCTTTGTGCGTAAGGTCAACTTAGTGACTGGAGCTATTACTAACTTGACCTACAACCTAGATTTTGGTGAGGGCGGAGGTTGGGATCTTAAAATTGCTGCCAATGGCAAAGGATTTCTGAGTACACAATATGAAGGCTCTGGTTGGACTCCTTTCCGCGAGTTGAATTTGAGCACGGATACTCTATCAGTTCGTGCAGATACTGCTGGCTCAAGCTTTGGTGGTCAAGTACGTCAAAACACAGATATTAGCCGTAGTGCTGACCGTAATCTCTTTTTCATGACAGAGAGCAATATTTCTAGTGGTCCTATGTTCACCTACAATGCGACCACTGATTCATTTCCTAGACAGGCTGATACAAACGCATTTTTGGGATATGGTTCAGCTGTCAATCGTAATGGCTCACTGGTAGCACTCCAGCTGGGAAGCAGTATTTCGATTTTAGATGCTAACTTCAACTCAGTTCAGAGTTTGAGTAACTTAGACGGTGGCTTTGCTTTTGACCCAATCAGAGATATTCTTTATGCTGCTGACTCGGTCACAGATCAAGTACTTGCTTTTAGTACTCAAACTTGGCAAGAACTGTATCGCTTGGACATTGGCGAAAATGTTGGCGATTCCGTCCCCTTTTATACCTACGATCGCGAGATGGTGGTGAGTGATGATGGACAATTTCTATTTCTCGCCACTGGTTCTGGGGTGCGGATGTTAACCCTCGGTCGTCCTGACACTTACGATGTCAGTTTGAGCGCAGGTCAGACGGTTGACAACCTCAATTTTGGGGCAAATGCAATTCCAGTGTTGGCAGTAAATGCAGGGCAAACTGTTAATGAAGGAGCCACCGTTACCCTCGGTTCCGCTCAGCTACAAACGACGGATATAGACAATGATGCAGCTCAGCTCACCTATACGCTCGCAAGCTTACCAGCTCAGGGAACACTAAAGCTGGATGGAGTTGTTCTCAATTCCAATCAAACATTCACTCAAGATGATATTGATAGCGATCGCCTCAGCTATGAGCACAATGGAAAGCCACATCCAGTGAGCATTGATCGCTTTAGCTTTAGTGTGGTGGATGCCGCGGGGAATACGCTCAGTGACAACAGTTTCCAGATTGCAATCAATCCGGTGAACGACGCGCCTGTAATCATCAATAATGCAGACCGAACAGTACGACTGGGACAAACGGTCACGATCACTAATTTCTCTCTACTAGTGACTGATGAGGAAACTCCTGCAACTCAGGTTGTTTATACCCTGAACCAATTACCAACAGAGGGTATTCTCAGGCTCAATAATGTTGTTCTCGCCGCAGGGCAAACTTTCACGCAAGATGATATCAACAGCGGTCGCCTCAGCTATCAAAATACAAGTGCAGAGGTAAGCAGCGATCGCTTTGACTTCAGCGTCACCGATGGCATAACCACGCTAACTAGTAGCTTCGGTCTAGAGGTTGTGACGAGTGGTGGCTTACCCAGGGTCGTAAGGGATATTAACCCTGGTGCTGGCAGATCTTCTCCCTATGGGCTGACTAATGTGAATGGTACACTCTACTTCACTGCGGGAGATGGCACTGTTGTTGGGCTCTGGAAGAGTGATGGCACAGCTGTTGGCACCACACTCGTCAAATCGTTTCAAACTGGGTGGTCCACCACCTCAGAGCTTAATAACCCGACCAATGTGAATGGAACGCTTTACTTCACGACCTACGACAGTACTTCTGGTAGCGAACTGTGGAAGAGCGATGGCACAGAGGCAGGCACAGTAATGGTCAAGGATATTTATCCAGGCTTTATGAGTGCGTCTCCAATGGGATTAACCAATTTCAATGGCACACTCTACTTCTCGGCGAACGATGGCACCCATAGCGTGGAACCATGGAAGAGTGATGGCACTGCCGTTGGGACAACATTGGTGAAGGATATTAGCCCTGGCTTCGACAAATCTCTGGCAGGTTTATTCACCAACGTCAACGGTACACTCTATTTCAGGGCCTTTGACCCTACAAATAGCTTTGAGTTGTGGAAGACTGATGGAACCACTGCGGGCACCACGTTATTAAAGGATATCAATCCTGGAAAAGAAGGTTCTTTGCCAACCAACCTTGTAAGTGTCAATAACACACTCTACTTCACCGCCTATGAACCTACTACAGGTACCGAGTTATGGAAGAGTGATGGCACTGCTACCGGAACTACAGTTGTGAAAGATGTTAACCCAGGCGCAGGCGGTTCGGCTCCCGCTAATCTCACTAATGTGAATGGCATACTTTTCTTCACCGTAAGCGATAGCGCAAATGGCACAGAGTTGTGGAAAAGTGATGGTACAGCTGTCGGAACTACGCTAGTGAAGGATATCAATTTAGGCACAAGCAGTTCTGAGCCAAGCAATCTCACCAATGTGAATGGCACGCTTTACTTTACAGCTAATGACGGGCTCAATGGCACAGAGTTGTGGAAGAGTGATGGCACAGCTATCGGAACTACGCTAGTGAAGGACATCAGTGCAGGTGCAACTAGTAGTGCTGCTGGCAATTTCGTCAATGTTGATGGCGTCCTATACTTCACTGCCAACGACGGTATTGATGGCACAGAGTTGTGGAAAAGTGATGGCACTACTGCGGGCACAACTCTTGTTCAGGATATCTATGGAGGATCCAATAGCGCGTCTCCTCTTGGGTTGACGAACGTCAACGGTACGCTCTATTTTGCAGCGGATGATGGTATCAATGGGAGAGAGCTGTGGGCTTTGTAAGAGTGGTGTTTTAGCGATCGCCCTCATTGACCTGACCTGAAAAAGCTAAAAAGAGAGTGGGGAATAAACTCACTCTCTTTTTGTAAGCAGTTAAACGCTTAAATAGCGCCGGAGAAAGGTTTCGAGAGATTCCATTTTGATGTGGAAGGTAGATTCCAATCGCTCTATCTCCTTGGAAGTACAGAAAAACTCATTAGCAAGGAGAGTTCGGAGAGTGCCCAAAGCCTTTTGGGTTCTGGAGTTAACTATACCAACTGCGGTTCTCACACTGTCGAATAGGAATAAGGGAGGGTTCACCACAATGGGATCGCGATCAAAGATGCGGCCAAAGATGGCAGGGATATCCGATCGCTTTAATATTTCGGGTCCACCCACCGCAAAGATTTGATTGTGAGCAGCTTCGTTAGAAACAGCATCAACGCTAATTCTGGCGAGGTCGTCGGTGCTGACGATGGAGGAACGGTTGTGAGGATCGCCAATCAAGAGATAGATTCCGGTGTTGCTAAACTGCTCGGCTAGAGGCAGCAGGTTGGACGAAAAACCAGAGGGACGCAGGATGGTGTAGCTGAGGCCGCTGTTTTGTAGATAGCGCTCCACCGCAAACTTGGCTTTGAAGGTGGGAGAGTCTTCATAACCGCGATCGACTCCTAGCACCGAAATAAAGACGAAGTGCTGCACCCCATTCGCTTTAGCGGCATCAATTAAGTCAATATTGGCGCGGTAGTCTAGGGTTTGGGCATCACCATCACTAGAGCCAGTTGCACCGTGGGTGCTGATGACATATTGCACACCTTGGCACGCTTTTTGGATATCGCGCTCTTGTCGCAAATCGCCAATAAAGATCTCTGCGCCGCGGTGTTCTAGTTCGGCATAGCGGGAGGTTAGTCGCACAAACGCTCGTACCGCTTTTTCTTGCTCACACAGCGTGTGAACAATTTTGCGACCTAGCCCTCCGGTGGCTCCAGTGACTAAAAACATAGGGGTACTCAACTGGAAGGTGAACTATCTGATGCAGTTTAGCAAGTTCAGTTGAAGAGTTTGCAACTATCTAAAGGGCGACCTCCAGTTCGACAGTTACAGGCGCATGGTCACTAGGTTTCTCTAATTGCCGGGGGGCAACGTCAATGCTACAAGCGATCGCTCGTTCATACAAGGCGGGAGTTAGGTAGTGATGATCAATCCGCCAACCACTGTTGCGTTGAAACGAGCCAGAGCGGTAATCCCACCAGCTAAAGTGACCGCCATCAGCAGTAAATTTGCGAAAGGCATCTGCAAAGCCCAGATCCAGAACGGTTTGCAAAGCAGCACGCTCATGGTCCGAGGCCATAATGTGTTTCTCACGGCCTTTGGGGTTATGGATGTCTCGGTCTTCTAAGGCAATATTGAAGTCGCCACAGACTAAAATTTTGGGTGGATTGCTGTCTTTGAGGCAGAGAGCTTCGAGATACTCGTGGAGAACCTGGAGCCATCGCAGTTTATAGACATACTTTTCGCTGCCCACTTCGGAGCCGTTGGGGACGTATAAATTGACGATGCGAATGCCATCTAAAACCCCTGTAATCACTCGTTTTTGGGCATCAAGTTCACTTACTAAGCTTTCGCCTAAAATTGGGGTGAATCCAGCGGTGACATCTTCTAAGGGAGTGCGGCTGATTAGGGCAACGCCGTTGTAAGACTTTTGCCCAGAAATGTAGAGGTGGTAGCCTAAATCGGTGAAGGGCGATCGCGGAAAGTCAGCATCTATGACTTTGGTTTCCTGCACACATAGCATGTCCACTGGGTTGGCTTGCAACCAATTGAGGACATGCTCTAGGCGGGTGCGAATGGAGTTGACGTTCCAGGTGGCAATCTTCATGCAGGCTTAGCGAGCGATTCTTAATTCTAGGTGTTCCAGTCTCCCTTGGGGAGTATGCCACGGGCTAGATGCTTTGACTAGTTCGGCTTGGTGAAATGCGAGATCAGTTTGAGCAGAGATAATAGGGGAGAACCTTAAACTTTGATTCCCTCTCGTTATGGAGAATGCAGAGTAGGGTGGTATGGCGCGTTAATAATGGCTGTGACCCTTGTGAGTTAGGAGGCGAGTAAATGGAGATCCAGCGTCGGATGGCTGTGGCAGCCAAAGGAATTGGTTTAGGAATCGCGATCGCGCTTTTGGCCAGTTGTACTCAGTCTTTCGTCTCAAACTCTCCCGTCTCAGCTTCTAGTCCGGCGGTTTTGTCTGCTTCTGTTCCAGTAGCGCAGGCTCCTGCCGTCACCCCAGCTCCTAGCGTATCTCCTGGTACTTCAGTCGTGGAGAAGGAGGTGCCTTATGTGGTGACACCAAATGAAGTCGTGGCTGAGATGCTCAAGGTGGCGAGAGTTACAGGCCGAGATCAGCTCTACGACTTAGGCTCCGGGGACGGGCGTATTGTCTTGACCGCAGCTCAGAAGTACGGCACTCGTGGAGTTGGGATAGAACTCGACCCGAGGCTAATTCAAGAAAGTAATGCCAGCGCTCAAAAAGCGGGTTTGGGCGATCGCGTCAAGTTTTTGCAGCAGGATTTGTTTCAAACCAACCTCCGCGATGCCACCGTGGTCACACTTTATTTGTTGCCTGCCGTTAACCTTAAGTTGCAGCCTAAGCTCTTGAATGAACTGAAACCGGGGTCGCGAGTGGTTTCTCATGCCTTTAATCTGGGCGACTGGAAACCCGATAAAACCTTAACGGTGAAAGTGCCTAAAACCGGCCGCATTCACGCGGTTTACTATTGGGTAGTGCCAGCGCAGGTAGCGGGCAATTGGCAAGGAACGCTAGCTACTCCGCTGGGAAGACAGCCAGTCAATTTGCTATTGCGCCAGCAATTTCAGCAAGTAACTGGTGCAGCGACAGCTGGAAATGCCACGTTGGCCATTAGCAATGCCAAGTTGACAGGCAATCAAATTAGCTTCACCACTAACAAAAAAGTGCAAGGTCAAGCGGCAACGATTCAGTTTACAGGGCGGGTCGAGGGCAACACACTGAAAGGAATTGCCACGGTCCAAGGGGCAGGGTTATTGACTGGGAAGTACAATCTGGTCGCTCAGCGTCGGTGATAGTTGCGGCGCGATCGCCTGCTGACCAGGAGCTAGAGTCATTTGCACTATCACATCTTGAATGCCGAATTCTTGCTGCATTTGGGCTTGAATTTGCTTTAACAAGCGATCGCGGGCTAATCCATCGCTCAAATTCACTTGTAATTGCACACACAGCACTTCTTGGCCCAGAGCGACCGTCCAAAGCTTCAGAGCGTCAATGCTAACCACCGCTTCGTGCTGCATTAAAGCTGCTGCTAAGGCTGGGACATCAATCTGCTGAGGGGTGCGTTCTAGCAGAATATTCAAGCTCTGCTGAATCAGCGGAATGGCTCCAGTGGCAATAAATCCAGCCACAAGTAAGCTAATCGTACCATCGGCCCAGAGCCAGTGCAGCTTGCCAACTGCGATCGCTGCCAAAATTACGCCTACAGAACTAATGGCATCAGCCACCATGTGCAAAAAGGCTCCCCGCAGGTTCAAGTCGTGGTGACTGTCGCGATGCAAGAACCAGGCATTTAAGCTATTGACCCCCAAGCCCACCACAGCCGTGATCAGCATCGGCAAGCTGAGGATTTCAGTCGGGGGAGATTGCAAACGGGCGATCGCTTCCCATCCGACCCAGCAGGCGATCGCGACCAAGCTCAAACCATTGGCTAAAGCCGCTAAAATCTCTACCCGACGGTAGCCAAAAGGAGCTTGCTCAGAAGCAGGTAGACGGGCGATCCAGGTGGCTAACAGCGCTAAAGCGAGTGATAGCGTGTCGGAGAACAAATGCCCTGAATCAGCCAGCAGCGCCAAACTATGGCTGCGGTGACTCACGATTAACTCCGCTAGCGAAAAACAACCCGTCAGAATGAGTGCTATCCACAATAAACGGAGCTTCTGAACCGGGGTGCTGCCTGGGCCTAGAGAGGCAGTGGGGATGGAGTGGTCGCAATGGGAGGAGTGATGATGGTGGAGCATTAATTGAGGAAACAGGGAGCCTTAAAGCCATCTACTCTAGAGTAGATGCAATTTCTCTGATGCAAGCTCCCCATATAATCACAATTTTCCCGAAAACTGCCGATCTACCACTTTTTGTAAGGCAAGAATTTCCCAGACATCGTGAGTTTGACGCGATCGCCCTTTGGGTCTGTCTCCTTCTCTACATCCATCGTGAAGTCGATCGCACTCATGATGCCGTCTCCAAATTTCTCCTGAATCACTTCTTTCAACGGCATGCCGTAGACCTGCATAATTTCGTAGAAGCGATAAATCAGCGGATCGGTTGGTACTACTGGCCCTAGACCTTTGAGGGGATATTCAGTTAGCTCAGATGCTACGTCTGGCCCTAATCCTAAAGCCTCCACTAATTTACTGGCTTCATCCTCAGAAGCACTCGCTTGGCGATAAAACAAGGCGGCAATCCAGACTTCATCGCGTCCCAGAATTTTTTCTAAATCTGTGAAACTCAATCCTTGCATTTGCTTCGCAGCTAGTAGTTTCTGGGTAATTGCTGGAATCGTCATGAAAAATTCACTCAATATTCATCGATTCCACTAGTAACTAAAACTACACTACGTAGTTGTAACTAAAGTTACGGGTACAGCCAGTTTGGTGTTAACGTCACCTCAGGAACATTTACCGCTTAAGCCAAGTCTAATGATTCTAGCTTCAGAGATAACTCTAAAGGAGGATGCTCTGGTATCCCAAGAATCAGTATTTTTCACTCACAGTTTGAGTGTTGCGCAGCAGGAGCGGCATTTTCATACCTGATGGTAATCTAGATAGTCGCTCTCATCACTGACCTGCATTGAGTAGAGACTACTGAAGAGAGCTGGGATTGTAAGCAACAGGGGGCCAATTGAACATGACTACCGGATCGAGGTCATTTCCACAATCCTTATCTCCTTCTAGAGCAAGTGTTCCATCTACCCATAGGACTGTACAGGCAAGCTATCCCTTGTCTGGGGCTGGTTCTAGCATGTCTAGTTTGGCCCCTCAGCGGAGTGACTTTGACAAAAACAAAACTCACTTTATTGCTACCTATCGGGACTGGCCGATTTGGCTAGTGCATGTGCGAATCAAACGCCAAACGGGCTTTGGCCAAAAATATCCTGTGTTGCAGTGGCAGCATCCCGCCGATCAAGGACAGGGAGGTCTACGCTACACCTATCAGATTCGCCCTCGGGAAAGTTTGAATCAAGCCTTAGAGATTGTGCGAATTCTGATTGACCAAACCATCGCGATCGCCCAACAACACGAATCCTAGTTAACCAGATAGTTAACCCGACGCCAGTTTGTGAGCATGGCGAGTCGTTTCGGGCAACCGCCACTTGGTGGTGCAGCGCATCACATAATCGAGTGCTGTCGGCAAACTAATGCGATGCCCTAGGGAGATGTAGAGAGGCTTGGTGCCAACCCGGGTTCGCAGCACAGCTCCAACCGTTTCACCCCGGTGCTGAAGCGGTTGCCAAGCACCTCGCTCCTCTAGCACCTCGTCATGTTTTCCGACTAGTAAAGACTTACCAACTCCGACCGCAGGCAAATTCACTAGTAGCCCCAAATGAGCTGCAATCCCCATCCGTCGAGGGTGAGCAATGCCATGACCATCACAGAGCAACAAGTCGGGAGGAGTGGCGATTTGTTCTAGAGCATCTAGGACAGCAGGAATTTCTCGGAAAGACAAAAAGCCTGGAATGTAAGGAAAGGTGGTGGGGCGACGGGCGATCGCTTGCTCGATGAGTTGCAACTCCGGAAAACTTAAGACGGCGATCGCGGCACGAGTAATAGTTCCATCTGCCTCAAAGCCCACATCAACCCCAGCGACGCGCTGCACCGTTCCTAGTTGGTCTTCCTTGATGATGTCACCACGCAATTGCTGCTGAATTATAGTGGCTTCTTCAGCGGTGGCGGGCCAAGCATGCTGTTGTTGGATCTTCATAGAGAATGACTGTCGCGATGACCATCGGGCAGAATAGTAGTGCGATCGATATAGGCTGTTTCTAAATTCACGAGCTGAGCGCGATAGAGATTACAACCAGCGAGCTGAGCTGCTTGAAGTTTGGCCTTTTCTAGGTTGGTGCGGCTAAGATTTGCAGAGGATAAATTTGCCTGACTCAAATCGGCATTATACAAATCTGCCCCAGATAGATCGGCCCCAGCCAGATTCGCCCCTTGCAAGTTGGCATGGCGCAGATTCGCTCGCGATAGATTTGCCTTTTGTAGATTGGCTCCAGCTAAATCGGCTTGATAAAGCTGAATATTGCTCATTTCCGCTGCTGGTAACTGGGCTGCCTGTAAGTTGGCATAAGTGAGATTGGCGTAGGGAAGATGAGCGGTGGCTAGGTTGCTTCCTTGTAAATTGATGTTAGGTAGCTCAGCTTCAAATAGAAAAACTTCCCCGGCATCAATGTTACTAAAATCTCGTTGCCCTTCGGCATAGCAAGATAGTATTTCTTTGGCGCTGACCCTCTGCATGGTAACCATTCCCGACAGTATCTTCGTCAAACTCTTTTCAGGATTGACGCGAGATACATAATGAGCATTTATACTTAACTTGTAATTAGAATGTAAAATAGTGTGACAAAAAATACCGTTGCTTTAACGCTTTTTTAAGAATCCCTGGCTGCGATCGCACTTATTAACCTATCTACTTAACCTATTTACGTCGAACCTCCAAGCTTGCTGCCATTGCTTTATCCTCCAACTGTGCCAGATTAAAACTTTAGCCACATCTGTCGCCTTGGGGATACTCTCGCTGTAGTCATGAACAGACTATGAATATGGGGTCAAGTCAGATGCCAGGCTGCGTTTCTGCGCAAACAGACACTTTAACCCTGAGAGATGTCAAGATCTAAATAGAGACGTAACTGCACTGCCCAGAAATCTCTATGCCAGAACTTCGAGTCTCGATTGCTCAGCACTACCACGAGCGGACCAAATATGATCCGCAAACCCTTGCCAGTAAAAGCCATCACTTGGATTGGGAGAGTCAGCCTGTTCCGTTTAAGGAATACAAGATCGGTACTACCTTCGATCTCAAGCCTTATTTAACTGACCCACAAGAAGTCTTGGCTGAAGATGCAGAGACTGCTTGGTGGCAACGGTTGTCGCGCCTGCTATTTTGCAGCTACGGCTTAACAGGCATGATTCCCACAACCGGAAGTCCAGTTTATTTACGGGCTGCGCCTTCAGCGGGGGGTCTGTATCCGGCAGAAGTGTATTTAGTCTCGCGGGGGACCCCATTCCTACCCGCTGGGTTGTATAACTATCAGTCTAAAAATCACTCGCTGTGGCATTTCTGGGACAGCAATGTTTGGCAGAAATTGCAATCGGCTTGCTTTTGGCACCCCATTTTAGATGACACGCAGATGGCTTTGGTCACGACTGCGGTGTTTGCTCGCTCGGCATGGCGCTATCAAGACCGCGCCTACCGACGCATTTTTTTGGATGCTGGGCACTTGCTGGGCAACATTGAGTTAGCCTGCGCTCTCAATGACTATCGACCGCATTTGATTGGTGGATTTGCTGACGAGGCGCTTAATCAGTTGCTCTACCTCGATCCGGACCAAGAAGGGGCGATCGCAGTGATTCCAGTGGCCGATTTGCTAGAAGTACAAGAAAATCTGCCGCTTTCGGTAACAGCCTTACCTTCGGCGACTCAGACCGAGTATCCCAGTATTCCTGATGGAGAGTTGCTGAGCTATTTCCATCAAGCTACTCAGATTCAGCCAAACGCAGCCTTCAAAAAGATCCCCAAAATACCACCACGAGCCAATCGAGAGAAGGCTCAATCGGATCAATACAATTTTCCGTTTTGCCTAAAAGTTTCTACGCTGTCTCAGCCGATTGTTTGGGGAGAGAACTTAGGGGCTATGCAAGAGACCATACTCCGCCGTCGTTCTACCCGCGCCTACAGCGGAGAGTCAATTACCCTAGCAGAACTGAAAGCATTACTGGACTTTACTTACCAGCCTGAGCACTATATTGAACAGGAATTGGATGGGTATCCAGACTATTTTGTTTTGAACTCGATTCAGACCTTTATTGCAGTTTCTGGTGTGATTGGCTTAGAAGAAGGCTGCTACTACTACGCCCCCCACTCTCAGGAATTACGACAAATCCGCTTCAAAAACTTCCGGCGAGAACTGCACTACTTATGCTTGGGGCAAGATTTGGGTCGTGATGCCGCAGCAGTGGTGTTTCATACGGCGGACCTGAAAACTGCGGTGGCTCAATATGGCGATCGCGTCTACCGCTACCTTCACATGGATGCGGGCCACTTGGGGCAAAAGCTTAACCTGGCTGGCATCCATCTGGGTTTGGGTGTCAGCGGCATTGGTGGCTTCTTTGATAATCAGGTGAATGAAGTGTTAGGCATTCCGGTAGATGAAGCCGTGCTCTATATCACCACCCTGGGTCGCCCCCGCTAGCTGTTGGCGAGTCTGTTTGTCTTCTCTAGTCTGAATGTCCACAAGCGTCTTCATACTGGTAAGTTTCAATGCGGACAGCACAGCGATCGTACTGCCAACGAGTTAGTCTGAGTGAGTCTGCTTGGGGGCTAATCACGACCACAGAAGCATAGTCAGGCCCAACCCCAAAGGTTTTGGTTACAGAGTGACTCGGATTAGATTTAGCAGTTGTTTGCACTGTCACTAAACCAACTTTCGAGGGACTATTGAGCGCGATCGCTACATCCTTTTGCTCGCCCGATTGCAGCTCCAATCCTTTCGGCTGAGCTTGATTGATCGTCACTTGGACAGGCTCAGGCATGAGATTCACCAGTCTCACTGTAGGTTCAGGACGACTCAGCTTGTCATTCAGCACTAGCCCTTGGAGTACCTGGCCTTTCTGAAATAGAGCTACGGTATAAAACTGCTCAGCTTCTAAATTGAAGCTCTGTTTTGGCTGAGACTCTGGCTGAGACGAGACGGAATTGAGAGAGAGGGCGTACTTTCCTGCAGGAATGCGTTGGGATGGAATGATTTGCTCTAGAGAGTAAGAGGCATGAATCGGTTGCTGGTTTAAGTGCAACGTCTTTACGGTGGGTTTAGCATCCAGTAGCCAGTAGTTCACGTAAGCCAAGTTCTCGGCTTTAGAGGGCATCGCTAGTCCCACCCCAGTCGCGAGAACTGATAGCAGCATCCAGCCTTGATGATGAAGTGGCATTGCTGATTCTCCTAACCCTTGATGCTAAACAACTGCTGATGAACGACGCGCTAAAAAATCAAAGCAATTTCGTGTCAGTCTCTATGCGCTTTACCCTCAACGGCGCGAACTAATAACGCACTGATTTTTGCTAAAAATTGCCTGATTCAAGGACAATTTCGCTGATTTCTCAACAAGGGAATGTAGTGAAGGGTACAAATAATACGGATGAGTGAAGCTATGGTACGGCTGAAGTCGTCAAGTGAGGCGTGAGCGGGATGGTGAGGCAAAACCACACCTGGTTATTGGCTGGATTGGTTCTAGGCATTTGGAGTTCCAACTCTCCCGCTTGGGCAAAAGAGTATCTGCTTAAATCCACCCCGGAAACTGTAATTTGGGGACGTTTGTATGGCAAGACGGCTAAGCCTGCTCTACGTATTCGATCCAGAGACACTGTAACGATTGAGACCGTCTCTCACGAAGGCATTTTAGAAGACCAGTCCCGGGATGGTACTGCCGCTGGAGCGATCGAGTTTTTGACTCAGAAAGGAGTGCCCGAAAAAGAGATCCTGCAAGATCAACTAACTATCCGAGCGAACGTCCCTCATGATGGCAAAGGGCCTCATGTCGTGACTGGGCCTATTTACGTCGAAGGAGCCATGCCCGGAGATGTCTTGCAAATTGAAACTCTCAAGATTGAGCACCGTGCCTCCTATGGGTTTGTGAGTAGCCGTAAGGGTAAAGGTGCACTACCAGGAGAATATCCTGTCGGGGACAAGGTCGCTGATAGCAAATACATCAAAATCGTGACTGATCCTCAAGCTGTTCAGGCGATTCTGAGAACGCGCAAAGGACAGACTGCTTCTCCGCTCCAGTACGCCAACTTCAAGCGAGACGGAATTACTGGATTAGGAATCCTGAAACCTGACACGCCTGGTTCGCCTTCCTATGAGATTCCCTTAAAACCATTCATGGGGCTGATTGGTGTTGCGCCTGAAAATGATGCTGAAACCGTAAACTCTGTGCCTCCAGGCCGTTATGGGGGAAATATTGACCTGAATTTAATCACGGCGGGAACTACGCTATATCTCCCTGTGCAAGTTCCTGGTGCCCTTATGTATACTGGCGATCCTCACTGTGCTCAAGGAGATGGAGAGGTCGCTTTAACCGCGATCGAGTGTTCTCTAAAGCCAACATTTCGGATTACCCTGCGCAAAGATCTTGCAGCTAAAAAAACATTTACCGCACCGTTCCTAGAAACTCCGATCGCCTTTGTTCCGATTGGGCTGAATCAAGATTTGGATGAGGCGATGAAGGATGCAGTGCGTAAAAGCCTGACTTTTATCACAGAAGTTACACCCCTCAATGGGCAAGAAGCTCTACAACTGAGTAGTGCCGCAGTAGATTTTGAGGTCACTCAAGTTGTGGATATCGTCAAGGGAATTCATGGAGTGATCATGAAAGATCTGATCAAGGTGAATCGAATTAAATAACCCGCAGAGTCGCACCCCACGCTCCAGGGCCTAAATAGGAGCAAACAACTAACAGCAAACATTAAATCTGTTTTGAATATCCCAGCCCAGTCACTTTGGATATTCAAAGCAGATTTATTTTGACTGATACCTAAGAGTCTCACTTCAACTACCCGAACTTCAGCCTCCAGAACTATCTCTGAAAAGCCGGGCGACTTTAGATCAGGCTATCGCTAGATGTATGAAGGGCATCTTCTAACAAATGCTACTGATATACGACTGGCCTGGAACGGAGGAATAATTTGGATCTTGAGACAGTATTGGAATATACGTCTGATGCAGTTACCGAACTAGATAAAGACTGGAACTATACCTGCGTTAACTATAGTGCGGAACTTCTGCTGCGACGTAAACGAGCCGAGTTGTTGGGTCGCTCTCTATGGGAGGTTTTTCCCGAACTGCTCAATACACCAGCAGAAGCAGAACTAAGACGCGCCATCACAGGTTCTATTGCTGTCAAATTTGAGTTGTTTCTTCCAGGGTTGTATGCGTGGCACGAAGTGCGGGCTGTCCCCACTGAACAGGGGTTAATCCTATTCAGCCGCGACATCTCAGATCGCATTCGTGTGCTCCGAGAAGAAGCAGTACGGGCGGAAATTCGGAATATGCTCGAATATGCCCCCGTACCTATCTGCATTATGCGAGGGCAAGAGCATCGAATTGAGATCCATAATCGTAGCTTCCAGCAGCTAATTGGCGATCGCAACTTTGAAGGTCTAACGATGCGAAATGCCTTTCGGGAACTGGAAGCACAAGGCTTTTTTGAGCTGCTAGATCAGGTATATGCCACCGGCGAGACCTATGAGGGGAAGGAATTGCTAGTCCGCTACGATCGTCATGGCACCGGGGAAATGTATGAGGGTTATTTCAATGTCATTTACCAGCCTCTCTTAGATACCACTGGGCAAGTCTGCGGGATTTTAAGCCTGAATATTGAGGTGACTAAAGAAGTGCTGGAACGGCAGCATGTTGCTCGGATTGCCACAGAGCGAGATGCCATTCTGCAACAACTGATTGAGGGAGTCATTGTCACAGATGCCGAGGGACGTATCACTTTTGTCAACGAGGCAGCTTCTCGGCTCCACGGAGTTGCCAAGTTAGATGTACTGCCTGAAGGCTATACCGACACGTATCATCTTTATACAGTTGATGGTAAAGCCTACCCTCCAGCAGAACTCCCCCTGAGCCGCGCTGCACTGCGAGACGAGATCGTGACTGAAGCTCGCTGGCGCATCCGGCGACTAGATGGGACGGAGGTGCTGGTAGAAGGGAATGCCCGCCCCATTTATGATGAGCAGAGTAGAAAAATTGCCGCAGTACTCACTCTTCGAGAATTAGCGGCTAAATACTGAAATGCTACTTAATCAGGGGTGATTGATGCAGGCGATCGCGGTTAAGCAATAGCACGCTAAAAATATTTCTAATTTAAAAGCTGGTGACAAGACTCGAACTTGCGACCGGCTGATTACAAATCAGCTGCTCTACCAACTGAGCTACACCAGCGCATTGGCTAAAAGTCAGTATATCAAATTCTGCACCACTCCTCACCCCAAATTTAATTGAATTGAAAATCAGCGATCGCTTCATCTCCTGACAATTTATTTGCGTTTTTGCAAATCTCTCGGTACTATCTATGTTCAGATGGAAATCCGGTATCCCGACCGACTAACTGGGGTTTGAAAGGAGATTAAAGGTTATGGGTCTGTGGCAACGTGGCTCGAAACGACGAGAGGAGCCAGCTCAACGGGTAATTAGTAATGCGCTCAAGTTCTGGACCAACATACTGCGTTGCTGCGGCCCGCAAATGTTCAATGGGTTGAAATTCAGTTCCCTGAGAGGCTTTGTCTCACTGTTCCTAGTCGGCATGACTTTGAGTGTAACGATCGCCGCTTGCTCTGGCGATGGTGGCAACACTACTACTGCTAGCTCTCCAGGTGCTACAGGTGGGAGTGCTGCCAAAAAAGAAGTTGAACTGACTCTAGTTTCTTTTGCCGTCACCAAAGCCGCCCACGACAAAATTATTCCTAAGTTTGTGGAGAAGTGGCAGAAAGAACACAACCAAACTGTGGTTTTCAAGCCCAGCTACGGTGGCTCTGGTTCCCAAACCCGCGCTGTGATCGATGGCTTACCAGCAGATGTGGTGCATCTGGCCCTTGGGTTTGATGTGCAAAAGATTGAGAAGGCTGGGTTGATTGAAGCGGGTTGGGACAAAGAAGCTCCTAACGATGCTGTCGCTAGCCGTTCTGTCGCCGCGATCGTCACTCGTGAAGGCAATCCCAAAGGCATTAAGGATTGGACAGATCTCGGTAAGGATGGCATAAGCTTTGTCACCGCTGACCCCAAAACTTCCGGTGGTGCCCGTTGGAACTTCTTGGCGCTGTGGAATGCTGCTGTGAAGTCAGGTGCGGATGATGCCAAAGCCCAAGAATTTGTGGCTAAAGCCTACAAAAATGTGCCCGTTCTGCCCAGAGATGCGCGGGAAGCCAGTGACATCTTTTTCAAGCAGGGCCAAGGAGATGCCTTGATCAACTATGAGAACGAAATTCTCTTAGCCGCTGAAAACGGCGAAAAACTCCCCTTCGTCATCCCCGCAGTCAACGTCTCGATTGACAACCCAGTGGCAGTAGTCGACAAGAACGTAGACAAGCACGGGACTCGCGAAGTTGCAGAAGCCTTTGTGCAGTATCTCTTCTCTCCAGAAGCCCAGCAAGAATTTGCCAATACAGGTTTCCGTCTGAGCGACCTCAATGGTGCCCAAGCGAAATCTCTGGAGAGCAAGTATCCCCAAGTGAAAGATTTGGCCACTGTAAAAGATTACGGCGGCTGGAGCGAAGTCCAGAAGAAATTCTTTGATGATGGTGCTATCTTCGACCAGATTCAAGGCAAATAGGTAGTAGTCACTCGCTGACTCTCCTCTCTGTGCGGGCGATCGGGGCAGGCTTTTGGGATACTTGATGAGTTCAAGATCAACGGCTAAAAGCATCTGCCCCGATTTATTTTTGATCTCCTAGCTTGACCTAGGCTGCTGTCTTTAAATTGCTTTATGGCTGTCTCAACTATTTCTCCATCTGCTTCCCCTCAACCCAAAAATCCGGTTCAACGGATCTTAGGGTTGTCTTGGCCTTGGCGGATCACGCTGGGGTATCTCACAATTATGCTGTTGTTGCCTGTGGCAGCGCTGATTGCAAAGGCAAGTACCGAAAAACCTGCTGACTTCTGGCGAATTGCGACTAGCCCTGTCGCCTTGGCTACCTATAACGTCACCTTTGTCACAGCTTTGATTGCGGCCCTGATCAATGCCGTTTTTGGGGTTTTAATTGCCTGGGTGTTGGTTCGCTACGACTTTCCCTTCAAACGCATCATTGATGCCGCGATCGATTTACCTTTTGCCCTGCCTACCTCAGTAGCAGGTTTGACTCTAGCCACGGTCTATAGTGACAACGGTTGGATCGGTTCGCTACTAGTGCCTTTTGGCATTAAGGTCGCTTTTACTCGATTGGGGGTAGCGGTGGCGATGATCTTTATCTCCCTACCGTTTGTGGTGCGGACTCTCCAGCCTGTATTGCACGACATGGAGAAGGAAGTAGAAGAAGCTTCTTGGTCTTTAGGCGCTTCTCAGTTCCAAACTTTCCGGCGGGTGGTATTGCCGCCCTTGATGCCAGCAATTTTGACTGGCGTGGCGTTGGGCTTCTCCCGAGCAGTCGGTGAGTATGGCTCTGTGGTCATTGTGGCTTCTAACGTCCCGTTCAAAGACTTGATTGCCTCCGTGCTGATTATTCAACGCCTGGAGCAATACGACTATTCGGGTGCCACTGTGATTGGCACAGTTCTGTTGGGCATTTCGCTTCTAATTCTTTTGGCAATTAATCTATTGCAAGCTTGGGGACGGCGGTATGAGCTCTAGTTTGGCAGGTAAATCCTTTAATCCTGAGATCTCCCAGCCGAAAGCTCCAACTCCGACTCAGCAAAGAACTTGGGTCAAGGGAGTTTTAATTGGCATTGCGCTCTTTTACTTAGCGTTAGTCTTGTTTATTCCCGCTTTCAACGTCTTTGTGCAAGCGTTTAAGGATGGAGTAGGGCCGTTTTTAGGCAACTTGACGGAGCGCAATTTCCTCCATGCTGCCAAGCTCACACTTTTGATTGCGCTGATTGTCGTGCCCATCAATACGGTGTTTGGGCTTTGTGCGGCTTGGGTGATTGCCCGCAACCAGTTTCGAGGACGCACTTTTCTCATTAGCTTGCTGGATGTGCCCTTTGCGGTTTCTCCAGTCGTAGCGGGCTTGATGATTGTGTTGCTCTATGGCCGCAATGGCTGGTTTGGCTCTTGGCTAGAATCGGGCAATATCAAAATTATTTTCGCCATGCCTGCGATGGTGCTAGCCAGTGCCTTTATTACCCTGCCTTTTGTCGCTCGTGAAGTGATTCCAGTTCTGGAAGAGGCAGGCAGTGATCAGGAGGAAGCAGGCAGAACGCTAGGCGCTAACGATTGGCAGATTTTCTGGCGTGTCACGATTCCTAATATTCGCTGGGGCTTGCTCTACGGCGTGATTTTGACAAATGCCAGAGTCATGGGCGAGTTTGGGGCGGTTTCTGTGGTGTCGGGCAACATTGCTGGCCAAACTCAAACCCTGCCCCTGTTTGTGGAAGAAGCGTATAAGCAATACGCTACGCAATCGGCCTTTTCTGCGGCAGTTTTGCTCGCTTTTCTGGCGGTTGTGACTTTGATACTGAAGGAAATTTTGGAACGTAAAACCAAAATCAAAGATATTGAATAGGAGGCAGATCATGTTGACGGATGACAGCGATCGCTATGCTCCCCTAAATCGCGAAAACCAAGAAGCAACGGCTCTTGACGCATCCCAGCCATCGGGACAGAACTCTGCTGCGGATCATAGATACACTCAAACCCGCATTAGAATTCGGATCCCCAAGAACTACCATCAAGAACCTGTGATTTCTCGCTTAATCTCTCAGCATGGCCTCACGGTGAACATTACAGCGGCTCTGCTGGGGGCGAACGCGCGAGATGATGGCTGGTTTGACCTAGAACTTCAAGGCACCGCTGCCCAAATTGACAGTGCCTTGCTCTACTTAAATGAGCTAGATCTGGAAATTTGGCATGATTCGAGTGCTCAAGAGGATGGTTGGTGATGCGGGCACCCATGCTGGAGCAAGAGCAATCTAGCGGGATCGGGAAACCCCGGACAGTGCTCGGTGCTAGGCGATCGCGTCTGCCTCAATGCACTGAAAGCGCAACCCAAGTTCGCATCAAATTGCGGATTCCAGCCCAACGTCGTCAAGAACCAATTATTTCTCACCTGACAGCCCAGCATGGCCTCAGCGTTAACATTACTGCGGCTCGACTCAGCCCCAACCCTCAAGAAGATGGCTGGTTCGACCTAGAACTGCGGGGGACTCCTCAGCAACTTCAGCAAGCGTTAGCCTATCTGCAATCCCTGAGCATCACAATTTGGGGTAAACCCAATCCAGATGGAGACGGTTGGTTGTGAGGGATAGGAATTAGGAGACAGGAGACAAAAAAGCAGGGTAGAACTGAAATCAATTCGTTCTACCCTGCTTTTTTGCTTTTTCTCTTCGTTGTGGTTGAGAACCACCACTAAGCCATATTGTTCTCAATCGCCCAGCGTGCTAACTCTGTGCGGTTGTGTAAACCTGTTTTGCCCAGCATGTTGCTGACGTGGCTTTCAATCGTGCGTTGACTAACATTTAATTCGTCAGCGATTTCCCGATTGGCCATCCCACGGGCCACAAACTGCACCACCTTTAACTCGGTTGGAGTCAGCTCGACATCAAAGGGCACCTGGATTTTGGGGCCATTATCCACGCCCTTAGTTTGATGCTGCATCATCCGGGATGCTTGCTTCAGCGAGGACTCCACCTGAGCCACCAATTCCTCAGGCTCAAAGGGTTTGACCATGTAGACATCGGCTCCGGTGTTTAACCCTTTGACACGGTCTTGGCTTTGTCCCTTGGCCGATAAGAATAGAACTGGAATCCAGCTAGTGCGAGAGTCTTCCCTCACATGCTTTACGAGTGAATAGCCGTCCATCTCCGGCATCATCACATCGCAAATAATCATATCTGGAATATCTTGCTCCAGAATTTCTAGCGCTTCACGGCCATTTTCTGCTGTTACTACTTCATACCCGCGGAATTCCAGGTAATCCTTAACTAACAGAATTAGATTAGGGTCGTCATCAATTAGCAGTAGCCGTTTATGATCTCCCACGCTCGCTTCCTTCATGCTTTGTCACTCGCCATGCCTGGATTAATTAAAGTTTGTAGATAGAACTTTTTGTATTGTTGTCACATTCTACTAGACCTGTCACTGTCTGCTACGTATCCCTTCATTAATATAGTGCCTGATCAGGAATTGACAGTTAGTCTAGTAGGTTGCTGACTTCATCAATTATTTACCTACTTTAAGAATGGCAGGTGATTTTGGCAGCACACTTAACAAGTTTTTTCATTATCAAAGTATCGTTGGCAAAATAGGCTTAATTCGAGTTGATTAGTATTTTTTAACAAGAGTAGCCATCGGTGCTTTGAAGCGAGAAATAACCTTAGGTTCGCTTAATCGTTAAGCCATGATGCTGGCGGTTTTTCCTCTACACAAAGTTAGAGTTGCGATCGCTCAATCATGCGCTACTGCCAGGGTTTCAGCGGCTGCATCGCCAACTTTTAGCTCGATTGTAGCGGTGGTCTCGGACGAATCCGGCAATGGATGAGTCAAAAAGGCAAATTCTGACACAATTTGATTGCCGATCAAATGCTCTTGAATAATGCGCTCAATCACTTCTGGCGTGGCGCTATGGTACCAAACTCCATCCGGATAGACGACTAAGATGGGGCCTTGCTGACAAACGCGCAGGCAGTTGGCTTTAGTCCGAAAAACGTATGGAGATGCGGCAGCGCCTAAATCCGCGATCGCCTCCTTAGAAATTGCCCCAGTCGCAGCAGGAGGGGTGTCGAGCTTCAGTTCCTTCAAGCGCCGCTTGAGATAGTCCCAGGATGCTAAGCTCAATTGCTTGTCGCAGCACTTGGGCACCGTCTGGTCGGCACAGATAAAGACATGCCGCTGTATTTGGTCGAGCTTTAGGGCTTGAGCACAACTGGCAAGGGAGTTGCAATCAGAAGAAGCGCTAGCGCTCATGACTCCTCAGGCTCTTGCCGGACGCGACGGATGGGCAAGTTAGCAATTAGAGCCGTGACTCGTTCATTGTTAGCCAGAGAAAATTCCAGACCTTCAGCGTCAATCTCAACGTAACGAGAAACCACGTCTAGAATTTCTCGCCGCATTTGATCCATCGACTCAGGGCTAAGGTCAGCGCGATCGTGAGCCAAAACAAATTGCAGACGGCGCTTCACTTCTTGGCGGCTACTTTCGTTACCTGGACGGGGAAATAAGCGTTCTAACAGTTCATTGATCATGGAGCTTGGGGAGGGTCAAGAGTCTGGCAAAAGCATGGAATAGAAAGAGAGGCTAAAGGCTAGCGATGCGGTAAATGCAATCTGAGTAAAAGCCTTGACCTAGGAAAAGCGGTTTAGAGAATCTTGGTGGAAAAAAATCTACGAATGCGGGAGAAAACACTGCCGTTGTTAGGGGTGAGGTCTAAAAACTCTACAGTTTCGCCTTCTAAGCGGCGGGCAATATTACTGAAAGCAGTGCCTGCGGTCGAAGGAGTCTCGGATAAAACTAAGGGTTCCCCTCGGTTGGTGGAAACGATCACCCGCTCGTCGTCGGGAATAATACCGATGAGGGGAATGGCCAAAATTTCTTGCACGTCTTGCACTGACATCATGTCATTGACCTGCACCATCGCAGGCTTCAGGCGATTGACGATCAGACGAATTTTCTTGACGTTATTGGCTTCTAGCAAACCCACGACTCGATCTGCGTCTCGGACTGCGGCGATCTCTGGGGTGGTGACGATGAGCGCTTCTTGAGCGGCGGCGATCGCATTTTGGAAGCCCATCTCAATCCCAGCAGGGCTATCTACTAAAACGTAGTCATAAGCTTTGGCTAAGGCACTAATCACCTGCTTCATCTGGTCGGGACTGACTGCGTCCTTGGTGCGGTTTTGCGCAGCAGGCAACAAGGCAAGACGGCTTTGGCGCTTATCTTTCACCAGCGCTTGCTCTAGCCGACATTCACCCGCCAACACTTCCACTGCTGTGTAAACGATGCGATTTTCTAGGCCCAGCAGCAAATCCAAATTTCTCAGGCCGAAATCTGCGTCCACAACCACAACTTTGCGACCTCGTTGAGCCAGGGCCATGCCCAAGTTGGCTGTGGTGGTGGTTTTGCCCACCCCTCCTTTTCCAGATGTAACAACAATAACGCGACTCATGAGGTGGTTAGACGAATGAACTTTACTTCAACTTTCAATTAACTTTAACTTAAACCGCATTTTCACCGAAATTAATTCAGCGAGACTTATTAATCGTCTGCGATCGCCGCTTCCAATGCACCAGAACCAATATCGGTGAAACTGACGCAGAACCTAGAATTCTTCATTCAACCATTCTCCCGTCAAAATGTCAGGAGGTTTGGCCTGACTGGACAGAGATCAGCAGTTGAGTTTTAGCGAAGTCGGCAGAGCGGGCGATCCGTATTCCTTCGCTGGTAACATAAGCCACTTCTGGGTAGTACTGCGCAGGTGGCTTTTCAGGAGCGCGAGCTAAAGACTCAGCAATCCGCAGTTGAGTCGGCTCCATTTGCAGCGCCATAATCCGACACTGGGTATTCCCACTGGCTCCCGCATGCGCCACACCCCGCAACCGACCCCAGACTAAAATGTCACCGTCTGCAATCAGAGAACTCCCAGGGTTGATGTCTCCGAGGACCACGATCGTCCCAGGGTGGCGAATCTCAACGCCTGAGCGCACCGTGGTTTGAATGTAGAGCGGGTCCGCTAAGGCGGGCGGTGGAGTAGCAGTCGGTTGGCTGAGGTGAGCCACAGGAGCTTGTTGCTCAACTGAGTAGCCTGCGGTGGCTGCGGCGACGGCAGTTTGGCGACGGCTTGTGGAGACCCGCTTGAGTTGCAGTTGCACTTCCAAGAGGGCATCGGCGATCGCTTGCAGTTGTCGCCCATCCAGCAAACGATCGCGTGCCATGAGATGCACAACGGTCCCGGGTTGCCAAAAGCGATCGCCTCCCGATAAGCGTTGCTTGAGTTGTTGCCACAAGTCCGCCCAAGTTAGCGCAGTCGGGGAAGGCGGATCTGTCGTCTCCGTTTCGGGAGGCAACATCAAAAGTAATTGCCCCTCTTCACTCTTAAACCGCACCTGGAGGTCTTTGATCAGAGGTTGTTCTGGAGCAGAAGCTGACTCTATAGGCTGAGTAGCTGCATCGGGAGTCGCATCAGGAACCGCATCAGGAACTGCGTCACCAGCCGTAATAGAACTTTCCGCAGCAGACTCGGCAGGTGCCGTTGGATTGAGAGGTGTCGCTGTACTTGTGGTTGTGGCTTCGGCAGATGCAGGGTTAGGAGTTACAACTGCGTTGCTTTGAGTGGAGGCAGCAGATGGAGCAGCAATAGGATTGTTGGAGGAATCAGAGGTCATGCGAAACGTGCCTAAGCGGTTAGAACCTGAAACGATTCTGGGGGACTTTGCAGATTCATTTCCCCTCATGGAGAGGGTAGGACTGTATTTTAACTAGGTTTGTTGAGCCGACGATAAACCGTAGCTAAACCATCAGCATCCCCCACATTGCCAGGAAACAGCACCACAGGCAAGTTGGGGAAGAGAGGATGGTTGTCGGGAGTACAAACCATTGAGCAGCCTGCCAGAACTTGGCCTAAGAGTCGAGCAGTAGGCAAGTTTAAGCCTGTGCTCAGCACATCGTTGGAGGTAATGCCTCCTTTACTAATGAGAAAACCAATCTCACGAGGTAATCCGCGCACGACATCCATCAGCAACGCTGAAACGGCTGTACCAAAGTCTAGGCGTACCTGCACATCTTCAAAGGTGAGTTCTTGGCGACTGGTGTAAACCACGGGCGTTTTACCAGCATCATGAGCCTCACGGACTGCTTGCAACGTTTCGTCTAAGAGAGCGGCGCGGCTATCCGCATCACTATCTCTTAACCGAGCGACTGCCACCTCAACCCCCACAACCCCTGGTTCTTGCAGGAGCAGCTCTAACTGTTCCGTGGTTTTCTTAACATGAGAACCCACGATGACAGCACCTGGCTTGCCATCTCTGGCGTACTGGGCCATATCCTCTGGCGCAGTGGGTTGGGGAGGTAGAGCAGCTAGCGCGGTGAGTAAACTGGCCGCACTACGAAACAAGAACCGCTTGCCTTCTGCCGCTACTGCCAAAATATCAGTCGCAAAGTGATTTAAGTCAGCTTGGTTTTCCGCATCCACCACGCCACATTGGTTGTTGGTGAGTTGCAGTAAGCGATCGCGCACCCCAGCTTGAATGTCAGCGGTGAGGAAGCGCTCAACTTGATCAGCAGTAATACGCCCTTGAGTTTTCTCCTCGACATAATCAGGCAAGTAGCTGTGGTGGTAAGCAAACACAGAGTCATGGGCAAATTCAGTTTCATGCACTGGAGTTGGCACGCCATTCACCACCAGGTAATGGATGCTGTCTCGCGTGAATCGCCCACCCTCAAAGAAAGCAGGAACGAGAAAGTGAGCGTCAAAAAGGCCAAGTTCCTCCGCGATCGCATCGGTTTCGACAGGATAATGGCCGCGTAGCGTGGAGTCAGAGCGACTGACAATTAGGAAGTCTTGGATGGATTCGAGGGCGATCGCCTGCTTTAAGTTCTGGCAAGCTTCCCGCGTCACGATTGTGGCTTCTTCAGGCGACAAGGCACGAGTGTTGGTCAGAACAAAAAAGATGGGAGACTCATCAGCTAACCCGACTCGCAGCGTCTCTACATCCCAGCGAGTCAGGAGCAGACAGCTATGCACGGTCTGTGAACCCGTGGGGTCGTCATCTAGAACAATAATCTTGGGCTTGGTAGTCATGCTTAACTGAATCGCTGATTTTGCAACTTTTTCATTTCTGCTTGCACATCGACTGCGATGCTCAATGCCTGATTCAGCAATCGTCCATGCTCGCTGGCTTGATCATTAACTTGTAAAGTCGCTAGAGCTGTCAAGTTATTGTCAAATAAATCCGAATGGCGAGCAATGAAGCGTTGATTTGTTCGCAAAATTCTTTCCGTTTTCAGCGCCCGAACTAAATCAGCTCTGGTGAGCGCCAAAGCCTCAATTACCTGTTCACGATTGTTTAGAGCTACTTCTGAGTTACCTGCCGCTTCAATTTGATCATTAATGTCAATCGCTTTGATCACCGCGTTGTAGCGATCAACATCCATCACCAGATTAATAAGATGACGATTTTTCTGACTAAAAAGAATCGTTTGCACATCATCTACAATCAGCCCTACCACCGCACTGAGATGCAACGCGATCAGCAGAAAAGTGTGGTTGGCAAAGTTTAGGGCTAAAACCCAATAGCTGAGACCGAGGAGGGCGATCGCGAGTAGAGTCCTGAGAATTTCCCAGCTCACTTGCCTTCTGGTAGGAGGAATCAGCAAGTCACCGCGACGCATCCCACTTAGCCGCCGTAGCTCGCCTTTAGTAATCTCCAAGCTCTGTAAATCCGATCGCATCAGTCGATGCTCCTCGAAACCTGCTGTGCCCCTACCTTAGCAAGAGACGGATAGGGGCAGAGTTATGCTCCAGCCTTAATGAACGAGTTCGATCGCGCGTTTGGCGATCGCTTCCGCAGTCAAGCCATTGAAAGCCATCAGTTCTCCGGCGCTGGCTGTAGTTTCACCTCGTTTCCAGGCGAAGGTGTCCCGCTTGCTAGTGCTGCGGAGCATGATCGGCTCTAGCATGCCGCTGGCACCGCCTGTAATGCCGAGCAGGGCATCACCGCCAAATAGGGCTGCAAAGCCAGCATCATCTAAGAAAGTGCCGTCAGCTTCAGAGCAGGTGTCCCAAGCCACATCAGAGGCACGGTAGAGGCGACGGGGGTTGACGATGGAGACAACGCGCACTGCTAGTCCTTCTGTTTCCAAGAAGGTAGCGGCTTCTAATGCTGGAATGAGGGTCATGTCGCCAATCACGGCCAAGACCACGAGCTTACCGCCTTCTGTACCTGCAATTTCTTGGAGCGTGACGGCTCCTTGCTCTAACCCTTGCTGAGCTTGGGCAAACGTGGTGCGAATCGGCAGAGGTGATTTGCTAGCTGTGATTACAATGCCTTTGTTTTTGGTCGTTAAGGCCCAGTCGTAGCAAACTTGGATGCTGTTGGCATCGGGTGGAAACAGCGGGAAAACGTTGCCATTCCGCATCATGGCAGCAAAGTAGGCTTCCACTTCGGGCCGTTGGTGAGTCCAACCGTTTCGGCCTTGCTCTAAGGCTCCAGCCGTAAACAGCGTCACGGTGGAAGGGGTGGGGCGGCGCAGCTCAGACATGGCTTGCGTCACCGTTTGCCAAATCGGTAAGCCGTTGATGGCAAATGATTCGTAAGAGCACCAGAGCGTACGGCTGCCCATCAAAGCTAAGCCTGCGGCCAGTCCTGCACAAGCATCTTCACTCAAAGGCTCGTAAACCTGACCTGTGGGGCTTTGGTTGTAGAGATCGTCGGTGGTGGGATGAATGATTTTGAGGGCTTGGTTGATGTTGGCAATCCCCGAAGCTTCGTTGCCGTCTGCATTGGTCACGATGTAGTTGCGATCGCGCTGTCCTACCGCAGCTACCAAGCGTCCCATCGACGTAGTGGACACTTTCGGGTCGCCCCCCACCGCATATTCTTCCAGTGGTAACTGACCCAGTGCAGGCAAGGGGAGTTCCGACTCAGTCACCGCAGTCTTAGCGGATGGCCCCCCATTCGATCGCTCAAAATTGGTCCGCACTAGTTCCCAAGCTTTACCTGATAAAGCGCGAGCTTGTAGCGCTGTCACAATATCGGGGTTGTCGAGCGTGTGGTGGGCGTAGAGGTTGTGGGATTTTGCACCACGAGCATGTACTCCAGCCCCCTTGAGCTGCTTAATAATGAACACCGTCAACTTGCCGCTCAACGCTGACTTTGCGGCTTGGTCCACACCCGCTAAGACCGCTTCGGTAAACGCCAACCGCTGCTCAAACGAAAAAGCAGTGCTATCCACGTAATCCCCAGGTTGGTTTTGGTCATCGAAAGCTTTGGCATCCACCAAAATCACTTCCTCAAACCCATTACCGCGCCAGAAAGCCAGCATTTCCTCATTAGACTTCAGCGACACCATACTGTGATGTTCTTGGCTGAAGCCATTCCAAACCAACACGGGTAGGAAATTGGTTGCTTCCGGGTAAGCCGTGTGGAAATGGGCCATCGAACTCATAATGTAAGGCTCGCCCAAGCCCCCATCGCCCACCGTGTAAGGAAATAGCGTGTTCCGGTGCAGTAGCGCCGCCGCCATCGCAAAGTGTTGCCCCTGCCCCAACGGTCCCGCTGGAGCCAAAATACCGGGAATGTAGCCCGACAAGTGCCCTAATAGCCCGTGCTTTTCCCGGAAGCGATCGCGCAGTTGTTGCACCGTCTTGATGCCCATTGCTTCCAACGAGCGATCCAGAAACATCCCACTGTAGAACCCAGGCGCGTGGTGCCCCACTTCCGTAATGATGTTCTTGTGACCCAGCATCACCAGCGCTGCATAAGCCTCTGCTTGACTGGCAAACCCACCAGGGTGCCCCGAAGCCTTACTTGCCGTCACCTGCAAAATCAGATAGCGCAACGCATCCGCCGCCAGCATCGTCTGATAAACCGCTGCCTGATCCGTCGAACTCGCGATCGCCTTTTGCCCCTCCGCGATCGCTGGAGCTTGGCCATAGGCATCAAACCCAGGCACCGTATCACCAAAATACTGAATGCCCTCACAGAAAGCAGGAACAGCGGACATAGGATTCGGAGTGACTGCGGTCATGCTGAAGACACCTATTTGCAAAAACGGATCAGGTCAAATAACCCTTTCCCATAGTACAGGGAGGAGTGAGGGGTGAGGGTTGGAGGGTAAGGCAGGAGTTAAAAGAATTTAAGAAGTTGAAACACTAACACCTAAACTCGTCTGGAGGAGGTCTGGAGGACGCAGCCGTCCTTCAGCGGGGGTTTGGGGGCGAGTGCCCCCAAGGCTCGGATTCCCAAATGATTCTGTAGATACAGACACGTACACCACTTCCTAGACAAGCTAACTACCATAGAGAGAACAACAGACGATCACCGTTCTGAAGCAGAGGACAAGCACTATGACCGCTACATTATCTGTGCCGCAGTCCATCGAATCTTGGCTTGGAGAAGAAGCCCAAGACCTCCTAACCCACAAAGCCAAAATTTCCAAAGACCTTATACATTTGCCTGGCCCCGATTGGATCGAGCGCATCTTTGCCCAGAGCGATCGCTCGCCCCAAGTTTTGCGGAGCCTCCAACAGCTCTACTCCTATGGCCGCCTAGCCAACACAGGTTACTTGTCGATTTTGCCCGTAGACCAAGGCATTGAACACTCTGCGGGTGCCTCCTTTGCCCCCAACCCCATCTACTTCGACAGCGAGAACATCATTAAACTCGCGATCGCCGCAGGCTGCAATGCGGTTGCCACCACCCTAGGAGTCTTAGGTAGCGTTTCGCGCAAATACGCCCACAAAATTCCCTTCATCCTCAAACTCAACCACAACGAACTCCTCACTTACCCCAACAAATTCGACCAGATCATGTTTGCCTCAGTTGAGCAAGCTTGGAATCTGGGAGCTGTGGCCGTGGGAGCCACTATTTATTTTGGTTCCGAAGAGTCCGATCGCCAAATCCAGGAAGTCAGCCAAGCCTTTGCCCTCGCTCACGAATATGGCATGGCCACGATTCTCTGGTGCTACCTACGCAACGACGCTTTCAAGCAAGACAAAGACTATCACCTCGCGGGCGACCTCACCGCCCAAGCCAACCACCTTGGCGTTACCATCCAAGCCGACATCATCAAGCAAAAATTGCCCGAACTGAACAACGGCTATAAAGCAGTTGCCCAAGCCACAGGCAAAAGCTACGGCAAAACCCATGAGAAAGTTTACTCTGAACTCACCACCGACCATCCCATCGACCTCACCCGCTATCAGTTGCTCAACTGCTACGCCGGACGAGCGGGTCTGATCAACTCTGGCGGTGCTTCTGGCAAAAATGATTTTGCCGAAGCCATCCGGACTGCTGTGGTGAACAAACGCGCCGGGGGGTCTGGTTTAATCTCAGGCCGTAAGACCTTCCAGCGTCCGTTTGAGGAAGGAGTGCAACTCTTTCACGCCATTCAAGACGTTTACTTGTCACCCGATGTGACGATCGCCTGATGATTTCTTTGTGATTGACGCTTTGCGATTTGAGATTTTGGATTAATCTAGGAATCTGACATCTAACAAACCTGAAAGCGTAATGAAGCTGGCAGCACGAGTGGGGCAGGTATCACCTTCTTTGACATTGGCGATCGCCGCAAAAGCGAAAGCTCTGAAGGCCGACGGCATTGATGTGTGTAGTTTCAGCGCTGGGGAACCCGACTTTGACACCCCCACGCATGTTAAAGAAGCTGCCAAGCAAGCGCTGGATGAGGGCAAAACCAAATACGGCCCAGCGGCAGGGGAGCCGAAACTACGAGACGCGATCGCCCAGAAACTGCAAAGCCAGAATCACCTGTCCTACCGAGCCGAACAGATTGTCGTCACCAATGGTGGTAAGCATTCTCTGTTTAATCTCATGCTGGCCCTGTTGAATCCCGGCGATGAGGTGATTATTCCTGCCCCTTACTGGCTCAGCTACCCAGAAATGGTGAAGTTGGCCGCAGGAGTGCCTGTAATTCTCGAAACAGATGCTGCCAGCGATTTCAAAGTCACCCCCGACCAACTGCGTCAAGCCATCACGCCTAGAACCCGCCTGTTTATTCTCAACTCGCCTTCCAACCCCACTGGAGTCGTTTATACACCCGACGAAATTCGTGCGATCGCCCAAGTCATCGTCGAGCAAGACATCCTAGTGGTTTCTGACGAAATCTACGAAAAGATGATCTATGGCGACGCTGAGCATCTCAGCATTGGTGCGGTGAGTCCAGAAGTGTTTGAGCGGACGATTATCAGTAACGGTTTCGCCAAAGCCTACTCGATGACTGGCTGGCGAATTGGCTACTTGGCAGGCCCAACAGATTTAATTAAGGCTGTGAGTACGCTGCAAAGCCACAGCACTTCTAATGTCTGCACCTTTGCTCAATATGGAGCGATCGCAGCTTATACAGGCTCTCAAGACTGCGTGGAAGAAATGCGGCAAGCCTTTGCCCAGCGTCGTCAAGTGATGCTAGACCACCTCAACGCGATTCCTGGTCTAAGCTGCCCGCCACCAGACGGAGCCTTCTACCTATTCCCCAACATCAGTAAGACTGGCCTCAAGTCTTTAGAGTTCTGCGATAAGTTGCTTGAAACCCAACAGGTCGCGGTAATTCCTGGTGTTGCTTTCGGTGCAGATGACCACATCCGTCTCTCCTACGCTACTGACATGGCTACGATCGAAACAGGTATGGAGCGTTTAGCAGAATTCGTGCGATCGTGTTTTTGAAGTAAGGCGTTGGAGGGGCGATCGCGAAATAGTCTTACATCATGACCATCGATTTATAGTTGACAAAGCTCTATCTCTGTAAATCTGCTTCTATAAATCGACTAGTAGTTTTTCCATGAAGCGCTCCGCCTCTTCAGTTCCTACATTTGACTCAATGTTTTTGCCTACAATTCAAGCTCTACAAATTTTGGGTGGTTCCGGCACAACTGAAGAGATTTATGACAAAGTAGTTCAACTTCTCAACCTGCCTGATAAGGTGCTTGAAATTTCGCATGGCAGTACCTCACAGAGCGAGGTTGAGTATCGGCTTGCGTGGAGTCGTACCTATCTAAAAAAGTACGGCTTATTGCAGAACTCAGCCCGCGGGGTTTGGTCTTTATTGTCAACATCCATCAATCTTGACAAACTAGATGCCAAGGAAATTGTTAAGGCTGTTCGAGATGGTGACAAGAACAAAGCTGCCCCGTCAGATGCTCCAGACGAAGCCGTTGGAGTGATTGAAACTTTAGAAGAGCTAGCTTGGCATCAACAACTTCATAAAACCCTACTCTCGCTAGAACCCAGTGCGTTTGAACGTTTAGCACAACGTCTACTGCGCGAATCAGGTTTTATTCAAGTGCAGGTGACAGGTAAGGCTGGTGATGGGGGTATTGATGGTGTTGGTATTGCTCGAATCAGTGGTTTTTTGAGCTTCCATGTTTTATTCCAGTGCAAACGCTATCAAGGTGCAGTCTCAGCTAGTCAAATTAGAGATTTTCGTGGAGCGATGCAGGGACGTACTGATAAGGGCTTGTTTATTACAACTGGAACCTTTACAAGAGATGCGCTCAAAGAAGCCACACGAGATGGGGCACCACCGATTGATTTGATAGATGGCGAACAGTTGGTTCAGCGCCTAAAAGAGCTGAGATTGGGTGTCAAAATAACGATGATCGAGTCTGTAGAGGTTGATAGTGATTGGTTTACTAAGATTTGAAATGCGCTTACCAGTCTCTTACTTTGCATTACACGTCAAGATGGGCGATCGCACTGCTTAACAAAATCGCTCTAGTCCATCCCATGTCGAGCGAACGGGTTCTCGTAGTCTGGGATCAGCTAAACCAACCTCTTCCAATGTGTAACTGCCGCGACCAAAATTACAGGGTGCACAAGTAATAACGACATTCTCTAAATCATTGTTGCCACCTCTGGCGTGAGGCAGCAGATGATCGTATTGCAACCACAGAGCTTGGAAGACGGCATGTTGTTCCGGGTTTGTTTTTCCCCACGGCAGGGCGTCTGGATAAGCCTTCTTGATGCGATCGCGGACTTCACCTCGGATGACTGGGACACCGCAAAATCTACAGTGGTAGCCGTCCCGTTGATGCAGAAAATGTTTTTGGGCTGCTGTTGGCATCCGATTTGGAACCCGTTGATCTTTCGGCAAGTGCGGAGGTGCGTTCGCTACAACTCGGTACTGCGTGTAAGGACTGTTGGCACCCCAGAGAGATTCTGTCCACTCTCGAACTGCGGGAATATCAGCAAGACGGATCAAAGCCTCAGCGACATCAAACCGTCCGACAAGGTGGGCTGAAACTGCTGCATCCAAATAACGTGCGACATCTGCAATTTCAGGAATTGGCTCTCGAAAACACGGGCGATCGCTCAACCTCTTCTCCATTTCTCCATAAGTTAAGTTGTATCAAAAAAGCCTCTAAACCGAGACAAGGGGTACTTGAACTGCGATCTAAAGGCTTGAGGTTTACAGGTGAGTTAATACCTGTTGATGAAGCGAGTAAGTATTAACTAATTGGCTGTTTTTACTGTAGGTGGCATCACCACTTTCTTAGCTAAACCAACTGCTTTGAGCGCTTTAATTGCCCACCAGGTGACATCAATTTCCCACCAATGGCGGCCTGCGGGGGCCACATTTGGTTGAGCATGGTGGTTGTTGTGCCAGCCTTCGCCATAGGTGATTAGAGCAGCCCACCAGAGATTGCGGGAGTTGTCTTCCACTTCGTAGGTGCGGTAGCCGCGCAAGTGAGAGACAGAGTTGATGAACCAAGTGCTATGCCACAACAGTACTGCGCGTAAAAATAGACCCCAGACCACATACGACCAACCACCGATCGCGTATAGCCCTAGGCCCATCGGGATTTGTAGCAATACATGATAGCGATCGAGAAAGCGATAGTAAGCATCGCGAGCAAGATCGGGGGCGTATCTGTAGTACTTTTCGGGATTAAAGAACTCGTCACGCGGGTACAGAACCCAGAGCATGTGGCTCCACCAGAAACCGCGCTTGGAAGAATAGGGATCTTTGTCTACATCCTCAGCAAAAGCGTGGTGTTGGCGATGACCTCCAATCCAAAAAATTGGCCCGCCCTGTAGCGCTAAGGCTCCGATGGTAATGATGATGTACTCCAACCATTTGGGTACTTGAAAACTGCGGTGGCTGACGAGTCGGTGATAGCCCAAGCAGATGCCAATGCTGCCAAACAGCCAATGGAGAAACAGGGTAACGCCTAGAGCCGACCACGAAAAAAACCAAGGTGCCAGCAAAGCGATGGCGTGAAAGCTCCCGAAAAAGAGCACATTAGACCAACTCAGCGACAGGGATGGCCTACCTGTAGCAGCAGGCGCAATGGAATTAGAGGTCATAAATTTCCTATTTGAATGCCGTATTTAACCAGTGCTGGGGAGTTTCAGGACTGGTGAACTCGCCCTCGCTGTTCACTGGTTGTGCCTTGGTTTTGATCGAAGTCAAAAAAGACCGCTACAGTAGGAGGATGCAAGCCATACTTACATAGCTTAGCAATCCCATCCAGCAATTGCAAGTGGTACTTGCATTTTATCTATGTCTGCTCAACGAAGTCTGACGCGACAGCGCCTCATTAACGCGGCCATTGAGCTGTTTACGGCTCAGGGGGTCACCGAAACCACAACAAGACAAATCGCTGAACTAGCAGAGGTCAATGAAGTCACGCTATTTCGGCATTTTGGTAACAAGCATGGCCTGCTGCTGGCGGTGCTGGAAGACTCTGGGATGTTTACCCAGCTCGGCGAGTCCCTGATTCAGCAAGCCAACCAAACTAGCAATATTGCTCAAACCCTTAAAGACTATGCTAACGCTTGTCTCCAGGCGCTGGAGCGTGTGCCAGACTTTGTTCGCTCTGTGGTTGGGGAAGCAGGTCAGTATCCTGCCGAGAATCGCCAGGCTTTGGGGCAAGGCATCACAGAGGCGAATCGTTATGTTGCTGAGTATTTAGCCACAGTAATTCATCAGGGACATTTGCGAACTCTCCTTCCGGCAGAAAAGTTGGCTAGTCTGCTCAACGGCATGTTGTTGGGGTATGCCGTGATCGAGTTCACGAGTGAGTTTCACGAACTCTGGGAAAGCCGAGATGACTTTTTAGATAATTTAGTGGAGCTGTTTTTGCATGGAGCTGTGTTTCAGTCAGAGGCGCAGCTAGAAGCAATGACGACTCATCCTTGGGAGGCGATCGCTCCTTTGGGCTCGGAATCTAAAGCTGATCTTCCCGCTCCTTTAGTTCATGCTATTTTGCAACAAGCGAAAAAACGGGGGTTGCAAGAATATGCGATCGCCTACGTGCTATTTGCAGCGGGTTTGAGCGTGTCTGAAATAAGTGCTTTGCAGCGATCGCAACAGTTTAGTGCCACTCAGCAACATTGGTTGCAAGTGCTCCGCAATGGGGTGAGACAAGTACCAGTCAACCAGTGGATTTTGGGGCAACGCTATGGCTCCTATACTCGCAATCCCCTGACTCACTGGCTCAAAAGTCGTAAAGATGCCCAGTCTGCTTTGTTTCTTTCGGCTACGGGCGAACCGATTTCAGAGGTGGAAGTGCGATCGCAATGGCAGCAGATGATAGAGAATTTGTTGACCCCGGAAGGGCACCCACCCCGGATTGAGCAAGCCCAACCAACTTGGTGTGTGGAAATGCTGATGCGCGGGCTGAGTTTAGAAGACCTAAGTATGCTAATTGGTTGGGATATCACTCAGTTGCAAGCCTACGTGCAGCGAGCCAAAACTAAAGCGGCTCTAGAACAAGCGATTCGCCTCGATCAGAAAACATAGATTATGCCAAATTCAACTCACGGTGTGATTGCTGCGGGACATGCCAAAACAGCCGAAGCAGGGCTGGAAATGTTGCGCTTAGGGGGTAATGCCTTTGATGCGGCGATCGCAGCGGTAATGGCGGCTTTTGTCGTGGAGCCGACGCTGACTTCTCCGGCAGGAGGAGGGTTCCTTTTAGCGCATACGTCTCAGCAAGAAGATATTTTATTTGATTTTTTTACTCAAACACCTGGTTCTAAAAAGGCCCAATCTGCTTTAGATTTTTACCCGGTTGATGTCAACTTTGGTGGGGCGATTCAAGAATTTCATATTGGCTTGGGATCGATGGGAGTGCCCGGAAATGTGGCTGGCATTTTTCATGTGCACCAAAGGTTAGGTAGGTTGCCGTTTCAGGCGATCGCAGAACCTGCAATTCACTACGCCAAAAACGGTGTAGAAATTTCTGATTTCCAGTATTTTTGTTTTCAAATTCTCAGCCCAATTCTGACTGCTTCAGCAGAATCACGCCAAATTTTTGCTCCTGACGGTCCTTTGGTCGCACTTGGAACTAATTTGGTGATGCCAGACTTAGCAGAGACATTAGCTTATTTAGCTAAAACTGGACCGAAGGGATTTTATCAAGGTGATATTGCCCATCAAATTGCTCAAGACTGTGAAAACTTTGGTGGTTATTTAACCCTGGAAGATTTACAGCAGTATCAGGTGATTGAACGTCGGCCTTTGACGATTAATTATCGCGATAATATTCTACTGACCAACCCTACTCCTAGCTCTGGCGGCACTTTAATTGCTTTTGCTTTGGAGCTTTTGTCTGCGATCGATCTAACAGCTTTTGAGTTTGGCAGTGCTCAACATTTAGATCTTTTGGCTACAACGATGCGATTGACGAATGCAGCACGTCGAGAGCAATCGCACCAGCTTTTTCAACAGGATTCCCAAGCATTTCTAGACGGTGCTCAAGTGGAAGTGTATCAGGCTCAGTTATCGAATGCCGTGAATAAGTGGGGCAGTACAACGCATCTGAGCGTGATTGATGATGAAGGCAATGCTGCGAGTGTAACTACTTCTAATGGCGAAGGTTGCGGTTACATAGTTCCTGGCACTGGCATCATGATGAATAACATGTTGGGCGAAGAAGATTTGAACCCAAATGGCTTTCATCAATGGCAGGAGAATACACGCATCGCGTCTATGATGGCTCCTACGATTGTGCTGAAAGATCAGCAGCCAGAGATTGTTTTAGGTTCTGGAGGTTCCAATCGAATTAGAACCGCAATTCTGCAAGTAATTTCTAATATTTTAGATTTCCAAATGCCTGTGGCAGCCGCAGTGGAGAGTCCACGAATTCATTGGGAAAACTCTGTATTTAATGTTGAGCCAGGATTTAGTGAGGCTGAGCTGAGCAAACTGCATCTTCCACCGGACGATGAACGGGTGTTGTGGCAGCAGGAAAATATGTTTTTTGGTGGCGTGCATACTGTGATACGAGATGCAGACGGAACCATTACGGGTGCGGGCGATCGCCGTCGTAGTGGTGTTGTAATGAGCTGCTAACTTTGGGCTCGTTCAGCGACTCGTATGAAATCCTTGAATTTCTTCTGACTCTTCGTACTCCACTTTGACTTCCTGGACGATCGCCATCTGTGGCCCTTTGTGACACCACCGAATCATCTCTTCCAGCAATTCTGGTGGACCTTCAAATACTGCTTCTACTCGTCCGTCGGGTAAGTTCTTGACCCAACCATTGACTCCTAGGGTTTCTGCGGCCTGACAAGTTGACATGCGATAACCGACACCTTGGACTCGCCCAGAAATCCAAACATGCGCTCTTGGGTGGTTAACATTTGCCATTTAGCTGCCCTCTGATGTGGAACTCAGCACTCATAATCGAGGCTTGAGCTTGATCCTTAGTCTTATGGATGTTGTTCTCCATTTGTGGCACCACCAGAAACTAACCTCTGTCAATAGTTGGGTTAAAGGTGATGATTTTAGTTAGAAGCTTATGTCTTGAGCAGGGTTAAGCCCACTGTACCGCTTGTTAAATTTCAGGGGTTGTTAATTTCAAGCTCCTATGACATACACTGACATTGCCAATAATCAAAAGCAAGCGATTCAAAGTTTTCAGGCTTTTGATGCAGATACTCAACTAGCCCTCCTGTGGTTTATTTATGAGGAGCTGAAGGGTTCCCTCACGCCCAAAGGTGGCCCTGATACCTCTGGTTTCGCGATCGCTCAAGGGGTTGTCGATCGCATTCAACAACTGCCTCAAGATCAACAGCTTCAAGCTCAACGGGATGTCGTAGCTGGCCAACCCTCGGAGTTTGGTACTTCTTATGGAGACTTCAACTCCAGCAACAGATTGGCTTTCTGGTATCTGTTAGCTCAAGGCATGGAGAACGGTCAGATCGTTAATGTGCCTTCTGACTATAAAATGTCTGGCGATGCTCAAGAGTTCTTTAATGCGATTAAGGGGCTAGAGTTTAATGACCAAATTACGTTTATGCGGAATGTGGTTTCCTGCATTGGTCCTGAGCCCAAGGAAGGCGCTGTTTTCACCTAAGGTATTGGGTGAACTGAATCGTCTGTAAAAGGTTTTTGTGGTTGTTTGACCTATCTGTATAAGAAAAGAGCTTGGGGGCGCCTGCCCCCAAACCCCCGCTGAGGGACGGCTGCGTCCCCCAGACCCCCCTCCAGACAAGTTTTAAGTGTATCTGTTAGGCACTGATAGACGAGAGAAGAGAGTTTTTGGGGTGAAATTGAGGTAGTTTTTTAGATCGGGCTAAAAGTTTCTGCGAATTCTGTGGTTCGTTTATGTCTGATCTACTTCCTCTCAATCCTGATACTGTCTGGGATATCCTTAACGACAAAATTGATGATGCGATCGCCAATGGTTTGGTTTGGCATTGTTTGGGATATCGCTACGATGATGTGAATGGGCGCTGGGATGCAACGGATGTGGCTCCAGATTGGCGAGAGGCGTATCCTGAACCTCCAGATTTTATTGAGAGTCGCCCCGCAACGGTGAAGCTGACGCGATCGATCCCAGCAGAGAATAAGCAGTTGCTGAAGGAGCAGTTGGGGTTTACTGGCTACAAGGTAGGTGAACTGGTACCTCGACTGACGCGCCGAGCTACAATGGCGAATTGGTTACTTAGTTATTTACGTAGTGCCAGTATTTAGTGGAATAAGTGCTTGGCAGGATGATTCCTTGGCAAAACAAGTACTTGGCGGAACAATTGTAGGCATTAGACTTGTCTCTAGAGATACCGAGGGGATTCAGGTTTTCCCTCATATGGGGCAAGGTCTATGTTTCCTGCGCTACTCTCGTCTTTGGTGCTATCTGGCCAAGTTCATATTTCTGTCCCGGTGAATCAATACCCTTGGGGCTATTCTGGCTATCCTAATGGCGGCAATGTCATCATTGTTCAGCCGCAGCAGATTCAGCCGCCTGTGCTGGTGGAGTTTGATGCGTTAGGCAAGGATTGGGGGAGTGTGTGGATCAATGGGGAAGAAGTCTACCGTCCCAAACTCTATAATCGTCGGCAGGTGTTGAATCTGGCTCCTGGTAGCTATCGAGTTGTCCTGACTGGTATTACCAAGTACGATGTTTGGTCGGCGGGTTATCTGAATGTTGGCCGCACAGGTACGCTGCGAGTGGTGTTTTCTAAGACAGATGGCGTTTATGTCCAAGGCGACCCTAGCGCTTGGTTAGGCGATCGCGATGTCCGCAATGGGATGGAAGTTTGGCGGCGCTAATCTTTAGGAGCCGTACTTGAGAATGGCTACGAATCCCTATGCCTGGTTGGAACAATCTCTAGAAACCATTCACCGAGCAGATTGGTATCGTTCGGTGCAAACAATTGAAAGCCAAGCTGGGCCAGTAGTGCGCTTAGTAGGGCGAGAAGTGCTCAACTTTGCGAGCAACGATTACTTGGGCCTAACCAGTGACGATCGCCTGATTCAAGCGGCGATCGCGGCTACCCAAGAGTTTGGTACGGGGAGTACGGGGTCACGGCTGATTACGGGGCATCGAGAACTCCATCGGCAGTTGGAACTAGCGATCGCGGCTCTAAAGCAAACTGAAGATGCGTTGGTGTTTAGCTCTGGGTATTTGGCTAATTTGGGCGCGATCGCGGCTCTGGTCGGTAAGCGCGATTTGATCTTGTCGGATCAGTACAACCATTCCAGCTTGAAGAATGGAGCCATTCTCAGCGGAGCTACAGTAGTGGACTATGCCCACTGTGATGTGGCTGACTTGAGCACCAAGCTAACCCAACAGCGCGATCGCTACCGTCGCTGCTTGATTCTGACCGATAGTGTTTTTAGTATGGACGGTGATCTCTGCCCCCTACCAGAGTTGATCGCGATCGCCAATGATTTTGAGGCGATGCTGCTGGTGGATGAAGCCCATGCCACAGGGGTAATGGGAGCGACGGGAGCAGGTTGCGTTGAGCATTTCGGTTGTACTGGGCACCCCTTAATTCAAATTGGCACTCTGAGCAAAGCGCTCGGTAGTTTGGGCGGTTATGTGGCTGGCTCTGCTGCTTTGATTGATTTCTTACGCAACCGCGCCCCCACTTGGATTTACACCACAGGTCTTTCTCCGGCGGATACTGCCGCAGCCTTAGCCGCGATCGCGATCGTGCAGCAAGAACCGCAGCGACGGGCTCAACTTTGGCAGAATGTAGCTCATCTCCAACAATTAATTGCGGAAAGTTGGAGCGATGCTCCGATTGCTTTTGAGCTAAAGCCCCTACCCTCTGCGTCACCGATTCTTTGCTTTCAAGTGCCAGATGCGGCAACGGTGCTCCAGATAGGGCAACAACTCAAACAAGCTGGAATTTTTGCCTCGGCGATTCGACCCCCCACGGTGCCGACTAGCCGAGTTCGGATTACGGTGATGGCTACTCACACTTCAGCTCACTTGCAACAATTGGCTGCTGCTTTGAGCCAGGTTACTACCTGAGTCGCCTGAATCCATAAACCAAAGTCTCAAAGTCACTGAAAGGTATGTTGGAGTTAAGACACCTCTCGGTGGGTATTGCTGTTTTCTTGAAAGTGTGTATAAAGATAAGCGCTTTGGCGGTTTTTTTAACCTGACAGAATTTTTAATCTAGAACCTCTATCTACAAAAACTTATGATTATTTATGAATCAAAAAATAATTTTCACTTGTGCTGACCTGCCGCCACACTTGCCCTTGGGCTACCAGTTTTTCGAGGCTCCCGACTTTATTGAATGTGAGCTTTTGGAAGGGGAAACTTCCCAGGAAGCTTTAGCCAGAGCTAAGACTGCTGGTCTGACAGTGGTCGGTTGGAGCGTCAAAAAATCGTACCCTAAAGTCTAAGGTTGGGGCTGCAAGGACTGGGCCGCAAGGATTGCGCTGCAAAGATTGAGCGATCGCTTGTCATCCTACCCAATTGGCCGTAAAGTCGCATCTAACTGATAACTGCTGAACTATCTGATAATAATTGCTCGTGGTTGAGTTACCTTAATTTGTTGGGGCAGCGTTAATTTCTGTCTAGAGAGAGATTTTGTAGCGCGATCGCCAACTGAGGTTTAAGTTTTTTTACTAAATCGGGCACCCTGAATTGAGAAAGGATCTGTCCTCGTCCAGATATCCGGGTTAGTTGCCATGCGCTGTCTTTCCGTATTGCTGTTGGGGTCTTCAGTGCTGAGCTCGCTAATGCAGCCCCCAGCGATTGCCGCAGAAACCGATGCCGTGCCAACTGAGGTAATTCGAGCTCAAGGATTCTGGCCCCAAGCCCAGCAACTGCTGCAAGCCCAAATTTTGTTAGTCGATCGCATAGAACGGGCGGTGGCTGAGCCTGATCCGAATCAAGTGCGGGCGGCACGAGGGCAACTAACTTTACAGACTGCGGCTGTAGATCGGTTTCTTAAGAGCCAGTATCCCCTGCCTAACTTACTCTGTGCGCCTACCAGAATCCGAGTTGGCAATACAGAAGAACCGTTCACGGTTGGCTCTGGCCTTAGTCAGTCGCAGGGTACCGTTTACTGCAATCTATACCAATCAACTCAAAGATTAGCGTCCCTAGGTGATTTACTCGATCGCCGCCTGTTTATGTTGGCTTCGATCGCGGAAGTGAAGCCACTGCGAGTCGTAGGAGAACGACAAGCTCCCTCGCTCCCAGGTACCCCCACTCAAAGCCCTAACTTAGGCAAACCAGCCACCTACCGCTATGGCACCGCTCCCACTTTGCCGACTGAGAAGCCACTTGTAATTGGTGAAGCTGCGAAAACAGCGATCGCGGATTATGTGCCACCCATGTCACCCGCGATCGCCCCGCCTCCAGAAGCCGCTCCGGTTCTGCAATCGATCAAGCAACTGTTGACTCGTACCCAAAGCGCTTTCCCTAATGCAGCCAGCTTTTCCACTCCCACTCGGCAAGCAGAAGCACTAGATCAATACGCCTACGGGCTTTATCCCAAAGAACGTCAGCTTTATGCCAAGTTTCTAGAGCAGCCCAACACTGGCATTGCTCGTGTCCTGTTGTCTGAGGCTTACCGCCCCCGACCCAGCGCTTTACAGAATCGCTTAGAACCCACCGTCGCTGAGCGCTTTCCATTTGTCCCTTTGGTGCAGTCTGAAGCAAAATTTACCCCTCGATTTCTGCTGGAGATTGAGAATGGCCGCTTTCAACTCGTGCAGTCTGGCTTGAATTACGGTTTTTTGGCTCCCATGGGAGATGTGCCGATAGAGTCTTTGCAAGCTACACTCTCGGCTCAGCAAGTGGAGTTGGCTCCTAATCTGCGGCAATTTTTTCTCACTTATGCGCCACCCAATCAACTCGACGCGATTCAAACCGATCGCCGCCGCTTCTTGAGTGGAAAAGTCAATAACCTAGCGCTGAATCAGCCATTAATGAGCCAAGCCCCCATTAGCTTGAACCAAACTTATTTAATGCGATCGCTGCAATTCCAGATGCCAGAGATTGTGATGAGTAGAGAACCTGTGTCTCGTCGCGATCGCCGCTACCTAGATCTATTACTAGAAACCCCTAGTAGTGACCACCTTCTAGCGTTTCGGCCAGTGATTCGTCACTCCGATGGCACCTATACTGTCTTGTGGCGAGTCTTGCAGCAGTTTCCAGACCCGCAGATTCAGGATCTAGATAAGTACGTCAATCTAGATTAACGGGCCAATTCCTGGTTGGGACCAATCTGCGCTAGCGTAGAATTGATGTTCACTGTTTAGTTTGCTGTGCTACCCAATCGACGCCCCACTGTACGGGCTGGCTTGGCTGCCTCGCTGCTCGTTGTCTTAACGGCTTGTGCCAACAGCTCCACAGGTAATGTTTTCAAGGACTCTCTAGCGGCTGATTCTAAGTTGCGAGAGAGTACTGGCAATGTGGGGCAACCAAGGGGTGATGGGCAAACTGCAACGAATGCCAGCCGACCCGCTGACTTTCCGGCGGAAATTCCGATTTATCCAGAGTCGCAATTGCAGGACATTGTTCCAGTCGCTAGTCCAGCTCCTTCCAGTCCTACCCCGACAGACGCTGCAACGAATGCCACTGCCAACCCAACGGAGAAGACGACTGGGCAAGCCCAATGGACCAGCGGTGATCCGAGTAACTTTGTACAAAGCTTTTATTTACAGCAGTTGCAAACCAATGGTTGGCAATTGGTAAGTCAGGCGACCCAAGATTTGCCTGCTACCTTGGTGGCACGGCGGAATGACTTACAAATCACAGTGGCGATTGGAGCCACGGCAACTTTTGCCTTGCCTACTCCCAGCGATCGCCCTGATACTGCTAGTCCTGATACTGCTAGCCCTGCCCCTAGCTCAACCCCCATCCCTAGTAGTTCATCCACCAGCACTGTATTCACAATTGATTACGCCTACGAAAATGGCAGTGTTTCGTCTCAAGCGGTTAACCCCAATTCTGAGGCTCCCCAACCCGGTGATTCGGAGTTTGTCGGTCCCGTTCTAGAGGGAGCCACTGCATCAGGTACAACCAGCCCAGCCATATCCACACCTGTTACGGCGAATCCTCAAGGGTTCACCGACCTCGATAAAGCCCCGAAAGAACTGCGGTCTTACCTCAAAGATCTGGCACAGTTAGGAGTTTTACCCCTCCGCTCTAGCGACACCAAAAGCGCCGCTGCCAATCGCTCAACCCTGTTTGAGCCAAACAAAATCATTACTCGCCGTGAGTATGCCCGCTGGCTAGTTACAGCCAACAACCGCATTTATAGCGATCGCTCTGGGCAACAAGTTCGTTTGGGTTCTAGTGGTACCAAGCCTATATTTCAAGATGTGCCGAAAACTAACCCAGATTTTGAAGTGATTCAAGGGCTAGCTGAAGCAGGTATTATTCCGAGTCCCTTGTCCGGTGAGGCGACTGTGGTCAGCTTTCGGCCCGATGCTCCATTGACGCGCGAAGTCATGTTGTTGTGGAAGTTGCCGCTCGATACCCGCCAAGCTCTGCCCGCTGCTTCTTTGGATGCAGTGAAAGAAACTTGGGGCTTTCAAGATGCTGGGAAAATTGATCCGAAAGCGCTGCGAGCGGTCTTGGCTGATTTTCAAAATGGGGATTTGGCCAATATTCGTCGAGCTTTGGGATATACCACGCTCTTTCAACCCAAAAAATCAGTGACGCGAGCAGAAGCCGCTGCTACCCTTTGGTACTTTGGCTCTCAGGGAGAAGGGTTGTCGGCGCTGGAGTTATTGCAAAGTCCGTCAGGGGTGACTGCGTCGCCTCGCCCAGCTGGTCCTTAAAGGATGGCTCATTGTTTTAAGCCTAAGTCCTGAAGGGTTTGTGAGAGCTGCATCCTCAGGGGGTGGGGCTCTCACAAACCCCAACCGGATAATTATTTAGGACAGCTACAGCTCCTTCTATAAATCTCAGGAAAATAAATCTCCTTAAAACTCCTTCGGTTGATCCCCAGAATTGCCTAGAATGAGGCCAGAGCCCTATTAGGAGAGGCATTTGCTATGCCCAAAACTGTTGCGGAAGTCATGAGCCGCAATCCCATCACCGTTAAGCCTGAAACCCCGCTTCAGGAAGTGGTTCAGATTTTGGCAGAGCGACGAATCAGTGGCCTACCAGTCGTTGATCAGTCCGACAAGTTAATCGGTGTTGTTTCCGAAACAGATTTGATGTGGCAGGAAACTGGAGCCACCCCCCCTGCCTACATCATGATTTTAGATAGTGTGATCTATTTAGAAAATCCATCCCGTTACGAGCGGGACTTACATAAAGCCCTGGGTCAAACTGTGGGGGAAGTGATGAGTCGCGACCCGGTGACGACAAATCCCGATCAACCACTGCAAGAGGCCGCTCGTTTAATGCACGAGCGTAGTATTCATCGCCTGCCTGTTTTAGATGCCACAGGTCAGGTCATTGGGATTTTAACGCGGGGTGACATTGTCCGAGCGATGGCTGCCCACCAAGATTAACAAAACCAATTGCTTGAAAACATTGATAGATCAGGCACCTAATGCCGCGATCGCCATTTCCATACCAAAAGCGAGATTATCAACATGAGTATTACGCCCGAATCTGTGCAAGCTTTACTGCACTCAGAAGACTTTGGCGATCGCCTGCGAGGGGTGAATCAACTCCGCCAGCTGGAGCCTGCTACGGCCTTTGAACTGATTCAAACCGCAGTAGCAGATAGTAGTGCAAGAGTTCGCTACGCGGCGGTCAGCCAGCTTTCCTCCCTGGGCCACCACGATCTAGCTCAAACCGCAACGATTTTGCGCGATCGCTTACACAATGACCCGGAGCCTGACGTGCAAGCTGCCGCTGCTGACTCCTTGGGAGCCTTGAAACTACAGGATGCGCTGGAAGATCTACAGCAACTTTATCAACAAACCCCAGAGTGGTTGGTGCAGTTCAGTATCATTGCGGCCCTGGGAGAACTCGGTGATCCCCGTGGTTTTGAGTTGTTAGAAACGGCCCTGACTTCTGAGAATGAATTGGTTGAAATGGCCGCGATCGGTTCGCTTGGGGAATTAGGCGATCGCCGCGCTATTCCTTTGTTGGTGTCCTATGCCTCTCATCCTGACTGGCAAGTCCGCCATCGGTTGGTGCAAGCTTTAGGACGACTCGGTGGAGCCGAAGCGCAGTCAGCGTTGACAACGTTAGCTCAAGACCAAGTGCCGCAAGTAGCTCAGGAAGCCCAAGAAACCTTGCAATCTGTCTAAAGAAACTGTATCAAGCGACTGCGAAGCGGACATGGGTTTTCCTTAAAGTTCAGCTAGTAGGAACAATTTGTCGTCCAGCTAAGTCCATAATATTGGGCAAGGCGAATTACCCATTGCTGAGCCCAGACTAAATTTTAGAAATATGGCATTAAGCTAAGCCCACCCTAGTCATAGGGCGGGTTTTATTTTGTCAAAAAACATGCTTCTTGCCTGCGTGTTATCACCACAATAGTTCGAGCTTAAATTGATTGGAATTAACCCAATCATGAAGGTACTCATTAAATTCTCTACAGCTGAGTACCCTCTAACTTAAAGAATGAGTGAAGATTGCCCTGCCACGATGGTACTTCCCACTAGCCGTGTATAGAGTAGTTACGGCAGGGTCAAGCAAAAGATAGTTCCATTCAGGTAGGTAGTCGTTTTAACACTTAGCTTCTAGTCGCTAAAACTGTTGAAACTTAGTGTAGTTCCTGGTCTGAATTACGCGATCGCTACAGTAACCTGGCTGGAAAAGGATGAATTCCTACATCCAGTCTTCCGACTCAGTTCTCAAGCCAGGCTCTAGGCCGTTCGGCCCTTAGCATCTACCGCCCCATCCGATGCACGTATCGTGTGGTCCTTATCAGTCTGACTTCAGGACTCCAGCTTGTTTCAGCTAGGAGCTCAAAAAATTCAAAGGTAATTAGTACCACCTTAGAAAGGCTTTTGCCTACGTCACGCATTACTTACGGAGACACAACATGAATCCTTGCAAATCTTTAGTAGCTGTAGCTGCTATTTCTACCCTAATGAGTGTTTCTGCTCCTGCACAAGCTTTTAGCTTCGCGGGTGCTACCTCTAATACAGACGGGAGTTTCTCCTTCGCCAACACGACTAATGTTCAGTTTGACTTCTTTGCATCTCATGGTGCATATCAATCTGATTTCAATGTCTATGACTCCAGCAAAAAGTTCGTGACAACCTTATTCACAGAGCTTCAGGCCAAAGACCCAGGTAGCAGCAACAAGAACGATGCGAAAGGAACCTGTCCTTTATCCGTACAGCCTTGCCAAACTACCTTTACATTCGCTAAAGGTGTCAGCTACTTCCTTGGCTTGACTGCCAAGGGAGCCAAAACTGTCTATACAGATTCTGCTGAAACCTCCTTCAATTTCGTCAGCGGTAGTGAAACCTTTGATTACTACACAAACTTCAAGGGTAATGGCTCCGACTTGAGTCAACGAACCAAGAAAACCATCACTGCTGCACCAGGAACTACCTTGATTGCTGTAAATGATTCTTGGAAAGGGGACAGAGATTATAACGACTTTATCGTGACTGCGGAATCTGTACCTGAACCAGGCACAATTGGTGCATTGCTAGGAGTCGGTGCGCTTGGTTTCATGGGTCGTCGTCGCAAAGCAGGTGCAGCTGAGAAAGCGTAAATAAGCCGCAATTAACAACCTGAGAAAAAGGTGAGCAGCTAGAAAAACTGTTCACCTTTTTTTACTATGGTTTACATAAAAATCGCTGCAATCGCAATTAGTAGCCAGGACTTAGCAATTACCAACTATGATTGTTAACCCAAACTTCAGGGATCTACATGGGTTACGCCGTAAGTTGAATCATGCGACCTTGGACGACACTGTGAAGCAGCCTCACTTTTATTTGCTCTTTCCCAACATTTTTGGCTACATGGGTGGCATTCAAGTTTACTCTGCAGTGCTACTTCGGGCGTTGCAGGAGTTATATCCAGAAGCTGAATATGATGTGTTTCTAAAATATGACCGCTCTGACAAAGTTAACCTTCAAAACTTGGAGTTTTTGCCTCAGACTCGGTTTCACTACTTTGGGCAATCTCATGGCGATCGCAATCTCTGGCGACGGTATGGGATGGCGAGCCTAGCAGCAGCCAAAATGGTTGGCTTAGGACTTTGGCAGCGCCCGACCCTGATTTTGACAACCCACTTAGATTTTTACAGCGTGGTCTTTGATTGGTTTAAGCGTCTGACGGGGGTACCGTACGGCGTGGTTTTACATGGCTTGGAAGCTTGGAATGTTGAGAACGCAGCGCTCAAGGCTGTGCTCCAGCGAGCTGACCAAGTGATGGCAGTCAGCCACTACACGCGCGATCGCTTGTTACGCGAACAGTCTCTGCCGTCAGATCATGTAACTGTGTTGCCCAACGCCTTTGATGCTAGCCGCTTTAAAATTGCGCCTAAACCAAACTATTTACTAGAGCGTTACGGTTTAACTCCTGATCAACCCGTGATTTTAACTGTCTCTCGCCTTGATCAAAATACTGGCTACAAGGGGTACAACCAAATTATTCAAGCATTGGTAGAAATTCGGCATCACATCCCCAATGCCCACTACGTGCTAGCTGGTAAGGGGAACAATGTGCCTTACATAGAAGCATTAGTGCACCAGCTCAATCTTCAAGATTGTGTCACCCTAACCGGATTTGTGCCCGAGTCAGAACTTTGCGATCACTACAATCTTTGTGATGTGTTTGCCTTACCAAGCCGTGGAGAAGGGTTTGGCATTGTTTACTTAGAGGCTTTAGCTTGCGGCAAACCAGTTCTGGCCGGAAACCAAGACGGAGCCGTTGATCCCCTCCTCAATGGGGAAATAGGCTGCTTGGTCGATCCCGATGATGTAGAGGCGATCGCGAAAAATCTCACACAGATCCTCCAGGGAACTCACCCTAATTCTTTGCTGGGCCAGCCAGAAATTCTCCGTCGAAAAACCATTGAGAATTTTGAGTTTGCACAATTTCGCCGCATCTTATCTCAATCATTACAGTCCTTGCAACTACCGCAAATCTAGACTTGCAGCTCGCGATGCCTCTTCCGAATGAACTGGCACGAGCTCAAATTAGGCTCCTGACTATATTTTTGAGTGAGGTTTCGGTACAATGTTAATAGTAGATTAATAATTCTAAAAACTTAAAAAGCCTGAGAAGCGTTGTCCTTCATGCAACGTAGATTGAGCTATAGAAAGTTAACTTGTTCCAGTCTTGATCTAGTGAGTAACTTCTGTAATAAGTTTCAGTAATTACCGTAGTGTTAGGCTGGCGACTTCCTTCTAGTGTTTAAAGGCATGACACTAACCAACTCAAGCTTGAGTGAAAGAAGGTTACTAGGTTATTCTCAGGGTGATCGCTTAACAAACCAATGTTTGTTTATCCACCTGAAAACTACGGGGTTTTTTAAGTGATTTCGGTTTCACTTCGGCCTGTAGGGCGCAATTGGGGCACAGTTAGCTTTGCTTCTACCCTTTATCTCTATCCAGTTCTAGATTTACTGCTTGCAGAGGTTCCAGCTCAGTGGCAAGCAGAGCTTAGGCTAGGGCTACAAGAAGCACTAGTGAACGCGGCGAAGCATGGGAACAAACTAGACCCTAGTAAGACAGTTCTAGTTCGCTTCTCTGTAGTGGAAAATCAGTACTGGTGGGTGATTTCAGATCAGGGATCAGGGTTCGCGCCTCCTACCTCTTGTAGCTCTGGTTGTTCAGAACACCTACCTCACAACGAGAAAGAATGTGGTCGGGGTCTGTACATTCTTTACCAAGTGTTTGACCGAGTGCAATGGAACGCCTCTGGGACTGAGTTAAGACTGTGCAAAGAGGTGAGTAATCGTTTCAAGTTGCCTCTGGTTCGCTAATAATTTTGGCTTTTATATCCAATGTCCTCATTTGGGGCATTCTAGGTGAGATGCCACTCACTCAAGCAGCATCTTCAGTAATGTAGGCTACTATTTTTGAGTGATCAGGCACTCGTGCTCCTAAAACTCAGTCACTGGTGTCAGGATTCTCGTTGAACAATATGGTTAAAACTGTGAAGCGATCGCACAACTGGTTATCTCGCTCGAAAAATCTCGATTTATTCTTGTTGGCTGGTTGCTCCTGCCTCTTGACCCTGATTTATCAGCCAGTCGGCGAAGCGTTTTCTAGCTCTGGAGCGATCGTGAAAGGTACAACTTCGGTAGCGACTACAGCTATTGTGGAAACTCAATCACGGGGATCAAGCGCAATTCAATTGACATTGCCAGAGCGAAAGCTTGATCCCAGTCAGGACGCGGAAGCTGATCAGAGTTAAAACATTTTCCCTAAAGCTTGCTCAGGTGCTTCAGCCTGCAGAAGTTCAAACTTCGGGAGTAGGGCTAGGTGATGGGCTGGCTTGACGGTGGCCATGCGTCGGACACGGAGGCGCAGACACAGAACGATCGAGCCATCCAGCGGCTTGGCGGAGACGCGGTAAAGCTTCTTCCGGCTGATCTTTGAGCAGAAAAACTAAAGCGGCGGCGGCTTGTTCGCTAGCACGCACTTTCCGGTTAGACTTTAGCCGATGCCAGTCCATGTCTGTTAAGGTCAAGCGAGCTGCTAGGGCTTGGGCAAGTTCGAGAGTGCTCAATTCTTGCAGATGTGCGGTCTGAGGGGCAGTGAGACCTTGAGCGATCGCTGCTGGTTTGGAAGTTGCATCCGGCATAAGCAAGTCCTAAAGGCGTGTGAGCTGGGTTGGCATCTAACCTTACTTTACTATTGTTGTCATGAAGCTACCGCCCGAATCATCATCGCCTTCACCGCCTGAACCGGATGCCGAATTGACTCATGCTGATGAATCTTCAGTGACTTTCGACCAAGAGTTTGCGGAGGCGGTACAGGAACTAGAGCGATCGCTGCAATCTCTCAAAGAACGTTACACTCAAATTCAGGACGACCAATCCCGTCAGAACAATCTGCAACAGCGTTTGGACCAAGTGCAACGTGACTTGCGACAGACGCGATCGCAGGAAGTACGCCAAGAACTCCAAGCAGAACTTAAGCAAATTCGGCAGCAGTTAGATGCTTTGGAGGTCGCCCTAGAAAGCCAGTTACTCTCCTGGAACACCTTGAAGGATGTTTTTTGGCAAGCGGTGCGTTTTGGTGGTTTGGGCGTTGTTGTAGGCTGGATTTTGAAGTCCTGTGCCAATTAGCCCCCGATTTTAGTGTTTAACGATGATAGCGACACGACGGATTGCAGAAGTATTGCGCAGCGGTGAACCCAATGAAGCGATCGCCGTTCAGGGTTGGGTGCGAACTAAGCGAGAGTTGAAGGGCTTTGCCTTCGTGGAAGTCAATGATGGCTCTGCTTTAGCTAGTTTACAAGCGGTGCTGAACCAAGACTTGCCCAACTATGCGGAAGTGCTGAAGCAGGCAAACACGGGTGCCTCGATCGAGATTTCTGGAGTTTTAGTTCCCTCTCAGGGCAAGGGACAGCGAATTGAGCTGCAAGCGCAATCGGTAACGGTTTACGGAGGAGCCGATCCAGAAAGCTTTCCTCTACAGAAAAAGCGGCATTCGTTTGAGTTTCTGCGCACGATTGGTCATCTGCGTCCCCGCACGAACACCCTAGGGGCTGTGTTTCGGGTGCGGAATGCTTGTGCCGCTGCGATCCACGAATTCTTCCAAGAGCGGGGCTTTTTGTGGGTCCATACCCCTGTGATCACGGCCAGTGACTGTGAAGGAGCGGGGGAAATGTTTGCGGTCACGAACCTGAACCTGAAGCAGGTGCCGCTAACGGACGCGAAAGAAATTGATTACAGCCAAGACTTTTTCGGGAGACCTGCCTACTTGACGGTGAGTGGGCAGCTCGAAGCCGAAATCATGGCAATGGCATTCAGTAATGTCTATACGTTTGGACCGACGTTTCGGGCTGAGAACTCTAACACTTCCCGCCACTTGGCAGAGTTCTGGATGGTGGAGCCAGAGATGGCTTTCTGTGACCTAGACGGTGATATGGATTTGGCGGAGGCGTTCCTGAAACACATCTTCAAGACGGTGTTGGAGCGCTGTCCGGAGGATATGGAATTTTTCAATCAGCGGATTGATGATACAGTGCTGGCGACGGCGGATAACATCATCAATAACCAGTTTGAGCGGCTGACCTATACCGACGCGATCGCCCTACTGGAGAAATGCGATCGTAAGTTTGAGTACCCTGTGGAGTGGGGTCTAGATTTGCAGTCGGAACATGAGCGCTACTTGGCGGAAGAAGTGTTCAAGAAGCCTGTAATTTTAACCGACTACCCGACTCAAATTAAGGCGTTCTACATGCGCCTAAGTGATGATGAGAAAACGGTGCGGGCGATGGATATTCTGGCTCCCAAGATTGGGGAGATTATCGGCGGTTCGCAACGGGAAGAACGTTTAGATGTGTTGGAGCGGCGGATTCAAGCGCAGGGGTTAGACCCAGAGATTTATTGGTGGTATCTGGATTTGCGTCGCTATGGAACGGTGCCGCACGCAGGCTTTGGTTTGGGGTTTGAGCGGTTGGTGCAGTTTATGACGGGGATGACGAATATTCGAGATGTGATTCCGTTCCCGCGTACGCCTTTGAGTGCTGATTTTTAGTTGTTGGGGCTAAATCCGAGCCTTGGGGGCACTCGCCCCCAAACCCCCGCTGAGGGACGGCTGCGTCCCCCAGACCCCCTCCAGAAGTAACCCTTACTCTCTTCAGTTCCTCTTGTGGATGCTAGTCAGAGCTATGTTTACCTATGCTTTAATCTGGTTCCCCCAAGCTTGGGGGGTAGGGGGGCTTGTTTAAGCTTTATCTATTTAAGAAATTGGGCTGGAACGATTGATTGTGGCTGAAAAACGAGTTTTGATTTGGTATCGCAATGATTTGCGGCTCCATGACCATGAGCCTCTGCATGAAGCGCTGCAGGCTGGGGCTGAGGTGGTTCCTTTTTATTGTTTTGATGCTCGGCAGTTTGATCAAACCTCGTTTGGTTTTCCAAAGACGGGGGCGTTTCGGGCGCAGTTTCTGTTGGAGGCGATCGCAGATTTACGGGAAAGCTTGCGATCGCTCGGCAGTGACTTGATTATCCAGCAGGGGTTGCCTGAGGTGCTCATTCCAGAACTAGTCAAGCAACTGCAAATCTCAGCAGTTTACTGTCATGGTGAGGTTACGTCTGAGGAGAGGGCGATCGAAACGGCATTAAAAACTGCACTAGGACCTTTAGGGGTGGAGCTGAAGACTTTTTGGGGTCAAACGCTTTACCATCGCGATAATTTGCCGTTTGAGATTGCTGAGCTACCGGAGCTGTTTACCAACTTCCGGAAGCAGGTAGAAAAATATGCCAATGTCGATCCCACGTTGCCGAAGCCTCAGAAGTTGCCTTCTTTGCCCGACGTAGAGGTGGGTGAGTTGCCGCAACTGGCAGATTTGGGTTTGGAGCTGCCTGTTGTGGATGAACGTGCGGTGGTGCAGTTCAAAGGTGGGGAAACGGCAGGACTGGCAAGGCTGCATGAATATGTTTGGCAGCGCGATCGCCTCAAAACCTATAAGGAGACGCGCAATGGCATGTTGGGGGCAGACTATTCGTCGAAGTTTTCACCTTGGCTGTCGCTGGGTTGTTTGTCGCCGCGTTACATCTATGAGCAAGTGCAGGAATATGAGTCCCAGCGGATTAAGAATGATTCAACTTACTGGCTGATTTTTGAACTACTGTGGCGCGATTATTTCCGGTTTGTTTGTGCTAAGCATGGCGATCGTGTGTTCTATGGCTCTGGCTTGCAAGGGCTGGCGATCGCTTGGAAAGATGACCCGGAGCGTTTTGAGCTGTGGCGGCAAGGGCAAACGGGTTTTCCGCTGGTGGATGCCAATATGCGAGAGCTGGCGGCAACGGGATTTATGTCGAATCGCGGTCGTCAAAATGTCGCGAGCTTCTTGACGAAGAATTTGGGCATTGATTGGCGAATCGGTGCGGAGTATTTCGAGTCGATGCTGATTGACTACGATGTGTGCAGCAATTGGGGCAACTGGAACTATACGGCTGGTGTGGGCAATGATGCCCGTGGCTTCCGCTTTTTCAATATTCTCAAGCAGTCGAAAGATTACGACCCACAGGGTGAATATGTGAAGCACTGGCTACCAGAGCTAGCCAATATTCCTGCTGCGAAAGTACATGAACCATGGAAACTGCAACCTGTCGAACAACAGCGCTTCAACGTCAGAATTGGTGTGGATTATCCGCGTCCAGTAGTGGATCTATTCAAGTCTGCTGAAGCGAATGAGAAAATCTATAACGCTGCTACTCCCCAGAATCAGCGCCCGATTTCTAAGCGCAGCGGTAAAACGGCCCGACTCCGGTAATTGGTGCTACCACTAGCAGCAGAGGGTTGTAGAAAAATGGGTAAGGCCAGGACGAGCAAGCCAACTAAGAAGAGATAGGCTGCTAGGTCAAAGATGGTAAATCCTTGGGAACTACGTGTTCTAGTCTGAGAAAGCCCTCTAGTCTGAAAGCGTCTATTCATCGGTAGTTTGCCCTGTGGAGGTGGCGGAGGAGATGCTTGTAGTGTGCCCAATTGCAGTCTCCTGTTCTCGCTTCATCCACCTTGCTGATCAGCAAATCAGGACAAAGGCGATCGCCTGTGGGAAAGAGTTAATAGCTGCGATCGCTGAAGCCAGATGCTAGGTTAGCGGTGAACTCAACGGCAAGTGAGTTTTGGCGGTTAGGCTAGGAGGGGCAGATGAAAAGCGAAAAGGACAAGATGCTGAGTAGTGAGCTTTATGACCCGCTCGACCCTCAACTTTGCGCTGAACGCCGTCGGGCTCGCCTGTTAATCAAGACGCTCAATGATTCCCGCGATGACCAATCGGAGGAACGTCGCCGCATCATCCAAGAGCTGTTCAAAACCACAGGGGAAGAGGTTTGGATTGAACCACCGTTCTTCTGCGACTATGGCAGCAACATGACGCTGGGCAGCAAAGTTTTCTTTAATTTCAACTGCGTCGTTTTAGACGTTGCCGAAGTTTTGATTGGTAGCAATGTCATGTTTGGGCCTGCGGTGCAAATCTACACAGCGACTCATCCTCTCAGTGCCAGCGATCGCCGTACAGGTTTGGAACTGGCTAAGCCAATAGAGATCGGCTCAGATGTCTGGGTGGGGGGTGGTGTCTTGATCCTTCCCGGCGTAAGGATTGGCGCTGGTTCGGTTATTGGGGCAGGCAGTGTAGTTACGAAGGACATTCCAGAGGGAGTGCTTGCAGTAGGCAATCCTTGCCGCGTCATTCGTGAGGTGAAGGATTAGATTTGGGTAGAGAGCGATCGCCTCTAATAGTGACGAAATTAAAGCATTGTGGAGTGATTCGGTCAGGGTAAAATTTTCGCCCTATACTGGCTAGACATTCTCAGGTGAGATTGGGAGCATGAGCAGTCCCCCTTCTGAGCAGCCAACTTTTGAGGTGGTGAGTAAATCGCAATCGGATGAGCCAGGAGCGATTCAAGGGCTACCTGAGTTAACGCCAGCGGTGGTGCAGCGCGTAGAGGAGGGGCTTGCTGCGGCTCGCGATCGCGCAGTTCGAGCCAGTATCCAATCAGCGCTAGATGAGACAGAGGCGATCGCGAGAGGGCAGTTTGAGCGACCCATATCGGGCAAGTTTCGGCAAACTGTGTTGCGATCGCTGATTCACGGTTTGTTTCAGGTGCAGGTAGAGTATCCGGAGCGGATTCCCCAAGGGCCAGTGTTACTTGCCGCTAATCATCTCAATCACATTGACCCATTCTTGCTGCTCTCGGAGGTTCCGGGTGAGCCATACTATCACATCTTGGCGGATGCTCGAACGCTGTATGACAAGTGGTGGAAGCGGCAGGTGTTGCGGCAGGCGCGGGGGGTGATTCCGGTCGAGCGGCGGTGGCGAGAGGAAACTGTGGTGATCGAAGCGGCCAAACGCGATCGCCCCGATTTGGCTGAGCTAGCAGCGGCTTTGGAGCAGGATGTTCCGGCGGGGAATGCGATCGCGGCTTTGCGGCAAATTGATCGGGCGGTGCAAGCAATTTTTGCTCACGGTGATGGCATTATCCTGTTTCCGGAGGGGGGATTGGGCACGCTAGAAGGACAATTGCGTTTACCCTTAAAACGGGGGACGGTCATTTATGCGCTGCGAGCAGGGGTGCCCATTGTGCCAGTCGCGTTAATCGGCACCAAAGACCTCTATTTTCGTAAAACTTTAACGGTCAGGTTTGGTGAACCGCTGCATTTTCCTGCCTCCCATCGCCCCAAACCTCAAGAAGCCCAAGCCGCCATAGACGCATTGCAAGCGGCCTTGCTGCAACTGCTGCCCCTAGATTATCAGGAACCTAACGGGGTGAAGCTGTTCCGCAAATCTCTGAATCACTTGTTTTGGTAAAGTATCGCGATCGCTGGAAGAAAACTATGGATCGAACTGACTTAGCCTTTACCCCCGCTGTTGAGCAAGCACAACTGATTCGTGCCAAAACAGTGTCGCCATTAGAACTAGCCGAGCTGTATCTGGAGCGGATTCAGCGGCTAGATAGTCAGCTTGGCAGTTATTTCACGGTCACGGCAGAGCAGGTGATCGCAGATGCCAAAGCCAAAACAGAGATTCTTGCTCAGAACCACGATGTTGATGCACTGCCACCATTTTTTGGGGTGCCGATTTCAATTAAAGATTTAAGTGCGGTGCTGGGGGTGCGTTGTACCTATGGCACTCCCGTGATGAAGGACAATATCGCCAACTATGAAGATGGCGTGGTGACGCGGATCAAGCAGGCAGGCTTTGTGATCCTGGGCAAAACCGCAACGTCTGAGCTGGGTTCTTTTCCTTACACGGAACCTCTAGGATTTCCTCCCGCTCGAAACCCTTGGGATTTGGACTACACGCCCGGTGGGTCTAGCGGTGGGGCAGCAGCGGCAGTGGCGGCAGGGTTGTGTGCGATCGCCCAAGGCTCTGATGGTGGTGGTTCGATTCGAGGGCCAGCGGCCTGTTGTGGGTTGGTGGGCATTAAGCCTTCTAGAGGCCGAATTAGCTATGCACCCGTAGGCGATCGCTTGAGTGGGCTTGCCACCAATGGCCCTTTGGCCCGCACCGTCACAGACGCGGCAGCCCTGCTAGATGTGATGTCCGGTTACACCACAGGTGATCCTTATTGGCTCCCAGACCCGAATCCTTCTTTTCTCAAGGTGGCAGAGCAAGCCAAAGCTACGGCTGGGCAACCTGTACCACCGCTCCGAATTGCGTTCTCGACTGCGGTGCAACCGATTGGAGAAGCTGACCCCGGTTGTCAGCAAGCCGTTTTGGCTACAGTGAAGCTGTTAGAAACGATGGGGCATCAGGTTGAACCAGGTTGTCCTGACTTTGCGGATCTGGTAGAGCCGTTTACAGTGGTTTGGCGAGCGGGGGTGGCAGCATCTGGAATTCCAGGGGAGTATCTGCAACTGATGAATCGCTGGATGCTAGAGCAGTCTGGTTCTTGTGGGGAATATCTGCAAGCGGTGGGGATGATGCAGACGATCGCCCGTCGCATTGTGGCCTTCTTCGATACCTATGATGCGCTGGTGCTACCCGTCTTTCTGCACCCCACGATTCGGGTGGGAGAATGGGCTGACTTAGGCCCCGCCGAAACCTTGCAGAAAATTACCAATTGGGTCGCTCCTTCGCCGCCATTTAATGCCAGTGGTCAACCTGCGATCGCCATTCCAACCGGATTTGATCCGCGAGGCTTGCCTATGGGAGTGCAAATTGTCGGTCGTCCTGCGGCTGAATCTACCTTGATTGCTTTGGCGGCTCAGATTGAAGCCTTACAGCCTTGGAGCGATCGCCGTCCTCGCTTCGCTCTTTGAGTCAGCGCCAACATGAAATTGAGATTGCCTTGGCCACCTGTTCGGCCCCGTCGTACTTGGACCCCCTATCTCGTTTTGGGGGGAGCATTGCTACTAACCACCGTTGCGACTGCTTACGTGGCGACTGTGGCGCGAGCCAAAGACCAAATACGATTCGAGAATGCAGTTCAGCGGACTGAAGATGCAATTCAAAATCGTTTAGAAACCTACATCGCCCTACTACGCTCCAGTAGTGGATTGTTTGCTGTCAATGAGCGCCTTACCTCAGCCCAATTTCGCACTTATGTAAAACAGGTAGAACTAGGGCGGCGTTATCCAGGCACTCAAGGGATTGGGTTCTCGGTACGGCTGAGGGCAGACGACAAGGATGCTTTTATTGGTGAGATGCGACAGCAGGGCTTTACTAACTTTGCCATTCAACCAGACTTTCCGCGAGCCGAGTACCACGCCATTATTTACTTAGAACCCTTCGACCAGCGCAATCGAGCAGCCCTCGGGTTTGATATGTTTACAGAACCAGTGCGGCGGGCAGCGATGGAGCAGGCTCGCGATACTGGAGCTGCGGCAGCTTCGGGTCGAGTGACTCTCTTACAAGAGATTGAGCAAAATAAGCAAGCAGGTTTTTTGATCTATGTACCGCTGTATCGTACGGGGGATACTCCTGGTACGGTCGCCGGGCGGCGGTCAGCTTTGCAAGGCTTCGTCTACAGTCCTTTCCGAGCCGATGACCTGATGGCAGGTATCTTCGGCAATGAACAATATCCAGCGGTTGAGTTCCAAATTTATGACGGATCTGATCGAAACCCACAAAACTTGCTGCACCGCTCGGATCGATTGCGGGTTCACCAACGCTTGCCTTACCGTCCTCGGTTCACTACATCCAGGGCGATCGCCATTGCGGGTCGAGCTTGGCACATCACTTTCACCTCTAGCCCAGAGTTTGAACTAGCTTCTAGCAAGAGCTTCGTACCCTACATTGCCTTGAGTGGAATTGGGTTGAGTTTGGCGCTGTTTTGGGTGACGCGATCGCAAGTACAGGCTCGGTCTGTCGCTGAGCGATCGCTGGCGGAGTTGTACCAGTCAGAACAAGCGCTGCGCCAAAGTGAAGAGCGCTTCCGGACACTAATTGAGCAATCGCCTTGGAGTACCCAAATTTTTGCCCCCGATGGTCGCACGATTCAGGTGAACCAGGCTTGGGAAGAACTGTGGGGCATCACGCTAGAGCAGTTGGGTGACTACAATGTTTTGGCCGATCAGCAATTGGTCGAGAAAGGCCTCATGCCCTATCTTCAACAGGGATTCGCCGGAGTCGCCACCGCCATCCCAGCGGTCTTGTATGACTTGGAAGCTACGCTACCCGGAGTCGGTTCGCGCTCAGACTCTCAGTGTTGGGTGAGAGCCTTTATCTACCCCGTGAAAGATAAGCTGGGCCGCCCGCGTGAGGTAGTACTCATGCATGAGGATATTACTGAACAAAAACAAATAGAAACTGCTCTCAGAAATAGCGAAGGGCGCTTCCGGCGTTTATTTGAAGCAGATATTATCGGTTTGTTTTTTGCGGGGCGCACTGGCAACATCTTGGAAGCCAACCACGCCTTTCTGCAAATGGTCGGTTACACACCCGAAGACTTGTCAGCAGGTCGGCTGCGTTGGGATGCCTTGACTCCTGCTGAATATCGCTATCTAGATGAGCAGGCCATTCTAGAAGATCAGAGAGGTGGCGTTTGCTCTGCTTACGAAAAGGAATTCATTCGCAAAGATGGCAGTCGGATTCCGGTTTTGGTGGGTGGTGCCCGGCTGGAAGAAGATCCGAATGTAGGGATTACCTTTGCCTTAGATTTAACCGAGCGCAAGCGAGCAGAAGAGGCGCTACGATTCCTCGCTCAAGCTAGTACGGTTCTTGCTTCCTCTCTGGAATACGAAACTACCCTCACGAGCGTCGCTCAACTGGTGGTGCCGACTTTAGCGGATTGGTGCGGAGTAGATATTATTCAGCCCGATGGCGCGGTGCAGCAACTGGTGGTTGCCCATGTTGATCCAGCCAAAGTCGAGCTAGGACATAAACTCCGCCAGCAATATCCGCTCGATCCGAATGCTTCCACAGGTCTAGCCCAAGTGTTACGGACTGGCCATTCCGAACTTTACCCAGAAGTCACTGATGCCATGCTGGTGCAGGGGGCCCGTGATCCTCAGCATTTGGAGCTGATGCGGGAAATTGGCTTCAAATCTTTAATGATCGTGCCGTTGGTAGCGCGTGAGCAGATTCTAGGAGCTATCATCTTTGTTGCCGCTGAGTCAGGTCGGCGTTATGGTAAAGCTGACTTGGCCTTGGCGGAAGACTTGGCTCGTCGCGTGGCGATCGCGGTGGATAATGCTCGCCTCTATGCGATCGCCCAACAAGAACGCACCCAAGCCGAAAACGCCAACCGCACCAAAGACGAATTCTTAGCTACCCTGTCCCATGAGTTGCGAACCCCCTTAAATGCCATGCTGGGTTGGACGCAATTATTGCGATCGCGTCAGTTTGACGAAGCGATGGTGGCGCGGGCTTTAGAAACAGTGGAACGCAATACCCGCTCGCTGGCAACTTTGATCGAAGATATTTTGGATGTGTCCCGGATCATTACGGGTAAGTTGCGGCTGAAAGTGCGTCCGGTGGATTTGGTGGCAGTGATTGAAGCTGCGATCGAGACAGTGCGTCCTGCTGCCGATGCTAAGCAGATTCTTTTGCAATCTGTGCTGGATTCATCGGCCAGCCCGATTTCAGGAGATAGCGATCGCCTTCAGCAAATTGTCTGGAATCTTCTCTCCAATGCCATTAAGTTCACCCCGTCCGGTGGCCGAGTGCAAGTTCAGCTAGCGCGGAGCCAGGCTCAGGCGGAAATTATCATCAGTGATACAGGGCGAGGTATCAGCCCAGAATTTTTGCCTTATATTTGGGAGCGCTTCCGCCAAGCAGACAGTTCTACCACTCGCTCCTATGGTGGCTTAGGATTGGGACTGGCGATCGTGCGGCACTTGGTAGAACTGCATGGCGGAGTAGTGCAAGCCGAAAGTCTAGGCGAAGGCCAGGGAGCTACTTTTAGGGTTAAATTACCCCTGATTACGGCTCGCTTAGAATCGACCAGCCCTGAGCCAGCTTCTACGACTAGCAGCAATCTAGGTGTCTCAGAACCATCTATCGATCTGCAAGGTTTACGAGTGCTGGTGGTGGATGATGAACCCGATGCCCGCGAATTTGTCGCGACTGCTTTAGAACAATGCGGTGCGAGTGTGATTGCGGCTGCTTCTGCCACAGAAGCTTTGGCGGCCCTACAGCAGCAACGCCCAGATGTGTTGGTGAGTGACATTGGCATGCCAGAGGTTGATGGCTATACCCTGATTCATCAAGTGCGATCGCTACCAGCCGAGCAGGGAGGGCACATTCCAGCGGCGGCCTTAACTGCATATGCCAGAGAAGACGACCGAAACCGCGCGCTCCTATCTGGTTTTCAACTGCATGTCCCTAAGCCTGTGAGCCCATCCGACCTGATTGCTACGGTTGCCCACTTAGCAGGACGTACCACCCCTCACTCAACCTAGATCCACGATCGCTGCCGACTTTCCGCAACAGCTTGGCGGGTGTTGCGAGCTTGAGCCACTAAGCTTCTAGATTGGGCTACTGCTCTGGTGCATCGTATCCTAGCTCCTAAAGCAATTTCGGTATTTCGCTCCAGCGCAGTCTTGAGGCCAGCAAATCGTCCTTCTAGACCATCGACCTTCTGCCTGAGATCCAAAACATCAACTTCTAACTTCTGATCATTCGCTTTCAAGCTGGCAATCTCAGCAATCAAATGCTCGATGGTGAAAGCCAGATCCAAGTTTTGCCGCAGGGCTTCTACCACTAAATCGGCTTTGTCTACGCCAGTCATAGCCGATCGCAACTCCAGAGCCTCAAAAACTTCTGCTGGGATGTTTAGCCCTTTGAGGTTTGGATTCATAGCACAACTAGAAGGGTCATTACCCTTTCCCTCTCATGAATGAATTGAGCAAAATCAAAAAAGCAGAGTTGGTTGCTTAACAGACTCTAGGTGTGTCCTCTGTGTCAATTTCTACTAAATCACTAAATCATGAATCAGTCTATCGTGGCGGCAAATTGGGTTTTAGCGTTGGCCTTAAGAGAATTCGCTATAAGCCGTAAATCTATCTAGGCTCATGGATGCAGGCTGAGGTGGACTGTCTAAACTGTCCAGCTTTTCCTGTTGCAGTTGCAGGACTAACCACTGAATTTCATCCTGCAACACCATCTCAAATCGTTGCCCGATCGCCGCTTGGTACGGATCACTCGGCGTTGGCTCGGCTTGCTGACTTTCTAAGCGCAACCGACAAGTCATTAAGCGGTGTTTAATTAACTTCAGCCGCTCGGCTGGCTCTATGTGGCTAAAGAAGAAAACCTTGATGCAAAACCGCGATCGCGCATTCACCCAACTTTCGTGGGGGTGAGCCATCATTTCTTGCTTCCAGCGATCGCGTCCTTGAGATGTAATTTGGTAGATCTTCCGGCTGGGGCCTCCCTGACTCGCTTCCTCAGTTTGAGTCATGATGTCACCCCGGTCCTCTAGGCGTCTAAGCAAGGGATAAATCGCCCCATAGTTGACGCTAATGCAACCACTCATAAACTGCTCTAGCTGCTGTTTGAGGCGATATCCATGCAACGGTTGCTGTTGCAGAAGTCCGAGAGCGGCTAGTTCAAGCATGGGCTAATTCAAAGAATTTGCTTATAACAAATTGATATACCTAGTAAGTGTACCGAAATTTGTAAAGCAAAGTTAAAATTTCAGAAACGACGTTCGAGTGGTTCGTTCAAGTTATGCCACAGTCTGCTGACGTAAAGCCTCAAACCTCAGAACGATTTCCGCTACTGCTGGCCAGTCGAGCGTTGCTGCTGATGCTGCTGGTAACTGTATCAGGCTGCGGAATTTTCACCAAAGCAGATGCAGAAGCACCTCGGCAGCAGAACGGAGGAGCACGCGGTGGCCCAACTCCAGTGGATGTGGCGATCGCTGAAACTGGTTCCTTGCAAGAAAATTTGGAATTTACTGGGACAACTCAGCCGCTGCGGGAAGTCTCTCTGCGGGCTCAAGTGGAAGGCCAACTGCTCGATCTCCTCGTTGATGCGGGGGATACGGTGGGTAGAGGCCAGACAGTCGCCCAGTTAGATGCTTCGCTGTTGACTACTTCGGTCACAGAAGCCCAAGCGGAATTGGCTACCCGTCAGTCGGAAGTGGCTCAAGCTGAGGCAGAAGTGAATGATGCCCGGACGCAGGTCGAAGAAGCGCGACTCCAACTGCAACAAGCCCAATCCGATGCGGCGCGGCTCCAACAGTTGTTGCGCGAGGGAGCGATCGCCGCTCAGCTTGCTGAGCAAGCCCAAACTGAAGCTCGTACTGCGGCTCAAGCTCTACGCTCGGCCCAAGAACAAGTCCGCACCAGGCAACAGGCAGTGGTAGCAGCCCAGGGTCGGGTGGCCGCTCAGCGGGCTGTGGTGGCTCAAGCTAACGAGCGGCAATCTTATGCAACGCTGAGTTCCCCGGTGACAGGTGTGGTGCTGAAGCGAGAAATGGACCCAGGCACTTTGGTGCAACCAGGCACCGAGATTCTGCGCTTAGGTGATTTGAGCAGCGCTAAAGTCATCGTCAACGTCGCAGATAAGCAACTCGGCACCATTCGCCAAGGTCAAGACGTGCGGGTGAGCCTAGATGCGTTTCCCAATCAAGTCTTGAGCGGGGAAGTAACTCGGATTACGCCTGTGGCAAATGCTCTTTACGTCCCGATTGAAGTTACGATTCCCAACGAGAATGGTCGTGTGGGTAGTGGGCTATTTGCGCGAGTGAGTTTTGTGCAGGGGCGATCGCAACGGGTCGTAGTGCCAGAATCGGCCATTCAGTCAGAGCGAGGTCAGCGAGACCAGCAAGGTCAGCAACAGCGCAATAACGCCACTAGTAATGCCACTTTATTTGTCGTGGATGGCAATACCCAAGAACCCAAAGCCGTGGCTCGCTCTGTCACCTTAGGCCAGCAAGCCAACGGCAAAGTGGAAGTCTTGTCTGGCTTGCGAGCAGGGGAAGAGTTTGTGGCTCGCAGTGGCCGACCGCTGAAAGATGGTGCTCCAGTGCGTCTGAGCATCCTCTCGGAAACTCAACCTGGCCAAACTCAAAAACCGACTCAACCCACTCAAACCACCCAGCCTACCCGAACGACTCAACCTAATCCAAACCAAGGGAAACAGCGGTAATGCAAGCTCCTCAACCCAAAGGCTTTAGCGTCAGTGCGATCGCGATTCGTCAGCATATCGGTACCCTGATGCTGACCCTAGCCGTGATTGTGGTGGGAATTTTCTTTCTGACGACGCTGCAAGTTGATCTGCTGCCCTCCATTACCTATCCCCGGATTGGGGTGCGGGTAGATGCGCCGGGAGTTTCTCCAGAAGTGGCTGTCGATGAAGTCACCAAGCCCCTAGAGGAAGCGCTTTCAGCTACCGAGGGAGTAGTTCAGGTCTATTCGCAAACGCGGGAAGGACAGGTGAGCTTAGACCTGTTCTTTCAACCAGGCGGTGATATTGACCAAGCTCTGAATGAAGCCACGGCTGCCTTCAACCGAGCTAGGGGGCGTTTGCCAGAGACGGTAGAGGAGCCGCGCCTGTTTAAGGTTGATCCGTCGCAATTACCTGTTTATGAGTTTGCTTTAACTTCGCCTTCCCGTGAAAGTGTGGAATTGCGCGTGTTTGCTGATGAAGAGCTAGCCCGTGAGTTAGGCGTTGTCCCTGGGGTTGCTTCTGTCGATGTCTCCGGTGGTGTGGCCGAAGAAGTTCGAGTCAACATCGATCTCAACCGTCTGCAAGCGTCTGGTGTGGGGCTGACAGATGTGTTGAATACCCTGCGCGATCGCAACGTCGATGTCGCTGGAGGCCGTATTCTAGGCTCGAGTGTAGAACCGCTGACCCGCACCGTGGGCCGATTTCAAGATGCCAACGAAATTGCTAATTTGTCATTTGAAACGAGAGGCAGCAGCTCCGCTACGAACCAAGCAACTAGTAGCGGAGCCACACAAGGGGAGAACAGTGCTTCCTCTGCAAGTTCTCCTCTGACTAGTCGGGTTTACTTGCGAGACTTTGCTGAGATTATTGACGGTAATGAAGAACAGCGTGTATTTGTGGCGCTGAATGGCCAGCCTGCCGTTAAAGTCAGCGTTCAAAAGCAGCCCGATGCCAACACAGTTGCAGTGGTAGATGGTGTCAAAAAAAGGCTGGAAGCCCTCAAGCAGTCTGGTTTGATTCCAGAAGACTTAGAGATCCGTCCAACCTTAGATGAGTCGCGCTTTATTCGTAACTCCATCTCTGATGTGACAGGTTCCGGGATAGCAGGCGCAGGTTTAGCAGCTCTCTCAGTTCTGGTGTTTTTAGGTTCATTACGACAGACATTCATTATCTCCCTCACGATTCCTTTGTGTGCCTTGGCGGCGGCGATCGTGATGAAGCTGTCTGGTTTCTCCCTCAACGTCTTTAGTCTAGGGGGGCTCGCCATTAGTATTGGCCAAGCGGTGGATACCTCTGTGGTCATTTTGGAGAACATTAATAAGCGAGTCGCAGAATCAAGGCAAAGTGCAGGCGAGGGAACTGAAACTGAATATTCGACCCAAGCCGCGAATGAAATCGTTGAGGAGAGTAGCCGAGAAGTTGAGTCTTCCTTGGTGGCAGCGACTGGAGCTAACTTAGTGTCGGTCCTGCCATTTGTCCTGATTGGCGGTTTTGTCTCCTTACTCTTCAACGAATTAATTCTCACCATTTGCTTTGCGGTAGTTGCTTCTCTCGTCGTTGCCGTCACAGTGGTGCCGATGCTCTCGGCGCGACTGCTGATGCTGCCTTGGTCGAGTCATGTCGATCGCTTTTGGATATTGCGGAAATTTAACGAACGCTTCGACTCAGCCACTCGTAGCTACGCTAATACTTTAGCCAAAGTGGTGCGTCACCGATTGGTCGTGGTTGCGATCGTCATTGTCGTTTTAGGCGGCGGCAGCTTATGGATGGCGGGTCAAATTTCTCAAGAAATTCTGCCGCGCATCAGCACAGGTCAAGCCAACTTATCGGCTCAGTTTCCCCCAGGCACACCGCTAGAAACCAGTCAGAAGGTGATGACCAGAGTCGATCAAATTCTGCTGGAGCAGCCTGAGACAGATTATGCCTTCACGACCGTCGGTGGCTCTTTGTTTGGCAGCAACACGAGTGCCAACCCGCTCCGAGCTACCAGCACAGTTACACTCAAGCCTGGCAGCGATGTTGAAGCTTATGTAGCCCGAGTCAGCAAAGAGTTTGACAAACTCAATCTGGCTGGGATTCGACTGCGACTGAATCCTGGCCAAGTGCGAGGCATTGTGCTGAATAACTCTCCGGTGCGGGGGGCAGAAATTGATGTAATTCTACAAGGCCCGAATGCTCAACAACTGAGCCAAGCTGGACGCCAAGCGTTGCAAGCTTTGGATGATCGCGTTGCCCTCGCCAGCTTCCGACCCGATGCAGATGAACGCCAACCCGAAGTACAGATTCGCCCAGATTGGGAACGTCTGGCTACTGTCGGTTTAACGACTCAAGATATTGGTGACACCATCCAAACTGCCCTAGAAGGCTCAGTACCCACGCAACTCCAGCGAGGCAACCGCTTAGTGGATGTGCGAGTGGAACTCAATCAGGCAGCAATCCAGCAAGCCTCTGAATTGGCTCAACTTCCCTTGTTTGTTGAAGATAGCCGCCGGATTCGACTTGGTGATGTAGCTCGGATTGAAGAAGGTCAAGCACCCGGTGAAATTCAGCGCATTAACCAGCGGCAAGTATTTATCATTGCAGGCAGCTTGAATGAGGGAGCTAGTCTGGGCGCAGCCCTGGAGGAAGTCAATGCAGTCCTGGCTGGAATTGAGCTACCCGAAGGAGTATCAGTGTTGCCTAGCTCTGCGGCAGAGTCGAGTCGTCAGTTGCAAGATTCTCTGAAGACCCTGGGTGGGCTGGCTGCGTTTCTGGTCTTTGTGGTCATGGCGGTGCAGTATAACTCCCTGATTGATCCGTTGGTGATCATGCTGACGGTGCCGTTGGCGCTAGCAGGTGGCATTTTAGGTCTGTACGTCACCAAAACCGCGATCGGAGCCACAGTCGTAGTAGGAGCCGTTTTGCTCGTGGGGATTGTGGTCAACAACGCCATCATCATGGTGGAACTAGCCAATCAGATTCGAGAAGAGGAGGGTTGCGATCGCCGTACCGCCATTCTCACAGCTGCTCCTCAACGTTTACGTCCGATTATGATGACCACTGTTACCACCGTTCTAGGCTTGTTTCCCCTCGCACTGGGAATTGGAGAAGGGTCAGAATTTTTGCAGCCTCTAGGGATCGTGGTTTTCTTTGGGATGTCCCTTGCCACAGTGCTCACTTTATTTATCATTCCCTGCTTCTACACCTTGCTCCATGATTGGCATGGTGGCTTCGGACGCAAACGGCGCTTAGCTCCTCAACCCATTCCTGTGGAAGTACCCCCTCCTACAGTTTCCGGGCGACGCTAAAAGCTAACTCTTGGTAGACGCAGAACGGAGAAGCGATCGCTATCTTTGGGCTAGCGTTTCCTAGAGTTTCTATGCCCTCTGCCTCTCAATCCCGTTATCGCCGCAAAGAAATCCTTCGGGGTATCTTTGCGGTTTGTCTGATCATCGTTGGCATCAGCCACTTCGTCAGACCAGAGCAATACGCCCGCATCGTACCGCCACCGTTTCCCCCCTTCGCCTCCGTCTACATCAGTGGCGTTTTTGAGATTCTGGGGGGCATTGGCTTAATGATTCCCTTCGTTAGTGTGGCAGCAGCTTGGGGCTTAATTTCCCTGTTTATTGCGGTGTTCCCTGCCAATATCTACATGACGTTGCACAACATCAAAATTGATGGGATTCCGCAAAACCAAGCTCTTTACTGGGCTAGGCTTCCTCTCCAAGCTGTGCTGATTGCCTGGGCCTACTGGTACACCCGTAACCCAGAAACCCAAGCAGGAAGTGACTTAATCCCTAATTCCTTCCCCGAAGCGAAGACGCACTAATTTAGTAAACAATGGAAGTTAATTTGTTTTGGAGGGAGTCTGAGGGACGCAACCGTCCCTCAGTGGGGGTTTAGGGGCAAACGCCCCCAATGGCCTGGTTCTTACCAAATACTTAACGATTGTCGTACCGCTTCCAATAACGGTGATGACGGATCACCTCATCCGTACTCGTCTCAAACGGATAAGACCCACCCAAAACCCGAATTTTAGAACACCCAAACAAGCTTTGTAGCCTGGTTGAAATGGGTAGCAAACTGTTGATCACCTGCGATCGCACATTGCTACTCGTACAAGTAATAATTAGCTCCATCCCTCGCTCTAGGGGCACCAGTTGCCAATCACAAAAACTAAAGAGCGAGTTGAGCGTACGACTGAAAGAACTAGAAAAACGTTGATACCGAGCAGCGGCCTGACTAAACTGCTGAGCGATCGCGGTATCGGTACTCCCAGAATGAGGCTGGTCATCTGGCTGTGTATTCATTCTTACTGTGTGTGAAGTCGCGAACTTGGATTTAGTATTCTTACGCAATCCTGGGACTCCAATCAAGCCTGTTTTTACGGCTTATTTGGTTCTTTGGAAGTTTTTAGTTAAATCCGCGATAGCCTAGTGCTTTTATATACGTTCACATCACTGAAAAATAACTTTAACAATTAACTAACTTCACTTTCACTGCCAGCATTTCCACAATCCAGTAGGAGTAAAGCAAGCTCATGCGGTTGGATGACCACACCGTAGGAGGTGACAGCAGTGCTGCCAAAGCTAACTTGAGATCAATCAAGCCTTTACTCAAGCAGCAGGAATTGCATCATGGCTTACTCTCTAACTCAAATCAAAGAAGTTTTGGATGGATTGGGATATAACCTAGGCCCCAACGGCATTAACGGCAACTACGACGCCACCTTAGATATCTACACTCAGGCAGCATTACGCGAATTTCAAGCCCAATACAGCTTGCCAATTACAGGCAGATTAGATGCTGCAACAGAAATTAAAGCTGGACAAATCGTGAAAAATCTTCAGTACAGCTTGAATCTAACCGTCAATGCTAAGCTGCCTGTAAGCGAATTTTACGGTCCTCTGACTCTGCGAGCCATGAAGACCTTCCAACAAACTTATAGCTTGCCAGCAACTGGAATTGCTAATTTAACCGTTCGGAAAAAGCTGGACGAAGAAGCTAAAAAGCGTCTGCCTCGTGGTGCAGATTTCAATGCTCTCCAAGAGGAAGCCCTACAACAAGTAGTCTAATAACTGCTTAAGCTTAATCATTGTGACGAACTTCTTGCTCTCTTCTCCCCCTAAGTTAGGGGGTTTTTGTACTTTCTGACAGCATGGATTCGCAACGGTCTTGAGACATAAGTCTGATAAGATTAAGAGTTTGCAGAGAATCACGCGCATGCGGTCAGGAGACACCCGATATGGCTCGAATGTATTACGACGCTGATGCCAATTTAGACTTATTAGCTGGAAAAACCATTGCAATCATTGGCTATGGCTCTCAAGGTCATGCCCACGCTCTCAATCTCAAAGATAGTGGCATGAACGTCATCGTCGGGCTGTATCCAGGGAGCAAATCTGCTGCAAAGGCCCAAGAATCAGGCTTGACGGTTAAAAGCGTAGCTGATGCTGCGGCTGCGGCTGACTTCATCATGATCTTGTTACCTGATGAAGTGCAAAAGACCGTTTACAAAGAAGAGATTGAACCCAACCTGAAGGCAGGCAAAGTTCTCGCTTTTGCTCACGGCTTCAACATTCACTACGGCCAGATTGTGCCTCCTAGTGATGTAGACGTGGTGATGGCTGCGCCCAAAGGCCCTGGTCACTTGGTGCGTCGGACTTATGAGCAAGGCCAAGGGGTGCCTGCTCTATTTGCGGTGTATCAAGATGCGTCTGGTCAAGCTCGCGATCTCGCGATGGCTTATGCCAAAGGTATTGGTGGCACTCGGGGTGGCATTCTAGAAACTACTTTCCGCGAAGAAACTGAAACTGACTTGTTTGGTGAGCAGGTGGTTCTGTGCGGTGGCTTGAGTGCGCTAATTAAGGCTGGCTTTGAGACCTTGGTGAATGCTGGCTATCAACCTGAATTAGCTTACTTTGAGTGCTTGCACGAAGTGAAGCTGATTGTGGATCTGATTGTGGAAGGTGGCTTGGCGAAGATGCGCGATAGCATCTCCAATACAGCCGAGTATGGTGACTTGACTCGTGGTCCTCGCATTGTCACCGATAGCACTCGTGCTGAGATGAAGAAGGTACTGAGCGAAATTCAGTCGGGTCAGTTTGCCCGTGAATTTGTGCTAGAAAACCAATCGGGTAAGGCTGGGTTTACAGCGATGCGTCGTCAAGAAGCAGAACATCCCATTGAGGACGTGGGTAAGGATCTGCGGGCGATGTTTAGCTGGTTGAAGGAAGCCTAATTGTAGGAGGACTTGGGGGCACCTGCCCCTAAATCCCCATTGAGGCCCCCGCTGAGCTATGGATAGGTTTTAGAGTTTAGGGAGCGCTTTGTTCTTGTTCTAGGGCTTTTTCGGTGCGTTCGTAGGGTTTGGTTTTGGGTCGCCAGGAAGGAAAGATGCCTGCGATCGCAGAGTTCAGAGCAGTACGGGTGCTAAGGCTGGCTCCACTCAGGGGTTGGGGTAAAAAGCTGTCGCCTAGGGCTATGAATAAAATGGCGACTAGCAAAATCAAAGGGATTGGTAACTTGCGGGACATGGCAGGGCTTACCTAAAGGGAACTGGCATCCTCAATTTCAGTTTTCCCTTAAACTTCAAGCCATCCGTCTCATTAAGAGCGGCGTAATAATTATTTAAATTGCTGAGTCTGCTAGCAACTCAATTACGAATTGCGAACTCCGAATTGCGAATTAGGGTTATGCGGCTGCCACTTGGCCGAGTTCTTCAGGGTGCAGGTGGGAGTGCAGTACTTGACCGTCGCGGAACCAGACGATGCGCTTGGTGAGGCGGGCGACATCGGGTTCGTGGGTGACAATGACAATAGTGATGTCACTGGCGTTGAGCTCGGTGAAGATGTCCATCACCTCTTTGGTGGTGCGAGTGTCGAGTGCCCCTGTCGGTTCATCGGCTAAGAGCAAGACGGGGCGATTGACGATCGCGCGAGCAATGGCGACCCGTTGTTGTTGTCCCCCAGAAAGTTGGTTGGGTCTATTGTTCATGCGGTTCCCTAATCCGACTCGTTTTAAGGCTTCTGCGGCGCGATCGCGGCGTTCGTCGTTGGGGACGTTGGCGTAAACCATCGGCAGCATCACATTCTCTAAAGCGCTGAGTTGCTGCAATAAATGGAATTGTTGGAAGACAAACCCAATCTTGCGATTGCGGATATGGGCGAGTTCAGCATCTCCGAGGCGAGCAACATCGACACCATCCAGGTAGTAGCTGCCAGATGTGGGGCGATCTAGGCAGCCAATCATGTTCATCATGGTGGATTTCCCGGAACCGGAAGCGCCCATGATGGAGCAATATTCTCCTTTTTCAATCACCAAGTCTACATCTGCGAGCGCTCGGACTTCGGTTTCACCGGAGCCGTAGGTTTTTGCAATATCTTCTAGTCGGATAATCACAGAGTTTGGCATAGCGATCGCTCCTACAACTCCTTAAGCAATTCGTTTTATGTATTTCTTTTATGCGCTTCTGAGCGCCGTCATTCCTATGCGCTTCTAAGCGCCGTAATTCCTAAGCGCTTCTAAGCGCCACAATGGGGTCTAGTTTAGCGGCTTGACGCGCAGGCACAACTCCGAAGAACAAGCCAATGCCACCCGAAACGCCAACGGCAACCAGAATCGCGACCGGGGAAACGCCTGCTTTTAAGGGAGTGACTGCACCCACTAACCCAATGCCACCAACTCCGATAAAGGTACCGATCGCGCCTCCTAGAGCAGCTAAAATCACTGACTCAATCATGAACTGAATCAGGATGTCTTGCTGGGTTGCGCCAATTGCTTTGCGGAGGCCAATTTCATGGGTGCGTTCTCGCACTGACACCAGCATGATGTTCATAATGCCCACGCCACCCACAAAGAGGGAAATTCCCGCGATCGCCGCTAGCATAATGGTCAGCGCTCCAGTGACGTTGTCCACTACCTCCAAGGCATCTTTTTGCGATCGCACCGTGAAGTCGTCATCTCCAGCGATTTTATGTCGCAGTCTCAGCAAATTGGTGATCTGAAACTGAGCGGCTTCCACACTTTTCTCGTTTTTGGCCGAGGCGACAATGAAGGTTAGGTCGATGCCATAGGGAGACGTGCGCCCTACAATGCGGCTGGACATGGTGGTAAGTGGGATATAAAGCGTGTCGTCTTGGTTGTTGCCCAGAAAGGCTCCTTTTGCCTCCATCACCCCAACGACTTGAAAACTGACATCTTTAATCCGAATCTGTTTACCAACAGGTTCTTCACTGCCAAACAGCTTTTCGGCAATTTCAGCGCCAAGTGCAACGACTTGGTTATTGCGTTCTAAATCCAGCTCGCTGATAAAGCGGCCTTGGCCAACTTCAAAGTCACGGGCGGTGAGAAATTCTGGTGTGGTGCCAATGATGATGGAGTTGCTGTTCTTATTACGATAGGTGATTAGTTGCTGACTGTTGATTTGGGGAGCAACGGCATTGACAGATGGAACTTGAGTCGCGATCGCCTGAGCATCAGCTAGAACCAGCGTTTTGGGAACTTCGAAGGTGGAGCGCTGGGCTTCTCTAGAACCAGGCACAATGAACAACACGTTCGGCCCTAAGGATTCAAACTGCTCGGCAGCGTACTTCTGGGCTCCTTGCCCGATTCCTACCATCGCAATCACGGAAGCGTTGCCAATAATGATGCCGAGCATGGTCAGGCCACTTCGCAGTTTGTTGGCAGTAAGGGTAGTAACGGCCATCTTGACGCTTTCTAGCGGATCCATGCTGTGACCTCACAAAGGGCTTGGTAGAACTTGAGCTGACTACAACTTCACCCTAGCGTACAGGCGAGATGTCTTGTTCATTAGACTTGAATCAAGATCTTAAGGGCGCTTGCTCCCAAACCTCCGCTGAGGGACGGTTGCGTCCCCCAAACCCCCTCCAAAAAGTTGCTAGCTGAATTTAGCTAGCTGATCAGCCGCTTCATAGACTTCATAATGGAGGAATGCAGAGACGAAACTTTATCTGGGCGGGTGCAGCAATTGTTGGCTCGGCCTGGGGCTTATCTTATTTACGTGGGAACTCAAGTGCTATGACGACTACCAACGAAAATTTTGAAATTACTAAAACAGAAGCAGAGTGGCGGCAGATTTTGACGCCGGAACAGTTTCAAGTGCTGCGTCAGCATGGAACAGAACGGGCTGGCACTAGCCCACTCGATAAGCAATATGGCCAGGGCACTTATATCTGTGCTGGTTGTGAGTTGCCACTATTTACTTCTGAAACTAAATTCGATAGCCGTACGGGTTGGCCTAGCTTCTATGCTCCGATTGAGGACGCGATCGCGACTACTACTGACAAGTCTTGGTTCATGACACGAGTGGAGGTGCACTGCCGCCGTTGTGGAGGTCATCTCGGTCACGTGTTTGATGACGGTCCTCGGCCTACGGGTCAGCGCTACTGCATGAATGGAGTTTCCCTGAAATTTCTTCCTAGTCAGGCAACTTGAGACCTAACCCTCAGCCCCTTCCCTACTAGGGAAGGGGAGACAGATTTATAATTCTTTTTGGCTTGGGAGAGTGGATTGGGGGAGGTTGGTCTTAGCGATTTTGGGGGTCGAGTCCCATGAGCAACCGATAGCGATTGGTTTCAGGGATATAGCGTCGCCCCCGGATTTCATCTGGGATTTGATTACGAATCACCTGTCGCATGTCAGTCACGACTCGCGGCACAGTCGTAAAATAGCCATGCTCGGTGGGATCGGTAATGCGGGAGATGATATCGGTGCAGTCGATTGGGTAGACGTTGCGAGGCAGTTGTTGTGGTTGCATAGGGCCATCGCTGCCCAAGCGGGGAGAGTTCCCTTTTAAGGTGTCGCTAGCCCACAAAGCTAAGTCGTTGCGGTTGAAGTAGACGCTAGTGCGACGAGTAATGCGAGGCAAGGAAAATAGCTTGTAATCGAAATCAAAAGCATCATCATCTTCATCGGCTGCCGTCAGCAACACTTGATCAAAGATTCTAGGTAACTGAACGACTTGCTTTTTGACTTCTTGCAAGGCAGCTCGTAACACATAAGCCCCCATGCTATGAGCGATCAGGTGCAATCGTTGGTTGCAGCGGGGCTGAGAGTTCTGATTAATATCATTAATAAAATCAGCCATTTTTAAGAAGGCGCGCGCAAAGGCGACCCCAGAGGCCGCAGCATCCAGGCGATCGTTTTTGTAGGCGACAGCATCGCGCGATCGCGGATTGGTCAACAGTAAAGAACCATCCGACGGCCAGGAAAAGACACACATATTCAGCCGCAAGGGACGTGTCGGCTCAATGGGGTCGTTAGCTGTCAAAACTTGGTGTAGCCGAGCTGCCTGACTTAAAGCTCCGCGAAAGGAAGTATTGAAGCCATGAATAAAGATAATGGTATCTTCACCTGTCTGAGCCATCTGTTGACGCACCTGCTCAAAGATGGCTTGGCTACCCAACACAGGTGGGTCTGCCAATAAGTCCTCAGAAGCGACTCGAATCTGAATTTGATCAAAGTTGCTGCCTGACACCTCGGCCCGACCAAAGCGTAAATTTGCTAAACCATCGTCGCTAAAGTTACTACCAAAGTCATCAGGGTCTACGGCTCGATTAGGACGGCGGTTAGTAGCAAAGTAAATTCTAGTCATAGGCCAACTTTAAGCGACTGTTTTTTAGCGGCGGTACTGTCTGCAATCATGTGGTTAAGTTAAGCAGAATTGAGCAGACTACCTGTAAAAAATCAGACCATAATCTAGGGTGGCCTGGGAGAGATTGCACGCAGTTCTTAATACTTCTGTAGAGTTTGATGTAGTATCTGAAGCAGTGGTTTGAATATGTATTCCTAATTAATTCTTTTGTGTCTCACTTGACGAATTAATATTTTCTGGCACCATTCCAGGCCTGATTCAAACTCTAAATTCTAAAGGATATCTAGATCGCAAACTATCTTTAAGAAGGGTAGTTTGCTGAAATTAGAGTTTATGAATACTGTCTTGTTTCACTTGGCTTTTCCAGTAACTGATATTGCTCAAACCAAAGCCTTTTATACGGAAGGATTGGGATGTACGGTAGGGCGCGAAAATGCTACCTCTGTGATCCTTAACCTTTACGGGCATCAACTGGTAGCTCACACGACTTCAGAACCACTCATGCCGCAACGGGGCATTTATCCCAGGCATTTTGGGCTGGTGTTTACCTCAGAATCCGATTGGGAAGAACTGCTAGAGCGATCGCAACAACGCCAATTGCGCTTTTATCAAGAACCAAAACGCCGCTTCACAGGTTTACCTTTAGAGCACCGTACCTTCTTTCTCGAAGATCCCTTTCACAATCTGTTGGAGTTTAAGTTCTACTGCCATCCCGCGGCAATTTTTGGCGATCGCGACTTTGCTCAGGTGGGCGATCGCTAGAGCCAGAACCCTGGAGTGGCGTTTGGAGACAGGAAGCAACTGCCTGCAAACTCTGGGGATGGGACACCATCCAAGCATGGCTCGGCACCCAAACTGGCACACTTTGACCCACAGGCATCAGCGAACTATTGGCAGGCACAATCATCAAGTCTAGAGGGGTCCAAATGGAGGTGAAATGGAGCTGTTTCAAGATCTCAGCATCTTGATTCAAGTCTTGTAAAAAAGCACTTCCAGGCCGCATTTGGACACAACCAGGTCGCTCAGAGCCATAGGCGAGCCACGTACCTTGATGGGGTGAAGCAATGGTGACGAAGCGCTTGACTTGAGCGATGCCACCTAAGCGCTGCACGTAATAACGGCTAACGATGCCACCCATACTGAAGCCAACTAAGTCAAAGTGTTGCTCTGGTGCAAAGGTTCTAGCTACATAATTAGAAACTTGAGTTGCTAGATGTTCCAAGCCTAAATGACCGTTGTTAGGCGTTAAGCTAAGACTGTGGACTGAGTAACCTAAGCGAGTTAAGTGACGAGACATGGAGTGAAAAACAGCTTCGGTGTCGTTAATGCCGTGAATTAGCAACACTGGATGGCGAAAACCCATGCAACTCCTTAATGTGTTCTGCTTACACTTCTAGCTTAGACAGTAGCGATCGCAATTTTGAGCTTGGTTTAGGACAGCTAACGGACTGGCTAAAGACAAAAGCTAAGGGTAAAAGCCAAGGGCAAATAGTTGATTCTGAGCAGCAACCTAAAAGTCTGAAAAGCAGTTTGGCTTAATCTAGCTCTTGGGAGATAAGTATTTGTACTCCTTATGCTGTCAATAAACTTTTGTAAATTAATGTTGAGTAATCTTGTGCTTTTGAGTCAGAAAATTTCATAATTTTCATAATTAAATCAATCAGATTAAGCAGCTCTAAGTCTCAGCTAGCTTCAATCTTTCGGGTTTTCATTTAACTCATCAGGACCAACGGTAGGAGCGGGTATCATGTTCGGTTTTATTAAGAAACTAATTAATGGAATTTTGGCCTTTGTAACTAGCTTCTTTAACAAGAAGTCATCCGCAGATGCGCCCAGTGCTGTGCCGCAGCCTAAGCGGAAGTCAGGCTATTTCATGGAATTTGATGACTCCTCAGCGAATGGGCAACCTGCCAAGATTGAAGCTGCGAAAGCTGAACCCGTGAAAACCCAACCTGCTAAGGTTGAAGCTACCAAGGTCGAAGCTCCCAAAGCGCCAGAGCCCGCTGCTCAACCTGGGAAGGCTGAAGCCAGAAAGGCTGCCAAGGCTGAGGCTGCGAAAACTGAAGCAATGCCACCCGCTCCTGCTCAGCCCGCTCCTGCCGCTGCGAACAACCAGAACGGACAAAAGTCGTCTGAACCTGCGATCGCATTTTCTAGCTTTGGCGATCGCCGTCGTCCTGGCCCTAACATGAGTTCCTTCTTGGATATGGCTCGCCAAGTTAAAGTTCCTACCTAGTTGCTAGGTTTTGAGGCTCTCCTCTCCTAACTTGCCTCTTTTAAGTCTTTTTCAACTTGACTGCAAAAATACCAGAGCGCTATAAAGCTGAAAGGCAGGGTCCCAATGGGTCTCTGCTTTTCTTTCTATGTCAATTTGCGGTTTGATGCGGCTTAAGGGGGGAATATGGTCTGCGGTGGTTTCAGCAAAGCCTGTGAAGTCTGACCAAGTTTCTAAATTGGGCAATTTTTGATTCAGAAACGCGATCAGGTGGTTCCAGTTGATTCGAGTGGTGGTTTGGGGCGTTACCTGATCCGCGATCGCAGCATCTTCTTGAAACAGATAGTTACTGTCGCAGAATCGTAGGATGGACTGGCGGCCCGGAATATGCAAGTCCCAAACATGCGCGTAGTCTTGGGTCTGTTCTTTCCATTGCAGCTTGCCCCAAGCTCCTTGATCAATCACATCGCCAAAAATAGGCAGGAGTCCTTCAACCCGCCGCGTCACCTCTGACCACTCAAAGGTTAATGACCCGACTTGATCAAATTCGTTGTGGCAAACAACAGTAATTTGGGGAGCAACTGATTGAAAATGTAGGACGCGAAAGACGCGCAACTTTTCAATTTCAGCTAAACCCGCCCAATACACAGGAATCTGAGCGTTACGTAGCTCCTGGCCATAGACCTGCAATTCCCCAACTGGCCCAGTGCGGTACAGTTGCCAACTGCGACTGGGTAGTTGCATCCGGGCGGTATAGGCATCCAGCTTCATGATGCGAGCGAAATTCTGGGCGGCGACGTTTCTGGCTTCCCCCGTCACTGGGGCCAGCATCAAAAATCCGAGTTCTGTGTTGGCAGGGTCAGCCGTTGCTTCAGCGATCGCTTGTTGTCGTTGCGCTTTTACAATCGCTTCCACTCGTTGTATCCCTTGCCGAGCTTGCGTCGCCACTTTGGGATGCAGTGAGTTGCGGAGGAGCTGCCGATAAACTGTCTCAGCCGCTTCTAGCTTCCCCGATACTTCATGCATGCGCCCTAGATACAACTGCACCCAAGGATTTTCTGGCATGCGCTGTAGCAAGGTTTTCAGCAATTGGGCGGCAGTGCGATAGTCCTTGCTGTCAAAGGCAGCCGCTACTTGTTCCAGCTCAGTCATATATTTCTTCAGCTCACCCTGGCAATGTGGTGGAGATGGGACTCGGAGTGGCCTCAGCCACTGCAGCGACTAGAGAGAGGGCTACTAAGGGAGCGGTGACAGCTTTGAGAATGCGCTGTCCCAAAGACACAGGTTGATATCCTAGCGCGATCGCTTGCTCAACTTCCGCCTCTGTCCAGCCGCCCTCTGGCCCAGTCACAATTACCATTGAGGATAGCGCAGACAGCGACGCTTGCTGATTTCCAAACCCTAAATCTCTCTGTAAGCAGTGCAATAAATGAGGGGCATCGTAGCGAGTGACGCAGAAGTAGCCAACAACCTTAGGTGTGCCCGGAGTTGCCGCTAGCAATTGCTGAAGTTGGGGCAGTAGTGGGACGGGTTCCAGAATTGTAGGCACCACTTGTCGCTCAGACTGCTCCGCTGCTTCTTGAGCAATGCGCCGCCAGCGTTCTAGTTTTTGGGGGCTAGGGTGCAGCAAGGTGCGATCGCTAATTACAGGCGCGATGCAGCTAGTGCCTAGTTCGGTAGCTTGTCGTACCACCTCATCAAATCCACTGCCTTTCGGTAAAGCCACAACTAGCGTGATTGCAATAGGCAACTCAGTATCAACCGTCAAAGTTTGAATAATCTGTGCTTCTAGTGATTGATCTGGGCTCGCCAATAGCTCTGCTAGCCACCACTGACCTTGTCCGTTCATGGCAATAAAGCGATCGCCAGAGCGGAGCCGCAAGACTCGACTCAAGTAATGTTGTTGCTCTGCGGTTAAGCAAATTTGTTCTTGATGCAGTTGAGTGGGCGCGATCGCCAATCGTTGCAACTCAGCCAAGCGATACTCCTAAGCCAACTTTTCTATCCTGCCACTTAGTGTTCTGATTTATCTATTTTTCGGCCTATTTTAAGGTTCAAAAGGTTTCTGGAACTGAGGTAGGTTCTGACCAGTGCTTAAGCCCACTTTACATTCGCGTGAATCTACATAAGCTTTTTGCCAGAGCAGGGAAGTGAATCCAAGACATAAAAAAGAATGAAGTGGTTGATTACTCAATGACTTCCGTACGATTACGGCTGTACTGGGGCGGTTGATAGAACAAAGTTTGAGATAGAACAACCTCTCTCTAATCCCTAGAATTCAAACTTTATAATTTAGATTTCTTGGTTCAGGAAAACTACTAAAGATCTCTTTGCTTTTAGATAAAGTCAATCCTGGTAATGCCTATCATGAAGCAAACCAACTGATGATTCAAAAGCTGAACTCATGAAAATAAAATAATAGATTTTATGTGGGAATTTTTTAGTAATTTTTTATCTTCGGATCAATTTATTCCACATGGGCATTGCTATCTATGGCAACCTCACTTAGTTTGGCTGCATGTGGTCTCAGATTTAGCGATCGCCCTAGCTTATTACTCAATTCCTGTTTTCTTGCTTTACTTTATCCACAAGCGCCGCGACATTCCTTTTCCGTGGATTTTTCTGCTCTTTGGCGCTTTCATTATTGCTTGTGGAACCACCCATATCTTAGAGGTTTGGACCCTCTGGCATCCAATTTATTGGGTGTCTGGCACAATCAAGGCTTTCACCGCCATAGTGTCTCTCTTCACCGCTCTGGAACTAGGCCCACTAATGCCAAAACTCCTAGCTTTACCGAGTTCTGCCCAGTTAGAAAAAACTAATCGGGAATTAGAGAAACAGATTCTAGAACGTCAACAAGCGGAATTAGCACTCCAAGCCGCTCATAGCCAACTAGAGATTCGGGTGACAGAACGCACTGCAGCGCTCGCTCAGGTCAACAAGGAACTGAGGTTAGAAATTGCTGAGCGGCAACACATGGAAGCCACGCTGAGAGAGAGTGAGCAACGGTTTCGGGCAACTTTTGAACAAGCTGCGGTCGGGATCGGCCATGTTGGTTTGGATGGGCAATGGTTGCGGGTTAATCAAAAGCTCTGTGACATTGTTGGTTATAGCCGCTCAGAGCTACTCAATCTAACCTTTCAAGACATTACTCACCCTGATGACTTAGCCGCCGATTTGGGACATGTTCACCAAATTTTAGCTGGGACAATTTCGACTTTCTCGATGGAGAAGCGGTACATCTGCAAAAATGGCTCTACAAATTGGGTTAATTTAACTGTTTCACTGATGCGGGAAGCGACTCAGCCCAAATATTTCATTTCTGTGATTGAAGATATTTCTGAGCGGCGGCAGGCTGAGGCAAAACTACAAAAGTCTTTGAAAGAATTATCAGATATTAAGTTTGCTTTAGACCAAGCAGCGATCGTGGCTGCCACTGACCAAAAAGGTACGATTAATTATGTTAATGACACGTTCTGTGAACTATCCCAATACAGCAGAGAGGAACTGATTGGGAAAAACCATCGCCTGATTAACTCTAGTTATCATGACTTAGGTTTCTTTCAAAACTTTTGGGCCACGATCTCCAAGGGCAAAGTTTGGAAAGGGGAAATTAAGAACCGTGCTAAGGATGGTAGTTACTACTGGGTTGATACGACCATCGTGCCTTTCCTTAATGAACAGAGTCAGCCGTTTCAGTATCTTTCGATTCGTTTTGATATTACTAATCGTAAGCAAATCGAAGAAGATATGAGAACGTCGCTCCGAGAAAAAGAAGTTTTACTGAAGGAAATTCATCATCGGGTTAAAAATAACTTGCAAATTATTTCCAGTTTGTTGAATTTGCAAGCTCAGTATCTAAACGATAGTGCGGCGCTGGCTATTTTTAGGGAAAGCCAAAATCGAATTGAGTCAATGGCACTAATTCACGAGAAGTTATATCAGTCAAAAGATATGGCTCGAATTAATGCTTCTGAGTATATTTATGATCTTGTGACTAATTTGTTTTACACCTATGAAATTAATTCTGAGGCGATCGCCTTAAAAATTAATATAGATGAAATTTGGTTGGGTCTGGATACTGCGATCCCCTGCGGCCTAATTATTAACGAATTGGTATTAAATGCACTCAAGCACGCATTTCCCAAGGGGCACACTGGAGAAGTTTGTATTTCTTTTGGCCTTAGGGATGCTCATCACCTGATGCTTGTGGTCAGTGACACTGGAGTTGGTCTTCCAAGAGATTTAGATTATCAAAACACCGATTCTTTAGGTTTGCAGTTAGTGAACGCACTAACTCAGCAGCTTGAGGGGGTTATTGAAATTAATCAGAGTAATGGCGTCAAATTTGAGATTGTGTTTTCTAACTAAAACTCACCTAGGAAAATGACAACTATAAACATAATGGTGGTTGAGGATGAAAGCATTGTCGCCAAAGATCTGCAAAACAGATTGAAGAAATTTGGCTATGCAGTGCCTGTGGTTGCTGCCTCTGGTGAAGAAGCTATTTTGAGAGCGTCTGAGAGTCACTTGGATTTGGTCTTAATGGATATTCGCCTCAAAGGTGCGATCGATGGAATCGAAGCAGCTAGACAAATTCACCACCGCTTTCAACTACCAATTATTTACTTGACGGCCTACGCTGATGACGACACCTTAGCTCGTGCTAAACAAACTCAGCCGTACGGCTACATATTGAAACCCTTTAAAGAACGAGAACTAAATACAACGATCGAAATTACTTTAGCTAGGCATCGGTTAGAGAGGCAGTTGCAAGAGCGAGAGCAGTGGCTGTCAACTGTTTTGAGAAGCATCGCTGATGCTGTGATTACGATTGACACGACAGGGTTGATTACGTTCATGAACCCCGTGGCTGAAAGTTTGACTGGCTGGCAGCAAGCCCAAGCTCTTGGGAAGCCCGCGATCGCTGTTTTCCAAACCGAGGATGAAGCCACACAGAGCATCCTCCAGCAGCCCAGCAGCAGCTTCTTTGACGCCAGCGTGGGCATGAAAACTGCGGTAGAAACCAGCCTCAGATGCAGTGACGGCCAAATTCCCATTGAGTACAGTATTACGCCACTACAGAACGACCAACACTTAGTAATGGGCGCTGTTTTAGTGTTCCGCGATCGCACAGAGCAACTCAAAGCCAAGGCAGCAATCCGCCAGCAGGCTGAACAAGCTCGGCTCGTAGCAGAATTACAAAAACTGAATCAACTCAAAGATGACTTTTTGAGCACGGTGTCCCATGAGCTACGGACACCGATGTCAAATATGAAAATGGCGCTGCAAATGTTGACGATCGCTACCAACGCTGAACGCCAACAGCGGTATTTGGAAATCTTAAAAGCAGAATGTGCTCGTGAAATTGACCTAATCAACGACCTACTGGATTTACAGCGTTTGGAAGCAGCATCTTATCCCACGTTTCTAGTAGAGGCGATCAATTTACAGGATTGGTTCTCTAGCTTAATTGAGCCTTTCCGTTCCCGCCTGCAAGAACATCAACAGGTAATCAAGATTGACCTGCCAGAAAACTTTCCGCCCTTAATTACCGATCGCGCCAGCTTAGAACGCATGTTAGTCGAATTATTGAATAATGCTTGCAAGTACACCCCGGCGGGTGGCCAAATTATCCTGAAGGCAGAGCAGGTGACTAGTACTTCACCACCTTTTGAGTCAGTTCCTCTCACTTGCCTAATTATTCAAAATCAAGCCGAAATTCCCCCAACAGAACTCCTGCGAATTTTTGATAAGTTTTATCGGGTTCCCCATGCTGACCCGTGGAAGCAAGGAGGTACTGGTTTAGGCCTAGCCTTAGTCAAGCGGCTAGTAGAGCAGCTACAAGGTACCATTCAAGTCGAGAGCAGCCACGGGTGGACAGTTTTTACGATGCAGCTACCACCCTTGAATTTAGTGACCAATCCAGAAAGCTAAGGCTCAGGATGGGCTTAAGCTACGCTGACTTGTGAAGTGTCTACTGCCTGGGTGCCATCTACTTTGGCTGCCATACCTGTGATGTGTTCCAGAATCTCTGAGTTAGGCACAGAGCCTTTGAGGATAATTGTGCCACCGTTCTGGTCAATTTCTAAGCTGTCAATTTCACTAATCTGGGGATCACGATCGAAGGCGATCGCAACTCGCTTCGACAAACCCGCCGGGTCATATTCACCTTCAAGTCCCATATGCTCTGGAGCGGGCGGAGGTTGATGCATACCCGCCTTCTCTCGAAGTTCTAAGTCATACTCACCTGTAAGCCCAGGAGTCATCCCCGCTTCGTCTGGGTGCTTCTGAGTCTCCGACTGGAATTTTTTACTGCACTCCTGACCAAAGTGCCGTTCTAGCCAAGTCATAATTCCACCCCATAGGAGAGATAGGTTCTCGTATCCTCTATTACAAACTGGATGAGCCTAGTGTGGCATCTCTCGTTTGGTATGAGATGAAGGCGGAAAGAAGTCAGGAGTTAAGAAGCGAGAAAAGAAAAATCTCGAAACACTTGCAATTACGTTCGTTTGCAGGGGGTCTGGGGGACGCAACCGTCCCTCAGCGAACCTTGGGGGCACTTGCCCCCAAGGTTCGGATTTCGTAGATCTTAAGAACTACGGCTCTTGGTTGGCTTGCACATAAGCTGCGATCGCTTCGGTAGCCAGTTGAGACACCTTTTTACCTTGCTGAGTGGCCATCGCTTGCAGACTGGCATAAAGGTCTTCTCGAACCGTGATGCGGCGGCGGATTTTGCCAAGCCCATCAGTCTCGCTCACAGTAGCGATCGCTTCATCGTTAGCGGTGCTGATGGTAGCGGCGTAGCTACTCACAAGCTCAGGCGGTTCAGATTGGTAAGCCACGGCAAACTGCCGAATTGCCTCTAAGCCAACGCGATCGCAGAAATCGCCAAAGCTTTCTTCGGGTGTGCGAGATTGCTTGAAGTAGACAAAAATTGGTTCTAGCCCAATTTCTAAGTCATTGATGTGGAGCTTCTCCACATAAGGCTGAGATAGGCGGGTTTGGTTCGGAGAAGCCCCCAGCCAAACTTGGTAATGCTCAGGAGCACTGCCCACAAAACCGAGTTCTGCCAAGTAAGGACGGGCGCAACCGTTAGGGCAACCTGTCATCCGAATAATAAAGTGCTCTTGCTCCAGACCCACTTTATCTAGCAGGGCGCGAATCCGCTCCAGAATCTCTGGCATAATTCGCTCAGATTCGGTGACAGCCAAACCGCAAGTGGGCAAAGCAGGGCAAGCCATCGAATAGCGCACTAGAGAGTCGATCTGCTCGGGATCAACCTGCACACCACAGCGATCGAATATTGCTTGAATGGCGGCGCGATCGCTAGGAGCAATGTCATACAGGAGCACATCTTGGCTACCCGTCAGCAAGATGGGCAGATTGTACTGCTGCACCACTTCTCGCAACGCAGTTCTCAGTTGGAAGGCACCTTCATCTTTGATGCGGCCATTCTCTACAGAGATGCCGAGAAATAGCTTGCCATCTCCCTGTTCTTGCCAGCCGAGAAAATCTAGATACTTAAATTCGGGTAACGGCTTGAAGGGTTGTAATGGCTTGCCAAAATACTGCTCCACCTCACTGCGGAACTTGGCAACCCCCCACTCCTCCATCAGGTACTTTAAGCGGGAGTGACGGCGATCGCTGCGGTTGCCATTGTCTCGCTGCGTCGCCACAATCGCTTTGACTGCCTCGTAAATGTCGGCTTTATCGACATAACCTAGCGGATCGGCAATGCGAGGAAAAGTGTCTTCTTTGCCGTGGGTACGGCCCAAACCGCCACCTGCCAGAATATTGAACCCTTCTAACTCGCCCTGCTCATTCGTAATCACCACCAAGCTCAAATCTTGCGAGTACAGGTCGATAGAGTTATCTCCTGGAATCGTGACCGCAATTTTGAATTTACGGGGCATGTAGTAAGTGCCATAGATCGGCTCCTCACTGTCCTGAAAAATTGTGCCATTACCGTTTTGTTGCCGAGCTGCCTTAACCTCTGGACGCTCCTCAGCACTGACAAACTTTTCGCCATCCAACCAAATTTCGTAATAAGCACCTGTTTGGGGGGTGAGTAAGTCGGCAATGCTGTTGGCGTACTCATGAGCGTAGATATACTCAGGCCGATTCTTGTAGGGCGCGGGCGGTGCCATGACGTTGCGATTCAGGTCGCCACAAGCTCCTAATGTGGAACCCATACTCTTGACAATCGAGGCGATCGCGGTTCGTAGATTTTTCTTTAAGATGCCGTGGAGTTGAAATCCTTGGCGGGTCGTAGCGCGCAGGGTGCCATTGCCATAGTCGTCTGACAATTGATCCAAAGTCAGGTAGAGCTGAGGAGGAATAAAGCCACCTGGACTTCGAGTCCGCAGCATAAACTGGTAGTCTTTCTCCTGCCCTTTAACCCGGTTGTCCCGATTGTCCTGCTGATAGGAACCGTGAAACTTCAGGATTTGAATCGCATCTTCTGTAAAACAATTAGTATCGAGTAGCAATTCACTGGCAACAGGTTCACGTAAAAATTGGCTACGTTCCTTAAGACCTTCTACTTTAGAAGGTTTGCGAGCCACGGGAGTCGGAGTCGGAGTTTTAACCATCGGAGTTGCGGTACGAATTGAAAATAGTCAGAGGTGTGGAATACAACCAAACGTTGCAGTTAAAGTCAGGTCTGAACCATAAAGCCTTTAGTTAGTTCAGAGCCTCAGTAGTTCTAAGCTTTTTGATTCCCGGTAATCCGCCCGGAATTACGGTCAATCTATTTATTTTATCATTGCATTTGCTGGGTCAACCTGCTTGTCAGGAATTTTGCATGAAAGTCCACCCCAACTTGCGGGAAAAGGGAGTTCTAAACCAAGCAGATTCAAGTCTAACGTTAGCCAACTTTACCCATTCAAGTTGTAACCCAGTAAGTTGATGATATCGCTTCAGAATTTCTCTGTAAACTCGTGTGAAGCAAAGCGAGAAAGCAGAGCTACAACCAGCGAACTCAGCATTACATTGACAAGCACTCCTTATCTTTCGGGGTAAGGTGCTCAAAACAGATATTTCGCTGTTATACAACTGCTGTAAGCAAAATGCTTAAGTTAAAGTGACGGCTGAGTTTGTTGTTAAAATTAAGCCATCAAACTCAAAAATATTGTTTATTAGGCTAATTTTTAACCATTAAAAAAGCTCCTAACACCAAAGTTAGGAGCTGACTAAAGCTGAGTTGAATTACTATTCAGTCTTGCTGAGCTGATGTAGAGTTGCTGAAAGGCTGCATCAGAACTAACGGTTAAAAACTAGCAGATGAATGCCTACAACTTAGCCTGTTGTCATAGCGGTCTTCGAGGCAATATTAAGCCTAAGTAGCTTCAGTGAGTTTAGAAGCGTAGACCTGCACCAGCTTGGAAGCTTAGAGAATCAGCAGGGCCATTTTGGTAAGCGTTAATGCCCCACTTGGTGTTACCGTAAACCACTACATCTTTGGTGACTTTGGATTCAACACCAGCAGTTAATATAACTGCATCATCGTTCCCTACTGGGGTTGGCTGGCCGTTTGCTTCCACAAAGGAATAGCCAACACCGCCATAAACTTGGGTATTTTTAGTGATCCCTTTGTCATAGGTGATCATCGGAATGATAGCGCTAGTGTCATCGCTGTAAATAACAGAACCGCGCAGAGAAACGGGAGCTTTGCGGAGGCCGAAGCGACCATCAATCGTGCCGCCAAAGGTTGCAGCATCATTGTTTTGACCACCGTTGGTGACACCTGCCGCAACACCTGCACCGACATAGCTATCACTGAATCCTTTTCTAGGTTGAGCAGAAGCAGAACCAGCAGAAAGTAGGGGTGCGATCGCAATAACAGACAAAGCAGAAAAAGCAGCAATAGATTTTAGAGAGAGTGTCATTTTGGTTCCCTCAAAGGGTGAAGTTAATGTTTGCGTTCCTGAATTTATAGTCGAAGAACCTGCTTGGAAAGTTCCAGGATAAATTCACTTAATTTCAGATTTCTGGAGGTAGCAGATGTGGGGTTTTTGACTCTCTAAAAAGACTGGTCAGCTCAAAATTTTCACCTTCAAAGCAAAAAAAACCATTATCTATATTTTCTAGATAAAGGTTTGCTGGATGTGATCCGATATTTCTAATCTAGCGTGTCGGATTAGTTTAAGTTGGTTGACACAGTCGCTTTCTCAACTGGCACAGATAGCATCAAGTCAAATTAATAGATGCCACTAGCAAGAAGCTACTCCGAGCACTAGGTTTTCTGATGAAGAATACATAATATCCAAACCAAGAAATTGGCCTCCGGATATTTATTGAAAATAGATTAATTAGATTGAGAAAATAGGTGGAAGTCTGGTGAGATTACCGAACCTCAGCAGATTGTTCGTCGTCCTCTGACTCTAATTGCGCCTTAGAGACCACGACTAAGTTAGGCAACCCATCTAACTTTTCTTCGATCACGGTTTCAGGTGCGGACGGTGCAAAAATAGTTAAACCCTGCGGGACACACTCTAGTTCGATGGGAGTTGTACCAATTAGTTCCCCATCCAAAACTACCTTTTGGGGAGGCTGAGTTGAAACTTTCAGACGTTTCGCTCTCAAATAGCCAATGTCATCCCGCTCGGTGGCGTTGCCAGTCAGAGCAGATTGCAGCAGATGATAGGAAGCTGCGATCGCCCCTGCTACATTGCGGGGAGCCACTACCGTTAGGTCAAGCAAACCATCATCAAAAATCACCCCAGCCGGTCCCTGCGCCAGAATTGAAGTGGGTGGGGCTGCATTGGCCACGGTAATCGCTGAAGCGGAAACTTGAATGATTTGGTCATCTGTTTCAATTTCTGCATCAAAGGCAGGTAGCTGCCCCAGTTGCTTGACTCCGGCTAGGATGTAAGCCAGCATACCCAAGCGATTTTTAGAAGTGCGGTCTGCTTGTTCAACCGTCTCAGCTTCAAAGCCAATCCCAGCTAGCAGGAGCATGGGTTTGCCATTACAGTAAGCCGCATCTACCTTTTTAGTTTCTCCGGCCAAGATGGTGGCGCAAGCGGCTTCGATGCTGTCAGGAATGCCGAGCGCATTGGCAAAGGCGTTGGCGGTGCCTCGTGAAATCACCCCTAGAGGAATATCGGTACCTACCAGAGCGGCTGCGGTTGCGGATAAAGTGCCATCCCCGCCGGAGGCGATTAAAACTTCCACTCCTCGCTGCACCGCGTTATAGGCGAGCTGATCCGCATCGACTGTCTTGGTCGTCGATAGAATCTCTAGCTCCATCTCTGGCTCCAGCAAAGCCCGAATTTTAGCTAAATCTTGGGCTGGGTCGCTTTGGCCAGCGATGGGATTGAAAATGAGGCAAGCTGAGCGGATCATAGGGATGCAGACGGGGGCTGTAGATGAAAGGTTGCAAACGTCTCTATTTCAAGTCTTAGAACTTGAAAGCTAAACGCCATCCTTCTCGGGAGGCGTTGTTAGGATATCTGTATGAGCGCGATCGCCCAAAAAGCTGAAACTCTCAATTTATAAAGCTTATGCCCGACCCATTAATGTACAGGCAGGACCATTTTGTGGTTTTGGCAGCTAATCAGCCAGAACAATTTCTCACGGCTGCTGAACTGCTCAGCAAGCTGGAGGCGATTTTAGCCCAACGCCAAGACAGCCTGCCTCAAGATTTGCAGAAGCTTAGCTCTATCCCAGACCAGGCCCAATATCTGCTAGACACTTCTTGCGAACTCGATATGGGGCCTGGGGATTTTTTGCAGTGGTATGTAGTCAGACTGGAAAAGTAAGGAACGTGGGGGTTGCAATTGCTCAGTCAGTGGCTTGAGGCTGGGCTGGGGGTGCAGTAATCAGAGCCACTTCAATCTGACGCTCTACTGGTTGGGTTAGTTGGACTCGAATGCCAGGACCAAAAAAACCTTCTATTTTTGCTTGCCTCTGCTGCCAAGTTTCCAAGGAAATGAGCGGAGAATTGAACTCCAAAACCAAGGCATAAGCGGCATCAATTTGCGTTTCCCGAATGCCAATCAGCTCAGGACGCTCCTCATTGGTAGGGCTTAACCCTAGGTGGCTCAGCGAAGAGTCTAAATGAGCAGATTGGCCGTACCGATAGCGAGTCACATCTTTACGAATCTGATTCTGGGTTGTGGTGGCTTGCTGATCCCGTAGCTCAGCGATCGCTGGTGGTGTGGGTTGTGTATAAGGAACTGGCTTGAGTTCTGAAGCTATCAGCGCCAATCCTCCTAGAAGTAGCGGAATGCCATAGAAAAATCCCACAAGATTTAAGGTGGCGTTACTAGAAAAGTAAGCTACAAAACCGACTAAGGTTAGAGCCCCACCTACTCCTAATCCCAGCGTTCCTAGAGAAGTTTGACGTAACATATTTGTTAATGAGATGAATTAAGCGGTGTGCAAAGTTAACCTTTATATCATTACCTTTACAGGAAGTTTGGTGGACCTAAGCTCCGACAATTTTTCTCTGAAGCCTAAAGTTTCTTGCCAAAAAGCAGAGCTAGAGGCCAGAAACCGGAGCTAGAAGATTGTGGTTAGCAAAGTGAGCGTTCATGAATAGCGAGATATGCTGGAGGTGCCGAGGCGCGATCGCCCACTTCAGCGGGAGGTATTCTGGCGAGGCTTGGCCATCTAACTCGTCTTTATGGTTCATCTAGATAGTATGAGTGCCACTCTCAGCGAATGTGATTCAGTCCCTCTTTACGGTCTTCAGTAGGTCCGAGCCATGATCAAAGACGAAAAGCAGCCATCCGCAACCAAAGGCAAATTATTAGAGCAGATTGATTCTCTCAAGCGAGAAGATGAAACGCTCTACAACATCTTGGCCGTGGATGTTTGGGCACTGGCTAAAACTATGGATGAGTTCCAGCCAGGATTTTGGGCCGCTTTTATGAAAAACCGCGAGAAGGCACTCAAGCGCTTCATCACTGAAGTAATGCGGACTAAGACAGGTGATAGCAAGCGACCACCTTTTCTGCACTAGTTCTGCGCTCGTCTATCCTGAGACTGAGGCATGTCTATATTAATTAGTGTTACCAATTCAAGGTAAATCACAGGCTGAATCACAGTGACTTGCAGCTCTTAACCTGGGCTAGGTTATAAGAATAGAGTTGAGTCCGTGACTAGGGCCGAAGATGGTTTATCTTACTTAATAGAAGTAAATATAAAGATACAGAAATGAACGCCGAAACCATTAAAGAGCGGATTACGCTGATCAAAAGCAAACGGGAAACTTTACTAAGATTACTAGAACAGCCTGATTTAGGAACTCTAAGAATTGATGTGAATCAGGCCTTAGAAGAGATGGATGATTTGATTGACGAATTTCAACGAACCTTCCCAGAAGCGGGAAATCTCTAAACCTCCATCGCCTTAACCCCTTGCCTGGAACGACTTATCTTCCAGGCAGTAAAGGTTGTGGATGCTTAGGCACTCGCATTCTTAGCTGCTTGCCCTAGTTCTTTCACCAAAGCTACAAGTTCATGAGTCGCAACGTCTTTCTTGCAGAAAGCGTCAATTTTGGCTGTTTGAATCATCACCTCTGTTTGAGGATCGTCTACTGATGAGTAAGCGATGATGCGAATATTGGGAGCAAAGCTCTTAATCTGGGTGGATGCGCTTAAACCATCCAAAACTGGCATTTGTAAATCAATAATAATTACATCAGGGTGCTGATGCTTAACCAGCTCAACTGCTTCTTGACCATTACTCGCTAGACCAACCAGTTCAATGTTGGATTGGTTCTGTAAAGCCAGCTTGAGGCTGAGTCGAGTCAACTCATGATCATCGACAACAAGGACACGGAGGGCAGAGCGCATACAGGATAACATGACTACTCAGTCAAGTAAGAGACATTTCAGATTTAGACAATTTTAGTCTAGTAGTAGGCACTACTGAAATCCCTCTACCGTTGGGGCGAATCGCAAGAAGGAATTTCTGGCTAGCGGGTGACTGCCAAAATCACGGTGGTTTAGGTGGGATTTTATACCTTGAAAACTATTTTTGATGGTCTTGATAGTTATCTCATGTTTAGCAGCTTAAGCATTGAGTTATACAGGTAAGATGACGTTCCTAAGCCGCTTCTTAAGTTGCTTAAGTTGTTGAGCTGGCTGCCATCTCCATGAGAATTTTTTGCGAGCTGAGTTCTGGACAGTCCGCTGCGGGGCGACGTTGAATGTAGCGGCCATTTGGTTGTAGTTCCCAAGCATGGCGGTTGTCGGAGAGCATGGTTCCCAAGATTTCTTGTAAGTCTTTTTTCAGGTCTGGGTCTTCAATGGATACGACTGCTTCTACACGGCGGTCTAGGTTGCGTGGCATCCAGTCGGCACTGCCAATAAAGACTTCATCCTCCCCTCCGTTGTGGAAGTAAAAGATACGGGAGTGCTCTAGGAAACGGCCTACGATACTAACAACCCGGATGTTGTCGCTGACACCTTTAATACCAGGTCTGAGACAACAGATGCCACGAATGATGAGGTCAATTTGGACCCCTGCTTGAGAAGCTTCGTATAAAGCCACCATAATTCGCTTGTCTACCAAAGCGTTCATTTTGGCGACGATGCGACTAGGCAAGCCGTTTTTACAGTTTTCAATTTCTCGGTAGATCAAGCTCAACATGCGATCGCGCAAGTTAACTGGAGCGACTAACAACTTGCGATAGGACTGTTGGCGGGAATAGCCCGTTAGATAATTGAACAGATCGGTTAAATCAGCTCCCAACTCATCGCGACAGCTCAACAAACCAATATCGGTGTAGATGCGTGCTGTTTTGGGGTTGTAATTTCCGGTGCCAATGTGGACGTAGCGACGAATGCGGTTTTCTTCCCGGCGCACTACCAAGGCAATTTTGGTATGAGTTTTCAGTCCTACCAGGCCATAAACCACATGCACGCCCACTTTTTCCAGCTTGCGGGCCCAGTTGATATTATTTTCTTCGTCAAAGCGAGCTTTGAGTTCCACTAAAACAGCTACTTGCTTGCCATTCTCAGCAGCAGCAATCAGGGCGTTGAGAATGGGCGAGTCTCCAGAGGTGCGGTAGAGCGTCATTTTGATCGCTAGCACATCTGGATCATGGGCGGCATGGGTAATGAAGCGCTGCACCGTCCCCGAAAACGATTGGTACGGGTGATGTACCATCAAGTCTTGCTTCCGAATCAGGCTGAAGAAGTCTTCGCTATCTTCTCCCTCTGCGCCATTGCGATCGCTCGTAGGTTGACTCAAGCGCCGCAAACGAGCTGGGACGACGGGAGACCAAGGAGTATCTTTAAGATCTGGCCGTGGCAAGGCCAAAAAAGACATCAGATCGCTCAGTCCCAGCATGCCTTCCACTTCGTAGACATCGCTTTCCTCGAGCGACATCTCCTGAATCAACATTTCTCGTACTGCTGGGGGAGTGGAAGATTGAATCTCCAAACGCACCACGGAACCGCCAAACCGCCGCTTCCGTAATTCCTGCTCGATCGCGAGCATCAAATCATCGGCTTCATCTTCTTCCAATTCGAGGTCGGCATTGCGGGTAATCCGGAAGGGATAGTACTCTTGGATGTTCATGCCTGGAAACAAAGACTCCAGGTTATGAGCGACTACTTGCTCCAGTGGCACTCCTGTCCAAGCTCCGCCTTGGCCCTTGTGCTGTAGCTGTAAGTTTTCTGGTAACTGCAAGAAGCGGGGTAGCACTTTAGGAACTTTGACGCGGGCGAAAAATTCTTCCTCCGTCTCTGGATCTTGAATCACCACCGCTAAGTTGAGGCTGAGATTGGAAATGTAGGGGAAGGGATGGCTCGGATCAACAGCCAAAGGTGTGAGCACTGGAAAAATTTGCTCTTCAAAGTAGCGCTGCAAATAAACCCGCTGCTCTTGGTTTAAGTCCATGTAGTCGAGCAGATAAATGCCTTGGTTGGCGAGTTGGGGCCGCAAGGCTTGCTCAAAATGCCGATGCTGCTTGATCACCATAGGACGGAGGCGATCGCAGATGGCATCCAGTTGCTCTTGAGGATTGCGCCCCTCTGAGGTGAGCTGGCTGACCTTCGCTTCTACTTGCTGTTTTAGTGCTGCCACCCGCACCATAAAATACTCATCCAAGTTCGAGCTAAAAATAGCCATAAACTTGCAGCGCTCTATTAGCGGGGTGCGAGGGTCAAAGGCTTCATGCAAGACCCGGTTATTAAACTCCAGCCAACTCATCTCGCGGCTGAAATAATACTGGGAGTCAGTGAGGCTGGGCTCAGCAATGATCTTTTTAGTTTTCGGCATGGTTCTGAGGCAATCACGGCAGCGTTATCTGGACAGCAGGAGTAGCAGCGTCACAAGCCAGCTCGCTTAAAACACTTGGTCTTCCATCCCTATCCACCATTCTCCTAAATTCATTAGAGATTGGTGGATGTCAGCTAGCTCATTAGCATATTCATCGGCGGGTATGCTGTCTCGCCGCTCTTGCAGTTTTTGCAAGCGTAATTGCAACAGTAGCCAGGGCTTGGCCATACCATTGGTGGCCTCAATATACTGAGCGATCTCGTTGCTATTCATTGCTAAATTTATAACTAATTTTCTTAAGCTATTTCATTGTAAGGATTGATGCTGCTGAAACACGGCCAAACAGAAAACAGCCACGAAATAAAACGTGACTGTTTGAGTGTGGTTGCAGTTGATTTGGCTCAGCTCATGACTGAGAAAACTGTCAACTGCTGCGATTGAGAGCCAGTCGTTTAAGCCGCTGCTGCCAAGTTTTGAGAAACGAAGTCCCAGTTCACGACGTTCTCTAAGAAGGCTTGAATGAAGTCAGGACGACGGTTTTGGTAGTCGAGGTAGTAGGCATGTTCCCAAACATCCAAGGTTAAGAGGGGAGTTTGGCCGTGAGCGAGCGGGTTTTCAGCATTGGGGGTCTTCGTGACCTTGAGGGTGCCGTTATCAAGCGCCAACCAAGCCCAACCGCTACCAAACTGAGTTGTGGCTGCGTTCTTGAACTCTTCAACGAACTTATCGAAGCTGCCAAAGTCAGCATTGATTTTGTCTGATAGAGCGCCGCTGGGAGAACCACCACCGCTGGGCTTCAGGCTGTGCCAAAAAAAGGTGTGGTTCCAGACTTGAGCCGCGTTGTTGAATACACCGACTTTGTCTGGGTTTTTGAAGGTGGCCTGGATCACTTCTTCCAGCGATTTATCCGCCAACTCAGTGTCTTGGGTGAACTTGTTCAGGTTAGCGACGTAACCTGCGTGGTGCTTGTCGTGGTGGAACTCTAGGGTGCGCGCTGAGATATAAGGTTCTAGCGCGTTGTAGTCGTAAGGTAAAGGGGGAAGTTCAAAGGCCATGTGTTCAATCCTCTCCGAATGGCTGGTGGAGCGATCGCGGGTAGCAAGCCCAATTCAATCGGCGATCGCTTCTGTCCAATGCTGCATGACAGCACTGGTAGAGACAGCAATTTACGATAGGATTTTATATCAAAAGTCCGGTGAGAGCTAGAGCAAACCCGGAATCCTAATCATTTAGCCTATTTCAAAGCTTTATTCAGGGCGTTAAAGCTTTAAGTCGACGGCAATTCGATGGGCACAGGCAAAGCCAGAGAAAGCGACCGCATTAAGTCCTTGCCCCGGAAAAGTGCTGTCGCCCACACAGTACAGCCCTGGCACCGCAGTGCGATTGAAGGGCATACCCAACAGTCCCAACAATTTGCGCTTAGGGATAGGGCCATAGGTGCCGTCTTGCCGCCCTAAGAAGCGACGATGAGTTCGAGGGGTGCCCACTTCTTGGTAGTCCAGTGCTTGCTCTAACCCAGGAAAAATCTTCTCTAATCGTTGTATTAAAGTTGCTGCGGCTGCTTCTTTTTTTTCTTCGTAGTCACTGGGGGATAATCCTTGCCATTCCTCCAGGTAACTGGGGGTAAAGGTATGGATGATGTGATGACCTGGCGGCGCTAAGTCAGGGTCGAGCAAAGTTGGGATGGAGACGAAAATCGTACTTTGAGACTGCTCCATCCGCTGCCAGTCTTCCAATAGAATGTGATGGCATTCCGTACCAGTCGGCAAGGCTTCGGCTTTCACGCCTAAATGCAAGCTAAGGAAACTGGGAGATTTTTGATAGCGTTGTTGCCACTTCTTCTCAGCAATGGGCATTTTGTCGGTTGGCAGCAAATGCTCGAATGTATCCCAGCGGGTGGCATTAGAGACGATTCGCTTGGCTCGATAAACCTTACCAGAAGCGAGTTCTACTCCGACTGCTCGGCCATTCTCCATCAGGATTTGCTTGACTCTGACTTTGTACTGAATCTGACTCCCCGCTTTCTCTAAGCCTTCGACCAATTTTTGGGCAATTTGCCCGACACCGCCTTTGGGGTAGTTGATACCGCCATAATGGCGATCGCTAAACACCATCCCTGCATTGATCATCGGAGTTTTATCAGCCGGAACTACAGACCAGCAGTAGCACTCCATGTCGATAAATTTCAGCAGTGCCGGATCTTTGATGTAGCGGCGGGCAATATCTCCGACATTTTGGGGCAAATACTGAACCAATCCCAAACAAGCCAAGGGATGCTGAAAAAATACGCGCGTCAAATAGCGAGGTTCTTCCAACGACAGCAAATCCATCGCATTGAGACAGTTAAAGACTTTCCAGCATTCATCGTAAAACTGCCGAATGCCCTCGCGCTCGTGGGGAAACTTGGCAATCAGTTCTTGCAAGAACTTCTCATAGTCTCGATGAACTTTTAGGTCCAACCCGTCGGGTAGGTGGTAGTGAATTTGCACTGGGTCAGGAATTGTTTCCAGGCTCATATTCACCGACTCCAAGGCTCGCGTCAGCAAATTTGTAGTGCCTTGCTGACCAAAGCCAAAAATCATCGAGGCTCCCACATCAAACCGATACCCAGCCCGCTCGAAATAGCCAGCGCTCCCCCCAGGAATCAAGTAACGCTCTAAGACTAATACTTGGGCTCCTTTAGCCGCGAGTTGGGTCGCTGTTACTAAACCGCCAATCCCAGAGCCAATGACGATGGCATCAAATTCTGTGGACTCAGCAAAGGCACTTTGACCAGAAGCAACGGGAGATGTATTGGAAGCAGGCATGACCCAAGGAGATTACAGAACAGTACAGGAAGCAGGTAATGAGGACTAAAACAACGAGTTGGCGATCGCAACTCACCTTTGCCAGTCCACCCGCTCCTCTGTTCAGTGTATCTGAGTCTGTATATCTATAACGGCGATCACCATAACGGCAATCATGGCCGTGATCAGCAGTGATCAATCGGGGCGATCGCTAAATTTGCAACCAAAATACAATCAAAATATAACCAAAAAAGAGGGGACCAGTCTGCTGCCGCTAACCGATCCCACCTGCCGATCCTTAGAGAGGAGAACACTTGAAGTTAATATAATCTTATTGAAAATGATTGTCAATCACTAATGAAAATTAGTTGCAACAAGTATGATGAATTTCCGGTGGCGATTGCATCAGAATCCGATGAAGTGCCCTTAGTGGTTCGCATCTATGCAGAGGGGAAAGGAGTATCATAGTGAACGCTTGAGACCTGGCAATTTCTACCTCTTTAACTTCTGGCTATGGCTTTGCAACTGCGAGTTTATGTTCCGCCCCATCCTTTAATTAAGCACTGGCTCGCTGTAGCCCGTGACATTTCGACTCCCCCCGCTCTCTTTCGCAGTGCCATGACCGAGTTAGGGCGCTGGCTAACTTACGAAGCCATCCGGGACTGGTTGCCTACCGTAGAAACCACGGTGGAAACTCCCCTCAGTCCTTGTGCTGCCACGTTTGTAAATCCAGAAGTACCGGTTGTGGTAGTGCCGATTTTGCGGGCAGGTTTAGCACTATTAGATGGAGCGCAAGCTCTGTTGCCCTTGGCCTCAATTTATCATTTGGGTTTTGTGCGAGATGAAACTACCCTAGAAGCCAGTTGCTATCTCAACAAGTTGCCAGAAGTATTTCCACCCGAAACCCATGTCTTAATTAGTGAACCGATGTTGGCAACGGGTGGCACCATTATGTCAACAATGGCAGAATTGACCCGTCGAGGGATTGATCCAGCTTTCACCCGCATTATTTCTGTAGTAACGGCTCCTCCAGCTTTACAAAAGCTGAGCACGGCCTATCCCAGCTTGACGATCTACGCGGCTGCCATTGATGAAGGGACGAATAGCCACGGCTTTATTGTGCCAGGGCTAGGAGATGCGGGCGATCGCACCTTTGGCACTTAGGACTTTCCCTACTCCATGAATTCGTAGTAGTTACGCTAAGCTGAACACTAAAGCAGGACAGTACGAGATGAGCAATCGAGACGGTTTCACAGGCGGCTTTATCGCAGGAGCCCTCTTTGGCGGCATTGTGGGTGGTATTCTAGGCACCCTCTTGACTTCCAATCGCTTGCAAGAGTCGCTTCCCGGTGATGACGCTTTGAGCGGTAAAGGTAAAAAACGCAATCTCAAGCCTCCCACCGAGCAGAGTATTGAAGCGTCCCGCCGTGGCTTAGAAGACAAAATTGCCCAACTTAACGAAGCCATTGATGATGTGCGTGAGCAACTCAGCACCGTAAACGGCAGACCAGAAGAACGCGAGGTCGTGGGTTGGGAAGAGCAGGCCCAGCGCGATCGCTAACCGAAGCGTGTCAAACCAAAAGTTTCAAATACTTGTCCTGCCAACTCAAGCAACAAGCTGTAATACTTCCCAAGGTGTAACTTCTGCTTGACCAATCTCGAAGGCACTGATATTCGTTAAAGTAAATTCAAGCCTAGATTGCTTGTATCTCTTCTAGAAGGAAGCCAGATTATTTATGAATTCCTCAGTAGCGCTGCTGACTGATACCTTTGCTACTTTCTTGAATATCTATGTGGTTCTGTTGATTTTCCGGATTCTTTTAAGCTGGTTTCCTAACATTAGCTGGTCTGATCCACCGTTCTCCATCGTGAGCCAGTTAACTGATCCTTACCTCAACTTATTCCGCTCTTTTATCCCTCCCTTGGGTGGCATGGATTTCTCCCCCATTTTGGCTATTTTCCTGCTGCAATTTTTGGCTCAAATTTTCAGCAGCTTGCAGCAGGGTTCCTACGGGATCTAAAAGTGGAATTAGAGCTGCCTGTCGTTAAAGCAAGTTGCCTCAGTCGCTCAACTAACGACGGACCTTGCCAGTAAAACCTGCTGCCTTGAACTGCTTTAGCTTTAAAGGAGTAGGTTGGCTGGCTGGAACAGTAATTCTCAATTGAAAATCGCTGACACCCGGTGGTAACTCATCAATAGAGCCCAACCGGGTACGATTTTGCATGACTAGATCATTATTGGCATCGTAAATGCGGCCAAAGATATCTGCATTAATCACAGGCTTGCCGGAATCGTTTTGAGCTTTGCCAGTTACCAGAAAGCAGTTAGCGGGCATGGCTGCACCGCCACTCGTGACAGTTCCCTCGGCTAGCTCCGCTGGACATTCGTGATAAGAAATGTCAAACAACTTAATTTGGGTGAGTGCGATCGCAGCAGGACTCACCAGCCAACTGCCTACCGAGAATAGGCAAGCAATCACAAGGACAGCAAAGGCCCGAAAGCGCATAAACTTCACTGTAATGACTCAATAACGACTAGGTGAGCTGATTGTAAAGCAGCCTAAACTCAGCTTAGCGTGAATTGGCTCTAAACCTTTTCAGTTCACTGAGCCTGCTTCGCTAAGCCCTTCTGTAATAATGGAAATTTAATCTTCGCTGTAAAAAGTTAATATTTTTATTAATGATTGGTGCGAAGTCCAACTCCTAAAAGCTCATCAAAAACTCCAAAGATGACTCTCAAAATTTTGGTGATTTGATAGTAAAGCTGATTGAGCAGCGCGGAGTGATGTAGGAGTAGACATTGGTTTTGAGGTTGGTTCATCCACTTTAGCTACCATCTGCCATGACCAAAGCTGAGATTGAAGCGGTCCTACAAGCAGCATTTAGCCGATGTGATGCCGTCAACTACCCGCTCAACGAGCAACAAAAGCAAATTCTGCTGGGCCTGGTAGTGGAATTAGAGCGTTTACAGCGCCAAAGTAACAATGGCGATGATCACAGTGAAGAGAATCCGCTGGATGAACTGACTGCTGAGCAACGAAGCCTTCTCCTAGAATTTGTCCAAGAGCAAGAGCAACAAAACCATCCCTGGAAAATTAAGCTACTCAACGATTGGCTACACAATCGCAACTCTGCCTCAATGCAATTTATTCGAGAGTTGTACGGCCCACAGTGGCTTAATCGAGTTCAACCTAGGCACGTTGCGGCCTACGCCGAGCTAGACAATCGCGAAACCTTAAAGGTCAAAGTGGGCGATCGCATTGAAGTTTGCAATAGCCTCTGGGAATGGGTCCAAGAAGCAGGCCCTTGTGCCCCAGAATGGTTTCCTTGTACCGTCATTGGCATCGCTGAGAAAGACGACAACGGCCAAGCCTACACCAGTTGCTTGATTCGCTTCGACAGCGGCATGGAATACGAAATCCAAGGCATCTACCGTTGGAACCGCTACAACTGGCGCTGGCCTAGTACATAAGTCAACTTTTTGGAGGGGGTCTGGGGGACGCAACCGTCCCTCAGCGGGAGTTTGGGGGCAAGCGCCCCCAATGGCTCGGTTTTAGTTAACCTACAAGCCCAAATAATCCCGCAAGGCTTGCCGCATCACCTCCACCGGAGCCGTCTGCCCCAACCAAATTTCTAGTGCTGCTGCCCCCTGCTGCACCAACATTTCCAACCCATCGATCGCAATCGCTCCTTGCTGTTGAGCCTGCCGCAAAAACCGCGTGGGACTCGGCGTATAGATCAAGTCATAAGCGATCGCCCCTTGAGCAATCTGAGTTGCGATCGCATCCTCCAATGGCGACGCTTGATCATGGGGATGCATGCCAATCGGCGTACTGTTTACAATCAAATCTGCGTCAGGCAAAAGACTCGGCAACTCGTCCCAAGTATGAATCGAAAGCTCAACTGGAATTGGAGAAGTAACCCAACTTTGTTGAAACGCCGCTAACTTTTGGCGATCGCGCCCTACCACCTTCACCGCCGCACAACCCAACTGAGCACAGCCCGCCACCACAGCCCGCGCCGCGCCACCATTGCCTAAAATCACCGCCGTTGTTTGGCTCCAATCGCGATCGTAGATTTTGAGGGGAGCCAGAAAACCAATCACATCTGTATTCGTGCCGCTCCAGCCTTGCTCTGTGCGCCAAACCGTGTTCACCGCACCAATCGCCTGCGCCACATCCGACACCTGATTCAGTAAGGGAATAATGGCTTGTTTGTGCGGAATCGTGATACTAAACCCGCGTAGGTCAATGGCAGCAAATCCAGCGATCGCAGTGGCTAAATCGGATGGTGCGACGGGCAGAGCTACATAAACGTAATCCAAACCCAGCGCGGCGATCGCCGCATTGTGCATCACGGGTGACAGAGAATGCTTAATTGGGTTTCCAATTACACCCAAAAGTTTAGTCGTCCCGGTAATCAACTTCATTCACTGCTAGCTATTTAGATTCGGTTGCTTTCAGCATAGAGCTAGCTGTGAGCGATCGCGCCTGTTGCATCCAGATCGCTACTACTTCCACAGGTGGACACAAATCAGGTCGCTGCATCATGGCAACTTGCAGCCGCATAATTTGGGGGTGCAGTCGATGCAAGGGGGTTTGGGCTAGTTGAGCGCAAGAGGCGATCCCTGCATGTAGGAGCAAACCGCAATATTGACAGCCCACACTGGGAATTTTCGCCAGGTCAGCCAAGGCTACCCATTTGTTGACATGCTGAATATGGATTTGCAGTTGAGCTGCTAGGTGCTGTTTCTGAGCGGGTGTAGCAGCTTGCTGCAATAGCTGTTGAGTACTGTGAATGCCGTGATCTTGTAAGCGAGTTTGGTCTTCTTGGCTCAGACCTGGCAGTTGCTCAATGGGCCAGCTACAGGGCCGTAGGGGTTGAGGACGAGACCCGGAACGATGGCGATCGCGCGTACCCATAATCGTGTTACTGACAAAGAATCCTATTCTGGCGCATGTTGTCTAAATCTGCGTGGAATGGCGCTTAGAACAGCCATTGTCCTCCTCGGAAGCGCGATCGCGGAAACAGAATCCGCATCAAACTGTGAGCAGCTAAATAAATTGCCAGCCAAATTGAGCTGTAGTGCCACAAAAAGCCTGACATGGATAGGTTTCGATCGATGCCAAACAAACCCACCGTTTTTAGCAGCAATACAATAAACACCGCTTCCCACAGCCCCGCTAACAGTTGCAAGGCTCCAGGCCAATCGCGGTCCCAGCGAAACTTTTGCAAACAGGTGTACAAGACATCCCACCCCAGGCCAAACAGCGCTACATAGAACAGCACCCAGAAAAATTGTGCGCTTGCACCAGAGCCGATATAGCCAAGCGCAAACGGCAGCGTCACCAAGACACCAACTGTAGCGAAGAGAAATAAACGAGTTTGCCAGCGCCCGAACAAGGTGGGTGTCATGCTTCTACCCTAGACTTCACGACCTCAGCCACTAGATTGATGAAAAACTAGTAGGTAAAGGATATTACAGAACTGTTGAATCTAATCTGCTACGGCTGAGCCTATCGAGTTTCATGCAGCAACTTCTAGCTGAAGTCACCGCTACCTTTCTGGCCCTACTTCCCATTGCTAACCCCATTGGAGCGGTTCCTTTGTTCTATAGCTTAACGGCTTTAGATTCCAAAGCTTATCGGCAGGCGCAGGCTCGGAAAACCTCGCTGAATGTGATTTGCGTCTTGGTTATCTTTTTTCTAGCTGGGAGACTGATTTTAGAATTTTTTGATCTTTCCCTAGGAGTCTTACGAATTGCTGGGGGCTTGCTAATCGCGCACACGGCTTGGGAAATGGTGACTGTGCGACCCAGGCTCACTCCCCCGGAACGAGAGGAAGTAGCGGAAAAAGAAGATATTTCCTTTACGCCAATGGCTGTGCCCATGTTGAGCGGTCCGGGTGCGATTGGCGTGGTGATGGGGTTGTCAGCGAGATCAAGCCAATGGCTAGATCACGTAGGCGCTCTGATCGCGATTCTACTACTAGGTGCCATGATCTACTTTTGCCTTTCCGTAGGCGATCGCGTCATGGCTCGTTTAGGTAAGAGTGGCGTGGGCGCTTTCAACCGCGTTTTAGGATTTTTCATTTTGGCGATCGCCGTACAGTTCATTGCCGAAGGAACGATCGCCCTCCTCAAAGATTCGCTTCCGGAGCTATTCAACTAGGTGGCTGTTAAGAGGGAGGTTGCCCAATCACCCACTTGAACCACTGACTCAGCGATCGCACAGGGTGTAAGCGTTGTAAACTAGGAGCGCGCATTTTTGCTAAGTCTGCCACTGCGCAAAGAGCCGCATATTGTAAGCCCAAGAAACTATCGACCGCTGCATAGGGGCCACCTAGCGTCATAGCTCCCGCTGCATACATGCGCCCTCGACCATTCCGCATTTCTACCAGCTCAAAATCATTAGCTACACTCAAGCGACCTAACGGGTTGAGCGGCAAACTGTACTGCGTCACCAAATCATCTAGAAGCGGGTTTGTTTTGACCTTTGCTTCTAAACCCGTGGCATCAATGACAAAATCTGCTTCCAGGCGCATCTGCCCCTTCAAGTTTTGTTCTTGAATGTAGGTCACAGGGCGATCGCGTTCATCTGGTTCTACCCGCTCCACCTCCCCAAAGGTAATTTGATACCAACCTTGACTCAGCCCTTCTTCTACCATGCGTCGCCAATCTGCGCGATCGGCTGTAGTCGTGCCACCCCAAACTGCTAAAAGACTCTGCCGCTGTTGCGGATCGGCTTGCTCTAGCATGGTTCGCAGCTCCCCGCTCCAGCAAGCTTTCGGCCAATTAAACGGTTGGAATTCATAATGATTCTCGACGTGGCGTTGAGCAAAGCCGAACTTGTTGCCTTGCGGTTTGGGCGATCGCATCAAATGCAAAACCGCAATGTGAGGATTTTTTTGTCGAGCTTCGTAGAGCCGCTGCACAATCCGCGAGGCTACAATGCCCCGCCCTCGAATTAATACAGTGCCCCCCTGCCGTTCCAAGTGTTCATACACATGGTCGTGGTTTTCGTAAGCATTCACCACCGATTTAAAGTCTTTCGTTTGCTCGCGATAAGCTTGCAAGTCAGGCAAAAACTGAATCGCGGGATATCCGGTGGCAAGTTGCACATAGCGGGCCACCAGGAAGGCATGATCGCGTTGCTGCGAGGTTGAGCGAGAATAGGCGATCGCGTACCGTCCATCATTGGTTTTGCGAATCCCCCGCACCCGCCCGTAGAGAAACATTTGCTCCCAACCGATCCGTTTAGCTTCGCGATCGAGAGATGCAAAGACATTGCTAGCCCGTGGGGTATAGGTTTCAGCAAAGGTTGGCTCGGCAAATACCTGCCACAGATATTTCAGTGCTGCAAGAGGTCTACCTTTGCTTAAGTCGTGCCAAGCTTCCCGCAACGCATAGCTGGGCCAGCCCCAAATATTATCCGGGCAAGAATCAGAGTTGGAGCGTAACCGTTCATGCGAAGGAATCTGAGAGTTGAGGCAGAGACGTTGATAGCGAGCATAGGGCTGAGGCTCCATGCCTAAAGCGATGATTTGAGCTGTATGGACTCCACAAATCCGCAGCAAATCAACCCAGCAGAAGCTACCTAACCCTGCTCCGATCGCAGCGTAGTCAGTTTCTTGAACGGGTAACCCTGTGGCAAACAAATCTTGTACTGAGACTTGCTGATTTTGAAACAGAGTGGGTGGAAAAGATGCATCTGTTAGATTGACCTCTTCGGGGCTCGGTAACTCTGTGACAGCAAAAGGAGGATCAGGTAACTGAGTTGCCGCCAGAGAAGGTGGAGCTGGCGGAGATGCGGCAGGTGCCGGAGGAGTGACGGCGAAGGAAATGGCGATCGCATAGGGACCAATCTGAATCGTGTCCCCGTTGGCTAAGAAACTGCGATGATGCAGCACTCCGTTGACTAGAGTGCCATTAATGCTGCTCTGATCGGTCACGACTAAGCCATCTGGCTCGAAGGTGATCAAGGCATGGAAGCGGGAAATATCGTCACTGGCTAGAACAACTCGGCAAACTCGTTGTTCGCCGACCAGAGCGGGCATGTGAGAAAATTCTCGTCCCAGAGCGATCGGTACCGTCAAAACTGGCGATCGCCGCTCCCCGGTAACAGGTTCTTCCCAGCTCAATTGAATTTGGAATGGTGCAGCCCCCATCATGGGTAACTCCTATCACCTGATGGCTACGTTGGCGCCAGTATGACACTGACTGCCGCTGCTAAGGAAGCCCCACACCAATGACACCCTGCCGCTACATGCTCATAGGCTAAAACTTGGTGGCATTTGGGACACTTGAGGCCGTAGACAGGACTAGCTACCGGAACCGCAGCGGGCAGTGGAAAGGGAGCAGGAGTCATGGGAGTGGCAAAAAACTGGGGTGTTAGAAGCAGGGTGGCCATAATTGGCGCGATCGCAGTAACGGTCAGATCTACTTGGCCTAACCTAATCTGGCTACCTACCTTGAGCGCTGCCTCGCCCTGCATCAAAGGCAAACCATCAATTACAGGAGGATTTTGACCTCGCAGATTGCGCAAATAATAGTGCTGCTGGTGCGGTTGCCAGAAAATCTCAACATGCAAACCGGAGACGGTCGGGTGCGATAGTATCCAATCACAGCGCTCTGGATCACGCCCAACCCGGAAAACACCCGCATTTTTGGTGGGTTGAAAGGGATGCAGCGTTTGAGTTTTGGTCTGACCTGACTCAGTCCAGACGAAAGTGATTTCGTACATCGTCCCAGCTTTTAATGACTTGCTATCAATTACCTCAGGTGTAGCGGGTGCAATTCCCTATTCTGTTTTGCCAGATTTATGAAACGGCTCGGATTCACAAGTCTGAATCTTCTGCTTAACTTTGTGTTTTCTAATGAGTAAATTTGCTTATCAAAATTCGGCTGACAATCTTGATATTGTTTTTTTTCAACGCAATAAAAGCAGCGAATTATCTGCTTGGTTTAGGTCTAGCAATCCTAAATGGGGTGCGTCTCTCGCAACCCAGCAAATTGATAAATCATTTAGGATTGCTATATTTCTTTTAGATAGAAAAGTACAAAATTCTTCTGATTGTGATGTGTCTCACAGCAAAATTAATTAAATCTTTATTAAATATCAAAGAGATCAACTCAGTCCGTTGTTGTAGCTTTTCACGGAGCATAACTTATGGCTACAAGTGGCGCTCCCAAACGAGACAATATTAACCAGGATGAGGTGACTAAGTTTTGGGGGCGCGAGATGACAGACCTCGCCCCCCGAGAAAAAGAACTGGTGGTGATGCTCTGGCAGAAGCTCAAGCAGCGCCGCCAGAACCCGCCCAAGTCACCAACTACATCGCACAGCTTAGATCTCCAGCTTTTTGGGTAAAGCGCAGATTTTCGCTGTAGTCCACTGGGCAATCAATCACTGCTGGAACATCCTGAGCTAAAGCGGTTTTCAAGGTGGGAATCAAATCGGTTGCAGATTCAACTCGGTAGCCTTTCAAGCCCATGCTTTCAGCCAGCTTGACAAAGTCAGGATTGGTGAATTTGACAAAGGCAGAATGGCCGTAGTAGTTCTGTTGCTTCCATTCGATTAAGCCATAGCCACCGTCATTAAAAATGATTGTGACAAAGGCGGTGCCGACTCGTAGCGCGGTTTCTAGCTCTTGGCAGTTCATCATAAAACCACCATCTCCAGTTACCGCGACTACCTTACGGTCTGGGTGCACCAGCTTAGCCGCGATCGCCCCTGGTATGGCAATGCCCATCGCCGCAAACCCATTGGAGATAATGCAGGTGTTGGGGCGATCGCAGTGGTAGTGTCGCGCCATCCACATTTTGTGTGCACCCACATCGGAGATCACCACGTCCTCTGGCCCCATGACTTGCCGTAGGTCGTAGACTAGCTTCTGGGGTTTAATGGGGAAACCGTCATCCTTGGCATACTGCTCGTAGTCAGCTTGAATGTCTGCCCGTAAGCTAATGGCATAAGGCTCTGGCTGGCCTTGGCGGTTAGAGCGCTTCAATATTTCTTCTAGAGAATCAGAAATATCTCCCACGACATCGGCGATCGGCATATAGCTGCTATCAACTTCTGCGGTGGTTTCGCCAATATGCACAATCGGAATCGTGCCGTTGGGGTTCCACTTCTTGGGTGAATATTCGATTAAGTCGTAACCAATCGCAATTACTAAGTCAGCGCGATCGAAGCCACAACTGATGTAGTCGCGCAATTGCAAACCCACTGACCACAAAGCTAAAGGATGGGTGTAAGGAATCACCCCTTTGCCCATAAAGGTATTCGCCACAGGAATGTTGAGTTCTGTAGCGAACTTAGTCAAGGTTTCGCTAGCATGTGCCCGAATTGCTCCGTTACCTACCAGAATGATCGGGTTTTTAGCATTAGCGATCGCCAATGCCGCTTGCTCAATGCTGTGGAATGAAGCGTAGACTTTCTCCATCGAGCACTTGGACAGGGGTTGCCCTGGAGCCGTCATGGCGGCAATATTTTCTGGGAAATCGATGTGAACGGCACCTGGTTTCTCGCTTTCGGCGATCTTGAACGCTTTGCGGACGATTTCTGGAGTATTGCTAGGGCGAACAATTTGAGCGTTCCACTTGGTTACGGGCGCAAACATAGCCACTAAGTCGAGGTATTGGTGCGACTCAATGTGCATGCGATCGGTGCCAACTTGCCCAGTGATAGCAATGAGTGGGGCGCGGTCTAGATTGGCATCTGCTACACCAGTCATTAAGTTGGTGGCACCAGGGCCGAGGGTGGAGAGGCAAACTCCCGCTTTCCCCGTCAAACGACCATAGACATCTGCCATAAAAGCAGCGCCTTGCTCGTGACGAGTGGTGATGAACTGAATTGAGGAATGGCTTAAGGCTTCCAGCATGTGGAGGTTTTCCTCACCAGGTAAGCCAAAAACGTAGCGAACTCCCTCATTTTCTAGGCACTTAACCAACAGTTCAGCAGTGTTGATTTGACCTGTCGTTTCACCCATGTCATTTCACCCAAACGGTTTTGATATTGACGAATTCATGAATGCCCTGAATGCCTAACTCTCGCCCATATCCCGATCGCTTAATGCCACCAAAGGGCAGGCGCGGATCGGATTTGACAAGCCCGTTAATAAATACAGCACCCGCGTCTAGTTCTTCGATCAGGCGGCTGGCTTCGTCTGCGACTTGGGTCCAAGCACTGGCTCCCAAGCCAAAAGAAGTGCTGTTAGCGAGGCGAATCGCTTCATCGATATCTTTCACCCGAAATAACAGTGCCACCGGACCAAAAAATTCTTCTTGGTCAGCAGGGGTACCAGGGGGAAAGCCGGTGAGAATTGTAGGAGCGTAGAAATTCCCAGGGCGCTCTTTTATAGGATGCCCACCCACTGGCGCTCTTGCACCTTTTTCTAGGCAAGCCTGCACCTGATGGTCTAAATCTTGCAGGATGTCAGGGGTGGCTAAGGGACCAATATCGGTGTCGAGATTCATCGGGTCGCCCACTTTCAGCGCCTGATACTGCTCGACTAAGCGGCGCTCAAACTCATCGGCGATCGCTTCAGCAATAATAAAGCGCTTGCCAGCAATGCAAGATTGGCCGTTGTTCATGAGACGCGCAGTTACAGCGGTGCTCACTGCTGCTTCTAGATCCGCACTCTCTAAGACAATAAATGGGTCACTGCCACCCAGTTCCAGCACAGTTTTTTTGATTTGCTTGCCACAAGCAGAGGCGAGACTAGCGCCCGCATGTTCGCTTCCGGTCAGGGCGGCTGCTTTGACGCGATCGTCAGCAACTAGAGCCGCCACGCGATCCGAGCCGATCAGCAACGTTTGGAACACTCCAGCCGGAAAACCAGCTTTATCAAAAACGTCTTGGATCGCTAAGGCGCACTGCGGCACGTTTGAGGCATGTTTAAGCAAGCCAACATTTCCGACCATCAGAGCGGGTGCGGCAAAGCGGAAGACTTGCCAAAAGGGAAAATTCCACGGCATCACCGCGAGCACTGCCCCAATGGGTTGATAGCGCACAAAGCTCTGACTGGCATCCGTTTGAGCGGGTACATCCGCCAAAAATTCTGCGGCATTTTCCGCGTAGTAGCGACAGACCCAGGCGCATTTCTCTACTTCAGCGATCGCTGACTTAAGAGTTTTGCCCATTTCCAGGGTCATGATTTTGCCGAAGTGCTCTTTGTTTGTCTCCAGAATTTGCGCGGCGGCCTGCATCCACTCGGCTCGTTGAGCGATCGCAGTTTTTCGATACTGCTGAAAGGCTTGATCTGCTTGCTGAAGTTTAGCTTCTAGTTCTGCGTCTGTAAGGGGTTCAAATGTCTTGAGCGTCTCTCCCGTGGCTGGGTTAATCGTTGCGAGCCCCATATCCAACCTCCCGTTGAACACAAATGAGGTAGCTCATCTAGCTCGCCTTTGCTAACTCAAATACCCCAAGTGCCTCAAGTGTCTGATTCTGCTCAATTCATAGACGCTCAATGCGTAAAAACAGACATGGAGCCAGCAGTTCTAAAAAATTCTCAGCTTTCGCAGCGTGTTGAGAAGAGGTTTATCTGCTGTAAAGAAATGGCAGTCAGTTGGATACTTGGAGGGTAAGAGATTAGTCAATGTGCTTACTAAATCAGTTGTGTAGCTACCAGCTGCTAGCACGAGTCTAACAACAAATTTCTTGAATGGCGGATATTGAGCCCTCGATCCCTATCCCAAGTAGGAGACAACCTCCAACCCGGAGGCCAGAGGTTGTTTGATCAAGATGCAGATCTGGTAAATCGAAATTAGCGTTACCTGGCAAGGCAAGATCTGAGCGGAGACCTAGGTTTCGTAAACGCTTACTTTACGGTGTTGATCTCAACTGAAGTAGAAGTTTGACTGGTGGAAGTTGTAGTCGTTGAGGGCGCAGTTGTAGAACTGGGGGGTAGCTGCGGTAGGCCTGTGCAAGCATTTGGCACTTGCCCTGCTAAACGTTGCTGCTTTTTAGCTTGGTTGAGTTGATGCACATACTGAGCCCGAGCTTGACCACGGAGTTTTCCACCTTTGTTAGAACGTAGGTTAGCAGTCTTACTCTCAGTGACTAAAGGGCTTTGTTGACAAATTGGCTGAAGATTTGGATCGGTTGAGCTAGACTGCTCGGAAATTTTCTCTGTTTTTTGCGGCTTCTGCTGCTTTTGGGGTTTGCCTTTAGCCATTGCAGGCATTGTCACGGTGGCGAGGCAGACAATGATCAGGCCCGAATACAATAATTTCTTCATGATTGTCTGGGGAAACTTAAGAATGGGTGATGCTCTAGCGATCGCGAATTGCAGCGGGAACGAAGCCTGAAACCTGAACGAAGGGAAGGGAAATCTTTCTTATACAGGAATAGACGAAGTATAAATTTATACTGTTCCTGAAGAGTAAAAAATTGCAGAAATTGCTCTCGTCTGGAAGGCTTGGCCCACAGATAAAGGCTCAGAGTCCAAGATTCAGTATGCCCAACCTCGCAGTAAAAAATAATCGCCGCTTTGTCTAGGGGGATGACAAAGGGCGATCGCTAGAAAGTATTTAATTTGCAATTGTGGATGAATCTCGGTTGAGGCTGCCTTAAAGCCTGAGTGATGGTTTCTGGCGTTGCTGCGATTGAATGTACTTACACACCAACTGATTCATCGTTAACAGAAGAATCTGAAGCATTCCAATCAACGCCCCACGAGTAAGCAAGTAGCTCCGTCCAGCTTTCAGCATCGCCATCAATGGCTCCAAAGCTGAGAAATGGATCAAAGGCACCCGCAATATCGAGTGGGGAGTCTTGCTCAGGAAATTTGTTTTTGTCTAGAAGTGCAGTTGGCTTGGAGTCTGCAAACATGGTCTTCTCTTGAATTCGTCATTCCATGTCAGCCCATGAAGTGTCGTGACACGAACTTGAGCCAATAGATATTTCTAAAGATGCGCCAAGACTCCGGACAAATCCTGTCTCGAAAGGCTAACGTGCTCCCCTTCTCAGGTTCAGTATAAATTGAGGGGAGCTGTCATGCTTACGGAGGACAAGCACTCAGTTAGTTTGCAATTGAGCTTCTAGGGTTTTAGCAATGCGATCGCGGGTTTCCTCTAAGTGAGCTTTGGTGTACGTGTCTAGCTTGCGGCCTTGTTTGCGTAAGGTATCGCTCAGCGAGCCATGTAATTGTCGTAGCTCATACCATGCTAGGGTTCGGGCATCTTCTGGAGCTTCCCTCTTCCGCAGCACCATCGCAGTTAAGAGATTCAGATGCTCGCGTTGCAGGGCGCGATTGAGGCTGGAGAATTTCATCGGCTGGTCACTAGGTCGTACCACTCCTTGCCAAATGCTGGTTTGGAGGGTGTCGAATAGTTCTGGCAGCGTTAAAGCTTTTCCAGGTTCGGTTTTGAGCTCTGTGTCTTGCAGTCGGCTCAGGCGATCGGCAGAGAGGAGATCTCGCAGCACAATGCTTTGGAGAAACAAGACGCGATCGTGAATGGGATAATCCAGATTAAACACTGGAACGTTCGTGCCCCAATGGTTCCAGCGTGAGGGCGCTAACTTGTTGAGGAGTCGGGGCGAGAACTGGAAGGACTCTTCATTGAACACATATTTCTGGACCAGGGCTAAGGCTTGCCGCTGTTTTTCCACCGGAATCGATTCTAGCGGTAAACGCCCAGCCGCATCTCCCCCGTGGTAACGACTTAAGGATTGACCACCGATAAAGTTGTTGGCATTGAGGGCGTAGCCCAAGTAGTAGAAAAAGATAGTGTCGAAGACGTCCCGAACTTCGCTATAGCTCTCTCCTGCTACGGGATAACGCTTATCGAGCCGTTTCCACATTTCACGAGCGTTGTCCATTTGCCATTGTGAGTAGAGCAAAACATCGCCACTCAAATCAAAGGCGTTTACCTCTGGATCGAGACCTGCGATGACGTCTTCGTCGGTGGCATAGGCTAGGTGAGCTTGCGGAGCGCGTTGGGCGATCGCTTGTAACCCCCGAATTTCTGCTTGCGGCACCGTCGCGACAATCGGCTTGTAACCGTACTCGATCGCCCACTCATCGTAGGGACCAATCACTTCCGTAAAATAGTCTCCCTGCTTGCCGCCTTGAGGAGCTAGGTTGGCAGCGTTGTAGTCCATCACCGAGGCGACTAAGCCCTGAGATTGGGTGAGTTTAGTATTGTTGAGGTCTTGGGGCGGAACCATTGTGCTGCCGTGGAAATTATGCCGCAACCCCAATGTATGCCCGACTTCATGAGCAATCAGCTCTCGCATGAACTGATGGATATATTTCTGCATTTCCGCCCCACTCGGCATAGCATTCTGCAACAAGGAGAGCGAGAGGTGCCCAGCCGCAAATTGGTGGGCTAGCTCCATGCCATAACAAGCATCTTGCTCGTGGGTTTGCTGCACAATCCGAGCCACCGCAGGGGGAATGGCAGGCTGAGCGATCGCAGAGTCAGATTGCATGGCCCGCAAGTAACGAGGCTGCACTCCGCCTAGGGCACATAAGTTTTTGGCAGTAGCTGGGCCAGAAGGCTGACTAGAGGGCTGACCGGAAGGTTGGCTTTGGGACACCAAGGCCTGAAAACCTTGCTTGAGATAGCGAATGAAGTTGCCATCGACAATAATGTCAGCGTCGAGAATTTCGCCTGTGAGCGGATTGACGCGAGAAGGCCCCATCGCAAAGGCGCTGTCGAAGGAGTTGAACCAGCGAATCGTGTTATAGCGAATGTCCGCAGGGTCCCAAGTGGCGTTGTCTGGCATCTGCTTGACTTCGATCGCATTCAGGAAGCCAATTTTCTCAAAGGCCCGATTCCACATCAGTACCCCTTCTTGGACTGCCTCGCGGTACTCCAGCGGCACTGTGTTCTCAATCCAGAAGACAATCGGTTGCTTAGGAGGTGACAGAGCTGCATCTGGGTCTTGTTTCTGCAAGTCCCAACGGTTGATGTAGCGGACGAACGGTTCTCGGCGGTTGTCATCCGAAAAATCTTGATAGGCAGTGATGAAGTAACCCACGCGATCGTCTGCAATCCGAGGTCGATAGGGATTGTTTTTGGGCAACTCCGAGAAGCTGTAATGAACTCGTAAGGTCAAGGCGCGGCTGTCAGGTAACGCATTGATATAGGAGGGGGCACTCTCTCCACCTCCGCCAGAAAAGCCATACACTGACTCGATTTCTACATTGAACGGAAACGCCTTGGCTGGACCGAAGTAAGACTTATTGGAATCAATGCTGTAGGGACTTTCTAGCATCCAGCTTACAACTGGAGAGAGGCTGGCAAAGTCATTGAGTAGGAGGGGACCTAAATCGACCAAGACTGTCTTGCGTTTGGGATGGATACTTTTGATCGGTAGGGACGCGAGGACAGAATCGCTAAAGGAGCGGTCAAGGGATCGCTGGAGTGGATCACCAGCACGGGTGCGGAAATAGGTGTTGGGCACCACGAAATGAATGTTCTGATTGACTCGGCGAAACTGAAAAAGAAAGTCTCCGGTGGGCAAGCCACTGTAGAGTCCGCTTTCCCCGATTCCAGATTCTAAAGTCATGGTGGCCAAGAAGTTTTGGTTCAACTGTCCTGGCTTGATTTCGGCGTAGAGTTTACCTGTCTCTTTGTTGCGGTAGAGGGTAAACAGCCCGCTGATTTTTTGAGTTTTCTTAATGACTTTATCGAAGGGTTGCAGATCTGGTAGGTCTGATGCCTCGTCTGCATCTTCGGAGGAATCGTCCGATGCGGCGATCGCGAAGGGTTTGGAGTTAACCAAGCTTTCAGCATTTCCCACTGCCTGATCCAAAGCCTGATCTATGGTTGGCTCGACCAGGGGGTGGATAGTGGCTGGATCGCTGGTTACGAGTGTGGAGTTGGGTGCGATCGCTGCATGAGTGCTGACATTGGGTTCGTAAGCCTGGACTAGACCTACTCCTACAAATAGAAATAGGCCACAGAGAAAAGCGATATAGAACGAAAACTTTTTCATTTCACCCACTACGCCCCTACTGCCAATGACGAAAAGGTGAACGGTGCCGGAGGGTAGGGAGAAACTCCTGCACCATTAAATGAAGCATTCATACTAAAGCTATCCCCAAATAACGGGGGAAATAGCGCAAATTCAAACAATCTACGGATTGTCCTAACTAGGACTCTGTATTGAATTCAGTCAGCACGCCATAGATCGCCCAAATTGCCATCGCTCGCAAATAATGGCTCGCTCGGAACGTACCATTCGCAGTGATGGCTTCGGGTGTGCGGAATTGCAAACCATGAGTATAGATTTGCTGGACTACTGCCTCGGTGAGTTGGAATGCTTCAGCCTTCCTCTCCATCTGCAGCAAAAATGCAGCAAGTCCGAAGTTAATTCCAGTCCAAACTTCCAATGGATGGGTGGCTTGGGGGTTTTCGGGAGAGCCATCGGGTTTGACTCCATTGGCCGCTCCAAATTTCCCCTCAAAGAACTTCAAGAAGCAGGCTTCGTAGACGGTGTTTAAGGCTGACTGGGCGCAGTCTAGAGGGACGACATCTGGCAAGCTGAGCAACCGCGCGTAGAATTGGCCGCAGAGCTGGTCGGCCATCACCACATCCGAGCCACTTTCACTGTCGAGACGGTAGTATTGACCATTCCAGAGTTTGGCTTGGTAGAGAGGTCGTGCTCGAACCAGCCAAGTTTGATAAGTTGCGATCGCCGCTTCAATCTCCGCATTAGAGGTATCTGTGTGCTGATTAATCAAAATCTGACCAATCGCGATCGCGGCTTCTAAGGCCGCAATCCACAAAGCACCACAGTAAGCACTAATTCCCTGCAAGCGCCAATCATCAAAGGTTTGGTCGGGAGCACCGGAGTTTTCCGGGATGCCATCGCCATCGAGGTCAAAGGTTTTGAGATAAGCCAACGCGGCTACGACCGAGGGCCAACATTCTTCTAAAAACTGAATATCATTGGCTCCGGTTAGCAGGTAATCTCGGTACACCTGCAAGACAAAATCGGAGGGCAAGTCTTTCCAGAGGTTGCAGTCTTGGTAGCTGGTGTAGTTGGTTTTCTCCCACACATGCTCGTTCGGCGCGCCTAAATCGTGCGGAGTGGCGTTGGCAATTTTCCGCAATGCTGTAGGGCTTTCTGCACCAATGGTGTAGTAGTAGCCAATCACACGAGTGCGATCGTCAGCAGCGGGGATAGCGCGGGCAAAGGCTCGCATTACCGATTTTTCTAGCTCTGGCCACAGCATCAGCAGCCCGAAGGAGCCATACAACCGCACATCTAAGCTTTCGTACCAGCGGTAGTCAATACACTCTAAGACGGCGAATTGACCGATGGGATCGCGATCGCTTGCCGCACTCCATAACGCTCCGCCATCCGTGAGGTCGTACAGCTCATTAAACAGCGCCATCTTGAACCAGTCGGGCAAATCGGCTCGCTCTAGAATCGGTTGCTGCCACGCTTGAATTTTGGCGTTCCAGTCTTCGTAGTGCTTGAGCGCAGTCCGAGCCATTGACCAGGCATTTTGCCCACTGCGACCAAAGAAATCAGTATAACGGCGGTAGTACTCCACGCCAGCAGCAAATTCAGTCACAGGGAAGTCCCAGGCCAACACAAAGGGAATCTGGCGCGACTCACCTGGGGCAAGGGTAAACCGGATGGCGATCGCTGCACCGACTTGCTCTCCTGCTGCCGCTGGGGTTTCGTCGCTACAGTCTGCCAAAGAACCGTCTTGGGCAAAGGTCTGCCAAACGTCAGCTCCGTCGCCCACGGGGTTCCAGCGGGTGTGGTAAAACACTTCCGAGGTGTAAGGAGGTGCGAGAGAAGCGATCGCCCACTGCCCCTCTCCTTCCTGCGGGTTGGCGTTAGGGTCTCGACCTGCACGATCTAGCAAGCACCCCACTCGATGACGATCTACCACCCACTGATTGAAGTTGCCCTGGCTCTCGCCTAAGCGCGGCTGGTACTCATACACGGGGCTGCCATCATCTCGCACCTGGATATCCGGTGACTTGTTGGCGTTAGTAAACCAACCCGCCATATTTTGCCAGGTCAGCATGATGCTGAGAGTGATTGGTTGATCAGTGGGATTATGGGCAGTCCATTCAAAAACTGCGATCGGATAACTGGCTTCCTGGTAGTTGTGCGCCCAAATTGGTGAGAACTGCTGACAGGTGAGTTCGGCTTGAAACACACCAGAGTAGACGAACCAACTTCTGGGATAGAGCACGTGATAGGTGCCAGATTGTTGGGGGTACCATTGCCACTCGCTGAGGCTACCGTCTGTTGGGGGTTCGGTGCAGAGGGCGTAAGCTTGAGGAGTTGCTGTGCCAACTTGCTCGAAAACACTAAACTGGCAGGCTGGAATCGATTGAAAAACGTGTTCTCCGCCGTCGATGTGCCAGAGATTGAAGTCTCCCCGCGAGGAACGACCGATACACCCAGCCCCAAAGCCGCCTAAAGGCATGCCATGCCAGGGACCATCATCTAAATTGCTAGGGTAGCGAACGGTGTAAGGCTTGTCCCAACCTAGACCAATAGGCCGTTGCCAAGCACAAGCAGAAATTGCTGAAAGAGGATGCTGATTCGTCATCTCCCGATTTTAGAGGCTGCTGCCCCACTTGAAAATTCGGGAGTTGAAATTGTGAAGAATTTACTGAAAACGATACACAGAAGTCGTGGGTGTTTCCCAAAGCAGCGTTGCATTTCCTGAAAAGGGTTTAGTCGGCGCAACCTTAAGCGCAGGCCACAAATTATCTTCTAAAAACTGGTAGTAAAACTTGGAATGTAGAGCGTAACTGCCTGGTTGACACTCAGCGGCGATCGTAAACGATTTCTTGGTGATGTATTTGTCAAGGTAACGGTATGGATGATTCACTTTTCGCCATCCTCTGATGTTGCGATCGCAAATCGTAGAACCTGCTGGTATTTGATTCAGCACTTCCACCATTTCTTGAGTAGTAATCACCCGCCTGGCTCCATACTTGCCAGACATATACTCATAGTCCATGTTGAGATTAATGCCAATTGAAACCACGATGCCTAATAGCAAAGAGAAAATCGTAATATTGTCAACCAGGGTTTTTGGTTGGGAATTAGTGCCAAATGCTGCAAGGCTGAGAACAGTAAAGATAATCGGACTAAATAAAATTGGCATTTTAAAGTGGATAGGATACACACCCGTATGGTTAGAAGCGGCGTAGAAATAGACCAACCAGGTGAAGGCTAAAAAAGCAAAGATAGTTTTGTTTCCTCTAAACTTAAAGCTACCTAGGATTAGAACTAAAAACAAAAATGTAACGGCAATAATTGTAAAGAGCCAAGAAGCATTTAGAAAATAAGCTTGTCTGCCCAATTCTGCATAGTTGAACAGAATTCTACCAATTTTCTCCCAGGGTGTATAAGCTTGGACTTCTCGGTTGGAATTGAAGACAGTGAGAAGGATTTCCTTGGTATTCACCCAGCCACGGCTGACTTCACCTTTCCAGTAAGGCAACAAACCAATGATTGCTGATATAACGGAAATAAGGGGCAGTAAGCACTGACGCGATCGCTTCCGATTTTTAGCAATAAATAAAATAGAGCTGGCAATGAAAACGACAGGCATCACAAACATGGTGCTGGAGTGAAGACTAGCCAGAATCGCTAAAACCACGCCATAAGCTGCCCAAGAAAGTATTTGAAGCTTCGTAGAAGCGTTATTTTCTAGCTGAAATTGGTAGAGTAGTGCAAAACAAACTAAAAAGAACGGAATTGGACTAGGGTTCCATTCATAGGTGCTTAAGTAAATGTCAACAAATAAGCTGCTATACCAGAATCCTGCTAAGCCTGCCAAAAACAATCGTTTTGCCGGAGTTAGATTTTCTAAAAGTTGATAGACCAAATAGATTAGAAATGGAATTGATAAAAAAGAAAATAAAGCATTAGGTAAGGCTTGAAAAACTGGCTCAGGTCCAAAGATGGTAAACGGAAATACCAAATAATAATAAAGTGGCAACGTATTATAACCGCCAATTGAAGAGGCTGGCCCTAAACTTGGCCAAACTCCTCGCCACATTTGCATGTAGATATTGGCATCTCGAACTTGATCGGGAGAGAATCCTACATCAAAAGTGTTGTACTGAAACACACTCACCACTCGGCTAAAGAAGCCAAAACCGATCGCTAGAAGAATGAGAATTTTTCCAGCTAATTCGGTTGGATTGGCTGTGTGCGTGAGGAGCAGTTTTTTAAGTCTCATTGCTAGCTCAAAAGTTATGAGTGATTTAGGTGTTGATGTAGAAGTTAACCCTGTGAACTGAAGATGATTTAAGCAACTGGAACGAACAGAGGCCGAAGATACAAGACTGTACTAACGATCGCGATCGCTACCACAACTCCCCAGATCACCCATAAAGTCTTAGCGATCGGTGCTAGCGTTGGCTGAGTTTTGGCTTGCTGACTGAAGCTAAAGGGCAGAAGGCTGATTACGTTATATTCCTTCAGGTGATCACTGATTTTTGGCGGTAGTTGGCTTGGACAGCGATCGGAGATAGAGCTATTGGCTAAGCAGGCAATATTAATCGCCCGTTGGCCCAAACGGAACTGGAGACGTGAGCCTGGTGCGCCAACTAGAGTTTGGGTTTCCTCCATTTGTCTGGGCATCGCCACTGAAGTAAGTTGAATTGCGATCGCCAAAACAATCAAACCCCGCATCACCCAAGCTGTGAGTTTTCGGCTATAAAGTAAGCGCTGAATAAACAGGGCCAGCAGGGGAATGAGCAGAAGATGAACAGAGGTGACGTGATATCTCGCTCCCCAGGCGGCATCTCCATGCCAAAATACAAAGCGACTGTAAGCCAGGAGATGCAGCCCTAAGTTAATTACGCCAGCAACTAAGTAAAACTTGAGAAATGGATGTAGTTTGCGCCATAGAACGACCCCTAAAATCAGACAGGGAATGAGGAGTGGGTCATAGAGAAAAATGCTTTTAGCGGGAGAGAACAGCGCCCCCAAAATACCGATGGAGGGATGATTGATTAACGGATAATTAGCTGGTAAATCTGGCAAGCCCTGCCATACAGGATCGGTCGTAAGTTGTTGTTGCTCGACAAATTTACCAGTCGCCCAAAAGTTACCATACCGCCAGTAGTCTAGGATGCGGCTCAGCAGGGCTAAGGGTAAAAAGCCCACAAACCAGAAGCAGACAGCTTGTGCAGTTTTAGTAAGATTACGGCTTTGGTAAAACTCACAACTGGCTAAAAAGAGTAAGACGGTGACGACGTGTAAAGTGCTGGTAGAGCGAATCAGTAAGGCTGCGCCTAAAGCTAGACCACTCAGAAGCACAAAGTAACGTTGTCGATGGTGTATATAAGCCAAAGCAGCAGCGTATCCGAGCGTCACCAACAGCAACAACTGATTGTTGTGTTGGGGGATTTGGGCGTAATGCAGTACTGTAGTCGCGAGGAACAGTGTGGCACTGGTCAGCCCAGCCACTTGCTCGTCAAAGTTAAATAAACGCAGCAGCCAGAAACAGGCCACAACAGCGGCGGCATTCAGGGGAATAAAGATTAGAAAGTTAACGGCTAAAGTACGCCACTGGAAGGAATCGATCGCAGGAAACAGCCGATGCAGTTGAGTGCCCACCCAGTCTCCAGGCAACATCAACATTGACTGCCCCACTTCATAGGCGATATACCGCTTTCCACCTGCGCCCATGACACCAAACCGGATATCGCCTCTGACCTTGGGCGTCATATCCGGCGTGATAATAACTTCTTCCGTTCCGGTCCACCAAGCATGAGCCATTTGTAGCCGCAAATCTGTGTCTAGCCCTATCGTGTCTGAGGTGACAGCGATCGCCCAGAGCGAAGCAATCAGCGCGATCGTCAGGATGGTCTTGACGGCAGTTTTTCCAGCCAATCTTGGTGGCGTATCTTTGGCCTTAGTGAGCTTGCCGAGTGGGCTGAGCCGTTGCATGTTGGTGCGCTCCAGTAGATCTCAGGGGGCTAGAACTTTGATGTAGTGGATGATGCAGTTAAGTTTTGAGTTCTGGCTGTGATGTTGTAAATCTGTGCCAGGTTTAATCTCGCCTTACTGATGGATCAACTCAGAGGTGCCTGGGGCTGGATAGGATAAATAAACCATGCGCTTGGCTTCCCGTCGTCCTCTTGCTACGGAGTCCAAGACCATGCCACAGGTCAGGCTCAGAAAAGCCAGCAGCATAACCGAGGCGGAGAGGATGGCTGTCGGAAATCGCGGCACTAATCCTGTTGCTAAGAAGGTGGACAGAATTGGAATACTCAAACTAATCGACGTGAGGGCTAAAAGGAGAAAAATTAGACTGAAAAATAGGAGCGGTCGTATCTCCTTAAACAGCAGTAAAGCAGTCCCAACAATTCGCCAACCATCACTAAAAGTTTTCAGCTTGCTGGTAGAACCAGGAGGCCGAGATTTATACCAAGTCGGTTCTTCCGCAAAAGGCATTTTTAGCTCTAGGGCATGAATGGTGAATTCAGTTTCAATTTCAAAACCATTGGATAGTGCCGGGAAGGATTTGACAAACCGCCGCGAGAAAACCCGATATCCCGAAAGCATGTCGGAAAATCGAGCACCGAATAGCATCCGGACAAAATAGGTCAACATCAGATTGCCACCCCGATGCCCGAGCCGATAGGCGGCTAGTTCGCTAGGGGTACTCCGGCGCATGCCCACCACCATATCTAATTGATGCTCCAGTAAGCGAGCAACGAGATGCCTGACGGCTCCAGCTTCGTAGGTGTTGTCGCCATCTACGATCACATAGATGTCGGCTTCAATGTCAGCAAACATCCGCCGAACCACATTACCTTTGCCAGGAATCGGCTCATAACGCACGATCGCGCCTGCTGCATCTGCGATCGCGGCTGTATCATCTACTGAGCGATTATCATAAACGTAGATTTTGGCTTCTGGCAGCGATGCCTGGAAATCCGCAACCACTTGGGCGATCGTCAACGCTTCGTTATGACAAGGAACTAAGACCGCCACACTAGATGTCAGGCGAGCTGTGGGCTGAATAGTAGGAAACTGTTGCAGCATGAGCGGATGTCCTTAAATGTGAATGATTCGTGGGGCTACGAACAGGACTGTTGCCAAGTTGTTTTTTGATCGACTGGTTGGGGTTGACCACGAGGAACGGTTTTCTCGTTTATAAAGTGGATTTCAAAGTTTTTTAGTTGCTTCAGCCCTTGATGGCGGGCATTCCAACGACGACAGAGATACTCGCCATAGTAGGGATATAGTTTCTTGCCGATACCTCGATTCAGATTAATGAAATAGGTACGCCATTGCATGTTGTGATAGATGGCGTTGCGCGTCTGCACAGTCGGTTTTTCATAAGAAACAGTGGTGCCATCTTTCAGCAAATCAACTTGTGTGCCATCCGCAAGCTGACCGGGAATCACATACCAACCATCATCTCTGGGGGGAGAAGGGGCAAAAATACTCCACGATTGATCGAGACGAGTGACGCGGCTAATCCAATCTACAGAGTTGAGTGTTCTCCGGTTAAAGACTTCGGGAGCAAAGCTGCGTAGATTCCAGATAAAGGTATAGGCAAACAGCAACAGCGTGATCAGATTCAGCGGACGGGGCGATCGCACCTCTATCGGGCGGAACTTGAGGGGTTTGGTAAACTTCCCAGCCGTGCGGCGATTGGAGGCAACAGTTTCGTAGAATTTAGTGCCAACTGACATCACGGGTCGCCATCGTAGTACCGGGGTCAGGAACTTGAATACAGGAGATAGAGAGCAAATATAGGCGATCGCTTCAAACTTGTAATGTCTACGTTCTTGCCAATCCACAACCACCCAGGAATTGTAGGTTTGCATATCTGCAAAGATGCTGGGATCTTCCTGTGCCATCAGTAAGGGGATATTGGGTAACAGGAGAAAGGTGCGGAGGAGATGAACAACTTTTTTGCAGAAGCCACATTCACTGTCGTAATAGATCCGTAACCCTGCTCGCTCTGGCGTATACAGGCGTTTACCCCAACTATCCCAAACTTCACTAGGAATAAACACCAGCCAGCAAAAGATACTCAGAACCGGAAAGATGCCAATCTGAAGGCTGAGACCAAAACCGATGTGCAGCGAGATAAACGTGAGAATGGTGACGCAGCGGAACCAAGTTGTGCGGAACGGCACGAAGAGAAATAACGGCCCAATCCACTCCAGCCAGAGTGTGCTTAAGGTGAAAAAAGTGAGTAAAGGTGGGAACTTGAGCAGAAATTGACCAAAATGAGTTGCATACTGGTCAAAGCTCAAGGCATAGTAAACTGCGTTTCCTTGCGGCCACCAAATCGGGCTAGTGGTTTTGAAGGCGGCAGAAAACCAATAGACAAAGCAGATTTGCAGAGTGAGCGCTAAGGTGGCTCCCGAAAGGATGCGCTTAGGTAGTGGCTTGGGAGAAGTGTTGAGGGCGCGCTCAATGGAGTAGTAGGCTCCCAGCGGTAGAAACATGCACCAAAATAACAGCGCTCGCAACACATCATCAGCCGCGAAGATTAGCGCTGGATTGCGGTTATGGAGGGAGACGACCAAGGCCCAGGAGGCGATCGCAGCGAGGCGAGTTTGGTAGCCCACCAAGAGCGCTAAAGCCATGCAGCCAGCCAGCAAGAAGATCAAGGCTTGGACGAGGGGCTGACCGCTGATGGTATGAATGGACCAATACCCTGGTTTCCATAATTCCTCTGTTAAGAGCGATCGCGGCAACACACCTGCATCGGTGTAGTGAGCTACTAGATCTCCCGAACGAATGAACAAATCTGTGAGTAGCAGTAGGGCGATGCCGATGCGAAAGAGAGCTAAGGAACGCAGGTCTAAGCCAAACAGTTCTTCTAGCTTGCTCCTGGTTTTGATTAAAGATTTGGGTTTTTGCGCCTCAGCCACCATACTTCAACCTCAGAAAAATCTTTTGTTAAGTTCGCGGAGATCTCGTTGTTATTTTTAGTAGGGCAAACGTCGAGGATAATTAGTGACCGTGCGTCGCGATCGCCTGGTTAATCGCTGCCAAGCTTGGCGCACAGGCTGTCGAGTTGGGGTGGGCAACCAGCGCAGGAGACCACTCGCCAGCCAATGCCCCATGACTCGCAAACGATGGCGCACCGTTGGCATGCGTTGGAGATAAATCCAATGGCGCATTACACAGGCGATCGCGCCTTGTAAGGTGAGACCAAAGCTACAGACCACAGCGGCGTTGGTACCCAGCGTTAACATCTCTCCTAAATGCAGATAGCGAAATGAAAGCAGTGGCTTCTCTGTCATCACAGCCCGGAGATTACGAGCAGCACAACTGGCTTGTTGGTAAGCGGCTTGAGCAGTCGCCGGAACCAGCGGTCTTCCCGCATCTTGAATCGCGGCTAAATCTCCCAGCGCAAATACCTCTGGATGATCTACAAGTTGCAGCGTGGGTAACGTCAGCAGTTGCCCTTGGGTATTTTGTTGGCAAGGGAGATTCCGGACCCAATCGAGCGTTTGGGTGCCAGCAGTCCACAAAACTAAATCTGTATCTATCGTGTGGGTTTGCTTTTGCTGGGTTAACGTGATGTGGTTGGCCGCGATCGCCTCAATGCCAGTGTTTAGCTCAACCTGTATCCCTCGTTGTCGTAAGGCTTTGTAAGCTGCTGCTCGACTAGCACCTGAAAAAGTTTTGAGGATGCGATCGCCCCGCTCAATCAGCCGCACCTGGCCTCTAGTCTTGAGGCGATCGGCTAGTTTACAAGCGAGTTCTACGCCATTCGGCCCTCCTCCCACCACCGTAACTCGGATGTGATGTTGCCTGGATGCTTCCAGAAACCGCAATCTCTCCTTTAAATGCACAGCATCCGCCAAGGAGCGAAAAGGAGCAGCATGTTCTACAGCGCCAGGGATGCTACCTAAGCAAGTTTCTCCGCCTACCGCCAAAACTAGATAATCATAGGTGAGAGAGTCACCATTACAGAGATAAACATAACGAGCTGTTAAATCAATGCTAGAAACGGCTTCCTGGCAAAATTCAATCTTGTTATGTGCCAGCAGTTGTCGATAGGTCGGTGCAATTTCCCAAGCCTGTAGTTCACCTGTCACCAACTCATAAAGCAGCGGCGTAAATAGAAAATGATCTTTCGGTTCAACCAGAGTGATTTGATAGTTTTTTAACTGCGATCCTAGGGTGCGCTGCAAATATAAGGCTGTATAGAGTCCCCCAAATCCTCCTCCCAAAATACAAATTTGTACCGGACCTCGACCCGGACGCAAAACGGAAGGGGTTCCAGGTTGATCTGCAAGCCTATTTTTTTTGCAGTACATCATCTTTTCCACCAATAGGGTTAGCAGCGCTGACAGCCTGAGGGAGCAGAACGGATTATTCTTAGCTCTGTTGCAAAGGGCGATCGCTATTGCGAAGGTTGATTGATCGGTGATGATGCAATTTGATCTCCCATCACTTGCTTAAATTGTTGGGCTAGCTCGACCGAGCGTATTCTTCTAGCAGGTTGGTTGAGGTGGTAATGGGTATCGGCAAAAAAGCTAGAGTCTGTTTTGAGATTGAAGGAAGTTGGGTCGTGAAGCAGCGGTGCGATCGTCGCTAGTTTAGTCGCGGTTTTCTGCACATTCTCAATCGTTTGTGGGTCATCACTGGCATATAGCCAAGGTAGTCCCAAGACTAAAGTGGCTCCTTTGGCTTCTACTTCTTCGCGAAACTGCACAATGCGCTGATAGGCGTAGTCAGAGATGGGAGCCTTGATTTTCATCTGCCACCACTTAGACTTGGTGCGCTGCTTCAACACCGTCGGGTCGCCATTCTGGGTAATCGGGTCAGAGTAGTAACCTGTTAGCTTGCCCTTCTCCACCACATCTAGAGAGGATTTGGTCAAAGCTCGCAAAGTTGGAGCGCCCACCATCAACGTGTCTTGAGCCAGCTGCTGAGTAGGAATCCTGCCTAACCCAGGCTTACCGATCGCGATGCCAAACTGACCAGAGCGATCGCCAAAGCCATCCTCATCTAGTAGCAGTAAGTATTCTGGGATTAGCAGCACCACATCTCCGGGACGAATCTTATCCTTGACGCTGGGGAGAATCACATCTAAACCAATCGGGCCATCTAAGCCCAGATTCAGCACGGGTCTTCCTAACTCTTGCTGCATCACCCCAGCATCAACTGTGTAGTGCGCCCCCGAGCCACCTAAGATCAAGACTCGCTTGGGTCCCTGCACTTGATCAGCTAAGGCCATCTTTTGCTCATACATGATGCGTAGCCAGCTCAGTTCACCGCCATAGCGGGCGTTGTAGATGTAGCCAGCCGTCCAGGCTAAACCTGCGATCGCAACCCAACTGGTGAGGTTTAGAAGTTTCCGCATTAGAACTCAAAGTAGATAAACTGCGAGGGAGTATTGGCAGCCAGTAGAACCGTCAAAGCGAGTAAGGCTCGTGAGACCCAAGGAGAAGTGAGCAAGTCATATTCAGACTCACGTTTTTGCCAAACTGCTATATGTTCAAGTAACAACACTAAAGTTGCGAGTCCCAGGGTTAAGGCCAAGACGGTGGCTTCATTACCGCTGAAAGAACTAAAAGCACTGCCAATGTTGGCAAAAGAGTACGCTCCTGGACTGACCAGAGTTTGTAGCTTGGTGGCTAAACGATGCACATTGGTCTCCATGAAAAACAGACATCCCAAGATGACTGAGCCAAAGGTCAAGATCCAGGAAATGAACTGAGGCATGAACAACCGCTGACCGACAAAGCTGTAAAAAGGCCGCCCCGCATAGCGCAGGACTAACAATAGTAGACCGTGATAAGCACCCCAAAGGATAAAGTTCCAGGCGGCACCGTGCCAAAATCCCGAGAGAGTAAAAGTCAGAAACAAAAAGAAAGGTGCCCACTGTTTCCTAGAACCCATCAGGGGTAGAAACACATAATCTCGGAACCAAGTGCTAAGAGTGACATGCCAGCGTCGCCAGAATTCGTTAATGCTTTGGGAGGTGTAAGGAGCCAGGAAATTGGTAGTGAGCTTGACTCCTACAAACTTGGCCAGACCCAAGGCCATAAAGCTGTAGCCAGCGAAGTCAAAATAAATTCTTAAAGTAAAGAGATAAGCCGAAAACCAGACTAGCCAAGCATTACCTGTCTCTTCCAAGTCAATATAGGGAGAGATGTTATCGGCAAGGACAAATTTCATGAATAGGCCAAGGGAGAGCCAACGTAGACCTGCCTCAAAGTTATCCAGCGTGAATTTAAAGCGAAACGCTTCAATTTGGGGGAAGAAATCGGCTCGGCGTTCAATCGGACCTGCAACAACTTGGGGAAAGAAGGAGACAAAGTTGACATAATCAACGATTCCAATGGGGCGCTTCTTCTTGCTGGTAAAAGAGTCAACCACAAAGGCAACCATCTGAAAGGTATAGAAGGAGAGACCCGGTGGAATCGCCCCCATGCCTGGGATTCCACCTTGCGCCTGCCAACTAGTAGCAACCCCCGGTAATAGCAGCCCTAGGACATCCTCTACAAAGAAGTTGAGGTACTTGAAGTAAGCAAGGATGGCAATATCGATCGCAACTAAGCTAGTAGCGATCATCTTGGCTTCCCATCCTTGGCGACGCAGCATCAGCCGTACCAGGATGTAGTTAAAAATAAGTTCGCAGGCAAAGATGATAAAGCTAGAGCGCGAGGCATTGACAAACAGGAACAATGACATCGCTGCTAAGCCAACACTGTCAAAAGAACCTCGCCAGAGGTTGAAGTATTGGCCAATCCAGCGAACCGTGAAAAAAGGAATACTAAAGAGCAGTAATACCCACCAGAAGGAGAACTCTGAGAAGTTCAATTAACCCATCCTCCCCAAGCTGCAATTCATCCGTTCCAAACCTTGACCAAGCTTGATTCAGAGATTGATCAGTAGAATCTGAGAAAGCCTTAAAAATCCCGCTTGGTTTTACATCAGCCACACATTTAGGCTCTCAGGTCGTCAACTAGCTACCACTAATGCGATTCCATAAGCCACCCCAACCAGAAGATTTCTCCGCCTTCTCTGCGGGAGCATTGAGGGCTGGCTCAGCTTTAGCGCCGCTCAGTGCGGCAGCAATGTCAAACTCTTGCACTAAGAAGTTCGCGGCCTTCTCAACCGTGGGGTAATCCCACAAGAGAGTAGAAGGAAGTTCTAGTTCAAGCCAGTCTTCTAGCTCTCCTACCAGAGTTACTGCATCAATAGAGTCGAGACCATAACGAGTAAGCGGCTCTTGCACCTTAATGTTTTTGGGATCAAGAGATAGCTGCTTGGCCAATTGGCTGACTAGCCACTGTTGAATTGCTTCGACCGGAGAAGCCTCAATCGCCTGGCTGGTGCCTGCATCAATTGGGCTCAAAACTTCGCTAGGCTTGTAGCTGGAGTTCTGAAGTTGCATTGGTTTGATCCCCTTGTACTTTAGATGTTGCTAACTGAAAAGGAACAATAGAGAAGAGTTTGTCTTCTTGGTAGAGCCGTAGTAGCTCTTGAGCGATCGCTTCGTCGTTAATCCGAGAAGCAAGACTGTGAGCAGGGCGGAACTTCAGCGCCAAGCGTCTGAGACAAAGCGCTAGCCATTCTCCCTGGGCAAAAAAGGCACCGAGATGATGGCGGTTGTGGAGCCACATCTGCACACAAGCGGCACCTGCATGTAAGGCGCAATACTGTTTTGCTAGGTCAAATAGTTCTGGCGATTGGTCATGCCCAAACTCAAACGTAGAATGCTCCAAGCTGTGATCGAGAGTGCTGAGTTCCTCTAAAAGGAGATGCGTGAAACCTCCGATTTGCTCTAATACCGCTGGTGTGAGATTTGCATCTGTCTCTAAGGTTTGCAGTTGTGTCAGCGCTAGCTCCAGACCTTGTAAGACATCATCTACACCCCGACTAAACAACTCCAGTTTGCGACCGTCAAAGGTAGGCACTGGTTGATCTAAGGAGAAACAAGCAGCAAGACGGGATTGCAATGCTTCTACGTTTTTTCCACGTTGACGCGATCGCTGTTTTGCCAATTGGCGTAATTGCAGCAGCAGGGCATGTAAGTTCACGACCGTACTGCCGTCAAAGACGCTAATGATGGCGTTGTCTCTCACCACTTTTTGGAAGATGCCCCAATCATGTGCATCCCGCATGTAGTAGCGCGCCCCCAGCACCACTGAGATATCTGCCACCATGCCCTCTAGCTGGGTGGTGACGAAGTACTTCACGACGGCTGACCAAACACTAAACTGCTCAGGCACCACATGGAAGCCTCTAGCAGCACCGATGGTGGCGCAATCGCAGATCAAGATATCTAGAAAAGCATCCACTAGAGTTCGCCGAGGCTGTGGCATGTCAAAGACTGTTTTGCCGTAAAGCTGGCGGTTCAAAGCAAAGTTGAGTGTGGTTCTCAGGGCGGTATCTACGGCTCCCTGGGAGAAAGCAGCACAGAGAGTCCGAGTTACCTGGAATCCTTTCAGCGCCCACTCTAGACCCGCTCCCTCGGCTCCAATCCGGCTGGATTCTGGGATAAAACAATCCTTGAAGCCAATGCCGCTCATATCCGATCCACGAATCCCGTGAGTCAGGATTTTGGGCAGGTTGTAGTAGGAGTTGGGATCGAGTTGTTTTTTCTCCACCATGAAGAGCGATAAGCTGCGGGCTCCACCGGATTCATCGGTTTTAGCCAGGACAAAGGAGACCCCAGAGATCGTGGCTCGGTTAATCGGCCACTTCTCCCCATTCAGCAGATAGCCGCCTGGAACCTTGGTAGCTCGCACATCACTGCCGACCAAATCACTGCCGTGGGCGCGTTCTGAGTAGGCGAGGCACATCGCGCCATTATGGTCTTTGATAAAGCTGGCTAAGCGTTGTTTTTGTTCATCGGTGCCTGCCATCCAAACTAGATAAGACCAGAACAAGGTAGTGAAGCTGATGGCAGTCGTCAGATCCCGCCGAGACATAACTCGAACAAAGGCGACAAACTCCTCAAAGGAGGTGAACTCGCCGCCGCATTCGGTTGGGATGTAGTAATGATTCAACTTCCAGTTGTAGAGCCAGTTGAGCAGAGCTTCAGGAAATTCTTCTTGCTCGTCTAGCGCTACAACCTGTTGAAAAGACATCACGCTATCTGGATTGCCAGGATCTCCGAGATCTCGTTCCAGGGCTTCCGCGACCCAGTATTGTTTGAGTGAATGCATGACATTCTCCTTGGAGCGATCGCAATGTGAGCAGAGGCTACAGTAGAGCCGTAGCCAGGGTTTAGTGAGTGGTTTGGATGCGCTGAAGGAGAGAGTTGACATCTCCTTGCAAATGGCGGAAGTTAGACCGAATTTGGGGATTCTCGCTCCAGTCTGCTAAGACTTCTAGTTCTCCAGCCAAGAAGCTAGACCGACAAGCTTGGCGCTGAATCTTGCCACTGGAAGTTTTGAGAATATTGCCTGGTTTAACGAGGACAACCGCATAAACTTGCAGCTCATGTTGCTCAGCGATCGCCTGTCGAATCTCACTGATCACCTCATCGGCATCCAGGTTTTGAGCTTGCCGCTCAACTTCTTGCACTACAACCAGCCGTTCTTCTCCCTCAAGCTCGACGGAGAAGGCTGCACCGTAGTCAGGGCGCAGAGCTGGGCTCACTTCTTGCACTGTCCACTCAATGTCTTGGGGATAGTGATTTGTGCCTCGGATGATGATCAGGTCTTTGATGCGACCCGTGATGAATAACTCCCCATTTTGCATAAACCCTAAGTCGCCGGTGCGGAGGAAGGGGCCTTCTTCGGTGTCCTGCAAGTAAGCCTGGAAGGTCGCTTTGGTTTCGTCGGGACGTTGCCAGTAGCCTTGAGCAACACCGGGATCTGAGACCCAGATTTCGCCGACTTCGTCCGCTGCACAACGAGTTAGAGTTTGAGGGTTGGCGATCGCCACTTGAGTCTCACAGACTAAACGCCCACAACTGGCGATCGTCCGGACTCCTTCTGTTTGGGTCGGCGGTACCAGCACGATGCGATTTTTCTCGATCGCGGCAGCCTCAACCGTACAGATGACAGGCGAAGTGCGGACGGGGCTGGTAGAGACAAGCAAAGTGGCTTCGGCTAGTCCGTAAGCGGGCGCAAACGCATGCCACTGAAAACCGCAAGGAGCAAATGTTTCATAAAAGCTTTCCATGACCCTCGGGTTAATCGGTTCGGCAGCGTTGCCTGCTCCTTGCCAACTGCTGAGGTCTAGCGTTTCTAGTTGAGCGGGAGTGACTCGCCGGACACATTGGTCGTAGGCAAAGTTGGGGCCTTGGCTATGGGTGGCTCCATACCGTGAGATAGCTTGCAACCATCGGACGGGCTGTTTAATAAAGGCAAACGGCGACATCACATAACAAGGCGTGCCGTTGTAGAGCGGCTGAGTTAACCCTTCCACCAAACCGTAATCATGGAAGTAAGGCATCCAAGTGACGGTCACGCTCTCTGGAGTATATCCACAAGCTCTTTGCAGATATGCCGAGTGAAACATGAGATTTTTGTGGCTGATCATCACCCCTTTGGGTGTAGAAGTCGAGCCAGAAGTATATTGCAGATAAGCCAACGTGTTGCTGTTCACGTTGGGGTCTTGCCACTGCTCTGCCAAGGTGAGATCTACCTGCTCGGTGTCGATCCACCGCATACTTTGAAACTCAGGAAATTCCAATCCTGCATTGGCCAAGATATCGAAGATACGGCTGGTGGTCAGCACAACCGAAGCTTGAGCATCTTTGACGATCGCTCGTAACCGAGGCAATGTCCGCTTCAGACGACTGCCATCTGGAGGCGGTACCGGGATAGCAATCACTCCGGCGTAGAGACACCCACAGAAGGCTGCGATTACTTCCAATCCTTGAGGATAGAGCAGTAAAGCTCGTTCTCCTTGAGCTTGGTATTGTTGCAGCAACGCTCCGATGGCGCGGGCTTGACGATCCAGTTCGGCATAGGTGAGGGTAGGTCCTGCCGTTTTGCCATCAACCAAAAATGTGTAAGCGTGGCTTTCGGGCTGTTGTTGCGATCGCCAACGCAATAACTCGATTAGTGTAGAAAACTCAACAGTGGGTTGAGAAAGACATTGGGTCATCTCTAGACTCCGCAAGGATAGAAACCAACTCTAGGGAGTTCCTCGGTTACGCTCTGGCCAAAGTTGGGATTTTAAGCTTTTTATTATGGGAATTTACTTAAGCCCTACAGTGAACAAGACCTAAGTTGCTTCTCTAAGTAGATACTGAACTTACGTGCAGATACTGGCATACCAAAACTAGCGATCGCCAGTCTTTTAGATTAGATTTATCAAAAAAAAATTTTTTCATACTCCTAAAGAGTGAGATATTGCCTCAGTGAGTCCCCCAAAACCAGCATTTTGGGGCAATCTGAGTTCAACCAGAAATCAAATTTTGCTTGAAAGAAATATAAAGTTTCTGTATAGTTACCGAATTTTGTGGTCGAAAGTACAGTTAACTCTGCTAAATACATGCTCAGAGTAGATAACGAATCCTCGGTAATTACGTAAACATTTCTTAATCAAGCAGTGCCGATCGCCTGAGATGGATATCTTCTCAGCCTGGCGATCGCCCACTTGAGCCTAAAATCGCTAGGAAAAGCCCTGCTCTAGCTAGTAATACGGCTTTTAGTGGCTAATTAGCTCACCTGGCTGGGGTTAAATCTCTATTTAATTTTCAAGTTGCAGTAAAAGTACTTAGGTTTTTGGCTGAACCATGAAGCCTGTCTGAAGCGCGCCTTTCCGGCTGTTGTCACTACAACAAAATTGCACTTCCAGCCAGCAATTAAACAAGTACTTAGCACAGCAGCCGTAAATTCACTAAGTTCTCTATCCATCGATAAAGACCGAGAAAAGAGATGTTGAGCGGCAAAGCAGCCTAAGTGATTCCAGTCCTGCCTTTCCGGTCAAGGTGCAGTTTTAACGAACCTCAAACTTGCTAACTGAGATTAGCTATGTCTACCAGCGATAGATACCCCAGTGTGATCAGCTCTATTTCGCAAAACATGAGTTTTCTGATTTACCAGCAAACCGAACCCTAACGCTAAGGCCCCCTTAGGTAAGGCAACCATGAAAATCCTGCGCTTTAATCTCCCACTCACCATCATTTTTATCGGTATTTTATTTTCTTTATGCCTGCAAGCTCTGGTACCCAACGATGTCTTTTACAGCGGGGATGGTGGACTCAAAGCTTTATTGGCACAGCAGTTTAGCGCTGGAAAGCTCCACTTTGATCTCCGCTTACCAGCAAATAATTGGATACAGAATCTTTGGGATGGTGGGCTGTATCCTTTTCGGCCTCCTTTTGTCTACAACGTAGAAAGCCGTTACTTTATTACATTTCCTTTCACATTTCCTCTGATTACTGCGCCTTTTCACGCTTTGTTTGGGTTTAGAGGTCTTTATGTCATTCCTCTGCTGGCCACCTGGGCTTTATGGTTGAGCTTTTATTCAGCTTGTCGGCGATTGAAACTGGGTAGAACAATTACGGCGATCGCTCTAGTGCTTCTGATTTTTGCTGCACCACTTTCTTTATATAGCGGCATGTACTGGGAACATACTTTAGCAGTTGCCTTAGCCTTTCAAGGTTTGGCTATAGCATTAGTTCCACCTGAAGGTCTCTCTACTAGAGATGCAGTTGTTAGCGGTAGTCTAATTGGTTTATCTGTATGGTTTCGGCCTGAGTTTTTGTGTTTGGTTGGCATCATATTTTTTTGGTTATGTGCAACTCAGATCAAAGCGCTACAAGATTTCAAAATCATCTCAGACAAAGCTGCTGCTTTTGCCGTAAGCATGCTTTTAACGACGGCATTGTTTTTCAGCCTTAACTTGCTTATCTACCAACATCCTTTAGGAATCCATTCGGTTCAAATTGTCGAAGAGTTCTCGCTAAAAGAACGGCTAACAGAGGCATTCAGTAATTTCAAACAACTACTATTTAGCCTGTCCTATTACTTCCCAATTGTTTTCTTTTCATTAATCTACGTCTGCTTAGCCTTAGTCAGCGGTAAATTAAAACTGACTGGCAAAATGCAGGTAATTTTGCTAATTAGCACTTTGTTTGTCTTGGCAGTGCCTCTGATCGTGCCCGCAGGCGCAGGTGGCAAACAATGGGGGCCGCGTTTTTTATTAATCACGGTGCCACTCGTTTCTTTACTAGCAGCAATGCAGCTCAAGCTACTTTTACAAACTTATCAACGCAACCTACAGTTGGCATTATTAGGATTATTTGCTGTATTTTTGACCACTGGCCTGTATATCAACAGTTATTTGGGAGCCGTTGATTTAGCTCGGAATTACCAAGTAATTTTGCCTGCGGTAAAGGGGCTGCGATCGCAACCTGATCCAATGATTGCTATGTCTCATGAGTATGTCGCTCAAGCCCTAGCTCCATCTTTACCCGATAAAACATTTTTCTTGACTGAGGACAGCCAAGCAGTGAAGCATCTGGGTGGAACGCTGTTAACTCAGGGATATAAAAAGTTTTTGTATGTTTGCTACCCCCATCGCGACTGCAATACTCCTCAAACTAGCCCGGATAATTTAAAGTTTTCGCAAGCAAATCAGCGATTTACGCTACAGTTCTCGGATTTGGGTAAGTTGGGTAAGTATCCCATCTATGAAGTGTCGATCATGCAGAGTTCTAGCGACGCAGACGCTCCATCTAACCAAGTTTGAAATGAGGCATAGATAGCCCAAGCTTATGTATAAGCACTTTAAAGTTCTTGGATTTAAGTTTGTTGTTTCCCTAGAAACTCTGCTGATCCTGGCGATCGCGATTGGTGTTTTGCTCCGCTTGATTAACTTAGGTAGCCGCGAGTTTTGGTACGACGAAGTCTTGTCACTGCTTTTGTCGACTGGGCAAAAAACTGCTTATCGTGGACCCAAGGATTTACCTGTTGTCTTAGCCCAATACACTCCTTTACTGGACTTACCACCAGAAGCTACAGTCAAGGATGTTGTGAAAACAGTGGTCAACCTCCTGAAAGGTCTTGCAGGCGGAGAGCCCCATCCCCCCCTCTTTTTCCTGGCTCAACATGTATGGCTCCGCCTCTTTGGTGACAGCGTAGTAGCAGTGCGGAGCTTGGGGGCTTTACTCAGCGTGGGAGCAATCGCCAGTTCCTATGGTTTAGGACGAGTGCTGTTAGGCCATCGTGGTGGCTTGCTCCTGGCGGCACTCCTAGCGACTAATCCTTTTTATCTCTTTCACTCCCTTAACGTGCGGATGTATGGTCCGCTAGTGCTCTGGTCCGTGTTAAGTGCCTGGGCTCTGCTAGAAATCATTGGTTTCAAGCAGCAGAAAGCCAACGATGTTCAACAAAAAGGCCAAAAGACCCAAGAAATTCTTTGGAGCCTCATCTTCATTGGTTCTGTAACGGCTGGACTGATGACGTTTTACCTTTTTGCCTACTGGGTAGTAGCTCTGGCGGTCGTGGTGCTCTATTTAGACTGGCGGCGATGGTGGCATCATGGGCTGCGCTTTGGATCGAGTGTGTTGTTGACCGTTCCTTGGGTGCTGTGGGGAACTAGACAGCAACTGCGGAATGCAGACTTAGGGCGCTTTGATGCTCCAGCGGGCTTTTTAGGAGCTGCGATCGCCCATTTAGGAGATGTTGTTAATACCCTAGGCACGCATCTGCTCTTGGGAGACTGGGTGACTAGCCTGCCACAAACCATCATCACAACTGCGGGTGTAGCCGTAATCGGGCTGCTGTTAGTCGCGGTGCCCAGGCTCTGGAAGCAGAGTGAAAGGCGAACCTTAGGAGTCGCTCTAATTTTAGGAATTTTCCCCTTACTGCTAGCCCTGGGTTTGGACGTTGTCACAGGTAAGTTTACTTTGGGGTTTGGTTGGGGAAGGAGTATGATTGTCATCCTGCCCGGATGTTTACTGTTGCTCGCAGTGGGCTTGGAACAGGCATCTGTGAGCTGGCGTCAATCGGTAGCTGCAGCTGTTTTGCTGTTGTATATCGGCATTAATGTTGGCGACTTTACCCTCAGACCGCGCTCGATGTTTCATGAGTTATCAGAGATCATCACCGCTACATCCCAGGCAGGGGCTAGCAATCCGACATCTACTTTAATTGTGATGAACTCTCAGGCCTGGGGACATGTAATGCGTTTAGCATACTACATTCCTCCTGAAGCACCTGTGACGCTATTAGCGAGAGAGAGCAGTGATTTAGCACCATCCCTAGAAAAGGTTCTGGAGGGACAAAGTATTTCAGAAAAAAGCTGTAAGGAATTCTCAGCATCTAACTGTTTGGCTTCAACTCCAACTGCATACGATCGCGTGCTCTGGTTAGAGAGTGCGAAACCCGTGTGGTCTCCTAGCACCACCGAAGCTGAAAAACAGCAAGTGCAACAGCTGCTGGATCAGCACTACAACCCAGTCCAAACTCAGCGTTTAACTGGCACGATGCTTTTGGATGATTTGACTGTCCGTCTTTATACCCGTTCTCCTGCAACCTGAGGCTTCTTAGATGAGTACTGACCCATCCCGTCCCCTTTTAGCTCCACCTTCTGGCTCCTTAACAATTAGTGAACCCAAGGTTGATCCTGTCCTCCAACTGGATGCTCCTGAAGCATCTCCTTCTTCTAGCGTTTATTTATCCCTGGTGATCCCCACTTTCAATGAAAGTGAGAACATTGAAGCCATGATTGAGCTGCTGAGCAAGCTTCTGGATCAGGCGCTTCCAGGTAACTACGAATTGATTGTGGTGGATGACGATAGCCCAGACTATACCTGGAAAATTGCGCAGGAGATGGTGAGTCAATATCCGCAACTCCGAGTCATGCGACGGCAGCAGGAACGGGGACTCTCCACTGCTGTGATTCGAGGCTGGCAAGTTGCTAGAGGAGAAGTGCTTGGGGTCATCGATGGCGATCTCCAGCATCCTCCAGAAGTTTTGTTGCAGTTGGTCGCCGAGACGCAGCAGGGGGCAGATTTGGCCACAGCGAGCCGCCATGTCGAAGGAGGTGGCGTGAGTAGCTGGAGCGTGGTGCGGCGGTTTCTATCGCGTGGCGCTCAATTAATTGGCTTGATCATTTTACCGGGGGTGATTGGTCGAGTTTCAGACCCAATGAGCGGCTACTTCTTAGTGCGGCGTAGCGCGATCGCCGGAAAAACGCTGAGTCCTGTAGGCTACAAAATTTTGATTGAAGTGTTGGGCCGAGGCAACATTGGCCGAGTTGCCGAAGTCGGTTATGTGTTCCAGGAACGCCAAAGCGGTGAGAGTAAGGTGACTTGGAAGCAGTATGTCGAATATCTTCGTCATCTAGTTCGTTTACGTTTAGCCTTGTCGCCGTTTGGGCGATTTATCCGCTTTGGCTTTGTGGGGCTAACAGGCTTATTTATAGATATGTCGGTGTTCTATCTGCTGTTTGATGGGCTACAGTGGGGGTTGACTAGAAGCAACACCATCTCCGTAGAGCTGGCGATTATTAATAACTTTCTCTGGAATGATGCCTGGACTTTTGGTGACATTTCCAAGCGCCAACAAGGGTGGCGACAAAGAGCTAAACGGTTGTTGAAGTTTAATGTGATTTGCTTGATGGGCCTGATTCTTAATAACCTCATTGTCAACTTTTTGTTCAATATTTTGCATGTGAACCCATATGTTGCCAAGCCGATCGCGATCGCAGTAGTGCTGTTCTGGAACTTCTGGATCAACCTGAAATTGAGCTGGCGAGTCACCGAAGTTAAATAGAAGTTAAATAAGACATAGGCAGCGGCAGCAAAAGCGTTTTGCAAACAGGCGCTCAACCTAAATTTGTGAGAGACTGATCGACTTGAAGGAGAGCACGCAGACGAGTTGCTGAAATTGGGTGTGGCAATTCATAATCTGGGTGACTGACCTTTGATTCTGGAAAGCGCTTGCTTTGGGTGCTGGCACTTGAAAACTTTGCTTCACAGCCACTGGCTGCATCTCCTACTGCTGTTGTTTTGGTTAGTGATTGGCCTAGGGCTGCGTTTCCTCTGCCTTGACTTGAAATCAGTCTGGACTGATGAATTTGCCACTTTGGTCTTTAGCTTAGGGCACAGTTTTCGGACGATTCCTCTAAATCAGGCGATCGCCCTAGACACGCTCCTGCAACCTCTACAGCTAGAACCACAAACAGGAGTTGCTGCGGTACTGGAGCATTTGATGCAGGAGAGTACCCATCCTCCGCTCTATTTTGTGCTGGCTCATTGGTGGCTGCAATGGTTTCCGTCCCAGGAAGGCTTGGTCTCTATTTGGGCGGCGCGATCGCTACCTGCTATCTTGGGAGCGCTCTCTATCCCCGCAATGTTTGGCTTAGGCTGGTTAGCGTTTGAGTCTCGCTTAGTTGGGCACTTGGCAGCCGCTGTTATGGCTGTTTCTCCTTATGGCATCTATCTGGCTCAAGAAGCGCGTCACTATACGCTGGCTGTGTTGTGGGTAATCGCTTCACTAAATTGCTTGGTTGCCGCTGTGCGATCGCTACGGGCGCATAAACCTTTACCCGTCCTAATTGGACTGGGTTGGGTTGCAGTCAATGCTCTAGGGATGGCAACCCATTACTTCTTTGTTCTAACTTTGTTAGCCGAGGCTCTGGTATTACTAGGGTTTTGGCTTTTGGCTGCTTGGGCAAGCCTCTTCAAGAAGCATGAGCAGACGTCTCAGTGGCCAGCGTTCAAACTTTGGGGGCGAATTTATGCGGTGGCCGCTGGCACCATAGCTGGCATTGTAGCTTGGCTGCCCGCTTGGCAAGGGGTTTATGGCAACCAGCTGACTGATTGGATCTATAGCGGCAGTCGGGCTGGACTTGGTTGGTTCGATCCACTGCTACAGGCTTTGGTGGGATGGATCACCATGTTGGTCTTTTTACCCGTTCAAGCACCGAATCCCGTGGCCGTGATTGTTTCTGGCCTGGGTATGCTGCTCTTTTTGGTCTGGTCAGTGCCCTTAATTTGGCGAGGGTTAAAGCAGCAAGGGCAGCAGTTCCAGAGCCGATTAGCGCTGCAAGTATTGGGTGGCTTTGTTCTGAGTGCGATCGCCCTGTTTTTTGCGATCGCTTACGGTTTAGAAACCGAGATTAATAGTGCCTTTCGTTTCAACTTTGTTTTTTTTCCTGCCGTCATTGCCTTGTTGGGAGCAAGCCTCGCCGCTGTTTGGTCTGGGTCTGTCGGGTCTCAACCGAGGGCATCTACAGCAAGAATAGTGGGTGGTTTCTTGAAATGGTGGCAACCCAACGGTAAAACGGTGGTGCTCGTTATTTGGCTGGTTGGTCTGCTTAGTGGCTTAACCGTTTCGACAGGATGGGGTTATCAAAAAACGCATCGGCCTGATGTAGTGGTGCAGCATCTCCAGCAGGCAGCTCAATCTCCTACCTTGATTGCGATCGCCCATGCGACTCACGGACAAACAGGCAGGCTGATGGGTCTGGCTTGGGAACTAAAACACCAACAGACCACAGGGGCATTAGCCAATCCGCTCTTTTTGCTGGCCCATCAAGATCAGAATCCATTATCCAGTGCGATCGCACTTCAGCAAACTTTAAGCCAATTGCCTCGACCGCTGGATCTATGGTTGCTTAACTTCCCTAATCCAGACGAGACACCGAGTTTGGCTTCCCTACTGTCGGCAGAGCGCTGTGTGGCCGACCCACAGCACAAACATCGCACTGAAGGCTACCGATATCGTTTGTATCGTTGTTAGAGAATTGGGATCACTTGGTGAACTGCACCTGATAGGCCATTAGCTCTAACCCAGACACAGAAAGATTGATCGCTTCACAAGTCCAAGTGCTGGATTGCAACTGCTGAAACGCCGACTCCGTGAGTAAAATCTCATTAGTTCGGGCCAGGTCTTCCCCTAGCTTAGAAGCTAAGTTCATTTCGTTGCCGTACAGATCTGCTCCTGCTACCAGCAACACTTCCCCGTAGCCAATGCCAATGCTAGCGTACAAATCCATTGCATCTGGTAGGCCAGAATTGACAGCCGCTAGGCTTTTTAGGATATCCACCGCCGCGCTCACCGCAGCATCAACATTCGGAAAAATCGCAAATAAGTTATCAGCTTCTTGTTTGATTACAGTCCCTCGGTCCTGTTCGACTAGAGGCTTTGCGATCGCGCCCAAGCGATGGATCATGGCTAGGAAGTGCGTAATGCCATACCGAATTGTGAGTCGAGAAAAGCCCGACATATCCAGCACCAAAATTGCGTGAGTTTCGGCAAAAATGGTGTGAATTTGAGCATCAATTTCAGATGCCTTTTCGGGATGCTCGTTGCGAACTTGAAGCAGGCGGTGCAATTCAGCTTTGGTGTTTTGAGGGTGCATAGAGTCAGGAGAGATATGGCGATCGCGACTACTTTAGCAACCCTCGCATCCTGCCTAAGACTTTCCGGAAACTAATGGCTGTAAACGTTGCACAATTTGTTTCGCCTGCATCACCCCTTCCATGCGATCGATCGGCTGCCCACCCTTAAATAAGACCAGTGTGGGCAGTGCATGAATTTGGTATTGCGAAGCTAATTCAGGGTAGGTTTCGGTGTTGATTTTTACGACGCGCAGTTGCTCCTTCATTTGAGCATTCACTTGCTCTAGAATCGGACCCATGACCTGGCAGGGACCACACCAAGGCGCATAGAAATCTACGAGTGTGGGTAACTCAGAACCAGATAACAATTCTTGAAAATTACTGAACTGTTTTTTGGTAGCCATAATACACAACCCAGTTGCTGATCATTGCTTTGATCCTAGTGCAAATCTTTTGTGGCTCATCTGTCCTCGGTTAAGGGGTATCTCAGCTAAGGGGTGGTGGTACACGGGTAATGAATCATTACCAAATTTAGGACTACTCGTTAAGGAACGGAGTGGGGACGTAAATGGCCTAAGATGATTGAGCAATTGGCCACTGAGTTTGAAAAGAGGAATTAAGTATGGAGGCGTTGCAAGAGACTGCATCGAAACGATTGCCAGGACAAGTCGCGATCGTCACTGGAGCATCTAGAGGCATTGGTCGCTCTATTGCGTTGGCGCTTGCGGCTGAAGGAGCCAATGTTGTAGTTAACTACGCCAGTTCCAGTACTGCGGCGGACCAAGTTGTGGCTGATATTACTGCAATGGGCAGTAACGCGATTGCGCTACAAGCCGATGTCTCCAAAGCGGATCAGGTCGATGCCTTGTTCAGCGCTGTGATGGAAAAGTGGGGCCGCATTGATGTTCTGGTTAACAATGCTGGAATTACACGCGATACCTTACTGTTGCGGATGAAGCCAGAAGACTGGCAATCTGTAATCGATCTCAACCTGACTGGTGTGTTTCTCTGCACTAGAGCGGCCAGCAAAATTATGCTGAAGCAACGCTCTGGCCGCATTGTCAATATCACGTCTGTGGCAGGACAAATGGGCAATCCGGGCCAAGCAAACTACAGTGCGGCTAAAGCTGGGGTGATTGGTTTTACCAAGACTGTCGCCAAGGAATTAGCGAGTCGAGGGGTAACGGTTAATGCTGTGGCTCCCGGTTTCATTGCCACCGATATGACCAGTGGCTTGAACAACACAGACGAAATTTTGAAGTTTATCCCCCTAGGCCGCTACGGACAGCCAGAAGAAGTCGCTGGCTTGGTGAAGTTTCTAGCCGCTGACCCTGCCGCCGCCTACATCACCGGACAAGTGATGAATGTCGATGGTGGCATGGTAATGGCTTAAGGGCCTCGGGAAACTGTAGGGCAATCTCTTGTGGTTGCCCTACACTATTGGCTATTGGCCCACTATTAGCTCAAAGCGACTTATCAACACCTGCACCTCCATCCAGGTAATATCGCAGTTACTTGATAAATCCTGAAGCGGACTCTAGAAAAAATTAGTCTCAGCAAGCTAGAACTGTAGAACAAGACCATGATGGTTTAAGGCGCAAATTTCCCAATTGGGACACTGCTGAGGCAAAGCAATGAGGAATGACGACAGAAAGGCGATCGCCCGCGAACTCAGAAACCATACTCTGATTCTGGGCGGCTTTATTATCTGTATTTGGTTGCTAGAAATTGTTGATTCGTTTGTTTTAGGCAATGCACTTAACGTCTTTGGCATTCGCCCTCGAAGTATTAGTGGCCTGCGTGGCATCCTATTTGCACCGTTTCTACATGGCGGCTTAGGACATTTAATGGCCAATACCATCCCTTTTCTAGTGTTGGGATGGTTCGTGATGCTCCGAGAAGTCAGCGACTTCTTCATCGTCAGTCTGATTACAATTCTGGCGAGCGGCTTAGGCGTGTGGTTATTTGGCTCCCCTAACTCAATTCATATTGGGGCTAGTGGTTTAATTTTTGGCTACTTTGGCTTTTTATTATTACGGGGCTACTTTGAAAAAAGTGCGGTAGGGATCGCCTTTTCACTTCTAGTGGGCACTCTCTACGGCAGCTTGATCTGGGGAGTTTTGCCCGTGAGTAATGGCATTTCGTGGGAGGGCCATTTATTTGGTTTCCTCGGCGGAGTCTTAGCAGCTCGTCTTCTAGCGCAACGCAAAAAACCTATCTAATAAAAAGGGTGAGCCAGGTATTAGACTCACCCTTTTTACTATTAGCTAAACTGTTCTAGCTGCAACGCAGCCTTCACTAGGCGCTGAGTTAGATGCGAGGATTGGAGCGATCGATAATTCCACGACCTTGGTCGTCAATATCGAGTTCTTCGCGGCGAATTTGCTCTTCCGCCTGCACTGTATCACGCTCTACTTCTTTGCGGATCTTGACTTCTTCCCGCAGCACTGCTTCCTTATGGATGTCAGCTTGCTCCTCGTAGATCTCGACTCGGGCCACTTCTCCTTCGCGGAAATCAGCTTCTCCAGCAGGAACAGCAGTTCCTGCATTTGTGGGAGTCGTACGCTCTACAACGATCCGCTCTTTCTCAACTGGAACTTGAACTCGGGTAGTTTCGGTTTCTACACGCTTGCCCACATTAACTTCCCCAGTTTTGACGCGGGTCTTGTCAGCAATCAGTCTTTCTTCGTACAGATTCACTTGCTGAGTATTTTGGGCAGACAGATTCCGGTCAGTTAGATTGCTGCCCGAAATGTCGCGATCGCCACTGTCAGAGCCTTTCACTTTACTTTCAACTTTGTCCCACGCATCACGAGCAGCATGCTTGGCTTTATCCCAACCTAATCCTGCATTACCCTGACGGGTTTCATAGTGGTTCCGTAAGTCTGGCTCAATCTCGTCAAACTTTCTCCCGGTGTTGGCATGCAGACCATATCCCTCATACCCAGTCTGGTAGGCTGGCTTATAATCGTCATACGTGTGGCCTGGTTCCACATAAGGCCGAGAGTTGTAATTGTTGCGCCAGTAGTCGTCTTCTACAGTAGGGTCAACGGATTCAGCTGCACTCTTACCAACTAAACCCCCAGCGACTGCTCCAACTGCACTACCGATAACTGCACCTACTGGGCCGCCAATCACACCGCCCACAACTGCACCTACTGTCCCAATTCCAGCGGCACCAATGCCAGTTCCTACCGGGTGAGCACCAGGTTGACCAGAGAGCGGGTCACGATTTGCATCGGGCTCATGGGTGTCGTTTTTTTGATTCAAATCATGGTTTTTATTTTTGTCTAAATCAGCCATATTTTTCCTCCTGTTTTCTTATGGTTGGCAAACAACAGACCTAAATTCTGTTTTACTGCCACCTTCCCAGCCTAGGCGCTGGTTTTAGCAGGGCTTTATACCTCAAGTAAGACTTAGGGGATTTTGATAAATTTTTATGGCTTAAGTCAGATCTAAAGCCACTCGATGTAACCCGATCGAGCCGGAAAATCTCCAGCTATAGGTACTTTTCAATAGAGTTATTTAAAAAGGAAATAGATAAAGAAACTTTACGATTCTGAATCTTGAGACTTTGGATAGCTTTGACGACAGCAATATCAGAATTTCATAGCCTCAAGTAAATTTACAACTTAGGCTTTTTATCCCTGAAGTAGCCTCAATTCTGTAGAGTGATAAGAGGCGATCGCAGGCTTATTCTGTAGTTAAACGTTTATTAATTCTTTGTTAATCATGGGTCTAAAAGTTCTTGAACATTTCGATGGCAGCTTTGAGCTAGAGCCAGCTGCTCAAGAGAGTTTATTTAACCTATTGCAAAATGAAGCTTTTTTGCAGCAAGTTTCGCAACAGTCGCAGTGCCAGCAAGTAGAATTCACGAAATTATTATTTCAACCTGTGCCTTATAGCACTTCAACCCCCAAAGGAATGCCCCATGAATTTGAAAAATATCATGGAGCTAAGGACTATGTGATTGTGAATGTGCCTCCTAATTTTATGTTTAACGCTAAAATTTTTCGGCCTAGCCGCTTGTGTGCGGTTTATCACAAACTTGGATAAAACTATCTCTTTGAGCAGAGTATGACTTCCACAACTAATATCCCTGTTCTCGCCGACCTAGAATATATTGCCTACATCGATGATGCGGGTCAAGTGAATGATCAGTACCAAGGTAAAGTAGGCGTCTACGGCATTTTTGACCAAGCGAAAATCCTACAGTTTATTGGTTATTCTCGCGATATTTATCTCAGTCTTCAGCAACATTTAGTACGTCGTCCGCAATCGTGTTACTGGTTCAAAGTTCAGACGAGCGATCGCCCCAATCGTACCGTTCTAGAAGCCATCCGAGATGCCTGGATTGCAGAAAATGGTACTACGCCTCTTGGCAACGCTGAGGAGCAGAATCTCTGGAATCAGCCAATTGATGCCAAGCTAACTATGACCGAGGAAGAACAGATTGATTACCGTGAAGCTGACGAAATAACTCAAGTAAAGCTACTCAAGCGTGTAGCTAGACGAGTGGAAGAACAAGTCTTAGCAGAATTACAAGCCAGAGGTGTGCAAATGCAAATTCGCTTTAACCCTAAATTAAAAGAAACAGGTTTGTTAGATCTCAAGTAGTTAGATCCGAATTTTCAAGAAAGCTAGTGTAGCGATCGCCCCTCATCAGGAAAATCCCAAAAAAAGGAGCCTAGTTTATTTAGGCTCCTTTTTAATTGAGACAAATCAAATAGCAGTCATACTGCTTACTTGATGCTTGCCTTAGCACCAGCTTCTTCGAGTTGCTTCTTCACATCTTCAGCATCAGCCTTAGCCACGTTTTCTTTAACGGGCTTAGGTGCAGCTTCAACGAGGTCTTTCGCTTCTTTCAAGCCTAAGCCTGTCAGAGAGCGGACCACTTTCAGAACCGCAATCTTCTTGTCAGCAGGAACTTCTTCAAGACTGACAGTGAACTCGGTTTGCTCTTCTACTTCTTCCGCAGCAGCAGCGCCGGGGCCAGCCATCATCATCATGCCACCAGCGGGAGCAGCAGCGCTAACACCGAAAGCTTCCTCGATTTGCTTCACCAAGTCAGCTGCTTCTAACAAGGTCAGAGACTTTAGTTGTTCCAGAATTTGGTCAGTTGTAGCAGACATGAGTTAACTCCTAGAAATTTTTTGCGTAAACCGTTGGGCTAGGAAAGTTAGAACTTGGTAAACATCCAAAATCTAAAATCCAGAAACAAAAAGCATTAAGCAGCTTGTTGGTCGTCTTTCTCAGACACAGCCTTGATGGCACGAGCCAGAGAGCCAGGAACTTCGTTGATACCGACAGCCAGCTTGGTAGCGACACCATTGATTGCCCCAGCAATCTGAGCAATAAGCTGTTCTTTAGACGGTAAGTCACCGATCGCTTTGACATCATCAGCACTGAGGACACGACCTTCCATTACACCGCCGCGAAGCTCAGTCTTCTTCGTGGCTTTTTGGAAATCTTGGTAGGCCTTGATGGCACCGCCAATGTCTTCCTTCACTAGCAAGAAGGCAGAAGACTGAGATGCAAGTTCAGTCATCGGTTGCCAGGTTTCATCCCCGTCAACCGCAATCCGCATCAGCGTATTCTTCGTTACTGTGCATGTCGCGCCTTTTGGACGTAAACGTCGCCGTAGATCCGTGATCTCAGCAACACTCAGGCCCTTATAGTCGATCACGAACGCAAGTTGGGCCTCGCTCAACTGTTGTTTGAGTTCCGCCACGATTGCCTTCTTATCTTCTAGCGTTCTACCCATACTTGATATCACCTCCTTAAAAAAACGCAGAATGCCAAACTTTAACCCGTCCCCTTATCAAGACAAACGTAAGCCAGAAAAAAACCCGGACGTTGAGCCGGGTTAAACACTACAGTGGTTGGTCTTCAAAAACTAGACTGACCAATTACTAGTAGAGTTAAAACCTCGGCAGGAGATTAAGCATTTTGCGCCTGCTGTCTCTGGCTTTGTTTATTCAATTGGGAACTTCTGGGTAAAACTTGTTGCTCCTCCACTCTGGAGAATTTGTTTTGATGCAAGACTAACCTTAAGCTACGTCAGTCAGCTTCAAGTCTCGGAGAGCATTGATGTCTACTTCGATTGAAGGCCCCATCGTTGCAGAAACAAAAACCGATCGCCAGTAACGACCCTTGGCACCAGAAGGACGGTTGCGGTCAATCGTCTCTTGGAGGGCTTTTAGGTTAGTCAGCAAATCTTCGGTTGAAAAGTCAGACTTACCAAAGAGAACGTGGACAATTCCCGTCCGGTCAGCTCTGAATTCCAGTTTCCCAGCTTTAAATTCTCCGATGGCCTGACCTAAATCAAAGGTAACTGTACCACCTTTAGGAGAAGGCATCAAACCCCGAGGACCAAGCAAGCGACCTAATTTAGCCACTTGAGGCATCATGTCAGGCGTTGCAATCAAGACATCAAAGTCCATCATGCCCTTTTGAATCTCGTCAATTAACTCTTCCGAGCCAGCGATATTAGCGCCAGAGTTGTTGGCTTCAGCTACCTTTTCACCACGGGCAATGACCGCAACCCGAACCGCTTGTCCAGTGCCTTTGGGTAAAGCCACAGTGGTTCTCAGTTGCTGATCAGTGTATTTGGGATCAATCCCAAGACGAATGTGTGCTTCTGCTGATTCTGTAAACTTCGCAGTTGCTGTCTCTTTCAAGAGGTTGAGCGCTTCTAACGGCTCATACGCTCTTTCTTCTACTTTTTTGTTCAGCTCTTGGAGCCGACGCGATACCTTTCTTACCATTTTCTTCTCCTGGGGTGTTTAACGAAGCGCTGCTTCTCCCCCCTAATTAATTGTTTAATACTCGATTTCTAGTCGCCGACCGTAATACCCATGTTACGTGCAGTGCCTTCAACAATTCTCATGGCAGCATCAACATCGTTAGCATTTAAGTCGGGCAGCTTTGTTTGAGCAATCTCTCGCAATTGAGAGCGGGTGATCGAACCAACTTTTTTAGTATTGGGTTGACCAGAACCCCGGTCTACACCTGCGGCTTTGCGAATAAGCACAGAAGCAGGAGGAGTTTTGAGGATGAAGGTGAAACTGCGATCCTCGTAAACAGAGATTTCTACAGGAACTACTAGGCCTGCCTGATCCGCAGTTCTAGCGTTGTATTCCTTACAGAACATCATGATGTTGACACCATGCTGACCGAGCGCAGGGCCGATCGGGGGTGCAGGGTTCGCCTTGCCTGCGTTAATGGCCAACTTAATGACCGTAACTACTTTCTTTGCCATTTATCTTCTAGCTCTGTTTTTGAACCTGATTAAACTCCAGTTCGACAGGAGTGTCCCGCCCAAAGATGGAAAGCAATGCTTTAAGCTTGCTCCGCTCTGGACTCACTTCAATCACTTCCCCTTCAAAGTCTTTGAAAGGACCTGAGAGCACCAGAATTTTATCTCCAGTTGCCATGTCAATCTTGATGACTGGCTTTTGCTCTTGCGCGCGCTTGAAAATACGTTCCACTTCTGCCGCACCCAGTGGCATGGGCTTCACGTGGCCTCGTCCGCGTCCATAGCGACGCTTTTGTTCAGCGCCGACAAAGTTAATCACATTCGGGGTGTTCTTGACAACCTGCCAAGTTTCATCGTCCATGACCATGCGAATTAACACATAGCCAGGGAAGACTTTTTCTTCCGAATTTTGCCGACTGCCATCTTTCCGAATCTTGACAGCAGGAGTTTGAGGAATTTCGACCTGGACAATTCGCTCGGCGACATCCATCGTTTGGACTCGCTGTTCCAGGTTGGTTTTTACCCGCTTTTCACAACCGGAAGCGACTTGAACGGCATACCAATGAGAAGCATTCGGATCAAATGACTCTTCATTGGTTTCCATGTTCGCTTCTGGTGCGATGGAATTGTATGATTCATCCGATGCAGAAGTCATCAAAACACCTTTCCTGCGACCCAGTCGAAGAAGTTGTCCACCAAGTAGATGAGGGTTGCAGATAGGGTCACCATCAGCAGTACTGCTAAGGATTCACTGACGAGCTGTTGACGACTTGGCCAAACAACCTTATCTAGCTCTTCTTTGGATTCTTTGAAGAAACCAACTGCATCAAATCCTGAACTTTTCTCTTGTGTTTCTACTTCGTCTTTTTTGGCCACAATTGCCTAATCCCCTATCAGTGCAGCTATGAGCGGTTTCCCGCTTAAAGTTGGGCAACCCTGCTCAAGAAATCTGCAAGCAAGTATGCACTGTTGCTTCGCCCAAAGTAGGAACTCAATTACAATGCTCGGTGGATCGCCCAAACAACAATTCTACCCGAAAGCAGGTGGTTTTAGCCCCCGTTCACCCGTTAAGGAGTGACTTCCGAGTAGAACCGTCATGGTAATCATCCAGCGCGCCCTGGAGGACTCGAACCCCCGACATCAGGTTTTGGAGACCTGCGTTCTACCAACTGAACTAAGAGCGCCCAAGTTGAGCTCAGGCTCAACGCTCAGCTTTTGCATTGTAATTCTAAAGCTGCGTTGCGTCAACCTTAGAGCGGTGGCGGCTGAGCTTGATTTAGAGGGCGCGATCGAAGCGCTGTTTAATGCGAGTTGCCTTACCAACGCGACCGCGTAAGTAGTATAGCTTAGCGCGGCGCACCTTGCCTCGACGAATCACCTTGATACTATCAATGCGAGGAGAGTTTACTAGAAACACTCGCTCTACACCCACGCCTTGGAAGACGCGACGCACCGTGATCGTTTCGTTAATGCCACCATTGCGCTTAGCAATGACTACACCTTCATAGGGCTGAGTCCGCTCTTTTCCTCCCTCTTGAATGATGACGCCCACCTTAACGGTGTCGCCCACATAAATGTCAGGGAGATTCGTCTTTAACTGCTCCGCTTCTATTGAGCGGATAACTTCCTGCGCGTTCATAGGTTTTCAAAAAACTCACAGTCTCCAATAGTAACTCGAAGAAGGGCTTTCGGTCTAGTTTTTTGTTTTTAGAATTGCTTTGCTTACTGCAATTTTTCCGTATGCAGCGGTGAGGGCAAATAACGTTTTTGGCGCTGCTGGTAGCGGGTCCACGCCAGAACGAGACTAAAAACCAGGGTGGAAAGCAAGACGACGCTGGCTCCGGAGGCGATGTCAAAGTAATAGCTAATATAGATGCCCACAAAGGCGATCGCGGCTCCTAATCCGCCGGAGAGCAGCATCATGGTGCCAAAGCGATTGCTTAAGAGGCGAGCGATCGAAGCAGGAATCACGACGGCTGAAATGATTAAAGTTACTCCCAACACTTGTAAAGTCGCCACTAGTAACGTTGCCATCATCAGGGCAAACAGCGTATCCATTGCAAAAACTGGGACGCCATGCACCTTCGCTACTTCCCGGTCAAAGCACCAAAATAGCAGGGGTCGGTAGAAGATGAAAACTAGACTGAGCAAGAGCACCGTCACGGCTGTTACGACCCAGAGGTCTGTAGGCGTAATGCCCAGTACATTACCGAAAAGAGCAGCTTCGAAGCTCTGAGTGAAGCTGCGATAGGTGCTGATAACGGCAACGCCCAAGGCAAAGCTAGCGGTGGTGACGATACCGATCGCGGCATCAGAGTAGATTTTGCGGCCCGTGAGGTATTGAATCAGCAGGGCAGTGCCAAACCCCCAGATTCCGGAGCCGATGTAGAAGTTGAAGCCTAGAACATAAGTAATTACAGCACCTCCCAAAATGGCGTGAGATAAACCGTGGGCGATGTAACTCATGCGTCGGGTGGTGATATAGACTCCCATGACACCGCACAACAGCCCTGCCATCATCCCGACCCACATGGCTCGACCAAAGAACTCGTATTGAAAAGGTTTGAGCAGGAACTCCATAGTCAGTCCAGACGTTGGGGCAAGAAATTAGACAGATTTGGAAGGTAGAGATTTGTAGAGGGCGGGGGGCAGATTGGCTTGCATTTCGTGCAGCAAGGAGGTGGCTCCACTGGCAACCAAAATCCGATCATTTTGCCGAAATACCACCATTTCACCTCGGAAGGTTCTCCCCAAGCTTTCGGGCGTGAAAACGTCTTTGGGTGGGCCTTGGCAGATCAGGCCGTGGTTGAAGCAGATCACCCAAGGCAGGTGCGTGGCAACCGAATTGAGGTCGTGGGTAGAAATCAAGATGGCTAAGCCCTGTTGTCCCAACTCGGCTAACAAGTGTAGTAGCTCGTGTTGCACATGCAAGTCGGAACTGCTGGTTGGCTCATCGAGTAAAACGATTTCGGGATCGCCCACGAGCGCTCGCGCTAGAAACACTCGTTGCTGCTGTCCGCCAGATAGTTCACCGATGGGTTGACGCGCTACATGCTCAATGCCAACTCGGCTGAGTAGTTCTCTGGCCTTGGCGCGATCGCAAGCAGAGGGCCAAGGCCAAATCTTTTGTTGTCGATAACGCCCCATCATCACCACTTCTTCTGCGGTGACAGGGAAACCCCAATCTACTGTCTCTACCTGAGGAACATAGCCTACCTTGATGGGGGAAGTTCCTGGTTTTAAGCGGCGTCCCCGATACCAAACTTCTCCTGACCAAGGACGCAGCAATCCCACAATCGTCTTGAGTAAAGTACTTTTACCACTGCCTGAAGGCCCCACTAACCCTGAAAACTGGCCTGGGTACAAAGTGAAACTGACATCTGTAAAAATGGTTTGGCTTTGATAGCCACAGGCAAGATGTTTTACTTCCAGCAAAGGTTGCATGCTTTCTACCTTATGGCTTGCTTATGGCTTGGCTTTAGCGGTGGCGGTTGGTCCGACAATGTTGGCCGTTTCTAGGCTATCTACCAGGCTCGGATCACCGCCTAAGTTCTTCGCTAGGATACGGAGGTTTTCGACCATCATGCCGATATAGGTGTGTTTAGGATTGGTATTTTCCATCGCATTGGCCGAGCCTTCACCGGGTAGGTCATCATCACTGGTATTGTCGGTTTTGACATTGGCTTCGCGGGCAATCTGCTCTTCCACTTTGCTAGGAAATACTTCCGACCCAAAGATAGCAGGGACTTGGGTAGCTCGAATTTGATCGATCAACTTAGCGACATCCTGAGCGGAAGGTTCGTTGAAGTCGGAGGGTTGAATGGCACCGATTATGTAAACTCCATATTCACGGGCCCAGTACGCCCAAGAATCGTGATAGGTCAAGAGTTTGCGATTTTCGGGCGGAATGCTGGCGACCACTTTTCGGGTGACTTGGTCGAGCTGGTCTAAGCGTTGTAGATAGCTTTTCAGGTTGGCGGCGTAGTAGTCAGCTCCAGCGGGATCTAGAGCGGTGAGTTGCTCAGCAGCTTGCTGAGCATATGCCGCTGCATATTTGGGGTTGACCCAGAGGTGCGGATTGGGCTTACCGCCTGCTTTAGGGAAGCTGGCATCAAAGATCCACTGGTCTTGTGCGATGGTGTTGGTACCCACTTCGTAGATTTTCGTCTCTTTGGGCTTAGCAGCCTCAGCCAACTCTAAGGTAGGGACTTCTAGCTGTAAACCATTCGCAATAACTAAATCAGCTTGCTTGATCAACTCACCATCGGAGGGACGAGGTTCAAAGGTATGAGAGTTGGTTCCTTCTGGAACAATGCCTCTGACATCAGCGCGATCGCCCGCAATATTGCTGACGATGTTCGTCAAAGGAGCCACCGTGGTGATCACAATTGGCTTATCTTGAGACTGGCGATCGCTCGACTGGCTAGATTGAGCAGAGGAGTTGGCAGGGGCTGAACTAGGAGAAGTTGCAGTCTGATTTGGGTTGCAGCCTAGCAGTAGCAAACTCAGCAGTGGCAGAACGACAAAGGGCTTCATCCTGACTTTCCTTCACGGGGGGCATAGAGAATTAGAGCTTTAGCTTGCTTAAACAAGCAATGCCCCGCTGGGGCATCTGAGCGCTAATTTTTCGCTTTTTAAGAATAAATTTGCTTTTGTTTTGCCTAAAATCTCTCTAAAGAAAGACTTTAGGTGAAGAGCTCCAAGCAATGTTATTTTTTCGTGTCAAGTTAGTCACAATGGCCTGACTTCCCCTTGGTTTGAGTTATGAGGAAAAGCGCAGCGATGGGGAAAAGCGCAGCGATGGGGAAAAGCGATCGCAATTGCCTGATTAAACGGCCTCAGGCTGAGTATAGGAGAAGTGAACTAGAGTAGATGTCAGGCTCACGCAGCCCTACCTAGCTGAATTTTCAGTTAAGGCGATTCGTAATTAGTGCAATTATTGCATCGTGATTTCTCATGTCATTGTCAGCTTTTGTGCGTCGCGCTACCGGGCCTGCTTTACTCGCCCTTTGCTTAACCACTGTTTTATTGATTTCAAGTGAAACTGCCGCTACCTTGGTACTTCCCAGCGTTTCTGCCACTCCTAATGCTAAGACTAAGCCTGATATGAAGTCGTCTTCTAGTGTCATGCCTGCTGCTTCCTTGACTCAAGGGGTAAGAAAAACTGTCCTAGATAACGGTTTAACGGTTTTAACTAAAGAACTGCACACCGCTCCTGTTGTCAGCGTGCAAGTGTGGTATCGGGTTGGTTCGCGGGATGAACAAGCAGGTCTCAATGGGATTTCCCATCTGCTGGAGCACCTCATGTTCAAAGGAACTAACAATCGCCCGATTCAGTTTGGGCGTTTGTTTAGCGCGCTCGGCAGTCAGTCTAATGCTTTTACTTCTTACGACCAAACGGCCTATTTTGGCACTGTAGAGCGAGACAAGCTGCAAGCGCTGCTAGTTCTAGAAGCAGACCGAATGAAGAATGCGCTGATTAATCCTGAACAGCTCAGGAGTGAAAAGCGGGTAGTAGTTTCGGAGTTGCAAGGCTATGAGAATGAACCAGGTTATCGCTTAGAGCGCGCGGTACGCAGAGCAGCATTTCCCCAAGAGGCTTATGGTTTGACAATTGGCGGCACTAAAGCGGATGTGGAGAGCTTTACGGTTGAGCAAGTGCGAGACTACTACCGCAAATACTACAGTCCCGGCAATGCCACACTCGTGATTGTGGGAGATTTTGAGACTGAACCCACCTTGCAAGCTGTTAAATCAGCGTTTGGACAAATTCCGAATCAGGAGAGGCTGGGGACCGCAAAACCCGTACCAGCGATCGCCCCAACTACGCCAAAACCTGCCGCTACTCAAGCACCGATTATGCTGCGAGAGCCTGGAAGTGCATCCCTCCTGCAAGCAATTTATCCATTGCCTAATTTGAGCCACCCGGATGTGCCTGCGCTTCAGGTTATGGATTACATTTTGACCGGAGGCCGTAGCTCTCGTCTGTACCAAGCTTTGGTGGAGTCCGGTTTAGCCAGTGAAGCGGGTGGCTATGCTGCTAACTTACTCAGCTCTGGCTGGTATAGCTTGTCTGTGACCGCAGCCCCTGGCAAAAAGCTGAACCAAATTGATCGAGTTTTGCAGCGATCGCTCGCCAATCTCCAAGATAAGCCCGTGAGCAAGGCAGAACTCCAACGAGCTAAAAACCAATTACGCGCTTCCCGGCTGCTGCAAAACCGTGATGTCACGAGTCAAGCCATGCAGCTAGCCGATGACCAAAGCGTCGCGGGAGACTACCGTTATAGCGATCGCTTGTTGGCTGCGATCGCCCAAGTCAGAGCAGCGGATGTACAGCGCGTTGCCAAAAGTTATTTCCAGCCTGCTAGCCGTACCGTTGGCTTCTTTGAACCGACTCAACTCCAAGCAGACGCCGGAGGGACTGGAGCGGGGACGACCCAAACGACCGAAAATCTTGGTGCGGGCAAACCCGTTGATCCGGCGGAACTAGGGCGATATCTACCCCCCTTAGAGACAACGACCTCCCGGAACAGCCAAGCCTTGCCAGAAGCAATTACGCTGAAAAATGGCTTACGCATCCTCTTGCTACCAGACACCAGCACGCCAACGGTTACGCTGAGTGGTCATATTGCCGCTGGCACCGAGTACGACTCCAATGAGAAAGCAGGACTGGCCGACTTGACTGCTGAAAACGTGATGAACGGCACCAAAACCAAAGATGCCTTGACGTTGGCTGAAACGCTGGAAGATCGAGGAGCTGACTTAGCCTTTGATACCAATCGCGAAGGGGTGACGATTGATGGCGATGGCCTAGCAACCGATCTACCTTTGCTGGTGCAAACTTTGGCTGATGTCGTACAAAACGCTTCCTTCCCTGCCGATGAGGTGGAGTTAAGTCGGCAGCGAGCTTTTAGCGACTTGCAAGAGCAATTAGATGATCCCCGCTCTCTGGGTCGTCGCCAATTTCAGCAAGCCATTTATCCAGCCAATCATCCCTTCCACAGCTTCCCTACCCCTGAAAGCCTGAAGCAAATTACCCGTGACGATGTAGTGCAGTTTTATCGCACGCATTATCGACCGGACAAAACTGTTTTGGCTTTAGTTGGGAACTTTGACCCTGCACAGGTGCGATCGCTCCTGAAGCAACAACTAGGAACTTGGCAAGCGGCTGGACAAGCTCCGAAACTCAATTTCCCAACCGTAGCTGCTCCCGAAAAATCGACTTATTTAGCGGCTCCTTTGCCCGGAAAAACCCAATCAGTCACTTACTTGGGCTACCAAGGGATCGATCGCCAAGATCCCCGCTATTACGCAGCTTTAGTGCTAAATGAGATTTTGGGAGGTAGTACGCTTTCTAGCCGACTCGGAACCGAAATTCGCGATCGCCAAGGACTCACCTACGGCATTTATAGCTATTTCCAGGCTGGCACCTCGGCAGGACCATTCTTGATCTCAATGCAAACTGCACCCGAAGACTCGCAGCAGGCGATCGATAGCACGTTGGCTTTGCTGAAGCAGATGCGTGAGCAGGGAGTCAGTGCCTCTGAAGTCGCGATCGCGAAGCAATCTTTAGCCAGTGGCTATCCGGTGGAACTGGCTGACCCTGAGATTCTCTCTGAGCAAATTCTGCTGAATGAGGTTTATGGCCTCAAGCGGGAAGAGTTGCAGCAGTTTAGCAACAAGATTCAAGCCGTAAGCGTTGAACAAGTGAACCAAGCCATCCAAGAATTGCTCCAACCGGATCGCTTAGTGGTAGTGACCGCAGGTGCACCAGCCGCAGCCGCCCGCTAAAGAATTAGGACAGTGATCGCTCTGCTGTCCTAGAGCAAATTGGGTTAACTTAGATCTAAAGATCAGCTCCTATCAGTACTCCTCGATCTCCATGAACATCCTCAGCAATTTGATTCCTCAAGCGTCTCAGCCACCCCGTGTTAAGCAACGTCGGGGAATCGAGATTAAGTCTCCGCGCGAAATTGAGATTATGCGGGAGTCAGCCAAAATTGTCGCGACCGTGTTGAAAGAAATCTCCCAAATTATTCAACCGGGGATGACAACTGCTGACTTGGATGCTCATGCAGAAAAGCGGATTCGCGAAATGGGAGCTACACCGAGCTTTAAGGGCTATCATGGCTTCCCTGCCTCCATTTGCTCCAGCATCAACAACGAAGTGGTGCATGGGATTCCCAACGCCAAAAAGGTGATTCGCACTGGAGATGTGGTCAAGATTGACACCGGAGCTTACTTCCAAGGCTTTCATGGCGACTCTTGCATCACCATCGGTGTGGGAGAAGTGACCCCGGACGCAGCTAAGTTAATCCGAGTGGCTGAAGAAGCCCTTTACAAAGGCATTGAGCAAGTTAAAGCGGGCAAGTACCTACTGGACTTGGCGGGTGCGGTGCAAGACCACGTTGAGGCGAATGGTTTCGTGATCGTAGAAGACTACACCGGGCATGGTGTGGGTCGTAACCTACACGAAGAGCCTTCTGTGTTTAACTTCCGCACTCGCCAAATGCCCAACGTGAAGCTGCGGGCAGGTATGACCCTAGCCATCGAGCCGATTCTGAATGCTGGCTCCAAAGTCACCCGCACCTTGCAAGACCGCTGGACGGTGGTGACAGTAGATAACTCCCTCTCAGCTCAATTTGAGCACACCGTTTTGGTGACCGAAGAGGGCTACGAAATCCTCACCGATCGCACCAAAGTCTAAAACTTCAGACGAATCTTTAGACGAACCAATAGAAAAGCGATCGCTTGCCACTAGGGTTCTGGAGGGCGATCGCTCCTTTATGGCTCTATAACCTGATGAGTCTATAGCTTGGGGCCGTGTCTCAGTGGTTGACGAGGCCGAGTCATGGTTTTGGTAGAAATGCCATCAACGCGGCTCGATAAATCTTTGACCTGAGTATTTAGCTCCCGCTGCCGTTCAATCAATGCTCTAAAGTCGGCCTTGGTCGCTAAGTTAGCGCGGTTTGTTGGAATCTGCTGCTCGATATTATTCAGGCAAGCATTTAAGCCAGCCGCAAATTCGTAACGAGTCACCGGGCGATCACCGCGAAAGGTGCCATCCGGGTAGCCAGAAATGCAGCCAGATTGAGGGGGTGGATTGCTGTTAGGAGTATTTGTAGGCTCAGTTTGAGCCAGTGTTTGGCTGGGCAAGGAGGCGATCGCTGTTACTCCAAGGGCGATCGCTATTCCCAAAGAAGACCTGATTGCCTGACCAACAAACGCAACTCTAGACATCGCTGCTGCTCCTTCCCACTAATTCCACCTTATCTGATCAGAATTTGATTGGAGGCCGAGAGTTCCCATCATCTTGTCGTGGTCGGAAACCACTGACCCTAGTCCCGCATTTATACTGGCCATTTCCTTTGTGCTTTGTGCTTAAGTGCTGAAGATACGTAGATGCCGCAAGGCCGTCTTTGCGCCTCAGCATTTCCATAAGTCAGTCGTACTTTAGTTCCTGTCAGAATTGATCATGTTAAATACTTTTGCCCAGCACCTCAATCTTGCTACTACTGATGTTGAAGTTTTGCTAGCCTGCAACTTGTCCGAGTTGTTGGCAAACCCCGCAGTTCAACAAAAGCTAGCTAGCCTGAATGTTGAGCTACTACGGCAAACCTTACCCACTGCAGGTCAAGTCTTAGCAGAGAACCTGCCCCCGTTCTATATCTGGTTGAAAACAGAGCTAGATGTGAAGCGGGTGCCAGATAGCCCTGACCATGCCACTCGCTGGGTTGTCAACTTCCTCAACAACCAAGAAAGCTTAACCCGCTTAGTCGAACTGCACCAACCCGTGCCCCGTCCCGCCATGGAACGCTCCATCCCACGGTTAGTTAGCTTATTTGATGATGTAGAAGACACCAGCATTCGCCAAGAATGGCAAACCGCGATCGCCGCCCTATGCTTAGTATTAGCAGTCGGAGCCCGCGAAGCAGACAAAACCGCCGTTGCCTCTTAAGCTTCAACTCCTTGCACTGCCCCCTCAGTCCCCCAATACTAGGGGAAGCTGGATTCAGAAGTTACAACTATATCCGTACCTTTCTGGAGGAGGTCTGGAGGACGCAGCCGTCCTTCAGCGGGGGTTTGGGGGCAAGCGCCCCCAAGGGTTCGGCTCTTCAGCAGAGATGAAAAACCAGAGGAAACATCCCTCAAACCAATGACCGCTTTCAGCACAGCACCCGTAACCAACTCATCCCCCCGCGATTGCGCCCCCATCGGCAACCCCCTCAGCGTCGCCCCCATGATGGATCGTACCGATCGCCACTTCCGCTATTTCATGCGGCAAATCACCCAGCGAACCCTGCTGTACACCGAAATGGTGACGAGTTCTGCCATTTTGCACGGCGATCGCGAACGATTACTAGCCTTTTCCCCCGAAGAAAAACCCCTAGCGCTGCAAGTGGGCGGAGATAACCCCAAAGACCTTGCTATCTGTGCCCAAATTGCCGCCGACCTAGGTTACGACGAAATCAACCTCAACGTCGGTTGCCCTAGCGATCGCGTCCAGAATGGTAACTTTGGCGCTTGCCTGATGGCCCAACCGGAACGAGTGGCCGATTGTGTCGCTGCCATGATGCAGGCAACCAGCCTTCCAGTCTCCGTCAAGCACCGCATCGGCATTGATGATCGCGATCGCTACGAAGATATGGTGGCGTTTGTCCAAACCGTTGCTGCGGCAGGCTGTGATCGCTTTACTGTCCATGCTCGCAAAGCTTGGTTGCAAGGACTCAGTCCCAAAGAAAACCGCGATATTCCCCCCCTCCGCTACGCAGACGTGCATCGGCTGAAGCAAGACTTCCCCCACTTATTTATTGAGATCAACGGCGGTTTCACTAGCTTGGCGCAGGTGCAAGAACAGTTGTGCTCGGTGGATGCAGTGATGATTGGTCGTGCCGCTTACGATCAGCCTTATCTGTTTGCTCAAAGCGATCGCCTCATTTACGGCGAAGAAACTGCCCCTCCCACTCCTCAGGATGTGGCTGAAGCGATGTTGCCCTACATTGATTTTTGGACGGCTCAAGGTCTGAAACTCCACAAAATTACCCGTCACATGCTGCAACTGTTTGCGGGGCAACCAGGAAGCCGAATTTGGAAACGACATCTCACAGAAAATTCTTGTCTCACAGGTGCTGGCTCCGAAGTCGTCCGTGAAGCTTTAGCGCTGGTATCCAAAGGTGCAACCGCTAGGATGCTTGCAGAGGTTAGCCATTCAGGTAGCGATTGATCTACCCAATCTCGACAGGTTCAGCCGGGGATTCTTTCACGAGCTGCTGTGTCGTTTCTTCGATCGCCACCTGCGTAGCTTCTGGTAAAGCAAGCTTCTCAGCACTGTGCGGGCTTTGGAAGGTTGCTTGAGCGTCGGTTTGCCGGCAAGCAATCATGGTTTTGACATGCTCTAGCTCATCATCTCGCACTGCCACAAACACATCATAGAGCGTCTCAATGTGGGGACGGCGCTGCTCCGAACCCAGCGACATTTGAAACTCATCAAACAGGTACATATCACCTTCCAAGTAGTACTTGGTGGCAACTTCAGGTGCGGGCTCGGCCTTGAGAGCCGCCTCATGTTTTTGTAGAAAGGTGTCGTAAGTCTGGTAGGCATGTTCTTCCACCAACTGCATAAAGTGATAAGCGGTTCGTGGTGAAATCATATAGACAGGCACCAGAATCCAGTAGTAGAAAAACGCCCCTGCTCGCGCTAGCAATCGATCGAGCCAAAAGCGATCGCCCCCCAGTGCTTCCGCAATCAGGAGATGGTGCAACTCGTTCCAAGCTTCAGCGAAGTGAATCTTTAACCAATCCGATTTGCGCCACCAGCCCATTGTTTCGTACAGATGCAGCACTGACAGGTAGGCAAAATAGGGCACCCGCGCTACTGTTTCCAGCACGAAAAAGCGACGGTAGACCTGTACTGACAAATCAGGGCCATCGTCCTCTCTATAGAAGGTATTCAACACAGCGACCAGCAAGTTGACCAGCAGGCGAATCATAAAGCGAAATTTCTACAGCTTCTTCTATGAAACTGATGGAACCGTAACTCGCATCAATATTAGGAAGGAACTCAGGCTGTCATGCAATAGTTTTGGTATTTCCGGATACAGAGCGCCGATAGGCCGTGAAATATTCAAGTTTTACGGGTGGAAAAATTAGAATACGAGGGTAGATGCTTGGCCGTTGCCGTTATCATCCCTAGCCCCAAAACAGGTAAAAATTATGCTGCTACCAGAGCATAATTAACGTTGGGGCTGCAACAGCGTTTGCTGCGTTAGGGGTGTCATGGTCACACCGAGTGTTTTGTCATATCTTGATTTTGTTTTTGCAGTTCTAATAAGCGATCGAAGAACCTGGAGGAATTGTGATGTCGTCCTCGGAGCAACGCTTTTTTCCGCTTCGTCAAATTAGTAGCTACGCCCTGGTGATTGTGTTGAGCGTTGCTTTGACTTTGGCTGTGCTGTGGACTTTTCCCTCAGCTTGGCTTCCCAAGGTTTCAGCGCTGATCAATCAAGCCACGCAGATCAGCCCTGCTACCGTGGAAGCTCCTGCCCCTGCTCCTGCGATCGCCCCCAATATTGCGCCTAGCCAAGAAACCAGCCGTAATTTTGTGGCTGCTGCTGTTAATCAAGTTGGGCCAGCCGTGGTGCGGATTGACACCGATCGCACAATTACCACTCGTCCCGCCGATCCCTATTTTGATGATCCTTTTTTTAGCCCTTTCTTTGGCGATGGCTACTCCCGCGCCCCGCAGGAATATCACCAGCGGGGTCAAGGTTCTGGCTTCATCATCGATCGCAATGGCATTCTCTTGACCAATGCCCATGTGGTGAGTGGAGCAGATACGGTGAGCGTGACGCTCAAGGATGGTCGGACCTTCAAGGGAGAAGTGCGCGGCATTGATGAACCCTCTGACTTAGCAGTGGTGAAAATCAACGGCCAAAATCTGCCTGTGGCTCCGTTGGGTAACTCTAGCGATGTGCAGGTGGGAGATTGGGCGATCGCAGTCGGCAACCCCTTGGGGCTGGATAACACCGTCACCTTAGGCATTATCAGCACCCTCAACCGTTCCAGCGCCCAAGTGGGCATTCCCGATAAGCGCCTCGACTTTATCCAAACGGATACAGCCATCAACCCCGGAAACTCTGGAGGACCGCTGCTGAGCGATCGCGGTGAAGTGATTGGAATTAACACCGCTATCCGCGCCGATGCTCAAGGCATTGGTTTTGCCATTCCCATTGATAAAGCCAAAGCGATCAAAGATGTGTTGATTCGCGGCGGCAAGGTACCCCATCCCTATATCGGGGTGCGCCTCCTCACCCTTACCCCAGCACTGGCGCAAGAATCTAATAGCAACCCCAACTCTCCTTTTACGGTTCCAGAAGTCAATGGCGTTTTGGTGATGCAGGTGATGCCCAATAGCCCAGCGGCAGCAGCAGGTTTACGTCGGGGTGATGTAATTACTGCTGTAGATGGCCAATCGGTCAAAACTGCTGAGCAATTACAGCGATCGGTCGAAAAAAGTCGGGTCAATCAGCCTTTACAGTTGCAAGTGCAGCGGGGTGAACAAACTCAGCAACTATCCATCCGACCAGGAGATTTGCAAGATGCGCCTCGTTCCTAAATAAAATGACCTTGAAACCTAAGCTTCAACCCCTTCCCTGGCTGACAAGGGGAGAGAAATTCAAAGTTCCTCTCTGGAGCGGCGAGGGGTTTTGGGAGCGGTCAGCCTGGTAACCAACTACGGTTCAATAGCCCTACCGAGTCCTTTTTATGCTGGATACCCTGTTCCGTGCTTACACTCCGTTGCTGATTTGGCCAGGGTTAGGGCTATTGCTCCTCCGGTTCGTGCCTGAGCGATTTCCTCAGTTGTTGGGGCAAGCCTTGTATTGGGTGGGGGTGCCTTTACAATTACTGGTGCTCGGACGGCAAACTGAGTGGTCCGATCGCGTCGGCTTCATTCCAGCGGTAGCAGTTGGGGTGTTGTTGCTGAGCTTGGGGTTATCCTTAATTTTTTGGTGGACTGCACAAAGGCAATCTAGCTCGATAGAAATTACTGCTGACTCAGCTCCGAGTCCAATCACCTCAACCTCTAGCAGTGCCGCTGTATCTCCCAGAGCGACGCTTGGCAGCTTTATTTTGGCGGCGATGTTGGGGAATACGGGTTTTGTCGGCTTGGCTCTGGCCCAGGTGTTGTTTGGCATCGACGATCTAGGCTGGGCAGTCCTATTTAGCGTCACTAGCAACGTAGCGGGCAACTATGGCATTGCTGTGTTTATTGCTAGCTACTTTGGCCACAGCGCGACTAAGAATCATTGGTGGATTCAGTTGCGGGATGTAGTAACCGTTCCGAGCACTTGGGCTTTTTTCTTAGGGTTTAGCACCCGTTCGATCGCACTACCAGAGGCGATCGCGACTGGTTTAGACCAAGCGGTGTGGGTTGTGATGGCTAGTGCTTTGTTACTTGTCGGGTTACGTCTCGGTTCTATTAAAGGCTGGCACAGTCTCCAACGTGCTATCTTGCCTACCCTACTAAAAGTTTTGATTGTGCCTGGCTTGGTGGGACTAGGGGCAACATGCTTTGGTGTGACAGGGGTACCTCGATTGGTTTTGGTGCTGATGTCGGGTACACCCACAGGGTTGTCGGTGCTGATTTTGGCGGAGGTTTATAATCTCGATCGCGAGTTGCTCACAGGTAGTATTGCTCTCAGCTTTATCGGGTTGTTGTTAGTGCTACCACTCTGGCTGACCTGGTTTAGCTAGCACTCGTTAGTTATTTCTTATTAGTTATTTTTTCTGGTCGCCTTTAGTTTTGGTGAAGTCTTCTAGCTTCTTGTTTTCTGGTAACTCGACAAACACTTTTTCACCTGTTTCTAACCCTTGCAAAACCTGAGTTTGGTTGCCAATCGTAGGGCCAATGGTGACAGGCTTAAAGATGGGCTGATTCTTGGCATCGGTCACTAAGACCCCCGTTTGGCCTTCCTGAGTCACGATCGCGACTGTCGGAACGACCAAGGCTTGGTCTAACTGTTTGCCTAGAAAGGTGAGATCAACATTCATGCCCGATCGCAGCTTGTCTTTCCCCGTCACCAAAGCGACCCGGACCTGGAAAGAAGTCACGTTTTGCTCCTTAACCGCCGCAGGGGCAATCAAGCGGACTTTGCCCTGAAACACTTGATCAGGAAAGGCATCGGCCACAATCTCCACACCCTGACCTTCTGACACTTGGTTAATATCTACTTCGGGCACTTCAGCGAGCACTTCTAGGCCACTGGCGAGAGCGACGACGGAGGTAGAGGTGGCGGAGGAGTTAGTCGAAGCGGAGGTAGTAGGGGTGACAAACGCTCCTGCTGTGGCGTACTTCTGTGTAATGATTCCGGCGAAAGGGGCACGCACAGCCGTATCGTCGATCTGAGTTTGCACGGCTTGAACTCGGCCTTCCGCTTCCCGGACTCGCGCCTCGGCCACGGCAATATCTTCTGGACGCGAGCCGTTTTGCAAATCTTCTAGACGTCTTCTAGCTTCTCGCACGCCTGCTTGGGCTTGTTCGACACTAGCTCTGGCTCGGTCGGCTTCACTGATCACTTCGTCTAGGCGATCGCGAGAAATGGCTCCCTCTGCGGCCAAACTTTCGTTGCGGCGGACGCGATCGCTAGCCAGAGCTAGTCGAGCTTCAGCTTCACGCACTTGGGCTTCGGCTTGGGCCACGCTGGCTTGTACCTGACCAATCGCAGCAGTCGTATTGCCAACGCGAGCCTTGGCTAGGTTAGCTTGAGCTTGAGATAAATTTGCCTGAGCCTGAGTTAGCTCTGCTTGAAAGGTGCTGCTATCCATTCGGGCAACCACCTCATTTGCTTCCACACGATCGCCTTGCTCGACATAAAGCTCTTTGACAATCCCGGCTGCTTTGGGGCTGAGATTGACGCTTTGGATGGGGACTAGCGTGCCGTTAGCAGTAATGCGGACCCGCAAATTTTCAGCTTGCACAGGCACAGTCAACTCGGAAATATCTTCTCGGGGGGCTGCGGCTCGGTTCACGAGGAATGCAGTTCCGGACACACCCAGCACTCCAGCCACAATTAGCCCCAAGATCCAGGGGGTCGGTTTCTCAACTTTGCCAATTATGGGCAGTTGCATGGAAATGCTCCTAGGAAGTAGCCGCTCAAAATAACCACAGAGACAAGGTCGCGCCCAGCATGGAGAAAGCACGAAATAAAAAGGTGCAATATCGCCATACGTTAGGGCGCAATATTACAAAGTGTGACATATCTTAGCCTGGCATTGATGGGGCCTTAGTTCATCCTACTAAAGGGAGTAAAGCCGCAGGCTCAGGCTAGCGATCGCCCTGTTGCTCACCCTAGCTGGTGAGTTAACCCATCTAATTCTTGAGCTAGTTTAAGCATGCTTCCGGAAGAACCGGAGAGATAGAAAATAGTGAGCAGAAAATTCTTGCGCGTGTTCGTCTACTTAACTGAAATTTATTTATGAAACGACAGATCAATCAACTTCCCTTTACCGCTAGTCTGACGCTTGGAGCTGTCTTGTTGAGTCTGGCTATCAGCAATCTGGCGATCGCTCCAGCCCAAGCTCAAGTGCTGCAATCCGGAACTCTAATTATCACTCAGACCTGCCCAGCCACCAGAGCGATCAATGGCCCCAACCCAGGCAATATCAGAGTCGCGAAGAATCAGCGCTATCAAGTAATTGGATTTAATAGCGCCGAGCGGCGATTTGTCTTAATCAAAGTCCCTAATGCTAATCCTGAGCGCCGTTGGGTTAGTGCTAACTGCGGCACCTTCCAAGCAGGTTCGGCTGCTAACGGCAATATCCCAAATAGCAATGCCCCAAATGGCAGTACTAGTGAGACGAGAACTCGTCCCTCCAATCCTAGCAGCACAGCCCTGCTTCCCTTCTTTGATCAATCCAACAACTTAGAAGTACATCGCTTTCCCGCAGGTCGCCCCGCCGATATTACGCCACCAGTACCTAGCTTGACCGCCTTTGACCAAGCCGTGTTGCAGACTTGTGGCCCCATTGGTAGTACAGTCAATGCCAACCGCTTCAAGCAGCTAATGGCTAATCATCCTGAGGTGCTGCGCCAAATTCAAACCGCTGTGGGGGGTGAACTTCTACCCGGACGGAACACGCAAGCAGAATTTCTCGATGATCTCACAGCAGCCTGGTCAGATCGGGGTGGGTTTGAACACATCTTTTGCGGGGAGCTAGAAGGCCCACAGAAAATTGGTGGGCTACACTTTGTCGGTCGCTACCTACAATTGCAAAACGAGAAGATAGGGGGCCGCTTAGGTAACAACCTCAATCGCGAAGAAGTAGAGCCCGGCGTGCTTTATACCTTAGGAGTAGTGGTTAAGCGAGGCAACCAAACCTGGACCGATACGGTCAAAGGCTACCCGCTGATCAGCGATGCTCAAGAGATGTTATTAGACGCGACGAAAGCCTTCAAAGCCCGGGGCAACGCTCAGGGAGCCTGCTTATATCAAGTTCAAGACCAGCCTACGGGCAAATCCTACCAAGCCGTGTTTGTCAAAGATCGCAATGCCATTGTTACCTTTTATCCCGATGCCACACCCAGTGGCAGACCTTGCCGTAGCTAAGGTGCATCTTTAGGGCGCGAAAAAGTCATAAAAGCTTTTAGGGGTTTAGCATTTGAGCCAAATTGGGGAGCCAGAAACGTGAATGAGCGCCCCAAATGCTAAACCCTTTGAGGGCGATCGCAGTCAATGGTGCCTCATCAACTCCTTTGGGCTGGGTAAAGCATTCAGTTTTGAGTTGATGGTCTTTGCTTCTAGCTCAACGGCTGAATGCTTTACCCCTACCGACACCTCTATCACAGGCTACTGCTAGCTTGCAGCTTTGGGTTCTGGGATAGTGATGTCTATGGGAGTGACTTTGACCTTGGGGCCGAGGCTCGTTAAAGGGGGCGCGATCGCTTTAGCGTTACCCACCACTAGCGTCACAATATTCTCTGGTTTGAGATATTTTTGAGCCACTCGCTGCACATCAGAACTGGTGGTTGCTTCCACCCCGCGCTGATAGCGGAAGATAAAGTCTGCTGGGTAGCCGTAGTACTCATAGCGCATTAATCGCGAGAGAGTTTGTTCTGGGTCTTGAAAGTTGAACACAAACGAGTTGAGCACTGAGTCCTTGGCATAAGCGAGTTCCTGGGTGGAAACAGGAGTGGTGCGAATGCGCTCAATTTCTGCCATAACCGACCGAATAAAGGGCACGGTGGCATCCGATCGCGTTTGTCCCCCTGCTAAGAATACACCTGGATAATCGTAGCGAGCACTCCAAGCTGAATAGACCGAATAAGCCAAGCCCTGGCGCGATCGCACCTGATTGAACAAGCGTCCACCAAAGCCATTCAGCACGCCATCCATCACCGTTAGGGCTGGATAGTCAGGGCTATTGAGTTGGCCGCCTAAGTGCCCCACTTGCACATAACTTTGGGTTAATTGCGGTTGATCGACTAGGAAGACCCCGCCCTGATTAGCTTGGGTGACCGTTGGTAACGTCGGCTTAATCGGTTGCGTAGCTTGCCAATCACCAAACTTGGCCTGAATCAGCGATCGCATTTGTTTGCTGTCAAAGTCACCGACAACGCCCAAAATCATGTTGTTGGGGTGAAAGTAGGTTTGGTAAAAGCTCAACACATCATCCCGCGAAATATTGTCGAGGGTGGCGTATTCCACAATCCGAGCGTAGGGGCTGGTTTCTCCATACAGCAGCTGTTCAAACTCTCGACCCGCGATGTCGTCGGGAGTATCATTGCGTCGAGCAATTCCGCCTCTGGTTTGAGTTTTAGCGAGGTCTAGTTTGTCTTGGGCAAAGGTGGGCTGACGCAGAACCTCAGTGAATAAACCAAATACTTCTCCCAAGTCTTCTGCCAAGGCGTCAAAACTGGCACTGCCTGAGGCGGCGCTGATGCCTGTCTCTACAGAAGCAGCCAGTTGTTCTAAGCGTCGGTTCAGGGCATCGGCGGGATGCTGTTGAGTGCCTCCAGTGCGAAGGACAGTCCCGGTCAATCCGGCTAAACCTACTTTATCGCTCGGTTCTAGGCGATCGCCTGTGCGAAATAAAGCCGTCCCGCTGACGAGGGGCAACTCATGGTCTTCCATCAAGTACACAATGATGCCGTTTTTGAGTTGAAAGCGACTGTACTGAGGAATTTGAACTTCTGGTAGGGGAGGGAAGTTTAATTCGGTGTAGTGTTTGGCGGTGAGGGCTGAGGCAGGCGCAGGCCTCAATGCTAGAAGGAGCAGCGTGAGGAAAGCGAACCCTACGGCCAAACGACGCACAAATTTTCTGCCAAGGCTGCCTTTAGGCAACTGAAACTGCCGCACGATCAATCGAGCCTCCTGTGGCTATAAATAAAACTGAACATAAGACGAAGAACGGCCATTAGGTAGTTATGAAGCTTGAGGTAACAGCCGTCCGATGGTGCGGTTTTCGGGGCGGAAGGTTTCCCGGGCCACTCGTTGAATATCAGCAGGCGTGACTGCCGCGATCGCATCCAATTCTTCAAACAAATTCCGCCAACTACCCGTTTTGACTTCGTATTCCAACAGTAGGCTGGCCATGCCAGAGTTGGAGGTGAGCGATCGCAGTAAGCCAGCCCGTGACTGGGTTTTGACGCGATCGAGTTCTTCCGCAGAGACGGGTTCTGTTTTCAGCCGTTCAATTTCTGAGCGCAAGCTGGTGGCCACCTCATCAACGGTATGGTTGGGGGCAGTCAGGGCATAAAACAGCATCAAGCTGGGATATTTATCACCGGGAAAACCGCTAAATCCTTGAGCCGAGAGCGCAATCTGCTGCTTTTCTACCAATGACTTGTAAAGCCTCGAAGTGCGTCCGTCACTCAAGATGCTACCAATCATCTGATAAACCACATGATCGGGATGGTTCATCGCGGGTTGGTGATAACCCTCTAGATACCAAGGCTGTGAGAGTAGCCGCACCGTCACTTCTTTGGTTTTAGTTTGGGGTGGCTCCACGACCGTTAGCTTAGGTGGCGCTGAACGAGCTTTGTAGCGGCCAAAGTAAGTTTGGGCTAAGCGTTTTACTTCTGACGGATTCACGTCCCCCACCACGGCAATGGTTAGGTTGTTGGGGACATAATAGGTGTCAAAAAATTGGGCAATATCTTGGCGTGTCAGGTTTTTGAGATCTTCCGGGTAACCAATAACAGGCCGACGGTAGGGGTGCTTGTCGTAGGCAGCATCTAGAAAAGTTTCGATCATTTGGCCGATGGGTGAGTTGTCCACCCGCATCCGCCGCTCTTCCAAAATCACGTCTTTTTCTTTGTAGAACTCACGAAATACGGGTTCTAAAAAGCGCTCCGACTCCAGCGACATCCACAGTTCTAGCTTGTTAGCTGGAAAACTGTAGAAGTAACGGGTGGCATCTGAAGAGGTAGTAGCGTTGAGGCCCACGCCTCCTGCTTGCTCAACGATCCGACCATACTCGTTCTGCTGAACGTAGCTGACTGCTTCAGCTTCAGCCTTCTCAAAAGCTTGCTTGAGCTGAGCCACTTTAGCGGAATTTTTTGCAACTTCAGCAGCCTTGATTTGTTTGGCTAAGGTATCTAGGCGATCGAGTACTGCTTTTTCTGCCCGATAGTTCTTGCTGCCAATGCGTTGTGTACCTTTGAAGGCCAAATGTTCGAGAAAGTGGGCGACTCCAGTTTTGCCATCTGGTTCGTCGGCTCCTCCAACATCGGCATAGGTGAGGAACGAAACCACCGGGGCTTGGTGCCGCTCCAGCACGATAAACTTCAAGCCATTCTCAAGCCGAAACTCAGTCACCCGATCCATGACTCGATCCAGATAGGGCTGAATAGAAGGAGCAGGTGCGGGAGTCTTAGCCTCAGTTTGTGGGGTGGCCGCAAAGGCTCCACTAGGTAGCATGGCCCAACTCAGCAGGAGGCTAGCCAAACCGATCGCGATCGCTTGTGGCCACTGGCGCGGTCCTAACCGTGGGATCGGCCGTGGTTTGACGAGCGATGTCAAAACTCGAAAAATTTGATTGAACTGAATCATGAACTTTGAAGCGAACAGCACTGATCTACAGGATAAAGACTGCTCAGCCATCTCGTTCGTTTCCGCCGCATCTCGGCCCAAAAAATCAGTTTTGGTTTTTACGGATACAGTTGCGATCGCCGTGAAAAGATTTGATAACTTACAACGCCGAATCCCGTAACTTCAGCGAGATCAAGCGAAGCTAGAAATAGCAATTAGGTTTGCGTGACGTTCCGCCCAGCCATTTGGTTGGGCTTTCTGCTGGCTAGCATCACAGAGCTTAATGGTTGCGGAGATTTTGGTAGCGGTAGAAGTTAAAGGTGTCGAATAAGCCGCCAACTAGACCGCAGACGAAGCCAATAATCACGAGACCTTGAAATGGCTGCCCACTGCCGAATGTAGCCAAAAACTGTAAAACTTGCTTAACTCCCGTTGCCCCGACCGACTCTAACAAGGGGACGAAGCCTAGTAAAGAGAGACCGATTAAAATAGCTCCCACTAAGATCAGAGGAGCAGTGAAGCTCAAAACGCTTGTCAGCAGTAGCGAACGGAGAAAAGGGGTTAAAATACTCATGCAGGGAAGGATACTCCGGTGGGACTGACAATGAGTATGGGGTAAGCATACTTACTGGTTTCTACAATAATCGCGATCGCTCTAATTAAAAGTAGATTTCAAAAATCTTAAATCTTCATTAAAAAGGTTGTTGAAGAACTGTGGCCGATCCCGCCATTTGATTGAGGCGATCGCTCAGAAACTTAACAGTGCTTCATTAGATTGAGTGGGGTTTCACCTTTCAAGCAAACACGCTCTGACTGTAGTTCTCGACTCGAGATCTACCCGAATCAGGATCTATCGGCTTATTCTGGATAAGGTTGTTGCCTGTTACATCCTCCCATTGAGCGAAACGACACCCGGTTCCAATTTTGGTTTATGGACTCAGCGATTGCTGGCAGCGGTTCTGCTAGGTGGACAAGTTCTTATCCATCTCCTAGCAGGTAAGATTCACCGTCGCAACACCCTCGATCAGATGGCAGTGGCGGGTCCAGATTCTCTGATGATCGCCCTCGTTACAGCCGCTTTTGTCGGCATGGTGTTCACGATTCAGGTAGCACGTGAGTTTATTACCTTCGGAGCGAGTAATGCTGTCGGAGGCGTCTTAGCCTTATCTCTCGCTCGCGAACTAGCGCCAGTTTTGACTGCGGTGGTATTGGCAGGACGAGTGGGTTCCGCCTTTGCGGCGGAAATCGGGACGATGCAGGTGACTGAGCAGATTGATGCGCTTTACGTCCTCAAAACTGACCCGATTGATTACTTAGTTATTCCGCGCGTGATTGCCTGCTGCTTAATGCTGCCAATTTTGACTCTCATGTCTTTTGTGACTGGCATGGCAGGTGGCTTATTGATTGCGACGAATCTCTATGACCTCTCGCAGTCTACCTTTCTCAACTCAGCCCGGAATTTTTTAGATGTGGGCGATTTATTGAGTTCTGTGATTAAGTCAGTTGTGTTTGGGGCACTGATTGCAGTCATTGGTACGAGTTGGGGCCTGACTACTACAGGCGGTGCTAAAGGAGTAGGGCAATCTACAACTACCGCAGTAGTGACAGCGCTATTAGCAATCTTTATTTCTAACTTTTTTCTGTCCTGGCTGCTGTTTCGGGGCACAGGTAGTGCAGTGCTGGAAGGGTTGTAAAGCCGCAACCCCTTAGAATAGTAGTGCACTCAACAAGAGGGTTAGCACCTGTGACTGCCACTCCTGCTTCCAGCCAATCCACTTCTGTCGTGGAGCTATCGCCTAGCTACGTTTTGCCAGTGGTTCTGGTTTTGGGTGCGGTGCCGCTTTTGCTAGTTCAAGTTTGGGTTGGCTTGGCGATCGCGCTATTTGGCTTATTTTTGCTGTTTCAAGCCGTCACACTGCGCCTACGTTTCACTTCTACCGATTTAGACATTTATCGTGGTGAAACATTAATTCGCCGTTTCGCTTACCAAGATTGGCAAAACTGGCAGATCTTTTGGCCCCAGGTACCCATTTTGTTTTACTTCAAGGAAGTGAAGAGTATTCACTTTCTGCCCATCTTGTTTGACCCTAAAATGCTGCAAACTTGTTTAGAACAACATTGCCCCAAAGCGAATTCCAACTAAGAAATATAGTTTGTGATAATTTCCTATGAACTCAGACGAACTTCCAACGCCAGAACCCACCTTTGAAGTCAAGCTATCTTCGCAGCCGTTGAACTTTGGGGACGCGATCGCCGAGATAGGGCCAAATGGTACCGCAGACCCAGCCCAAAGAGTGGCTGAGTTGGAGCGTCGAGAGCAAGCGTTACGACAAGAAATTCAAGCTCTGCAAGCAACCTTAAAGCAGCAGCAAGACGAACTAGCGGAAACCCAGGCCACGATGGGGCGCTTGGTGCAAGAAGGGCTGCGGGAATTAGAGCAGCGCAAGCAGACGTTACAAATTGCCGTAGAGCAGTTGGAGCGACGGCAAGAGCGTGTTCGGACCGAAATGCGAACCACCTTTGCGGGCGTGTCTCAAGACCTAGCAATTCGGGTGCAAGGATTCAAAGATTATTTGGTGGGTAGCCTGCAAGACTTAGTCAATGCAGCTGAAGAACTGGAGCTCGTACCTGAAGCAGAAGAAGCTCCAGTAGCGGTGGTGACGGAAACAAAGTCAGCAGAGCGCCAAGCTGCCCCCAATCCGCAGTTCGCGGAGCAATCTTTTCAAGACCAAACCAAGCAAATTCGCAGCTTACTCGATCGCTATCGCAACTCACCCGACTACTATGGGCCACCGTGGCAGTTGCGGCGCACCTTTGAACCGGTCCATGCTGAGCGGGTGTCCAACTGGTTCTTTACCCAAGGGGGACGCGGAGCACTACGGACAATGGGCAGCCGCTTACAAAATATTTTGGTTTCTGCTGCCATTGTTTCCATTTTGCGCCGACTCTACGGCAACCGCGTCCGCACTCTGATCTTGGCTAACACACCGGAACGATTGGGCGAGTGGCGACGCGGTTTGCAAGATTGCTTAGGCATCTCTCGTGCTGACTTTGGCCCAGAGCAAGGCATTGTGCTATTTGAAGCGCCAGAGCCGCTGATCCAAAAAGCCGATCGCTTGGTCCAAGAAAATCAATTGCCGCTGATCATTGTGGATGACACAGAAGACCAAATTAGCTTGTCTCTATTGCAGTTTTCTCTGTGGTTGGCTTTTGCACCGGACCCTCAAATGCCAAGATTTTTCTAGAGACTGAATGAGTTTGCAATCTGAACGGGTGAGGGGAAAGAGGCATGGCACTTTGGCTAGCGGTGAACGCAATTTTGTTAGGGGTGGCTTATCTTTTGGGGTCAATTCCACCAGGGTATTTAGCAGGTCGTTTGCTCAAAGGCATTGATATTCGGGAGCATGGTTCTGGCTCTACAGGAGCCACTAACGTTTTACGCACGTTGGGTAAAGGGCCAGCGATCGCGGTCCTACTCATAGATATCTTGAAAGGAGTTCTCGCGATCGCCTTGGTGCGTTGGTGGTATTCCCTAGCCCTGACCCAAGCACTCGCAACAGCAGCAGGTAGCGTTGCAGGTGGCTCAGCCTTGGATTGGATGGTGACGCTAGCAGGACTGGCGGCGCTACTGGGACATAGCAAATCGATCTGGCTCAAGTTCACAGGTGGTAAATCAGTAGCGACGGGCTTAGGGGTATTGCTGGCACTGTCTTGGCAAGTCGGTTTGTCTACCTTCGCCGTTTTTGGTGTGATGATGGCAGTTTCGCGAATTGTTTCGCTCAGCTCTATCACAGCGGCGATCGCGGTGTTGGTGTTTATGGTGCTGCTTGGCCAACCTTTGCCTTACCAGTTGTTTGCGATTGCGGGTGGTTTATATGTGGTGTTGCGGCACCGCGCTAATATTCAACGGCTATTGGCAGGGACCGAACCTAGAATTGGGCAGAAACTAGCTTCAGAAACGGAGCAAGGTTTGGAGAGCAACTAGTTATTGTAACGACCCCATTTGAGTAAGGCAGTCACGATATAGAGCACGATCGCGGAGCCAATAATGGCAGGGATAATTGGCACACCTTCAATCCGCCACTCTAAAAATCCGAAGCTGAGATTGTATTGCCGCTTCAAGAGGTTGGTGGTCCATTCACCCAACCACACCCCTGCCAGCCCGATGATGAGCAAACCGAAGATCTTGCCGGGGATTTGGCGAGGAATCAGCATGTTACCCACGCCAGCACACACCATTGCAATGACAAGTTGTACAAACAAACGAGAGATATCCATTCCAGCCTCTCTGGTAACTTCTGATAAATATGTGTATCTAAGCTACCACTGGCCATCCTGAAACTAGAAAAAGTAGCCAAAATGTAGAAGAGGCACCTTTGGCAGGCACCTCCTCTAAACTTAAAACGCTATCCTATAACCGAAAAACGACCACCGAAAAGGGAAATGAACGCGATTACTTCTGACCCGTTACTTTGCTAACTAGGTTGCGAGTACGATCAATTTTCTTCTCTAAGCCACTAGTTTCGGGCACGGCTTCTTGGTCAGGCTTGATCTCCCTAGTGTAGGGATCTTTCATCTTAGTTGGGTCTTGGCCTTCTTGTTGGCGGCGTTGATATTCCTCTTCCCGGATGCCTGTGCCAGCGCGGATACTATAGGCCCGGTCTATCTTCTCTTCAGGGGTCAAAGTGTTGCTGGTGCTGGCGGAAGCGTAGCTAGGTTGCTGTAAAAACGCTAATGAGCCACCCAGACTGATTAACGTGATCAATCCCAAAACTAGGACTTGTTGCAGTAGGGCTTTCCCTAACTTCAAGAAAATTCCTGGCATTAAAATTCCCTCATAATCTATTAACTCAGGCTGAAAGGCATCCTACAAGCCAGCGATCGCACTGCCTTCTGTCAGAGGGAACATTCTGGCTATACAAAGCATCTTGCCCTATGCTTTTGGGCTATTGGATTGGATAGGTTCCCAGGACTGGTGAATCTTCAGACCCCGACTTTCCATGATCTGCTCAAATAAGTCAGTGGGCAGGGCTTGTTCTACAGGCCAAACGCCTGGTTTCTTGAGCTTGCCCGCCAACATCAACTCCGCCAAAGTCCCTGTGCCGTATCCTGCTGCGATCGCCGTATTTTCGTGAACTAAAGTAGAGCAACAACGAACCGCCTCGCCTGCTTTCTGACCCGTGACTTCAGAGCGAATCGCGACGCCAATGCCACTAAAGCGATCAGTAAAATCGGTCATGCGATGGCTGACCTGAGACAAAAACTCAATCACTGCCGAGTTTCGCAACCAGCTAGAAGGCCACCAGTGGGCAACGCTCCAAGTGAGATAGTTATAAAAATCTGGAACAGTCCCAAACTTCGTCACTACGGTTTTCACTTCAGGGAAGGTGTCGGGCAGCGTAAAGGCTTCGGGCATGTCGAACCAGTAAACCCCAGTTCGCCCGTAAGGTGCTGGAAACTGAATGGCTTCGCGATCGCTATAAGGCTTGATCTGCTGCCATTGCTGATCTCTCCACACCTCAAAGGGACGGCGCAGACCTAAAAACGTGGTTCGCATCACCGTAATGCCAGCACCTCCCGATCCACCTACCACATAGCTCAAGTGGATGCGCTCCGGTTGGTCTAACTGCTCGACATCCCGGCGCACCATGCTGTTGGAGATGCCTGGAAAAATTCCAGTATTCACGATCGCGGTCACGCCTGCGGCTGCGGCCTCTGCCTTGTAATCCACCGCTTTGCAGGTAAAGGAGCGATGATCACTGACATCGAGATAATCTACGCCCAGCTCAATACAGGTTTTGAGTACACTGGCATCGCGATAGGGAAAAGGCCCCGCACAGTGGATGACCAATCGGGATTGGCCGATCGCCTCTCGGACTCTATCGGATTCTGCTAAGTCAAGCGCTAGAAACTGGACCTGCGGACCTAAGCGATCGCCAACCGCTTGTCCAGCGATCGCATCCCGCCCAGTAATCGTAATCTGGGCCTGTGTATGAGCCGCAATATCTGCTGCCACACTGCTGCCGATCCGCCCACTGCCACCGAAAATTAAAATTTGCTCCGTCATCAACCCAACACAAATCAACTCAGCAAAGGGACACAGCCCCGTCTTTATAGTTCACCAGCTTCACTGAGTTTCTACCTCAGTAGTGGGAACGACCTTTTTCTCTACTTAAAGACTGAACTATCAAATTTCCCCTTCCCTATGAGAGAAGGGGCGAGAGATGAGGTCTTAAGACATCCGAAACACTGATTTCGCGACTGACTTGAGAGAATTACCCGCATCAGAGATAGCTGATGCGAACGGTTGTTGAGCGTGGATGAAGACACGGGCACAGTTACGCCCAGGCATCCCAGAAATAGATCCACCCGGATGCGTCCCTGCTCCAGTCAGGAACAGCCCATCAATCGGTGTTTTGTAGTTTGCCAGCTCTGGAAGCGGGCGGAAGAACACCATTTGATCAAGGGTCATGTCGATGTGGTAGTAGTTGCCCTTGTAAGAGCCTAATCGCTCTCCTAATTCAGCAGGGCTTTCTACCCGACGGGCAATGACAGAGTGTTTCAGATTGGGAGAGTAGTCTGCCAGTTTTTCCACACAGCGATCGGCCACCTTATTTTTTAGCTCATCCGTCCACCCCGTACCGCGTAGCCCAGTGCCTTCTGCACCATGAATTTGGTAAGGGGCAAAGAACTCGATCCAGACTGTGTGTTTGCCCTCAGGAGCTAGTGAGGGGTCTAGCATTGAGGGCATGACCACATACATGGATGGGTCAGAATCGGGGATATTGCCCACGCTCGCTTCACTGTGAGCCATTTCTACATGCCTGACAGAATCGGCAATCAAAATCGAACCGATCGAGTATTCATCTTGATGGTTATAGCGCTCGAATCGTAGTGGCTCCGAGAGAGCAAGGTCAATCTTCAGGATAGTTTCGTTGTTGTTGACAATCCGCCGCTCCAGACGCTCCCGTAATTCCGGATCAGCAGCATCCACATCCGAGTGATCCATACATTGCAGGAACAGCCGCTTCGCATCAATGTTGGAAATCACGCCTTTGGTGGCTCTGTACTCGGTACCACCCGCCACCCGAACGCCCACCGCTTTCCCATCATCAATCAAGACTTTTTCTACATGCTGATCGGTCAGGACTTTACCGCCCAAGCTAGTCACTAAATTCAACAGAGCCTTGACTAAGGCCCCAGTGCCGCCTTTGGGCCGAGCCATACCGGGGTTATGGCGCATTGCCATCATGATCGCGCCTACCGCATTAGTCTTTTGGGAAACGGGGGTACCCAACTCGGCAGCTAATCGAGCCAGAGGAGCCTTCAAAAACTCAGAATCAAACCACTCGTTGAGAATGTCTTCCGCGCTGGTGAGCATCGTGCGGATAAAGTCCAGCGTCTTGTTGGTAGAGCCAATGACAGAAAATAGGTCTTTCATCTTTTTGATGTCATAGTTGCCCACGATATCAATGATGGATTTGGGTGGCGCATTGAAAATCGGTACCATCGAGCCAATCACCCGCTGCCAGAAATCTGTGTACTCCGCATACTTCTGGGCATCCCGTTCACTGTAGCGAGCAATCTCTGCACAAGTCTTTTCAACCGAGCGATGGCCTAAAAAGTACTTACCGTCAGGGTGAGGACAGAATACGACGGGATCGCAGTAGAGGTACTCCAAGCCATATTTTTCTAGTTCCAGTTCCTCTACAACCGGACCTAAGTGGATAAATTCATGGTCGATCGCGCAGAGATTGAACTGAAAACCAGGAGCTTCTTTAGGTAAAGCTTCTTCCGTGGTTGCTGCGCCACCTGGCACAGACCGCTTTTCCAATAGGAGAACGCTATAGCCCGCTTTGAGTAGGTAAGCAGCACAGACCAAACCATTGTGGCCTGCACCAATAATGACAACGTCGTATGTTTCCATGAAATGAAGCTCCGAAGGCGTAATCCTAAATCAATCAAGTAGGTGGGATAACAGCTCAGGTTTAGACTCAGTTTTGGACCCAGTTTTGGGCTAACTTTTGGGCTTAGGTTTGGCGATCGCGCTAGTTTAGTCTCGCCCATCAGCTTTTGCTAACCTTTGGCCTCAGCACCAAATCGAAAATCGCATAGAGCTAAGCCACAAACCACACCAGCCGTCTTTAGACGGAAGTGCACGATCTAAACAGACTCTAAGAAGCTGTTAGGAGAAAACTAATTAAGTTAATCAAAAAATAACTTTTATAGTTTATGAATTTTAGCCTGGCAAGAAGTATCAGCAAAAGAATATAGATTTTTTGAAGTGATTCTATGCCTTTGGGTGGATGACGGAACTAATTAGATTTATCAAATCTTTGAATGTTTCTTGAATATTAATAAAAACTAGCTTTAGATTGCTGCTGACCTGAAAATTTATAACTTTAGTTATTCTTCCAATTCTAACTAGATCTGCTAACCTTTGTGCAACACCAAATCAAAGGTTTCTTCCTACTGAAACAGCCTTTTTTATCAGCCGGGAGAAGGATGAACCTGGCTAAACGCCTGAGTAATCTCAGAGATAGTTCCGATCCTAATGATTACTAGCAGGAGAGTTTAGAAATGGTAACAACGCTTGACGATACAAAGCGGATGATGATTGGTACCAAGCTAGCTGATATTAAAGCTCTTCAAGAGCTGGTCATCGCTAATGAGCAAAGATTCATCAGCGAAATCAATGACCAAGATATTCGTCATCGTTTCCAAGAGATGCTCAAAGATGACCAGAAGAACATGGGCGTCTTGGAAACCGTAATTGTGCAGTACGGTATCAAGTCTGAGCCTAAGCAAACCATCCGTCAGTTCGTTGACAAGTTACAAGAATTGATGGGCGGTTCTGAGCTAAGCATTTTTGAGAAAGTGTTCCAGCATGAACTACTTAAGCATCAACTAGTGATGAGCGGAGTGGTCGTTCACAAAGCGGCTCAGAAAGTCGGTGCTGACGTTGAACTCGCCATTACTCCCCTCAACACCGTCAACTTTGAAAACCGGGCGCACCAAGAGCAACTCAAGGGCGTACTAGAAGTGCTAGGTGTGCGTGAACTCACCGGACAAGAAGCGGATCAAGGTCTGTGGGCACGGGTACAAGATGCCGTTGCCGCTCTCTCTGGTGTAGCGGGCAGCGTGATCACTCAGAACTCAGATAAGTCTGACCTGAACATCCAAGATGTGATCCGTTTAGACCACAATAAGACCAACACTCTGTTTACCGAAATCCTCGGCTCCAACGATCCTCAAAAAATCCAAGAGTATTTTGGTCAGCTTTACAAGGACTTGAGCGTCCATGCTGAAGCAGAAGAGCGGGTAGTTTATCCTGCTGTGCGTCCCTTCTACGGTCAGAATGACACTCAAGAACTGTATGACGAGCAAGCTGAGATGAAGCGCAAGCTTGAAGAAATTAAGGCTCTCAGCCCTGCTTCTTCCGAGTTTAAGGACAAAGTGCGTCAGTTGATGGAAGCTGTGGGTGACCACATCCGTCAAGAAGAGAGCACTATGTTTGCGGCAATTCGCAACAACCTCAGCAGCGATCAGTCTGAGCAATTGGCGACTCAGTTTAAGTCTGCTAAGAGCCAACTTCAAGATCAAATGTCTGCTTCCAAGAAGTAGTTATTAACTGCATTTGAATCATTATCTGTTTAGCAAACCTCAATAACCTCAATGTTCCCACCACTACAGTGGTGGGAATTTTCTAAGTTTTGCAAAGTAGCAACATCCAAGGAGTTGCAAGCGATGGCTAAAGACAAGAACCAAAACATTCTGGATTTAATTGCTACTGACCACCGCAAAGTTGAGCAGATCTTTTCTCAAATTGAGAGTGCGTCTAATTTAGAGCAGTTATATCGATACTTCAACCAGCTCTATAAGGAAGTTAATTTGCATGCGCGGGCGGAAGAACTTGTTTTCTACCCTGGGCTGAGGGAGTACGAAGATACAGATGCAATGATCGCAGAAGCAGAATCAGAGCATGAAGAGGCGGCTACACTTTTAGAAGAAATTAAAGCCCTCAGCCCTGACTCAGCCGAGTTCAAAGAAAAAATTGCTGAACTGAAGAAAGCTATTCTGCACCACGTGCAGGAAGAAGAGTCAGAAATATTTGAGACTGCGCGAGATGGCATGAATGAGCAGCAACTCAAGCAGCTAGGCCAAGAGTTTCAGGAAGCCAAAACTAAACTTGAAGATGAGGTCGTAGAAGCCGCTTCTCTCTAAGGCTGCGAGGCAACTGGGCAATCGCCTAGTTAAACCGCCAATTGAGTTGATTATCCAAGTTAAAATTCCAGCAAAGACAGTTTTCAGCAGGTTGGTAATATCCCCTTATAGGGTTCGATCGCCGTATGAAGCGTTGAGTGCAACGCCTCGTGCGGTTTATTTTTTTGAGAAAACAGTAGGTTGGGTAGATGATAAGAAAATGATGCGTTGCCAAACTGCTTGGGTCACGATCGCTGCCACTGATTTCGATCGCTTGCTGGAGTTTTATCACCAATTCTTGCAGCAAGACCCTCAGCTTCTCTTGCCAAATGCCTATGCGGAGTTTCGGCTTCCGGGGTTAAAGTTAGGAATTTTTAAGCCGAAAACTAGCCATCAACCAGAGTTCCAAGCTCCAGAACATAGTGCTATGAGTTTGTGTTTGGAGGTGGAAAATTTAGACACAGCGATCGCTCACTTAGCGGCGATCGCTGCTCCTCCCCTAGGTGAAATCATTGTGGCTACTCATGGGCGTGAAATCTACGCTTACGATCCGGAAGGGAATCGTTTGATTTTGCATCAAACTATTTAGACAATAGATGAAACCGAGTCTAGGTAAGGCTCAGCGAAGGCAGATGTAATAGGCGATCGCGGCCGTTAATCACTATAGAACTGTATAGGCGATCACACAGAGGGTAATATTACCAGGGCCAGTTTTGCTACGGTGATAGTTAGATTAAGAGTGATTACTATGTGCTTCACCAACGCCATTTACTTCGATCAAAGTTAATCGCTTGAATGACACCTTGAATTCAAATGATTCAAGGCTCTAAGCTTGCTGTCCTTGGCGTCCTGTCACCCTACAACCTCACACAGAAGATGGACTCAACATCGACTCGTCTGCCAAAAGGCCAGCAAATTCAAAATCGCTTGCTGGCTAAATTACCCAGTCAAGAGCTGGAACTTCTGCGTCCTCACCTAGAGGAGGTCGAGCTGACTCATGGTCAACCGTTGATCCTGCCCTACGAGCCGATTCCCTACATCTACTTTCCAACTACGGCACTCGCTTCTTTAGTGACCGTGTTGGAGGATGGAGCAACTGTAGAGTCTGGTTCGGTTGGCTGTGAAGGCGTTGTGGGTTTGCCTGTCTTCTTGGATGCTGGCATCACTCCGATGCAGAACATGGTCCAGATTCCCGGGCAGGGCATCCGAGTTAGGTCAGACATTGCCAAAGCGGCCTTCGATCGCCGGGGAGACTTCTATAGCTTGATTCACCGCTATATCCATACCCTCCTGGTTGTCGCGTCCCAATCAGCTGCTTGTAACCGCCATCACGCCATAAAAATGCGGCTCAGTCGCTGGCTACTGATGAGTAGCGATGGGGTAGGTTCAGATGAGTTGGCTTTAACTCAGGAATTTCTAGCAACGATGTTAGGAGTGAGACGCTCTGGCGTGACAGAAGCAGCTCTACAGCTACAGCAGGAGCAGTTGATTTCCTATGGTCGCGGCAAGATCCGGATTCTAGATCGGAAAAGATTAGAGGCATCATCTTGTGAGTGTTACCAAATGGTTAAGAATGAATTCGCTCGCCTGTTGAGTTTGGAAAGCGATCGCCCACGTTAGCTAGTTGCTAACCGCGTCCTCTATCTCCGCGCTAAAACACTGCGGAAACAGGGCGGCTGCAAATGTATTGGCATTATTAGCAAGAAGCATTCCGGCTGGGAACTCTAAATTTTATTAGAGTGCTTTAGCGTGGAGTGCTTTAGTAGCCTTGTGAATCACCGTAAGTTGAGGGAAGCCTATGCCCGTACAAGTGCAAACCCAGCGATCGGGCCGCTTTATGGACCCTTGGCCTTACTTAACCTTGGCTACAGCGGTAGTAATGTTGCTGGCGTTAATCAATGCTGGTTTTGTAGGCAAGACGTTGCTCGCCACGAGCTTGAATGTAGACCCAGAAGAAGCAACAGAACTGCAACCGATTCAGGTTGAAAAAACACCGATCGGCGCATTGCGAATCGATACCGAAGCTACGATTCCAGACAACCAGTGGGTCACCTACGAAATTCAACTGCGCGATCGCCAAGGTAACTTACTCGCCAGCGGTATTAAGCAAGCCTGGAATGAGTCGGGTACCTGGAGTGAGGAGGGCGAATCAGGCACTTGGCAAGAGTCGGATTTGGTAGGTGGTCTGGATGTGCGCCCTAACCAATCCGAACCGATTACGATCGCCATTCAAGTTTTGGACTATACCAACACTTCCGGGCAAGAAATTGATCAACCTGTGCCGATCACAGTCACAGTGCAGAATGGGGTGGTGGATGGTCGCTATCTCTGGGCTGGATTGCTCGGCACTGCTAGCTTAGCCCTGTTGTCGCTAATCGCTGTTCCGCTCACAGGCGCTCAGGTCATCGAAAAGACTATCCCAGATAGTGATGTGGGCGATCGCGCGGTAATGGGTGGGAGCGATCGCTTGGTGCGGGTCACAGTAGACATTACCTCTGATGAAACTTCTCCGAAAGCATTAGAAGTCGAGTTGTTCGTTAAAGACCAGAACGGTGAGCAGATCTATACCAATTCGTTTCCGGTCAAGCTCAGCTTGTCTAAAGAAAAAGGCAAAGTAGATGAAGGCACTGGCACCCTCACCCTGTTCTTTCTACTAGAGCCGCGCAGTTCCTATGGCTTCTACGTCGAAGTGGTTCCTGATGGCCCAATTGACAAAACCGAATTAGTCGTTCGGGATGGAGCCAAAACTTTAATTCCTGTTCAGGTGGTTCACCTAAAAACCATTTAACTCAATGTTTGTTGGTCCCTATAAGTTAGGAATGAGATCATGACTTCTGCATTTGCGATCGCGGCTCTCCTGGTTACAGGCATTACTCTCACCGCTGGGTATACCCAAAGTTCCTCACTGCATCTGCGGGAAGAACGGCAACCGATGTATTGGCCCCGCTACGGCACTAGTTTATCGGGTCGCTACCACAACCGCCTTTGGCTGGCTAACCCGGAACGGAACAGTTACGGGGAGTTTCGTGGGGGTGGACCCGGAGCAGGTAAGTAAAATGGCATCTCTAGGGCAAGCGACTATGCAGGCTGGGGAGCCAGAAAACCTCAGTTTAAGTCGGCGTCAGCGGCATTTGTTGTTAGCAGCAACGGCGATTTCTTCGAGTTGCGGATTAGCGATTGAACTGCTCCTGGGGACTTTGGCGAGCTACCTGGTTGGCAATCAAGCGCTCGCTTATGGGGTGGCCGTGGGTGGTTTCCTAGCCGCGATGGGAGTTGGGTCTTATTTGAGCCGATTCATTGCAGTCCCTGGCAATGAACTAGTAGGAGTCCAGGCAGAGAGCGATCGCCTGCGACAGGAGCAGCAGCAACTCCTAACCACCTTTGCCCAGATTGAACTCGCGATCGCGCCGCTGAGTGCGCTGCTACCACTAGGGCTGTTCATTTTATTTGTGGTCAACGGTCCCGTCTGGATTGGGTTGTTTCTAGTGACGTTGCTGTTGGGCACCCTGGCAGGTTTGGAAGTGCCGCTGCTGACTCGAATCTTGGAGCAAGAGGCGGGAGTACGAGATGCTCTCTCTGGGGTTTTAGCGCTGGATTACTTGGGGGCACTAGTGGGGTCGTTGGCGCTGCCTGTGGTTTTGTTACCCACAGTAGGGATGTTTCCGTCGGCGGCACTGATTGGGGCGTTACCTGCTCTCATGGTGTTTGCCCTCGGTCGAACTTTTCCCCAACTACGACGTTGGCGGCGCTGGGGGTTAGTAGTTTGTTTTGGCCTCTTTGCCTTGGCTCCGCTGACGGTGCCATTGGGCGATCGCTTGGAAAACACGCTCTACAATGCTCCGGTGATCAGCCGTATCCAGTCACCCTATCAGCGGATTGTGCTGACTCGCCAAGCAGCAGATGTGCGCTTATTTCTGGATGGCGATTTGCAGTTCTCCACTCTAGATGAGTACCGCTACCACGAAGCCTTGGTACATCCTGCCATGAGTGCCAGTCGCGATCGCCGTCGAGTACTACTGATGGGCGCAGGTGACGGCCTAGCGCTGCGGGAAGTGCTGAAATGGCCAGAAGTAGAGCGGGTGTTGTTAATTGACCTGGATGCAGCGGTGATTAATTTGGCGCGACGACATCCCTTTCTCGTGCAAGCCAATGCTCACGCTTTGGATGATCCACGTGTAGAGGTCAGACAGGCAGATGCTTTCCTAACCGTACCGACGCTGCCCGAAACCTTTGATGTGATTATTGCAGACTTTCCAGACCCCGACCGAGACACACTTGCTAAGCTCTATGCTCAAGGCTTTTATCAACGTTTATTAACCCGCTTAGCGCCTGCTGGAGTATTGGTGACGCAGGCATCGAGTCCCTTTTTTGCCCCGCGAGCCTTTGCCTGTGTCGCCGCAACGCTGGAATCAGTTGGTTTATCGGTGCATCCTTACGTCACGGATGTACCGAGTTTTGGGCCTTGGGGCTTTGTTTTGGCAATGCGTGCCCCCTTGCAAGCTGCAACGCTGAAGTTACCTGTTGCCACCAAGTTTTTGACCGAGCCATTGTTGCAACAACTATTCCAACTGCCTAAAGATGTGCAACTTGGCAACGTAGAAATCAATCGCTTAGCAAACCCAGTGCTAGTGAAGTATCAAGCTGATCCACGTTGGGCGGCTTATCACTAAGGAAGAGAGGTGGAGGATGATCACATTAGTTTGGCTTGGCGTGATTGCAGTGGTGGTAGTTGGTGTGGTTTTGGTCGTGCGCCAGTCGCAGGGGCGTCTACCCAACCAGGGCGATCGCGCTCAACTCTCCTCTCTGGCTCGTACCATCTTCAGCTTAGAGGTGGGAGATATTGTGCAATATATGGGCACCGACTGGGTCGTAGAGGGCAAGCTTACCTACGACAGCAACGGCTACACCTGGCTAGAGTACTTGCTGCAAGACGGCGATCGCCTCCGTTGGCTTTCCGTAGAAGAAGATGACCGAGTGGAAGTCAATTTCTTGGAGCCAACCCAAGGTTTAGATATTCCTAGCACGCCTCCCACGCATCTCACGTTTGGCGGTGTGGCTTATCGGCAAGTGGAAGCGGGCACAGCGCGAATGACTCGTGCCGGCACCACCTTAAACCGCCAAGCCGAACAATGCCGCTACTTTGACTACGCCGCCTCTGATGACGCCTCTAACGACCAAGTGCTCTCCGTCGAAGATTGGGAAGGAGATTTAGAAGTCACAGTCGGAACTCGGATTCGTCCCACGGCTCTGACTTTGCTACCTGGGGATGGTCACCGAGTTTATGGTGCCTAGGTTTCTCCTTTTTTTTAGATTTTTCCCTTTTTTATAGATGATTGGCGATCGCTCATGACCACCTCCACACTTAGCTCTCACCATCTCTCTGCAATTCTTCCAGCTGCCGCCGCTGTATATCACTGGACAGAAGCTGATTTTCTCAGCTTGCTGCAAAGCGTGGTTGGGCAAGTCGGGTTGACGATAGTGGGAGAGCTGGCGTTTACCTTTCAGCCCCACGGCGTTTCTGCGATCGCCATGCTAGCGGAATCCCATGTGGCCCTGCACTTCTGGCCAGAGAAGGGCAAAATCACGATTGACATTCATGTCTGTGATTTTGAGCAAGGCAACCAGATCAAAGCTGAACAATTGGCGCAACTACTGAGCCTGCAAATTACAGGTGAGAGTTGTGTAGAGCATTGGCACTGTTTGTCGATTACTAGTTAATCCTGTTGTAGGAAAAACTGGGAGAGCTGTTTTGAGTAGATGAGTGGGTAGCTTTTTTTACCTCTTTTGGCTGTATGTAAGCCGATATGAACTTGGGGGGAATTATGGAGAATAGCATCCGCCTAGCGATTTCTCGGCACTACCAACCATGCAGACTTCGGTAAACGATTTAACCTTGTCCCAAAGCTTTCTGATGAAAGTGCTCAATGGGATGCCTGATCCCATTTTCATCAAGGATCGTCAACACCGATGGCTGTTTCTCAATGATGCCTTCTGCGAGTTTTTAGGCCACAGCCGCGAGATTTTGCTGGGCAAATCAGATTATGACTTCTTTCCGCAGCACCAATCAGAGGTCTTTTGGCAGCAAGATGAGCTGACCTTCACGACGGGTAGGCCCCAGGAAAACGAGGAAAGCTTTACCAATGTCCGTGGTGAAACCTATGTCATTGCCACGAAAAAATCAGTCTTTGTGGATGACACAGGCAATACTCTGCTGATTGGCAGCATTCGCGACATCAGCGCAGCGAAGCGCGTCGAAAACGAACGCCAGCAAATCGAAGCGGAACGCCAGCGATCAGCTCTGGCTCTACAACAGCGCGAAGAGCAAGTGCGCTTATTCATCGAACATACCCCTGCGGCAGTGGCGATGCTCGATCGCGAGATGCGCTACCTGATGGTGAGCCGCCGCTGGCTAGAAGACTATGGTTTAGGCGATCGCAACATTCAAGGTTGTTGCCACTACGATCTCTTCCCGGAAGTTCCCGATCGCTGGCGGGAGGTGCATCAACGTTGTTTGGCAGGAGCGGTAGAATGCTGTGACGAAGAAGTGTTTGCTAGAGCAGATGGCACGGCAGATTGGCTGAAGTGGGAAGTACGGCCTTGGTACGAGCGCACTGGTGAAGTGGGCGGCTTGATCATGTTTACCCAAGTGATCACTAAGCGCAAACAGGCAGAATTGGCCCTGCAACAAGCCAACGAAGAATTGGAGTGTCGGGTGGAAGTCCGAACCGCCAAGTTGCAGCAACTCGTCGCTCGGCTCCAACAAGAGATTTGCGATCGCGAAGCCAGTGAAGAACGCTTCCGAGCCATCTTTGAAAACTCTGGCATGGGAATTGCGGTCGTGGGCCCAGACCTGGAGTTTCGCCAAGCTAATTCTTGCTGGCAACGACTGCTGGGCTACGGTGAAGCAGAATTACCCACCATGACCCCCCAAGACCTGACCTTGCCAGAAGATTGGGCGATCGAGGAACCCTTGTGTCTGGCTTGCATTGCGGGCACCAGAGACAGCTTCCAGCGAGAACGCCGTTTTCTTTGTGCCGATGGTACCTTAGTCTGGGCTAACTTAACCGTTTCCACTATTCGTGATGCCAGGGGGCAGTTTCAATTCTTTGTGGCGATGGTGGAGGACATTACCGAACGCAAGCGGGCAGAAGATGAACGCCAGCAAGCGGAATCAGAGCGCGATCGCTTCTTTACCTTGGCTGGCGATATGTTGGGCATCGCTGGAGTGGATGGCTACTTCAAGCGGATCAACCCCGCCTTCGAGCACACACTGGGTTACACAACTGAGGAGTTGACGGCTCAGCCATTCCTTGATTTTGTCCATCCTGAGGATCAATCGACGACCGCTGCCGAGGCGGCCAAACTTCTGAGTGGCAAAGGCAGCATTTCTTTCGAGAACCGCTACCGTTGCAAAGATGGCTCCTACCGCTGGCTCTCCTGGACTTCTACACCCTACGCGCAAGAAGGGCTGATCTACGCCACTGCTCGCGATATTACCGAACGCAAGCAAACCGAAGAAGCGCTCAAAGCCAGCGAAGCCCAGTATCGCGACCTAGTGCAGACGGCTAACTGTATCATTCTCCGCTGGGATACAACTGGCACGGTTCGGTTTATTAATGATTACGGAGCCCGCTTTTTCGGCTTTGCCACAGGCGAACTGATTGGTCAGAATGTCCTTGGCACCATCGTTCCTGAAACCGAAACCTCTGGCCGAGATCTGCAAATGCTGATGATCGCCATTCATCAGCATCCCGAAGACTACGCCCACAACGAAAATGAAAATCGCTGCCAGGATGGACGACGGGTGTGGATTGCCTGGGCGAATAAACCGATTTTAGATGAACAAAATCAACTGGTAGAAATCCTGTCGGTGGGCACGGATGCGACCGAGCGCAAACAGACGGAAGAAGCTTTGCGTCAGAGCCAGAAACGCTATGCCACTTTGGCTGCCACGGTTCCGGTGGGCATCTTTCGGACCGATGCCGAGGGTGGCTGTATCTATGTAAATCAGCGCTGGTGCCAAATTACGGGTCTGACTCCCTCAACAGCTAAGGGTAGCGGTTGGGCAGGGGCGATTCATCCTGAAGATAGCGATCGCGTCTCGTTCGCATGGCAACAATCTGTCCAGGCTAAACAGGCCTTCCGCCTGGAGTATCGCTTTCAGCGTCCTGATGGCTCCATTTCCTGGGTTTTTGGTCAGGCGGTGGCAGAAAAGGGCATTGAGGGCGGAGTCGTAGGTTATGTAGGCACCGTGACAGATATTAGTGAACGGAAGCTGGTTGAAGAAGAGCGCAAACAAGCAGAAGCGCAATTGCAACAGCAAACCACAGACTTGGCAGCCGCCCTGCAAGAACTCCAGCGCACCCAGGCCCAAATGGTGCAAAGCGAAAAGATGTCGAGCCTGGGGCAATTAGTGGCAGGAGTCGCCCACGAAATTAATAACCCAGTCAACTTTATTTATGGCAACCTCAGCCATGCTCGCACCTACACGCAAGATCTGTTGGGCTTGGTGCAGCTTTACCAGGAACATTACACCACGCCAGTTCCGGCGATCGCCGCTGAAGCGGAGGCCATTGATCTAGAGTTTCTGCTAGAAGATTTGCCAAAGCTGCTTGATTCGATGCAGGTCGGAGCCGAGCGGATTCAGAAGATCGTGACTTCGCTGCGGACTTTCTCGCGCATGGATGAGGCAGAGGTGAAAGCAGTAGACCTACACGATGGCATCGACAGCACCGTGATGATTTTGCAGCATCGCCTCAAAGCTAAGAGCGATCGCATCGAAATTCCAGTGATTAAGCATTACGGCGATTTGCCACGGGTAGAATGCTACGTTGGCCAACTGAATCAGGTGTTTATGAATATTCTGAGTAATGCCATCGATGCCCTAGAGGAGGCGCTAGAGCAGGGTAAGCAGTTTATCCCCACAATTCAAATTCAAACCGAACTAACTCCTCGTCAAGAGGCAATCATTCGGATTTCAGATAATGGTTTGGGCATTCCTGCCGCCATCCAGCAACGACTATTTGATCCTTTCTTCACAACTAAAGCGGTGGGCAAAGGCACAGGCATGGGGCTGTCAATCAGCTATCAAATCATTACTGAAAAGCATGGTGGCTCTCTGGCTTGCACCTCCAAACTGGATCAAGGCACCGAGTTCGTGATTACAATTCCGTTGCACCAAGCCGCTCACCTTAACTAAAACTATCAGAGCTAGCAATGGTAACGACATTTGCAGAACTTTTGTTGGCTCATGGAGCCGCAGCTTTTGATCAACAGTTGTGTTTGAGTGAATTGCTCGGCGAGCATACTTGGTGGTTTGACATGGAAGCTGGCACGTTGGAGTTTAATGAAACTTTGACCTTTCCAGTGCAAATTCTGGGCAGTGAGTCAGATAGTAGCCAAACCTGGTTATGGGGTTGGGCTAATGCAGAGAGTCATATTCCTGAACCGTTACTGCAAGATGCGTTGGAGTTAGCGGCCTTTGGCGATCGCGCTGCAATTGCTGAACTTAAGCAACCACAGCTATCGCTTAGCGATGAAATCAACGGCCATGCTTTATCAATGGTTGCGAGTGGGCTTTGCCAAGCTAATGCTTATTACTGCGCTCCCTATGCAGGTGGAGCTTTGTTCGTCTTACTCAAGCAAGCCGATTATCGTTGGCCGATTGATGACCCGATCGCCCGAATTGCGTTTGTGTTTCCCCAGTTCATCTCAACTTTTGCACTCAGCAATCATCGCCAAGCCTTTGCCTGTTACCTAAGCTTTTACAACTTAGAAGTTTCAGAGCGAGAGAACTATGTACTGGGACGCTTTAACGGCGATCGGGCGATTACTGCAAAATTCGATCAAAATCAGCGCTTGATTGAATTAAAAACACAAGATTAGGGCCAATTAACCAAACCTGGCTTTCCATTCGGGACGGAGGAGACCGTAAAGGTACATATCGTGACGATCGCCGCTGCGGTGGACAAACTCTCGATACATGCCTTCGCGCTGAAACCCAAGTTTTTCGTATAGGGCGATCGCGCGATCGTTGTAGCTAAAGACGGTGAGTTGAATGCGGTGCAAGTTTAGCTCCTCGAAGGCAAAGGTCAGCGCCAGTTGCATCGCCTCAAAGCCATAACCGTGGCCCCAGTGCTCCTCTCCAATGGCAATGCTGATCCAGCTCACTTGGTGATTCCACAGGATGCCGTCTAGTTCTACATAGCCCAGTAGCGTGTCGTTGGTGCCTATGGTCGCAGGTTCGGTTGGAGTGGTAGAACGCACCGCAAAGATGAAAGCATGATTAGATTTTTGGCGTTCTTCTAGCCATTGGCCTAAAAACGCTTCAGAGTAGGGGTAAGCAGGCTGAGCGTCCAACAGTCGCAAGAAGTCAGATTGTTGATACCAATGCGCCAAAGCAGGTAAATCTTGGGGCGTCCAACTGGTTAATCGGACTCGGCTTCCAGACAGCGAAGTTTTAGCCAGCATGAATCACTACACTCCGCTGCCTACCCGTTCTGCTACTCGCTCTATAACCCTGAAACTTAAAGGCATTAGCTCTCAGACTGTCTGGCTAAGAATTGTCGCAAACTCAAAAGCGCCACTGTTTGCCCCGCATTTAGCGGTAAGAGCGAAACCCCTTCTAGCCGCGATTGCAGCCAGCCGTCGCCCCAACACCACTCATGGAAGCCATCAACGCCTTGGCTCAAGAGCAAGCGCAGACAATTCGGTTCCGCCACATCCACTTGATGCTGAATTGCGATCGGACCTAGCCAACTGGTGAATGATAACCCAGCATGCAACTGTTCTGGCAATCCGGGGGATAAGCGTTCTGGCCACAACCACTTTTGCAGTTGAGCGGGTTGGAGCAAACTATCCCGAATGGTAGCGGCTGAGGCGTTGACCTCAATTCGCAAGTTGCTTTGTTGAAAAGTACCCCACATAAGCTTGAATGGCGGCTCCGCAGATCAGTTGGTTCTCTAGTTCTTTCAGTATGCCAAGTTCAGGCAGTTCTTAGCCGAACCGTGAGCAACGCGATCGCTTTGGCTGCGTCCCTGGCTTGCTTCAGGACCAGAAAGACCTTGGCGAGATCCTGGCGATCGCTCCCAAGGCCATCAACCCACAACTTAGAATAGAAATAGTGAATTAAGAAATGTAAGGTTTTTCATGGCGGATCAGTTAATGCGGGCAACTGCGGCTGATGGCGGCATTCGAGCGGTAGGAGTGATTACAACTCGCCTCACCGAAGAAGCTAGACAGCGGCATCAGCTCTCCTATGTAGCAACAGCAGCTCTGGGGCGTACCATGTCCTCCGGATTGCTGTTGGCCTCCAGTATGAAACGGCCCGGATCGCGTATCAATATCCGGATTCGCGGCAATGGACCTTTGGGCGGCATTTTAGTCGATGCGGGCTTAGATGGAACTGTTCGCGGATATGTCGATAATCCAGAAATTGAGCTACCTCCCAATGACAAAGGCAAATTGGATGTCGGTGGTGCGGTAGGTCACGAAGGTTATGTGTATGTGGTGCGGGATGTGGGCTATGGCTATCCCTACTCCAGCACTGTAGAGATCGTCTCTGGTGAGGTTGGGGAGGACATCGCCAACTATTTAGTGACTTCCGAGCAAACTCCTTCAGCCTTGGTGGTGGGCGTATTCGTCGGTGCGGAAGGTGTAACCGCATCAGGAGGCTTGTTGATCCAAGTCTTGCCTAAAGCGGCTCGCGATGAAGAACTAGTAGCAACTCTAGAGTCTCGCATTGGCCAATTGTCTGGGTTTACCCCGCTGTTGCAAGCAGGCAAAACGCTGCCAGAAATGTTCGAGCAACTGTTGGGTGATATGGGATTAGAAATCTTTCCAGAAACTCAGTTAGTCAGGTTCCACTGTGGTTGCTCCTTCGATCGCATGCTAGGGGCGCTCAAGATTTTGGGCGAAACGGAACTGCAAGACATGATCGAAAAAGACAACGGCGCTGAAGCCACCTGTCACTTCTGTAATGAGGTTTATCAAGCCAGCAGTGATGAACTAGCGCAACTGATTTCCGAGTTGCGAGCCGAATCCTAACGAAAGTCCGGGAGGCTAGAGAAAGTCTACGAAGAGTGTCATCTAAACCTAAAGATTTGACTTTTTGGGGCTTGAGGAGGGTAGGATGACAACTACTGCATTTGCTTTGGAGCAGCCAGAGCCGCTGCACTACGAATTGTTAGGTGGGAGTTGTTAGGTGGGCTATGACCAGAGATCGCGGAACTCCAGACCGTAGGCCAGCCGATCGGCCTCTTCGGATGAAGAATTCAAGCAACCCCGACCGCCCCCCTGCTCCTCGTCCCTCAACCCATCCGACTCCGCGTCCTGTGGTCAGAGCTGTGCCTCCAGACCCAGTTCGGCCTGTGGTTTCGACGCTCGGTCAGACGGAGCAACCTGCTTATGCCGTAACGGGGTCTGCTCCCCCGCCGCTGACCCAGCCCCCCAGTCCCCGCGATCGCAAACGGTTAAGATTGCCCACAAGCATAAGATTTTGGGGCTTGACTACCTTGTTGCTCACGGGAGGAGCGGCAGTTGTCTCGGTGGCGTTGTTGGTCCGATCGCCTGCGTTGCCGAATTGCCCCTCGATCTTCTGGCCGATGGCATCTGCTTCCATGCGGCTCTACTGTGCTCAGGTTGCAGCCAACAAGCAGACCGTGAAGAATTTGCTAGAGGCGATCGCGCTAGTTCACAACTTGCCTCTCGATCACCCTTTGCGGTCCGATATTGACCGCTCGATTCAACAGTGGTCATCAGATATCCTCAACTTGGCTGAAACTTCTTTCAACGCTGGCAAGCTCGAAGAAGCGATTGCTACAGCCCGCAAAATTCCAGAAAACACATCGGCTCATGCCCTCGTGAATGAACGGATCGAGCGCTGGCAATCGATTTGGGAGAAGGCAGAGGCAATTTATCAAAAATCAGAAGCCGCTATGCGAGAGCGCAAGTGGCATCAAGCGTTTACCGAGGCAGTGCGCCTGCTTTACGTGGGTAATACCTATTGGGAAACCACGAAGTATCAAGAACTCAACGAACGCATTCGAGTTGCTAAGGAAGAAGGCAACAAGTTAGCTAAAGCCGAAGAACTGGCAGACATTGGCGGTCTCGACAATTTGCTCAAGGCGATTAAGCTAGCGGAGTCGATCAGCCCCAACAGTTACATCTACAAAGAGGCACAAACCGCGATCGCCAAGTTTGGTCGCAAAATGCTGAATTTAGCCCAAGCGACCCTAGAAGAACGCAACGCGACAGAAGCGATCGCCATTGCCCGCAAGATTCCTGATAGTGCCAACTTAGAGGAAGAAGCGCAAGACTTTATTGATCTGGCTGATGCTCAAGCTCAAGCCTGGCAAGGGACGGTCGCAGACTTAGAAGCCGCGATCGCTCAAGCTCAAAAGCTCGATCGTAAGCGTCCGATGTACGCTAGAGCGCAGCAGTTGATTACCCGCTGGCAACGAGAAATTGAAGGTGTGGCTCATCTCGATCGGGCCCGTCAATTAGCGCAAGGGGGGACTCCGAATGCCTTAGGATCGGCGATCGCAGAAGCTAGCTTAGTCAACCGCTCCAATCCTCGCTGGGATGAAGCTCAGAAAGAAATTGCTCGCTGGCGCGGCCAAATTGAAACTACGGAAGATCGGCCTTACCTCGATCGCGCGGATGAATATGCCTTGGCGGGAGATGCTAACTCGCTGCAATCCGCGATTAATGAAGCCAGCCAAGTCGGTTCAGGTCGCGCTTTGTACGGTGAAGCCCAAGACAAGATCCGCCAGTGGACCAGGGAAATTCAGCGACAGCAAGACCAACCCTACTTAGATCAAGCCCGAGCCTTCGCGAGCAGTGGAGATTTAACCAGTGCGATCGCTACCGCCGACCAAATCACTTCTGGTCGGGCGCTCTATGATGAGGCGCAGGATGAAATCCGCTCTTGGCGCAGCCTGATTCAAGCAGAGCAAAATTGGCAAGAAGCTCAAAGCTTAGCGACTGCCGCAACCCCAGATGCCTTAGCAGCGGCGATCCAAAAAGCGGATCAAATTCCCGCCTCCAGTTCCCTACGAATTGATGCTGAATCCGCCATCAATCAGTGGAGCCAATCTATTTTAGTGCTGGCCCAAAACCAAGCCAACTATGACTTACCCAGTGCGATCGCGATCGCCCAAAAGGTTCCTGCTCGTACGGAAGCCTATGCTCAAGCCCAGCTCCAAATTGGCGAGTGGAGGAAGGCTCTACAACCCCCTGAACCTCCTAAAGTTCTTGTAGAACCCACTCCTCCACAGATTCGCCCGATCAACTAAAGTTTGGAGCTACTCCCTTGAGCCACCTGTTGATAAAAGGACTCAAGCGCTTTCACACAACTTGAGTCATCAAAAAGCTGGGCATGGCCTTGGGTAATGCGCTGCCCGATCTCCTGCCGCCACGCAGAATCCAGCCCTAACTTCACGGCGATCGCCACATATTCTTCTGGAGTCGCCGCGATCGCCTCCGGGATGCTCAAAGCTTGCAAAATTCCTGCTGCATGTCGTCCTCGCATAAATTCGCCTGGGCAAGTGACGACGGGTAAGTTGCAGGCGATCGCCTCTAGGGTGGTATTGCCGCCAGACCAGTCAAACGTATCCAAAAAGATATCGGACAAAAGATTGAGCTGCAAATACCCTGCTTGGTTCTGTCGAGGCAAAATCACACAATAGTTCTCGCTGTTTAGACCTATTGCGGCGAAAGCCCGCTGTAAGCGCTGACGAAACTTTTCAGTGACAGCAGCACTAAAGTGAGCGAGAAAAGCAAACTGGGCGTGAGGCACTTGTTGCGCGATCGCGGCAAACACAAAGTCGTACTGCGGCAGGTACTTGAACAGTGACTGACAAGACAAATAGACCACCGCATCGGGGCGCAATCCAAAATCAGCTCTAGTCTTGATTAGCTCGGGAATAGTAGGTTTGGCATAAGCAATACCGATTTGGGGTAGCCGCACCAATTGCTCGGAGTAGTGTTCCTCACCGTTCTCAGGCTCCATTAGGTCGCTAGAGAGGAAATAGTCAACCGTGGGTAAGCCCGATGTCACTGGATGCCCCCAAGTCATACACTGTACCGGAGCTAAGCGCAGACTGGCAATCTGGCTAGCCTTGGGATGCATGCCAATATCGAGAAACGTGAGTACGTGTAGTTCATCGTTTAGAATTTGCTGACACATGCCTGTCAAATCGCCAGAAATCTGATGAAAGGCATCGCTGTAACGTTGAATTCCCTGCGTAATTGCGTCCTGCTCTCGATTCAGAGAATAGCAATGAATTTCAAATTTTTCGCGATCGCAATGACGCAGCCAGCCCAAAAACAACTTGCCGACTGTATGCAGACGTAGACAGTCTGAGAGATAGCCAATGCGAATTTTGCCACTCGGGCTTAAAGGTGGCATCGGTCGATCTTGCACCCACTGGGGATAGTTGGTCGCCATAATCTGATGCACCAACAGCCCGTATTGTTGTTGTAGAGCGCGATCGTTTTCACCCTGGTAAGCCAGATAGAAGTTAGCGTAACGACTAATGCCTTCGAGGGCATTTTTGCTAGCTTCTGGCGTAGATAAGTCGAGTTCAGCCCCAATGCGGGCTAAGCCTTGACTGAACCGCTGCCGAGATACTGCAATCTCCTCGGTGGTTGCGTACAGAATAGGTAAAGTTAACTGCTGGGCTAGCTTGAGAGAAAGATCATTCGGTAGCAAACTCAAAGCTTCGGTAGCAGCGGCGATCGCGGCTTCAGTTTGGCCGTCATCTCGCAAGGCAGAAATTAGGTCAAAGTAAAGCTTTGTGGCGGTAGGATAAGCCTGTACCGCTTCCCGGTAGAGCTGAATGGCCGCGTCGTACTGCCCCAAGCGCTGAAAACAATCACCTAAGCACTTATAAACTCGCTGAATCAGTTCCGGGGCGACTCCTGTTTTCTCAGACCTGAGGAATTTCTGATACCGCTCGATCGCCGCTTGGTATTTGCCTTGACGGTATAAAGCAAACCCTAGATAAAAGTCAGCCTGCATGCGAGACTCATCTGCCTTGGCTTTGTAGGCAGTACCCAAATCCTGGAGTGCAACCGGATCGCGAGGACTCAGTTGGTGAGCTTTTTCCAGAGCTTGAATGGCATCTTCTAGCTGATGCTCTGCGATCAAGCTTCTGCCCATCTGCTGGTACTGCTCATAGGTTTCGAGATTTGCGGGTGGCGTGGGTAATGGGAGCGCTACAGGCTGAAGTGGCAAAGCCGCTTGGCTACCAGAGCTAGCAGTAAGGCTAATACCAGAACTGGTGTCAGGGCTGCTATCTAGAGCAATCAAGCGCCGATTATCCACCGCTGCGATCGTCATTGGAGCGCTGTAGGGCGTTGATGGAGGCGCTTGCTGAGCTGCTGCCATCAACGTTTCACTCACAGTTTTCGCCATCTGGAGCCAAGAGAATTGTTTAGCCTGCTCCAAGCCTGCTTTGATTAGTGGGTCGCGCAAAGTTGGGTTCTGCACATTTTGCAGCGCCGCAGTCAGTCCTGCAACATCTGAGTCCTTGACGTAAAGGGCAGCTTGACCCGCCACCTCTGGGATGGAACCATTGGGGCAAGTAATGACAGGGCAACCACAAGCCATTGCTTCTAAAATAGGTAGCCCAAAGCCTTCGTACTGGGAAGGGTACACGAGTGCGATCGCTCCAGCATAGGCCATTCGTAATTCGGCATCGTTTAGTTGCAGTAGATGAACTCTGGTACCTGCGGGTAAGCAAGCACTCAGATCAGGCTCCAGCGTGGGGTTTCCACCTGTGCAAACAATACTGAAGTTGGTAGCATTCGCGAGTTTAGCAAAGGCTTTGCAAAACAAAATGGTGTTCTTGTAGCCGTTTCTCGTGCCGACCATCAAGAAATAAGGCTGCGTAATCTGGTGCTTCTGTTTAAACTCATTCACTTCTGCATCCCCAGCCGGGACAAAACTGGGTTGTACCCCACAAGGCGCAACGGCGATCGCTTCCGGAGCAATGTAAGGAAAGAGTTTAGCTAAGTCCCGCGCAGTATTTTGAGAAATTGCGATGTAACGGTCAGCATGCTGAATGGCATAGTGCTTGACCCGCCACATAAACTCGTCTACATCCCAGCCAATTTGCTCCGGAATCATGTCATAGGCCATGAATACCGAAGGCGTTGAAATCGGAGTGGTGTAATAGGTGGAAATAAATAAGCTAGCCTGCTCCTCGTCACAAATTTGCTGAAGAATGGCGCGATCGAGAGCAGCATTGCTATAGCTATAGGGTGGAATCACGCGGTAGCGAATACCAGGAACTCTCGGCGCAGAACCATTACGGTCTAACACTAAAAGATGATCAGCGAAATTGCTTCTAGACCATTCCGCTAACAAGGTTGACCAAACACGAGCAATACCAGTATTAGAAAACTGAAAGAACATGCCATCAATGACAATCTTAGGCATTTTATTCAGGTAATACTTTTGAATAAAAATGCCGCGATTACGGACATGTAACTTCAACTGATTGAGTCGTCCATCTCGACCTGTTGTGTTTTGGTTGTGGGTAAATAATTGATGCTTAATCTCTTCAGGAATTGGAGTAAGTGAATACCCACTGGATTTAGCGCGATGACAGAAGTCAACATCATCCCAATATCCTGGCCCATAGTCTTCACACCAACCACCAAAGCTTTCTAAAACCTGTTTTTTGACACACAAAGCCCAGCCTTCTAAATAAACTTCCCCAGTTTCAGTTTGTTTAGGGCCTGGGCCTGCCAATCCTTCGCCAGCAAGTTGACATAGGTATGGAACCGGAGTGTTCAACACCTCAATGTCGTTATTAAGGAATAAAATATACTCGTTGCTGGCAACTTGAATTCCTTGATTATTTGCTGCGGCAAAACCTCGGTTTTCAGAATTACGAATTAACTTAATATTATGAGTCTGACAAAATCTCTTTAGAGCATCTCTGGTGGGAGGCTGACTACCATTGTCAACAAAAATAATTTCAATGTCCGATAAATGTTTTAAGTTGCGTTCCCAAATTTCCAATAACTCACCGTGATCCCACCAAGGTACAACGATACTCGTGGAATAAGCCACCTTATCTAAAGGATTTGTATTTTTAGGCGCTTTACTAGCTTTCACCCAAAAACAGCTCTGTTCGTGGGACCAACAATCTGCAATGCTAATGTCGCGAAAGCCAGCTTTTGCGAGCAATTGACGTAATCGAGGAGCTGTAAAACCAGTTTTGTGAAACTCACCCGGATGGCTTTGGAGACCAAAGATAGTATCAAGCTGCCAGCCCCAACGCTCTGATTCTGGTTTGTCAAGCCATTGCCGCAGGCACCATTCCAAGTTGGGCAAATTCATGACGAGTTGGCCTTCCGGCTTTAGAACTCTAGCCCATTCTTTTAATACTTGAGGCACCTCATACTTACTCAGATGCTCTAGCATGTGCTCAGTAAAAATTTCATCCACGCTATTTGGAGGAAATGGCAAATTAAAAACATCCATTTGGGTGATGTTTGGACCAGCTAAATACTGGTCTACATTGATATACCCTGGTTTGATTTTGCGGCCACAGCCCAAATATAGTTTTAAGGGATTAGCTGTTTGGTGAATGGATTGATTAATCATTGGGTTTGAATTCAAAGTCATCTTGAATTGGAAGCTAGAGAAGCTTGTTGATGAACGACTTGCTGATAGAAATTCTCTAAGGCTTTCACACAGGTAATATCGTCATAAAGGCGGGAGTGGGCAGCCTTAATTTTTTGGGAAACTTGATGACGCCACTTTGGGTCTAGACCTAAACGAGCTGCAATTTGAATGTATTCTGTCTCGTTAGCAGCGATCGGCTCTGTCACTCCTAATTGTTTGAGCACGGCGTAGGAGTGGCGGCTACGCATCATTTTTCCAGGGCAAGTCACCACAGGTAAGTGACAAGCGATCGCCTCTAGGGCAGTATTGCCTCCTGACCAACTAAACGTATCTAAAAACACGTCAGCAATGCGATTTAAGCTTAAGTAGCTATTGTGCCCTTGGCGGGGCAAAATCGCGCAGTAGTCAGGGCTTTTGAGGCCATACTGAGCAAAAGATCGCTCTAAACGTTGAGAGAATTTTTCAGTAATCGCAGCACTTTTGTGCGAAATAAAAACAAATTGTGCTTGCGGTACTTGTTGAGCGATCGCGGCAAAAATGTAATCATATTGAGGGAGATATTTAAATAGAGTTTGACAGGATAAATATAGAACTGCATCTTCTCGCAAGCCAAAATCAGCGCGAGTTTTTATGGCCTCACTTAGATCCGGTGGATTGTAGGCGATACTAATATTAGGTAAACGTACTAGTTCTTCTGAATAATGCTTGTCTCCATCTTCAGGTTCCATCAATTCACTCGATAAGAAATAGTCGATGGTGGGAGAGCCTGTAGTAACTGGATGCCCCCAAGTAACGCATTGAACTGGAGCCAGACGCAGACTAGAAAATAAACTCATATAAGGATGCATTCCTACATCCAGAAACACTAAAATATCAAGCTCGTCCTTTCTAATTTGTTCACCGACCGCTTGGATGTAATCCAATTCGATCGCTTCCTTAACAGGTAGATGACGAAAAACATCACTAGAAGCTCGGAATTTTTCCGTATGCTCATCGGAATGGGGATGCAAGTGATAGGAGTAAATCTCAAAATTTTGGCGATCGCTATGCCGCAACCAGCCTAAAAATAGGACTCCAACTGTTTGCTTCCACATACAAGCAGAGGCATAACCAATTCGAATTTTTTGCCTAGCGCTTGGGGTTTTAATCGCTAAAGGTTGGCTCAATTCAGGATGTTGAGCAGCCATCAGTTGATGAAGTAACTGAGCAAATTGAACTTGCTGCTCCAGATCATTTTGGCCTTGGTAGTGCAAATAGAAATTAGTTTGAGACCCTAAGCTCTTCAAAAAAACAACGCGACTTTCTGCATTATTAACATCAGCTCTTGACTGCACATATTGAATCAGCTGAGCTAAACCTTGGTTAAATTGCTGTCGATAAGTTGAGATCTCTGTGCTTGACTCGTACAGAATTGGCAAAACTAGGTGGCGATCGCGCTCAAACAGCACCATCTCTGGAAAGAGTTGAGCGGCTGTAGCGGCTGCGGCGATCGCATTTCTCGTTTGGCCGCTGTTCCGTAAAGCTGCAATCAGATTAATGTGAAAGTCAGGCTTTTGGGGATACTGTTTTACTGCGGCTTGATAAATTTCGGCGGCTCTCTGGGATTGATTGAGATGTTGCAGGCAGTCGCCTAAATAGCGATATACTCGCTCAATGGCCTCTGGAGCAATTGCTGGTGTAAGAGATGTGAGAAACTTCTCGTAATGAGCGATCGCGGCTGCATAATTGCCTTGACGGTAATAGCTAAATCCTAGATAAAAATCAGACCTCAACTCTGATTCATTAGCTTGCAATTCATAGGCTTGCCCTAAATCACTTAAAATTTTGACATCACGAGGATTGCGATCGTGAGCGATTAAATAGTTGCTAATGGCAGCGTCAAATTGTGATTGAGTAACGAGAATTCGTCCTAAAGCTAAGTAAGCCTCTACCAAGTTGGCATCTAGCTTGATTGTGTTTTCATAAGCTTGAATCGCTGATTCGGTTTGCTGAAGTTGCTCAAATACCATGCCTAAACGGTAATGATGCAGAGCCGTGAATCGGCTAATTTCTAACGCTTGTGATAGCGTTGAAAAAGCCTCTTGATGGCGACCCAGCCGATAATAAAGATGTCCTAAGTCACTCCAGATTTCTGCTTGCTTGGGTTCCAATTGCAGGGCTTGCTGATATTTCTGTTCTGCTGCTGTTAAAGAATTTTGTTTTTGCAGAGCTGTTGCTTCTTGATACAAACTTTTCCAATTTTCCATGCTGTTCTCTTACTCTAGGCAGCTCTAAACTAGAAGTAGTTACAATGACCAAAACTTATTGCTTTAGTGGTTCCCAATGACGCGCTGATAGAAGTCCTCTAAAGCTGTGACACAAGTTAAATCATCATAAAGAAATGACTGGCGATCGCTCATTTGCTGCACAACTTGACTTCGCCAATCACAATCCAAACCCAATTTAACGGCTATTTCAATGTATGCGGCTTCGTCTTTAGCAATTGTTGCAGTTACACCCAATATCTGCAAAATCGCGTAGGAATGCCGTCCTCGCATAAACTCACCGGGGCAAGTGACGATAGGTAAGTTACAGGCGATCGCTTCCAAGGTAGTATTACCGCCAGACCAAGTAAAAGTATCTAGAAAAATATCTGACAGCAGATTAATTTGCCAATAGTCAGTCTGGCTTTGTTTCGGCAAAATAACACAGTGCGATCGGTAGTTGAGATGATACTGAGTGAAAACAGCTTCTAAACGTTGTTCAAATTGCTGAGTTAATCCGGGATCAAAACCAGAAATAAAAGTGAATTGAGCTTGGGGTACCTGCTGAGCAATCGCCGGAAAAATGTAATCGTATTGGGGAAGATATTTGAATAAAGATTGGCAGCACAAATAGGCGATCGCATCTGGCCGAATCTGAAAATCCGGTCGTGATTTGGATAAGGGTGGCAGTTGTGGTTTGGTGTAACTAATACCAATATTTGGCAAACGCACTAACTTTTCCGAATAGTGAACTTCTGCGGTTTCTGGCTCCATCAAGTCACTAGAAAGGAAATAATCGATTGTGGGGGAACCAGACGTAATCGGATGTCCCCAAGTGACACATTGGATTGGGGCGAGGCGCAATCCCGCAAGCGAGGTCACAAAAGGATGCATGCCAATGTCTAGGAACACCAAAATATCGAGTTGATCAGCCCGAATTTTGCTTCCAATATTTTGAAAATCTGCCTCTAGAACTTCCTGCAAAGGTAAATGATTGAACTCATAACTATGCTGACGAATTTGCTCTGTTATCTGGTCAACTGCTGGCCCCAGGTGATAGCAGTACAGCTCAAATTGGTCTGAATTATGATGACGAATCCAGCCAACAAAGAGTTTGCCAACTGTATGCTGCCACAGAAAATTTGAAATATAACCGATTCGGCTCTTTCGCTGCTGATTAGGCTGTAGAGAACGAGGTTTTACCTGAAGCGGCTTGACCCAATCAGGATAGTTGGTGGCCATGATTTGATGAATTAGCTGCCCATACTGAACCTGGAGCAATAAATCATCTCGGCCTTGGTATTGCAAATAGAAATTGGTTTGGTAGCCAATTCCTAAAAGTGCTTTTTGGGCTGCTTCAGGCGTTGTTGAATCAGTAGTTTTTACTAAGTAATTTAACCCTGAAATAAAATGCTCTCTCCACTGTTCAATCTCAGCTGCATTCTGATACAAAATGGGGAGCATTAGTTGCTGTGCTCGCAGCAGATGTAGATCATCGGGAAGATGCTGTAAGCCTTGGGTAGCAATTGCGATCGCCTTCTCAACCTGTCCAGAATTTTGCAGCAGTGCTATCAACTCGTAATAAAACTCACTAGCCTCTGGATAGCGTTGGATCCCTTGGTAATACAGGGCGATCGCCTCGGCAGACTGCTCTAGTTTTTGTAAGCATTCTCCCAAGTACTTATAAGCCCGCTGCATTGTTGGGGCGGCTGCCTCAGGGTTGGGAATGTGGATGAATTCCTGGTATTGCTCTGCTGCTGCTGCATACTTCTCTTGGCAGTAGAAACTTGACCCTCGGTAGAAAGCGGCTCTGGCTTGATAGCGACTAGCTTGTAGATCCAAAGCTTGACCCAATTCTTGCAAAATCTGGGGGTCGGCAGGATTGAACTGATGCGCTACTTCATAAGCTTTAATCGCTTCTGGGAATTGAGCTTTAGCCGCCAGCACTTGACCTAGCTGGAAATAGCTCTGAGCTTGCTGGGGATGAACGGCGATCGCCTGCTGATATACCCTTTCTGCTTCATCGAGCTTACTGGATGCCATTAACAATCGCCCTAGTTCGCTGTAGGCATTACTCAATTTTTCATCGAGTTGAATAGCGTTGCGGTGGGCTTGGACCGCCTGATCGCGATCGCCTAGTTTCTCCAGAACTAAGCCTAATTTGTAGTGATAGTTAGCTTGCTGGCGATTGAGTTCGAGAGCTTTCAGCAGCGCTTGAGCCGCTAATTGGTACTGCCCCATTTGGTAATAAAGCCAGCCCAAATCGTGCCAAACTGCGTCTGCTTGACTCTGGACTCGCAAAATGGCCTGATATTGCTGTTCTGCTGCTTGAAAGCGGCCCTGCGCTTGGAGGGAAACTGCTTCACGATGCCGCGCTGCCCAAGTTGACTCCATAGGAATTCGCGATCGCCAGAGAAATCATGGCAAGCTCACGGCCTGCCCTTCTCTGAGTTTGCCTCAATTTGCCGAACAACTGTCAGGGCTGAGTAACTAACTCCTGCGGTGCCCTCGCCTGGATGAGTGGAGTCACCTACTAACCAAAGCTTCTGAATCGGCGTGCGATTGGCAAACCCAAAAGGGCCAAAGGTGCTGACTCGCTGCCCAATCCCACCCACAATGCCCTGTTCGCGTCCGGTGTAGTGGGCAAAAGTTCGGGGCGTGGCCGATTCTTGGTGCAGGATGCGCTCTGGGGTGAAGTGGAAGAATTGACCCAGCCGAGCGATCGCCGTTTCGGTATATTGCTGCTTCAAGCTTTCATAGTCGGGGCACTGCCACCACAGCGTCGGATCGGTAAAAGAAGAAGCCACGATAGTAGCCTGGCCTTCTGGGGCACGGCCATCCCCAGGATGGCTCACCGAGACAAACAACGAGTTATTTTCCCCAATTGGCCCATCGTAATCGTAGAGAAACTGAAGATGGGGCGGGCATCCGTCAGGAATGGCACTTTGCTCCACGCCGAGATAAATCACAAACGCTCCAGACGCTTGAGGCAATTTATCAACTCGTTGTTGGTAACCCGAAGGAATGGCTTCGCTCAGCAGCGGCACCAAGTTTTGCACCGTGACATTTGCCACCACCTGATCAGCGGGTTCTGTCCAAACGTCATTGGTTTTCTGGTTGCGAATCGTGACTGCCTTCACCACCCCCGCTTCTACGTGAATTTGCTCGACGCTGTGGCGCATCAGTAAACGGCCCCCATCTCGCTCTAGAGCTTGCACTAGGCGATCGCTAAGCACCTGCATACTGCCCTGTAAGTGAAACAACCCGTGGGGCGCTTGAGAGACCCCCAAAGCCGTGGCCGCGTAAAGCAGAGCTGTGTTCTCTGCATCTACTTGGGAGTAAAGCTTCAGTTGCAAATCTAAGAAAGTTCGTAGCCGCAAGTTATCAGCTAAGCGATAGCCACGCAGCGCATCCCCCACGGTCGAAAAAGTATGGGGCAAAGTTAGAAGCGTATCAGGCCGTACTGCTTTGGTGAGCTGCCAAAAATCCCAAATATTGCGGGGCGGCAAAATTGGGTCGCGCCCTTGGAACGCCCAACTGTAGCGAAACAAATCAGCTAAAAGTTGCCAAAACGGTTCGCTGCCCGGAAATTGTCGCTGTCGCTCAGCTCGCCACTGGTCTGGATCGCGCCAAACATGAATCGGTTCAGTTTCACCCGGAAGCAAAACGGCACAGGCAGGGTCGCAGGATGTTGCCTCCGGAGGCTCAATTTCTAGCTCACTAAAAATCCGATGATGAATGCCGCCTGGCTCTAGCCCCGCAACTTGAGTCGCTCCCACATCAAAGGTAAAGCCGCGACGCTTAAAGGTAGAAGCACAGCCTCCCGGCACTAACGCTTGGTCTAAAACAAGAACTTGATAACCACGATGAGCCAGTAATGCGGCTGTCGTCAGACCACCAATGCCTGCTCCTACCACAACCACGCGATCGCCCTTGCTGCCCATAAACGCAAATTCTTAACTTCTTTATATTTCTTAATAAATTATAGGCGGGTGCTGTTTTTTCCGGAACGAAAGGGTGTTTTGAACTGCCGCCTTGAACTCGCATTAAAACCAGCGATCGCCCTGCTGATAACGCATTAGAGGCAGTGCAGCAAACCAACTTCAACAAATACAAATCGTTTCTACATGGAATCTTGAAGAAACGGCTCAGTTCTCAGACGGTGCTCAGACTATAGTGGCGGTAGAAATGGTTGCCCAAATTGAACCCCAATTAAACTCAGGGTTTGTTAGACTCACACCGAATCGCTCAGACGGCCATTGCATCTTCTTACCGTCGTGGTTTTGGCTGCTGCTTGGCGGATGCCATGTCGAATTTCATGCAGTTTCTTTAGTGTTGGTTTCGTTCTGCTTAGCGATCGCTTCAGCTCCACTAGCAATTTCACGAATTGTTGTGGACTTGTAATCATTTAGCTAACAGCACTCCTGCGCTTACTAAGATAGATGAAGAACTCAGCTTGTTCGGAAGATTCATGACCCCAACCCTGATCAAATCGCCCCAGGCTCCCCGACTGAACGCACCCACGGTTCGTCGCTTAGCGAATGGCCTGACGATCGTTGCAGAGCAGCTACCGATTGAAGCGGTCAACCTCAACCTCTGGCTGAATGTAGGCTCAGCGATTGAGACTGACGCCATCAATGGCATGGCCCATTTTCTAGAGCACATGGTGTTCAAGGGAACCGCGCAGCTAGCAAGTGGAGAATTTGAGCGCTTGATAGAGGAGCGGGGCGCAGTGACGAACGCTGCCACCAGCCAAGACTACACTCACTACTACATCACGACGGCTCCCAAAGACTTTGCCGAGCTAGCACCTTTACAAATGGATGTGGTGCTGAATGCAGAAATCGCAGATGAAGCCTTTGAGCGAGAGCGATCAGTGATTTTAGAGGAAATTCGCCGCTCAGACGATAATCCGCGTCGCCGTACTTTTGCCAAAGCGATGGAAGTCGCTTTTGAGAAGTTACCTTATCGCCGTCCCGTGCTTGGCCCTAGTTCAGTGATCGAGCAACTAACTCCCCAGCAAATGCGGGATTTCCACACCCAGCATTATCAGCCCCACTCGATGACTGCGGCAGTGGTAGGCAATTTGCCTGTAGAGGAGCTGATCCAGATTGTGGAAACATCCCTCGCTCAGGTGCAAGCGCATCGGCCCGCGATCGCTGCTCAATCTTCTCTCCATGATTTGCCCAGCTACAGCCTAGAGCCTGCCTTTGACCGAATTGTGCGGCAAGAAGTCGTAGATGATAGCTTGCAGCAAGCTCGTTTGGTAATGGCGTGGCGCGCCCCTGGATTAGCCGATCTCCAAGAAACCTATGCGCTGGATATCTTGGCGACCATTTTGGGTCAAGGCCGCACGGCTCGCTTGATCCGCGACTTGCGAGAAGAGAAAGGACTGGTCACCAGCATTGCTGCCAGCAACATCACCTTTGAGATGCAGGGAGCCTTCTATATCTCGGCCCAGTTGCCAGCAGAAAACATTCCAGTCGTAGAAGCCGCGATCGCCGACCATATCCGTCGAATTCAAACTGAGCCCGTCACCGAAGCAGAAATTGCCCGCGTTCGGACTCAAGTGGCGAATCGGTTCATCTTTGGCAACGAAACCCCCAGCGATCGCGCCAGCTTGTATGGCTACTACCAAGCAATGGTGGGAGATTTGGCTCCAGCCCTCAACTACCCCGCGCACATTCAAGCGTTGGATGCGGTCAGTTTGCAAGCCTCGGCCCAGCGCTACCTATCCACCGATGCTTACGGAGTAGTGGTACTGAAACCTGCTGCTTAAATCAGACTCTAATCAGCGTTATGTGGACGACCATCGCTGCCCAGATCACTCAAGCCACAGGATACGAATTCCAAGTCAGCAATCAGCGCTCTGTAGGGGGCGGTTGTATTAACCAAGGCTACGCTCTACAGGGTTATCTGAAGGGCAATCCTAGCTCTGACAAATCATCCGACCCAACTGCTTGTACTTACTTTGTCAAGTTAAATCAAGCGGCCCAGGTTACTATGTTCGAGGCCGAGGCTTTAGGGCTGCAACAAATGCGAATCCAGCCGACGATCCGGGTTCCTGAACCGATTTGTTGGGGCGTGGCAGAAAACTCCGCTTATATAGTTTTGGAGTGGATTGAGTTGGGACGGGGCGATCGCCAGTCTTGGGAAGCAATGGGCCGCCAGTTAGCTGCCATGCACCAAGTAACCAGTCCAGTGGGTTTCGGTTGGGATCGCCCTAACACCATTGGTTCCACGTCCCAAATCAATCCTTGGACAAAAGATTGGGCAGAATTTTTTACTCAACACCGCATTGGTTATCAGTTAAAACTAGCTCAGCGACGGGGAGGGCACTTTCCAAGGCAGGATCGGCTACTAGCTGCTATTCCTGAACTGCTAGCCAATCACCAGCCGCCACCTGCTCTCGTGCATGGAGACTTATGGTCGGGTAACGCTGCGGTGGCTGCAACTGGCGAACCTGTGATTTTTGATCCTGCTACCTATTTTGGCGATCGCGAGGTAGACATCGCCATGACCGAACTATTTGGGGGCTTTCCACCGGAGTTCTACCAAGGCTACAACCAAGCTTGGCCTCTAGAGGCAGGCTACAAACAGCGAAAAACGCTCTACAACCTCTACCACGTCTTGAACCACTTCAATCTTTTTGGCGGCAGCTACGAATCACAAGCCAACCGGATGATTGAGCAAATCTTGGCCTAGGTACCGCCACCCCTAACTCTGAGAATTTCTAGCGATTAACCCGATTTAGCAGCCAAAAAGAAGAAACTAGTCCCGCAAAGTGACCCGCGATCGTATTTGTGTTAGCTTGCACCACAAAAAAGTCGAGGGGCTGAATAGTCGGAATATTATTTACACCATATAAAAGAGGAGAATTTTGAGGCTGGGCGATCGCTCGGGCAATCAAGCCACCGACGATGGCCTCCGCTCCTACAATGGTCAACAACATGCCGACCAGATTGAGCACAATGCCAAGTTGCAAAAGTTGAATCGTATCTGCCTTACTAGGGCGCAGGCTAGTATTAGGCGCTCGTAGTTGACGAGAGATCCGCACATATCGAAATGACCAGTAGATACTGATCCCTAAAGCCACCAATCCACAGACAGCAAAGAAAATGCCAAAGCCAGTCCCCGCTCGCGTGGCATTGGAAGCTGCTCCAGCTCGACCGCTAAAGCTAGCCAGAATTAAAACCCCGGTAGAAACAACCCCTAAGACTGCTTGGATGCTGAGGCTAATCCAGCCAGTCCAGCGGAAGTTAGTGGCAATTTGACGAATTGCAGGAGGAATTGCAGAAGAGTCTGGCTGATTCAACATGATGCTCTAAACGGGCGTAATAACCTGGATGTTCATCTATCCAAGGTAACTAAAGCATAACTTTATTTGTTATCAGGCTCAGCCATTTGTGGCGTAGGTCAAAAGAATTGTTTTAACGACCTTGGGCTAAGAGTCGCAAAGTGATGAATTGCCTACAAGCGATCGCTCTAATCCAGCCTATTTCTCTGTTCTGCAACCCTAATTGCTATCCTTAACCTCGCCTATACCCTTAGTTGCTCCTCAGATTTTAATCCATGCAGATCATCCATTTGGATGAAAGGTGAAATCTGATGAAAATCTGGCAGACGAACTCAGAATTAAATGTCTAGAATTAATATTACGCCCTCTAATTACTTGAGTAGAGGGGATGAAGGACGGGCACTCTAGTCTGTAATTACCAAGCTAAATTCAACATGACTCTCTGAATCTAGTGTGAGAGTTAACGGCACTATCTAGAGCTTTTCGAGAATATGCATCTACTCTCCTTTAAGTCATGCCAAGCTCACTGTTCTAGAAACTAGCCACGAGTTTAGGCACCACAGGCTTACACCAACTAAGGGCAAATAGATAGCAACAGAGGACTAATCAGATGGGTTGGCACTCTTGCGCTATTGCTGTTGTCTAAGACTGTAACGTCAACACCCTAGCTTTAAAGTGGATTGATTAATTATGGGTTTAACCATGCGATTTGAAGATATCTACCAGTTTTTTCAAGATCCCCCACCGATCTATCTCAATAAAGAACTCGCCGTTTGTTACGTCCTGTCAGTATTGCAGCGAGGGGATTCTTACGGAACCGAGTTGATTCAACTTTTAGAGAACGAGTATCGCACCTACCGTCTCTCAGATACAGTCCTTTATAGCGCTCTCAAATTTCTGGAGGATGAAGGAGCCATCCAGGGTTATTGGCGCAAGGTAGAAGGACGCGGACGGCCACGCCGGATGTATCAAATTCGTCCAGAGTGGTCTGAGCGGGCTCAAGAATTATCTCGTCTCTGGCAAGGATATGCAACTGGCAAGTTGCCACCCGGTGACAACAACTAAGCTTGGTGGGCCGTAGTTCCTAGAATCTGTCGTAAGGCTGCGATCGCGCTAGTCCCAAACAGAGCTAAGGTTGTGCGGTCTCACCTACTACCAACTAGAAGCAGATTAAAACCTTTCTATACTTATGTAAAGTATAGGGATATCGTTTGTTGTTCCTACCCCATCTTTATGAACGCTGCCATTCTGCCATCTATATTCGTGATGACCTTACTGATGGTGGTGGGTCTCATGTTTTTCATTCGAGCTTCCGTCAAAGACAGAACGCGAGCAGTACAACTGATTGCAGAACAGGCAGAGGAATCGTTACTCAACCGAGTGCAACAATACTTTGACCAACGCGCCTACAAAGTTGCAGCCCTCGATCCAGCCCAAAACCAAGTAACATTTCAAGGCGTGGTACGGCCTAGCTGGTTTTTGGCCGTCTTCTTAACGATATTGGCTGCTGCAGGCATTTTGTGTCTGGCTCTAGTACTGTCAATGCTTTTGCCTGGACTGACACAGATTTTTCTAGGGACCGTGCTTCTGGCACCTTTAGCAGGCTTCTTTTACTGGCAAAAAGCGAAGCGTCCAGAACAAGTTTCCCTTAAGATTGAACCCCTTGAATCAGAAGAGTCTCAATCTTGGAGCCGCGTTACAGTCACAGCTCATCGAGATGAATTGGCTGAATTGCAGCGAGCCCTTAACTTAAGAGCTTGTGATTAATTCGCTTCTCCTGCGCCCTAATATCTAGAGAAAGCTTGAGAGCTAAATCAAATGACCCCATTCAAACGTTGTGGTTTGAGTGGGGTCCTTGTTTATATCAGTCCAACTGATTTCCCGTGTCAGCAAAGTATTAAATGTTCCCAACAGACTCATTTGCAAGCTCGACCAATTGAGCTTTAGTGACTGGTGACAGCCACAGGTGCATCTTCTGTATCACCAATCAATACTCTCAAACTGGGAAACAAGAAATGGTTCTCTTCGACATACTGCGCACTGAAGAGCCCTTTTTCAGCCCAGAAGTACCGGTCCGTGGTATGCTCGTTCCGCCTTACAAGTAGCAAAGCTGGGGGAAGAATAGCTTGTGCTTGAATGAATTTTCGAGCAGCTGTAACTGGTTTTTCTTCGCCACTTTCAATGCTAAACTGAGGCACTAACTCCAGAATCCTGCGCCCTTCTAGGCGACGACGACTTTTGCGCTTGCGTCTCCTGGCCAATCTCGATACCTCCTCTTTCTGCCGACAGGTGTAGTGATAGTTACAAAACCGTCGCAAGTATATCGGCTTGAGTTCAAAATTTCAACTTCTTTTAAGTCGTTGATACAAAACTCTACAACTGGCTTCAACAAAGACTAGATAGACCTTTTGAAAGGTCCTATCAGCCAGATGAATGCCTGATAATCTTAATAAGAATTTAAAATTCTTTATATTAAAAACACAAAACTAGGCTAGAAACTCATAAAGAGCCGATAGATAGATGTATATGGTGGCAAAACATGCCCAACAACGGAGTGTTAGTTCAGGGAATGTAGAAGGGTTTGTTTTGAGGTAAACCATCTGCGACTGTCTGCATGCTGATACCTACTAGCTCAGAATTTGTGGCGCTTTGTCGCGCTCAGGTAGAGCTCTTGACCCAGGGGTTAGGAGCTTCGCTCAGCGTGGTTTACCTGACCGAAGAAATGGCAGATGGCACTGAAGCCAAGCTAATTCCAGTGGTGGCTTATCCTGAGAGCGCTGCTGCTTGGGATGATGAGCACTTTTTATTGCCTGCCGCAGAAGCAACACTGCCACGCTTGCTAGCGGCAGATGCTAGCCCCGCTATGCCTACTCAGGCTGCTTTAAGCCCACCGTTCTTGGCAGAGGATGAAGTTGGCTCCAATCCAAAACAATTCCATAACGAGGCTTTACAGCACCAACGCCAAGTTGTACTGCCTTTAATGCATGAGGGCATGGTGATGGGATTGCTCGTGACCGAGCGAGACGATCGCGCTTGGAGTGAACAAGAGCGATCGCAAATTGAACAAGTGGCCCATACCTTAGCGTTGGGCTGTGTCTTAGACCAACGCAGTCAATGGCTAGAACGGGAACAGCATCAACAGCGGCGGCTCCAGGCTCAGCAATATAATCTGTTCGACACCTTGTTACATCAGTTTCGCAATCCTTTAACGGCAATGCGAACCTTCGGCAAGCTCTTGCTGCGACGCCTTAGCACCGGAGACCCAAACCGGGATGTGGCCAGTAGTATTGTGCGGGAGAGCGATCGCTTACAGGAGTTGTTACAACAGTTCGATCAAGCCATTGATTTGGGTAGAGCTGATTCAACGCCTTTAACACTCGCTCCTGCTCAGACAGATAGCTCTACACCACCCAATACCGCTGTGCCTGCCAGTTCACAGTTTGAGTCGTCGGTTGACTTTGCCATTGACCGCTCTGAGTCAAGTGTCAATCGAGCCAGTAGTATTCGATCCGGGCCTTCTGTGCCTTTACTGCCTGCGGCTGGATTTCTGACAGGTGCCAATCTCAAGCTAGAGCACTGCGCGATCGCTAGTATCCTAGAGCCTTTGGTTGCTTCGGCTAGCGCGATCGCCCAAGAACGAGAACTAGCACTGTATACCCATATTCCATCTGACTTGCCTTGGGTGAAAGCCAATGCCAAGGCGCTCCGAGAAGTATTAAGTAACCTACTGGACAATGCCCTGAAATACACACCTGCGCAAGGGCAAGTCTATGTGGAAGTCAGTACAGGCTGGTCTGTGCCCCTACCCCGCAGCCATGCTGACTGGTTAGGCATCGCTATCTGGGATACAGGACCAGGGATTCCTCCTCAAGATCTGGCGCATTTGTTTGAGCGACACTACCGGGGGGTACAAGCCCAGACTGGGATTCCGGGGACTGGGTTGGGCTTAGCGATCGCCCATGATTTGGTGCAGCAAATGCAAGGCGAGATTCAAGTGTTTAGCCCCGCGCAGCAAACTAGCATTGTGCATTTTGTGCGGCCTCTTCCCGTGACGGTGGGACCAGGAACCGCTTTTGTCGTTTGGTTACCGCTCGCTTCAACGGCCAAAGCCGCCTAAAAAAGCCCTCAAACAAAAAGCTGCTAAACAAAAACGATCGCAACTACGAAGGTCGCGATCGCTGTTTGGTTGAGTGGGAAGTTGCGTATCTAAATTGGAGTGCTTAAGTCAAACTGAAATGTTTGCAGTTTAACTATGGCGCTAATTGAGCTTACTGATTGGTAGAACCTGTGGGGAGAACCAAATCAGAGTTCAGCGTTAGATTCAGGTCTTGGTTGGGATCGACTCGAATCAAGGTAACGCGATCGCGGCCTAGGAAGAGCCCGATTAGACCACCGATGCCAGCACCACCCAACACTTCTTCCGTGGCGATCGCTCGGTCTCCAGTCACAGCAGCCACCGCTGCGGCAGCAGCAGCACCCAAAGCAGCATCCTTGACGATGGTGCCCGCACTAGCGCCCTTACGCACCTCTTCGGTCGTGGTGATTACTTCAGAGCTAGCATTCAGTTGAATTCGCTGACCACTGGCCAAGACGAGTTCTCGGGCAACGAACTGAGAACCACCTTCAGCGGGGCGCAACTCACCGACTACTCGGCTTCCCGATGGAATGAGTACAGTCCCTTGAGAAGTGGTGATGTTTTGAGCGACTGTGAGGGTCAAAGGCGCGGTTTCATCGGGCGTGACCAAAATTCTCTCAGCTTCGCCATATTTCACCGGAATGGTGGTGCCAGAAGGAATTCTGACTTGAGTTGGCGTTTGGACAGGGGGACGCTGGCCTACGACATAGGGAGAGGTAATGGCCGTTGCTTGTCCAGAGCTAACCAAAGCTTGGTAAATAAAAGCTGCAACTTCAGCTCTGGTCGCGACTTCGTTAGGATTCAGCAGTCTGATGTTGGGGTAGTTAACCACAATCTGCTTGTCTGTGGCCGCCGCGACGCTGCTCCGAGCGTAGCTGGGAACTTCAGCTGCATCAGTGTAGTACTGTTGCAAGACGGTTTCTACTTCAGTGCTAACGGAGTAGTCTAAGCCGTTTGCCAAGGAAACCAGAACTTGAACACGAGGAATATTTTGGTTGGGTCGGAAGACGTTACCAGGGTAGCCAGCTAAGAAGCCAGTTGTATAGGCTTCTTGAATCGCGCTATATGCCCAATAGCTCTGAGACACGTCCACAAAGTTTACAGCAGACCGCTCTTGAGACCGACTAAAGGCTTTGCGGATCATGGCTGCGAACTGAGCGCGAGTTACAGGCTCGTCGGGACGGAAGGTGCCATCAGGGAATCCAGCAATGACATCTCGCTCAGAGAGTTCACGAATAAAACTAGCGGCCCAATAGCTAGAAGAAACGTCAGAAAAGCTAGTGGTTTGTGCTTGAGCAGGCATCATCATAACCATTGGGGCAGATGCTCCGGCAATGGTGCTCAGCGCTAAAAATGCAGCGGTTCCAGACTGCCAACGGTTGAAGCTAGACATATTGAGGGCGTTCTCCAAAAAACAAGAAGCAAATCCGTTATCTTAATCAACTAGACCTTATAAGAGGTAATTTGTTCCTAAAACTATCTAGGGTTAGAAATTCAGTGATTTCAATGACAAATTACCTAAAATTCCGCAATTTCTGGCCTAAGTTGACATTTGACATTCTTAGCTTATGGACGTATGGGGAACTCAATTAGTTTCTCCAATACGGAGAATTTAAGCGGTCAATTTTAGGGTTGCTAGTAAAAGGGATACAAGTGCTCTGACCCAAATTCGGGCACCAAAGCAAAAATGGGAGCTGAAGCAAGTTCAACCCCCATTGATTAGGACCCATTGATAGGACAGCGATCGCCATCCGTCTTATAAAATCTTGTGCTTACCCCGCTTGGGGAGCGTTGGCGCAAACGTAATTAATAACGGCTTTGGCACTACTGCCTGTGGCAGGGTTTGCGAGTCTACCGCGATCGCTATAGTCAAACTTCTGGAGCACTTTACGGCTCTTATCATATGCAGTGAGCCGTCGCAGCCGAGTAGTGCCTGCCTTACAGTCTACAGAGCGGTAAATTACAGCGCCGTAAACAGGTTGGTTGACTGGGGAATCTAGAAACACGTTGTTAGGCTGCTTGAAGTCGCGGTACTCCCAATACCACACGCTACCGCTGCGATTTTCAATGGAACTGGCATCTACTAGAAAGCGATCGCCCACTGAGTTGACGGTGACTTGGACCCATTTTTCGGCTAAGGCTGTGGGAGCGTGAGCCAGTAGAGCGGCAGTCACAGCTAATTTGAGCAAATGTCGCATAAGCATTGAGTCTTTCAGGAACGGCTATGTTTAATTGTCCTGGGCGTTGGTGCCAACCGCACGTTCTAAAACTGAACCATCCACGGTTTTATAATCGGCAATTTTCCAGGCTCCGTCGATTGATTCCAAGCTATAGCGAACCAATCTGGTTTGAAAATCGGTTTGGCTCGGATCAACTTTGCCGTCACGGTACAGGGTGCGGTCTTCGGTGATTTTTAGCTCTACCGTGGCTTTGTTTTGGTCAGCCACAAATCGCTCGACCGACTCTACTTTCTGCACGCCAAAGCGGTAGTAAGCTTGGTTGTCTTTGAGCCAGGCGATCGCGCCATCGTCCCTAACCAAGGAACCATACAGTTCTCCCGTGGTGAACTGCTGCACAGGTTGCCGATCGAAGGGGGGAGCGAAAATGCGTGACTTGGCTGCCAGCCATTCCGTAATCAGCCCCACCGCTTGATTCTGTGAGAGAGCCGCATTATTGGCTGCACCTGTCTGAGTGGGCACTACCACTCCTGAGGTTTTCGGGGAGGAGCCATTTTGGTTCCTCGCAGGTTGGGTGGCTGGTGGCTGAGCAGAGTTTTGGTTAGTAGGGGCTGAGCCAGAACGGCTCCGGGTTAGATATCCCTCCACGTTCTGAACTGCCTTTTGAGCATAAGTATCATTCGGACGCTCATCTACAGCTCGCTTAAAGTTCAACAGCGCTGAAGGGTAGTCTCCCTTCTTAGTTGCGGCATAGCCAGCCTGCATGTAGCGCTCATATTCGTTTTGAGAAGCAGGGGAAGCGGCATTAGCAGGAGTAGCGGAGGCGGAAGTAGAAGTAGCAGTAGAAGCCGCGTTCCTAGAAACAGCCGCAGGTCTAGAGGCGGCGTTGGGTGACTTCAGTTTCTGATAAAGACTAAGCACTTTGTTGGTATAAGGACTGGTGGCGGCGTTGGTGTAGCGGGTTGAATCGCCCGTCATCCACCAAGCGGCAACTCGTTGCACTGCGATCGCTTCACTATTGCCACTCGCAGGATACTCATCTTGTAAGGCATCTTTGATGATGCAGGTGATAATAGTTCGCGCCGTATTAGCGTTAGCGCCAAATTGTTCTGGAGTCACTTCTCGACCCGTACAAAATTTTGCCCAACGAGGGATATTTCCCGGCTGCACTTGCCAATCGCTGTACAAACCATCCTGAGAGGTTCCGGTTTGCGGAGCGGCTTGTCGAATTGCTTCTACGAGTGCGTTTACCTGAGCGCTCGAGACTTGCGCTTGCGCTGGCAAAGTCCACAGTCCCAAACTGACAATCAGTCCACCCAGAAATAACTTCATAGCTTGCCTCGTACCAACTCTAAGCAACTCGCAATAGTAGAAGTTAAAGCAATTATACAAATTTGTCTTTCCCTCATCAGACAGACCCTGAGGGAGATTAGTAAGTTCCAGGTGAGTACCATCCTAAAAAAGGGTGGATTTGATGCACAGATCTCCTGGAACTCTGGAGGTCTATGGCTCAATCCACCCCTATTAAGATATAGATAAATCCATTCGGGCCATTACACGAGTTGGTTAAAGCGGTCGATAGGCGCGGTAGTTGATGCTGGGGAAGATGTTGTCAATCTCCTCAACTTTTTCTAGCCAGCCTGAATCGACTTTGCCTTGGTTTAGGTCGTCGTAGAGTTTGTTAAAGCGCATCAGGTGCGATCGCGTCCGCCGGATGGCATAGGGCACCATTGTCCCAGTCCGCATAATGAAAGCCCAGTCAGAAGATTGTGCCAGCAGCAGTTCGCGAGCGGCTTGGTTGAGGGCACGCCACTCTAGTTCATCGGCAGGCTCTCGTTTGCCCAATTCAATCATCCGCTCCGCCGCTTTGTGCAAATGCGGATAGATCCAGGCATTGGTTTCATTTAGCCAGTATTCGTGGAAACCTTTGTAGCCCCAGCTTGACTGAGAGGGTTTACAAACTTGCTGAGTTGGGTTGAGGCGCAGGTAGTCGGCTAAGTGGGTCATCTGGTAGGTTTGCTGGTCGTACCAAGACTTGCGGAACAGGTAGTCAATAAACCAAGGACCTTCGTACCACCAGTGACCAAAGAGTTCAGCATCATAGGGTGACACAATGATTGGCGGTCGCTGCATAATGCCATGCAAGTGCTCGACCTGACGCTGACGGTTGAACATAAAGTTGCTGGCGTGGTCTGCCGCTTTTTCCTTCGCCCAATAGGGGTCGTACAAAGCTTTGTCCCCTAGACCCAGACCGCGTCCAGTAATCTTGTGGTACTTAATGCCTACGTTCTTGCGCTGGCCGTTGGGCATAATGTAGGGCTTGATGTAGTCGTAATCGGCTTCCCAGCCCAAATCTTTGTAAAACTCGCGGTATTCCGGTGCGCCAGGATAGCCCACTTCTGAGGACCAGACTTGTTGAGAAGACTCATGATCCCGTCCAAAAGCAGCGACCCCAGTTTCAGTAAAGATGGGGGCATAAGTGCCAAACCGGGGCCGAGGGCGAGCGTAGAGAATACCGTGACCATCGGTGAGGAAGTAGCGCAGCCCTGCGTCGGCCAGCATCCGCTCTACTCCTTCGTAGTAGGCGCATTCTGGGAGCCAGATGCCTTTGGGCGGTTGACCGAAGTTTTCTTCGTAATGCTCGCAAGCGACTTTAATTTGGGCCCACACGGCTTGCGGATACATCTTCATGAGCGGGAAGTAGCCGTGAGTTGCCCCGCAGGTAATAATTTCTAAGTTATTGCTATCTAGAAACTGTTTAAATCCTTTAACTAAATCGCGATCGTAGTGCTCCCAGGTTTGCCGAACTTCCTTAAATTCTTTGGCGTAGTATTCAGCGAGGTAACGGATATGCCCGTTGTGCTCGTTGTGATCAATTTCCTTCTCTAATAACTCTTCTAGTTGGGCGAGATGGTGATCAAAGCGTTCCTGTAATAGTGGGTCACGCAGCATAGACACCAGGGGTGGCGTCATACTCATCGTGATTTTGAAGTCAACCCCATCCCGTTTTAAGCCTTCGAATACCCGCAACAAGGGCACGTAAGTTTCAATAATTGCTTCATACAACCACTCTTCTTCCAGAACGTAGTCACTTTCGGGGTGTCTGACAAAAGGTAGGTGCGCGTGCAGGACGAGGGCAAGATATCCGATGCTCATAGAAATTCTAGGATAGACCGTTGTTTGATTCGGAATTCGGACTTACAGGATGCAAAGATTGTAAAGCGAAATTACGACAACAAGTAACTTACCGGGGAAGGCTGTGCTGTCTACACCTAGAAAAGTATCTTGAGAAGCAACTTAACAGTTGATAGCAGTGGCTCAGTCTAGCAACTCAGCGCGATCGCTGTTTTTTATTGTTCACCCACCTGTTGTAATGCCGGGAAGTTTCTCTGATATGCAAAAGTCTGTTCTCTTTGTTGTTTGGGTGGTCACGAGCAGTCTGTGGGCAGGTCAAACAGCTCAAGCTGAAAGTTCCAAAGCTTTTTTAGCTCCAGTTCAGACGCCACTGCCAGCCCAAACTCAGCCGCGATCGCTCTTAGTTGCTGATGGCCCTGTGAGCGATCAAGCTCAAAACAGCAAACCAACTAAACCAACTCTAATGTTGCAAGACTTGCCACCTGGGTTTCAGCCGCTCTCAGGACCAGAGCTGGCAGAACTGAGCCAAAGCTTGTCGGCAGGCGGGTATGAAACTGAAAGCTTGTTTGCGTTTCAAGAAGCCGAACATTTCGAATACATCATCGGCTTCACCACTCCCCTATCGACACCAGAAGCACAAGCTGCTTTTGACTCAGAACTACGCCAAGCTGGTTTTCTAGAGCAATTTGCCCAAGGATTTCAACAGGGTGCAGCTGGCATTAAAATTTCCAACAAAGGCGCTTTGAAGAACTTAGACGGTATTGGTAATGCGATCGCGGGCTTTGGCTTTACAAGTAACATTCAAACTATTCCAATGCGAATCGAGTTAGTCGTCTTCCGGCGAAACCAAATCGGCGCGTTTCTTTGGATTATGTATCTTGACGGCGACAAACCCGTGATTTCAGTAGATCAAGTTGCTCAAAAACTAGACAGTCGTGTATTAGATGCTGCTAAAGCTACCCAGGTACCGCAAGTAGTATTGGACCAATAAACCAATAGATTCTGAATAGAGCGGATATGGATCTGTCTAAATTAATAGATTTGACTGCAGAAGTTAGAGTATCAAAAGTGATAGGAAACCCGTACTTTTTCTGACTCAGAGGAGATGAAGAAGTAGTCTGGGTCAGCCTTTAATAGATCTGTGAGAGTCGCCGATATAGCTAGCAGTCGTGAGAGCGATGCTCAGTTTTGCCTACTTAGTCGTCTGGAGCACCCTTGATCATGACTGATCATGCCGTCAATTCTTCCACTCCTCCCGTCAATACGCCTCCCACAAATGCGACTGAGCAGAGTGCAACCGCTTCTCCGGAGGTTGTATCTACCCTAGATACTCCAGAAGCGATCGCAGAGGCAAAGCTACCGATGGATGCACCGATAGATGCAGAGGATGGAATCGCAGAGCTTCCTGCCAAACAACACGCCTCGCTGTGGTCAGCCGTAACTCACAATCTGCACAATCTGAGTGATACAGTCAGTAATCGGGCCAATCAAGTTGGGAAGGCAGCTCGAAACACAGCTACAGGAGTGGGAGGTGCGATCGCCCATACGACTCTAAAAGCTGGCCTTCAAGCGGGTAAAGCTGCCGTCGAACTGGGGGAAATCACAGCTAAGCAAACTCAGCAACTCTTGACTCAGGCAACTCAAGGGGCAGGAGAAGCCGCAGCCTTCGTCGGCAATAACCCAGTTTTACGCAAAGTTGGCACTCGCCTTAATTGGGGTTGGTTGCTAGATGCCACCAATCAGGTTGATTTAGCGAAAGCTGAGGCTGCCGTTCAGGACTTGCGACGCCAGCACCCCAACCATAGCCCTAGCCAAATTGCCCATACGCTCATGATGCAGAAAGCGGTGTATGCAGGGGGCGTGGGTCTGGCAACCAGCATGATTCCGGGCATCGCCACAGCGCTCCTGACAGTAGACTTAGCAGCCAACATGGCTTTGCAGGCCGAAATGGTCTACCAAATTGCCGCAGCTTATGGCTTAGACCTGCGTGACCCAGCTCGTAAAGGCGAGATTCTAGCTATTTTCGGGGTGGCTTTGGGTGGGGGCCGTGCGCTCAAACTGGGGCTAGGATTACTGCGAAATACGCCGATCGCCGGAGCCTTGGTAGGGGCGAGTGCAAATGCCGCCATGCTGTACTCACTGGGTTACGCAGCTTGCCGCTTTTACGAAGCCCAACTCAACGAAGATGTCTCAGACGCCAAACTCTCTGAAGTGCAGCAAGCAAGCCAAGAGTATTTGCAAGTGGCGATCGCTCAGCAAGCGATTATGGATCAAGTTTTGGTGCATATGATTTTAGCCGGAACCGACAAACGCTCTTGGGACGAAATTCTACCGACCCTGAAAACGCTTAATTTGCATCCCTCATCTCTGAAGACCATCGCCGAAAATTTGCAAAATCCCCAACCCCTATATCTTCTGCTCAATCAACTCAATCCCGATTTTGCCGTACCTCTATTAACCCAGAGCCGAAAAATTGCCTGTCAGAATGGCAAGGTCACACCCCAAGAAGCTAAGATTTTGGAAAGTATTGCCGAAAAATTTGAGATTGAATCCTCGGATCATGGAGCCTGTCAAGAGGACGCTGGTTAGTGCTCATATAGTTCAAGCGGTAAGCCATCCGGGTCTTGAAAAAAGGTAAACCGTTTCCCAGTCAGTGGTTCAGGAAACGAAAATAGCTCGATTTGGTCGCGATCGCCCACCTGCAAATCCAACTTATAAGAATCACGCTCCGCCCGAAACGTTTCTTTGATAATTGGAAACCCTAAAATCTCTACATAAAAATGTTTGGACTACTCGTAGTCCGAGCAAGTAATTGCTACATGATGAAATTTGTCTATTTTCATCTCAAGCTCCAATTTTTTGAATATTAGAGGAACTCTCGCTAGAGCTTTATACCTCTTTTATCAAAAGTCTACTATTTATTCTTATTGAGCAAAAATTTGTGTTGTTATTTCGGGAAGCTTAGCTCATTAGCTAATTTTTGGAATACCAACATGAGATTTTTGAGTGCTTTAATTGGATTCACAGGTGGTTTAGTTGTAGCGATCGCCCCATCAACGCTGACTCAAGCCACAGACAACTCCTTAAGCTACTCAGCATCCCTGGGTTTACCAGGTAACTACAATGGTCCTGCTTGTATTCAATTAGGCCAGTGGGATGGTAGTGCAGCGATCAATTTAGAAGCCAACAAATTTTATACTGGCATCCAAATTTCTAACTCCAGCATTAGAGTTGCGAAAGCCTTAAATATCAACATTAATCAAAATCTAGGACGAGTAATTAAGCTGTCTAGCGATCGCGCCCTTTAACCAACCTTAAATCAAGGACAGTGCAAAATCAAAAGTGGAGCTTTGCAAGTTCACTCCTTAAACTGGTTCCGACAATGAAAGCCTCGCTCAATCATCCTTAAGCAATTTCTCGGGATTTTCTCTCAATAGCCCAGATTAGAATACAGGTATCCAAGTTTGGATTAGTCCATCATGGGACAAACCTTATTAGTTTTAGGTATTCTTTTCTTCTTAACCACTTCGGGCCTGAAAATGGACCGGGAATACCAGCGTGGGGTAATTTTCCGCCTAGGTCGAATCAGGGGAGTTAAAGGCCCAGGAATGTATTGGATTATTCCTTGGGTTGACCAAAAATCTCAGTTAGATATCCGGACTAAAACCGTTAATATTGAACCCCAAGAAACTGTCACTGCTGATAGTGTCACTATTAAAGTAAATGCAGTTTTGTATTATCGAATTATCGACCCTGCTAAAGCCATCAATAAAGTTGAAAACTATGAGATGGCAGTTTATCAAATTGCCCTCACAACTTTACGTAATGTTGTAGGACAAAACATCTTAGATGATGTGCTACAAAACCGCGACAAAATTAACTTCAAAGTTCAAGAAATCGTGGATGAAATCACTGAACCTTGGGGCGTAGTAATCGAGCGGGTAGAAATGAAAGACGTAGAAATTCCGCCCAATATGCAACGAGCAATGGCCAAAGAAGCCGAAGCCATTCGAGAAAAACGGGCGCGAATCATCAAAGCAGCCGCAGAACAAGAAGCTTCCGTTAAATTAGCCGAAGCCTCCAAAAACATTACCGAAAATCCATCTGCCCTAGAACTGCGACGCTTGCAAATGCTGACAGAAATCGGGGCCGAGAATAACACCACCACCATCATCATGATGCCGTCAGATTTTGTAGCAGTTGCTAAGCGCTGGGCCGAAGGTGGCGCAAACGGATCTACTCCTGAACCAACCCCCTACCAAGGCACCGCTATTCCCTTTGTCGCTCCCACAGAACGACCCCTAGAGGATGTTCTAGAAAGCGATCGCCCCACCTAAAAACTCTTGTACCTTCTACCCCCTGCCCGTAAGCAAACCATTCATACCCTTTTGGAGGGAACCTGAGAGATGCAACCGTCTCTCAGCGGGGGTTTGGGGACAAGCGCCCCCAAGGCATTTGATTCTAAGAATCTAAAATAAGTTGCTAGCGATAATTATTAAACTGCAAAGCCACAGGCAAATCCTCCTGCTTTAGCCGTTGAATCACCGCCTGCAAATCATCCTTATCCTTCGCAGACACCCGCACCGCATCTCCTTGAATCGATGCCTGCACCTTCTTAAACTCATCACGAATCAGCAAAGAAATTTGTTTTGCAATCTCTTTGCTGATTCCTTTCTTTAACTTAATTTCCTGCCTAACTCGGTTGCCACTCGCCGACTCCACGGTGCCATAGTCAAAGATTTTGAGCGACAGATTACGCTTTGCAGATTTTGTTTGTAGCAGCGTATGAACGGCATCCAGCGTAAACTCGCTATCTGTATTAATCGTAATGACATCTTCACCAAGCTCGACCGTCGTCTTGGTGTCTTTTAGGTCAAAGCGGCTTTTGATCTCACGAATTGTTTGATCGATCGCATTCACCAACTCTTGACGATCGAAATCACTCACAACATCAAATGAAGAAGTAGCAGCCATAGAACCACAAAGAATATTAAACGTTCAAATTTAGATTAATGCAGGGAAGTCAAGCTCGTACCCATCAATGTGGCAATACACAGAGTACCAATGCCAAACATTAGCGATCGCCCTAGCGGAATATCCAGAATGTAAAACAGCGAGAACAGCAGCCGTGCCACCAAATACGCGATCGCCGCTCCCGTCACCCAAATAGAATCTTGCTGCGTCACATAAGCCATCAAAGCTGCTGCCGCAAACAACATAAACGATTCAAATGAGTTCTGGTGCGCCCAAGTTGCTCTCTGAGCGTAAGCAGGTAACTTCTCAAAAACCGCTCGTGGCGCTCTAGAATCATACCCAACCTGTAGCCGACCATAGGCGACAACCAGAAAGGGAATATAGATAAGCAATGCAGCCCCAGCAATGCTGTAGAGCAGGAGTGCTGAAACTGGCAATGGCAGAGACATTGTTTACCTCAACAAAGAGTTAGTCAAAGTAAAACAGGGTAATAATTCGGCGCTGCTCTTCAGCGTCTTGACAGGTTTTGAGCAACGTCTGACTGTCATGGAAGGCAAAGCAAATTAGCTGCTGGCAGCGAGAAACAATCTCTAGGTTGCACAGCGCACTTGCTTCAGCCAAAGTCAAACTATCATTCTCCGGATTCTCTACCAAGTGCATCACCTGAGCCAATTGTTCGCGAGATTCGCGGGGTTGGCGCTCCAAACTTTGAGGCAGAATTACCGTCAGCAAGTTTGGGTCAGCCCGCATGGCACCCCGAATCGCTGCGGAATTGGTTCCTGTTGCCCCGGAGGTAATGAGACGATTACCGGATAGCACCAAGGCATAACTCATCATTTCAATTAAGTGTTGATGAGTAATTGGAACGTGACGTGACCCCAGCAAGGCGATGCGTTTAGACCCTGTTTGCTGAATGGTCGCCAGCTCTTGTAAGAAATCGTCTACTTTAGGCAGATCTATCGATTGACTCAAAGCCAGTCTCAGGCTGAACAACCTCGCTATTTTACCAGACAGAACCTTGATTTAACTGCCTGTATGCTCAAGTCGCACATAACTCAACTGAGTAGCTGCATAGCGTCCTCACACCAAGCTAGCCAATCTGCCTCATAGCCGATGCCTTTGCGGAGAGTCAAGTAGCGAAACTGAGCCTCTATTGGTAACGCTTGAGGGTTAGCAAAATGCTGCTCCTCAATGCTGCGATAGAGGGCTAACTGTTTGGCATGCAAGTCGCGACGTCGCTCTAGTTCTTGCAAGATTACGGCACGAGGCACTAAGTTGCCTGCAAACATTTTGACTAACAAGGCTTCTCGGGTTGGGCTCGGGTCACTAGCTTGCCCCATCCAATTAATCAATTGCTGCTTACCCAGTTCGGTGACGTGGTACAGCTTTTTATCTGGTCGGCCAGCCTGAGCGATCGCTTCTACCTCAACCCATTGCTGTGCCTCTAGCTTGCCTAACTCCCGATAAATTTGCTGATGACTGGCTTGCCAAAAAAAGCCTACGGAGCCGTCAAACTGTTTTGCCAGGTCATAGCCACTCTGAGCAGAGTCGGTTAAAAGCACCAAGATTGCATGAGCCAAAGACATAGTTCTTAATAATTGACATATGCAATTTTTTGCATATAAACTGGTTTACATATTCAACTTATTGCATATCAATGTATCTCGAATAGCTTAAATCTCAAATTTCAGCTATTTCAACCCCGGAGTAACTCTCTTATGGTTAGTACGGCCCAACCGACGCAAACTCAAACAGCATGGTCTAAGGCGATTCCCCCCACCAGCACCAATGCGATCGCTCAACCTATTAAAGAATTTGGCCTCACGCCCTTATCGGTGATTTCGGGGGCAATTCCTCCCGGATTAAAAGGTTCACTCTATCGCAATGGCCCCGCTCGCCTAGAACGAGGTGGCTACGATGCCCAGCATTGGTTTGATGGCGATGGCGCAATTCTCGGCGTGCATTTTAGCGATGGGGGTGCCACTGGAGCCTACCGCTTTGTTCAAACAGCAGACTACCAAGCAGAAGCCCAAGCGGGTCGCTTGCTCTATGGCGGCTATGGCACCATGCCCTCAGGCTCCCTATGGGATCGGCTGACAAAAGGGACGAAGAATGCTGCAAATACCTCGGTGCTGGCTCTGTCGGACAAACTTCTAGCGCTGTGGGAAGGCGGACAGCCTCATGCCCTAAATCCCCAAACCCTAGAAACACTAGGCATAGATAGTCTGGGCCAATTGGGTGGAGAAAAACGCTATTCGGCTCACCCCAAACGTGACCCGCAAACTGGCGAGATTTTTAACTTTGGTGTGGGTTATGGCAAAACAGGCATACTGCACGTTTATCGCAGCGACAAAACAGGCCAAATTCGCCAGCACAATGCGATCGCCTTGGATGGTTTCCCCTTAATTCATGACTTTGTCCTAGCAGGGCCGTATCTGATCTTTTGCATCCCCCCTGTGCGGCTCAATCCTTTCCCTGTCCTGCTAAAACTGCAAAGTTACAGCGATGCCCTGACCTGGAAGCCCGGACTCGGCACTCAAATTTTAGTTCTGGATCGGGACACTCTCGCTGTAGTGAGCCGTGGCGAAGCAGATCCTTGGTATCAGTGGCACTTTGGCAATGGCTATGTAGGCCCCGATGGCGCAGTTGTTGTAGATATAGTTCGCTATCCAAACTTCCAAACGAATCGGTATCTGCAAGAAGTCGCATCTGGGCAGACCCACACGATCGCTCAAGGCACTTTATGGCAACTCCGATTACACGCTGAGTCTGGCAAAGTTCTCGCCATGACTGAATTGTTCGATCGCGGCTGCGAATTTCCTGTGGTGAATCCCCAAGAAGTCGGGCAAGCCTCTCGCTTTACCTATCTCTCCGCTCATCGTCCTGGGATAGATATTAGCCAAGAAATGTTTGGGGCGATCGCTCGCTTTGATCACCAAACTGGGCAAACCATGACCGCTGATTTAGGCGATCGCTGCTACCCCACAGAACCCATCTACGCGTCGGATTGCGAAAATCCCGACCAAGGTTGGATTCTGACTGTAGTGTTTGACAGCAAGGCAGATCGCAGCGAAGTGCAAGTGTTTGCTAGCGATCGCCTGGATGATGCTCCGGTTTGTCGGCTAGCGTTGCCTAGTATCATTCCCTTGGGTTTTCATGGCACCTGGCAACCAAACTAAGCCAAAAACCTACTGGAGGGTTACAGCGGGTTCTAGATTCAATTTTGCCATGAGCTGATTAATGTCAAAATGCTCCGCTACCATTTGCTGGACATACTGCATCTTGATCGGCTCATGCAGACGCACCTGACCAAAAGCACGGTCAATGATTTCTACCGTGGTTAGTGTATCGAGGTCTACGGAGAGAATAGGAATTTCCAGATCATCTGCGCGACTAATAATGGTACGTGAAGGTGGCAAATGCCCAGTCAGAATCAGGCACTGCGTGGAGGTTTCCAAAGCAGCAAGCTGAATATCTGTGCGATCGCCTCCCGTGACCACCGCCATATTGCGCGCTTTTTGGAAATACTTCAAAGCGGAGCTAACATTCATCGCCCCGATCGTCAGGCTTTCCACCATCAGATCTAAGCGATCGCCTCGGCAGAGTACTTCGGCATTGAGCTGATTGACCAGTTCGCGCACACTGACACTCCGCAGCAAATCACTGCGGGGAAATAGCCCTAGCACAGGAATTTCATGTTGCGCTAAAAAGGGCCGCACCACCTTGTCCACCGTTTCTAACTGCTCTTTGGGAATATCGTTAATTAACACGCCAATCAAGCGATCGCCCAATTGCTGCTTGGCAGCCAGCAACCCATCCACCAGCAGCAGCGAGTGACAACGCGCTACCAATAACACAGACGCATCCACCGTTTCTGCTACCTGGAGGAGCGAAAGATCAAACAAACTCCCCTCTTGCAGCGTTCCTGGCCCTTCTAAAAGCACCAGGTCTCCTCCCTGCATCTGCAGGTATTGCGTCAGGATTTGGCGGTAATTGGTGTGGTCCAAACCTTGAATCCGATTTTGCACTGTCTGCTCATCCAAAGAGAGCAACGTTGGCTGCAAGCGATTTTCAGATAAATTTAGAACCTGAGAGAAAAACCGCACATCTTCATCCAGCGCATCCGTTCCAGATTCACTTAAGCAGGTGCCCAAAGGCTTACCATAGGCAATGTCTAGGCCTCGCTCTTTCAACTGGTAAGCCACACCCAGGATCATGGCTGACTTACCACTGTAAGCTTCCGTTGATCCTACTAACAAATATTTCGGGGACTTTGGCACGTCCTCACTCCTGAATTAACCGCTTTGAACTTCGTTTGCTATCCCCTTTATTGTACGGTGATAGAATGCTCGACTCGGAATTTGAACTTAGTCCTCTAAGCGCAAGAGCTTGCGGTAGAAGGCTTGCGAGAAATCAGCATTGCGACTGCGCTTGAAGGTCATCAACAAGTCAATCAAGCAATCGACAAACTCAAAGTTAGCCATCATTAATTCGTAGCTCAGCTCCGCATTGCCTTCAAACTGCATCCGGCAACGAGTTAAGTCTGCGGGCAGCATGGATACGTTCCAAGTAGCAATAAATGGAATCCCATCCCCGCCCTCAATTTTGCGCTGTCCTTCTAAAGCTCCCTTCTGATAAAGGCTGATGGCAAGGGGCAGCACATTTCGCTTGTTGCCTTGATAGTAGGGCATATAGACGTTGACATCCCGGCTAGCAGCTGGCTGGAGTTGTTCGATGGACATGCTCGAATTTTCCTTAATTTCGGCTTTATTCAAACCCCGTGACAGGCAGGATACCTAGAAACTTTCTTGGTAAGTTGATGACTGCCAGTAGATAGTATTCCCGATTCCTTTCAGTATTTAAACACCTGAGCGACTTGGTCTTGGGTGAGCTTGCCTGCAACTCGACTAAGACGCTCCTTAATTACGGCAGAGCTGGCAATTAATTATGGCTTTGCTGTAGTATTCTGAGTTGACCTAATGCACTTCGATCCAGACGCTTCGAGTTAGGCAAACGACCCGGATTCCAGATGCTTCTGCTGAATTTTTTTCTGCATCTGGAGCTAGATTGCCTATTCTGATATTTAACACCTGCTTCAGAATTAAAGTTATGGCACCTCTGGTTGCAAATTACTACTTGACCTATCGCTGCAACGCCCGCTGCCACTTCTGTGACATCTGGGCATTGGAGCCGCCACATGAAGCGAGCTTTGAGACTATTAAGCAGAATCTCCAAGATCTACGACGGCTAGGAGTTAAATATGTAGACTTTACAGGTGGTGAACCACTGCTGCGAGCCGATGTAGCGCAGATCTATACGGAAGCAAAGCAGCAGGGCTTCCAGACCAGCATGACGACGAACACGATTCTCTATCCCAAGAAGGCGAAAGAGATTCAAGGTCTGGTTGATTTTCTTAATTTCTCACTGGATGGTGGCGACGCTGAGACCCATGATCAGTCGCGGGGTGTGAGAATTTTTGACACCCTAGTTGAGTCGGTCAAACTCGCTCATTCCTTAGGAGAGCACCCGGTTCTTAACCATACAGTGACGGCTCAAAATTATGAGCGTATTGGCGAAGTGGGTGAACTGGGTCTTCAGCTAGGGGCGCGCGTTTGGCTCAACCCTGCTTTCACCGCTCACAGCAACTACAACGATAAGAAAAACCCAACGCCTGATATGGTGGCCGCGATCGAAGCAGCTGCTAAGAAATTTAACAATGTTGGTTACAATAAGGCTGCCCTGGCTTTTATTGAGGCTGGTGGTAATGACACCAAAAATCCACGCTGCAAAGCGGTGGATGCTGTGATCGCTATTTCACCCGACGACAAATTGCTCCTACCCTGCTATCACTTTGCTCAAACGGGTGTCCCGATTGAAGGACGGCTGTATGAACTTTATCGCCAAAATGAGGTGGTAGAGGAATATCGTCAGTCGCAGGGCAAACTATCTGTCTGTGAAGGCTGTACGGTTTGGTGCTATCTCATTCCCAGCTTCTTCAAGGGTGTAGATAAATATTGGTGGTTGAATCAAATAACCTATGCGGGAGAATTCCTGGCCCGGAAACGATTCCTTCAGCGAGTTTGAGTCCCTTGGCTCTCTTTTGACTGACTTATCGGAGGTAGAAGAGGATTTAGAAACTCCCTCTTATAAGGGTTTTAGAGGTCGGCGACGCAAAGCTGCTTTTACACTCACAATGATTTGGAGTGGCACGATCGCCCTCCATTTATTTTCTTGGGGCATTTGGGTAGTGATTGGCTTAACCACGGTTGTGGGAATCCACGCTCTGCGGATCATGCTGGCACGACCTTTACCAACTCCAGAACCTCTGGCAGAAGCGGATCAAGCAGATTGGCCTTACGTCTCTCTGCTGGTTGCAGCCAAAAACGAAGAGGCAGTGGTTGGCAAGCTGGTCAAGACGCTGTGTAATCTGGATTATCCTGCCGATCGCTACGAGCTTTGGGTGATTGATGACAGCAGCACCGATCGCACCCCAATTTTGCTTGATCAGTTGGCCAGGGAGTACCCGCAACTTAAGGTTCTGCACCGAGCGGCAGGTGCAGGTGGTGGTAAATCAGGAGCTTTAAACCAAGTTTTACCCTTAACTCAAGGGGAAATTCTGGCTGTTTTTGATGCAGATGCTCAGGTGTCTCAGGACTTGCTGAAGCGTGTATTACCCATGTTTCAACGGCCTCAAGTGGGTGCGGTGCAGGTGCGAAAGGCGATCGCGAATGCTGGCGCCAACTTTTTGACCCGAGGGCAATCGATTGAAATGGCGCTGGATGCTTTTTTCCAAGAGCAACGTATTGCCCTTGGCGGAATTGGTGAGCTGCGCGGTAATGGTCAGTTTGTTCGGCGCTTAGCTCTAGAGCGGTGTGGTGGTTGGAATGAGGAAACCATTACAGATGACCTAGACCTCACCTTCCGCTTACACCTCGATCAGTGGGACATCGATTTTCTAGCGGTGCCTGCGGTTGAAGAAGAAGGGGTGACTCGCTCAGTAGCCCTTTGGCATCAACGCAATCGTTGGGCTGAAGGGGGCTACCAGCGGTATTTGGATTACTGGCGCTTTTTGGCTCGGAATCGTCGCCTCAGCCCTCGGAAGACGTTTGATTTATTCGTTTTTTGGCTGATTCAGTACATTTTGCCGACCGCTTCCGTACCTGATTTGCTGATGGCGATCGCTCGTAATAGCTCACCTCTCCTCAGCCCGCTGGCTAGCTTAACGCTGATGCTCTCGTTTATGGGCATGTTTGTCGGTTTACGCCGCTACCAACAACCTAAACTAGCGGCAACTTCAGTAGAGGCTCAGGCAGATTTAGACACTTCTTTCTGGACGAGGCTGTCGCAATCTTTGCAAGGAACTATCTATATGTTCCATTGGTTGGTGGTTGTAGCCAGCACAACGGCGCGTATTTCAGTGCGACCGAAGCGCTTGAAGTGGATCAAGACCATCCATCAGGGCGCTGAAGATGAAGTTTGGCTTGATCTGCCAAAGCAAACCTAAGCGGACGAAAGGGCGATCGCGATCGCTGTAAATAGAATTTCTGGAAACGGTTGGTGTTATGCCAGCCGTTTTTTATTTAGAATGGCACTTCATCTGCTTCTGCGCCTGGATCGGTTTCATCCCACTCGCTAATCGGGGGCGCGACTACTAACTCATCACCGTCAGAAGTCCAACCGCTTTCTAAATCAACTACCTTGCCTCCGAAAAACTCTGCTAGCCGCTTGGCTGCCCGTGTGACTTCGTCTTCTTCTTGCCAAGGAATGTTTTGCAGTGATGGCGGCTCGATCGCGGCACTCGCATCTGCTGTGGCAACGGGTTCTGATGGAGCAGCGGTGGTAGATGTAGTTTGGGTCGGCTGGGAATAGCTCGACTCAGGAGCAACAACAGGACGACTAGCGTTTTGTGGCCCTGGGGTTGGAGGTTGAGAACTACTTTGTGGTGGTCTTTCGGTCAGTCGAGGGGGCTGAGGTGCGATCGCTCCAGAAGATTGAGCATTGTTCTCAGGAGGTGTTTGGATGGCAGGCGCGGGTTCAGCGGCAGTGGCTACGACTAGAGCTACTTTGACGGGATATCCCACGGCTTTCTGAAACGCTTCCTCGACTATTGGCAAACTGCGCTGAGCAATCTTGACCAAAGGTTGCGATCGCACTCCCACTTTAGCTTGTTGTTTGTCCAGCCCTAGCAGGTAGCACTGTTGACCCAATAATGCTTGTGTACCCCGTAACTCAATACAACCTAGAACTTTTTGCCATAACTGCTCTAAATTCAATGCTGATGTCGCCTCAGCCACTGGTATTTCGTTGTCTGTCGGATCAACTAATACGGCCTCCTGTGCAGCCGCTTCCTGCCAATTATCGGGTTCGTCAGTAGAGGTAATCAGAGGTTCAGGCTCTGTCAATTCGATTGCTGTGGTTTCTACAGCGGCGATCGCTTTATCAACTTCTACATGAGTGGTTTCAACCACATGAGCTGCGCCATTCTGAGCGGTTTCATGGACTACAGTTTCAGTTACAACTGCCGCTTGAATATGACTGCTGGTTTCTACCGTTTCTGAAATCGATGCAATAGTGGGCTGAGGGGCAGAAATTAACGCACTTAATGCACTGCGAAATTCCTGGTCGTGCAAGAGAGCTTGGGCGATCGCACCTGCCAAAACTTCCAAATCTGCCGCTGGAGTAGAGAGCTGATATTTGCTGGCAACCTGAGTCAACAATTGCTGCAACTGACCAGCCACATTAGGTGTTTTGCCATTAGACGAGCTGATCGCTGTTGGTTTAACAGCTAAGGAAGTTGAAGATGTTGTGACAGGTTGAATTGTCGGTGGAGCTGGAATCCATTGGGGTGCAACAGGAGCAGCACTCACGACAGACGTTTCTACCCCTAACTCAGAAGGCAACAAACCTAGCAGCGTGACTTCCAGCCATAGACGCGGCTGGGTGGTGTTTTTAATTTGCACCTCGGCAGCTCGGAGATACTTTTGCCCCTCTAAAATTAGGGCGATCGGGAGTTGCCGAGCAAACTGACACAATTGCGCCCAAGTCGGCGGCGTGATGGCAACTAAATCTCCTCGACTCGGCGCAGTTTTGGCAATGAGTAGATCGCGGTAGAAACTGGCTAGATTTTGCAGGACGATCAGGGGTTCACGACCCCGATTCATCAAGTGACGTGCCCCATCTAGAACTTGAGCAGGGTCGTTGGTGGCGATCGCTTGCAACAAAGCCAACAAGTCTCGCTCTGGCACCGCTCCAACCAAATCCCAAACTCGCTCAACTGTCACTTGTCCTTCTAGCAAGCTCAGTTGATCTAATAAGCTCTCGGCATCCCGCAATCCGCCCTGGGCAATTTGCCCCACCAACTGCACCGCATCGGGAGCAATGTTGATCGATTCGTTGTGCGCGATCGCGCTTAAATGATGCACCATCGCCTCTAGGGGAATCCGTCGGAAGTCGAACCGCTGGCACCGCGAAATAATCGTAGGCAGTACCCGCTGCGGATCAGTTGTCGCCAACACAAACACCACGCGATCGGGCGGCTCCTCCAACGTCTTCAGCAACGCGTTGAATGCGGCAGTGCTAAGCATATGACATTCATCGACCACATAAACCTTGTGGCGACACTGAACCGGGGCAAATTGCGATCGCTCGATCAATTCCCGAATATTGTCTACCCCGGTGTTGCTGGCTGCGTCGATTTCAATTACGTCTAGGGCAGAACCGTTGGCGATCGCTCGGCACACTTCACATTTGCCGCAAGGGGTTTCTGTGGGTACGTCACTTTGCAGGCAGTTCAGCGATTTAGCCAAAATTCGGGCGCTGGAGGTCTTACCCGTTCCCCTCGCTCCAGTAAATAGATAAGCGGGAGCAATCCGCCGCTGCCGCAAAGCATTGGTGAGTGTCGTGGCGATCGCTTCTTGCCCCACAAGTTCTGCAAAAGTTTGGGGCCGATATTTGTGGTGTAGCGGTTCGTAGGGCATTGATTTAAGGGCAGTCCCAAAGCTCGGGAGTCAAAAAAATCTGCGGCAATGGCAGAGCAGATATCAGTATAGAGTTCTATACTCTAACCACTGCAATCCTACAGTTTGAAAGCAAGTTTTCTGCGTAGCCAAACGCTAGGTCAGATAGGATTGCTTAAAAGGCTTAATAGTACAAACGTTTTAGTCTATTTTATCGTAGTGATTTCGAGATTGTGTGAGGAATGCGATCGTCCTTTCAACTCGCTTGTTGTAGTTCGGCGTGGTACCAGCGGGTGAGATTGGCTTCGATATGCGAGGAAAGTGAGTCAACAATTCAGGGCTTTACTATGGTTTTACGTCATGAAAGGTAAAGCTTAAATTAAAAAGGGAAAACTAATGAAGTCCTCATGATCTAAAATCGGGCTTAATTCGGTATGCTTAGCAATCCATCTTTTACACCGCTCTTGATTTTTTCTATTTTGTTATTAGGTTTTACAGCATCTAAGTTATTATTTGCTCAAAACTCAAGCAATTCCGAGGAGATTCCGGAGAGGCTTAAGGTAGCCGAGCAAGAACTTAGAAAAGCACAGAAGAATCTTAAAATCGCACAAACAGAAAATAATAAGCTATCAAAAGAAATTCAAATAGCAAAAGATCAAGTAGTTAAACTGCAAACTGAGAACACATCTTTAAGTAAGAAGAAATCTGAGCTTGAGAACGACAAGCAAAACTTGACAAAAGAGCTCAAACTAGAAAAACAAGCATCTAGTAATTTAAAAACTGAGAATAACTCCCTAAACGCAAAATTAATTGAGCTCGAAGTAAACAAGCAAGCTTTGATTGAAGAGCTTAATGGAACTTATGGAGAAACAGACAAGGAATTATTGACGTGGGTATGGATGACAACAAAAGTCAAGTCCCTAATTTTAGAGAAAAACAATGCTCAAACCGAGAGAGAAAAGCTCTTAAGAAGGAATTAGTTTTGCATAAAGAACTAATAGACTTAAATCAAACTTTAAAGTCAAAATCAGATAAATTCAATCGAAAAGAAAATGAATTATGTGCTCATCTTGAAAGAGCTAAACTAGAAAACAAATCCTTAACTACTAAAACCATAGACCTTGAAGCATGGATAAGGGAGCTTCAAGCAGAAATTTCCGACCTTCGGGAAAATAAAATTACAACACTAAATTCCACATATCAAATCAAGCTTCAACCAGCCCACAAGAATCAAGTAAATAAAACACATTACGAGAACGAAGAAATAGACATACGAGAGCAGTCCAAAATAGCAGCTGAGCAGATCTGCACCTTAACTGAGGATAAGGAGAAACTCAGAAAAGAATTCACAGCCTCTTTGCAAAATAATGATGACACGTTGATCAAGCAAGTTGATGAGCTAGAGGCTTTTGTTGAATATCTTGAATATAGGCTCGAAAAAATAAGTTATGAATTTGACAAGCTAGATTTCTTGGAACGATTAATGAATCAGGCAGGTTCAAATCTCTGGTAAATTTTTTAACTTTTCATCTAGGCTAAGTTGATTAGAGTTAGGCCCAAAAGCTATATAGGTCACTCTGTCTTGTTGCGAATACTCTGACGAAATTCCTTAACCGCTGCGAGAGGTTGGGGATGGTTGATGAACGTAGGCAAAGCTTCTAAATCTAACTCAGGAAGTAACTGGCTGCGATCGCTCCGTTCGTATTGCTCTCCTCGCTGACAATAAACTGCCAGCTTATCGTCCTGCCAGAACCAAACTTTAGGTACCCGCAACCGTTGATAAACTGCCAACTTATCAATGCCGCCACTGGTCAGCGTTACTTCTATCACTAAATCAGGAATTGGCGTCTCTGTATCCAAACAATAACTTTCATCTGGTTCACCTCCTGCTTTTTGAGCCTCACTGCGGAGTGTCGTCGAGCCAAGCGGAAAGTACTCAGTATCAGTTTCTTCAAAATTAAGCTTCTACAGCGTCGCAATCCGTTTTTTAATTCCTTCATGGCGGCGACTGGGGCCACAATTTCTAAAACTCCATCCAAATAGTTGAGACGTAGTGAAGCATTTTCCTGAAACTTGCTGAGTAAGTGAGCATAGTAGAGCCAACTCACCTTATTCATGAGTAGGCAGACATCTTGCTCAATCCATTCTTGAGGATCTTGCTCTAGCGCTTGGATCAGTTCTGTCAGCATGGTTGCGGCCTGCGATCGCTCTAAGTTTATTCGATGCAAATTGACGCGATCGTAAATTTTTTGGACCTACGTTTATTTTAAACAGCCTCTCAAAACCCATCGGAAACACAACCTGCTAGAGTGATGCAGCGTCTCTCTTTGCACTGATGACTCATGCCTGATTCTGCCAAAATTCAAAGCATTTACACCGATGGAGCCTGCTCTGGCAATCCTGGCCCCGGTGGGTGGGGAGTCGTCGTTTACTTCACCGATGGTTCCAGGCAGGAATTAGGCGGTGGCGCAGCGGCAACCACCAACAACCGCATGGAAATGCAAGCCGCGATCGCTGCGTTAGAGTTTCTTGCCACTGCTAAACAAAGCGAACCGATTAGCCTTTACACCGACAGCGAGTATGTCAAAAATGGCGTAACCAAATGGGTCGCGGGTTGGAAAAAGAAAGGGTGGAAAACCGCGCAGGGCAAAGCCGTCTTGAACCAAGATTTGTGGCAAACCCTAGATGAACTGAACTCGAAACAGGTAGAGTGGCGATATGTTCGCGGCCATGCGGGAGATGTGGGGAACGAACGCTGTGATGCGATCGCTCGTAGCTTTTCTCTGGGCAGACCTATAGCCTTGAAGCAACGCTCGCCCCAAACAGCAAACTCTAAAAATTCCCTAGAGCCAGAGTTAGACTTAGTCGCGAATACACCCTCAGGGTTGCCCACAACTGCCACATCTGAATCAGACACAACTGACATTGCTAGCACCAACGCCGTACAATCCAGTGTCAATCTTGCTGAGCTTTCCACGATGGATGTGACTATGACAGATTCCATTGCCCCCGCCCCTTTAGAAAACCTCGATAATTTGCCCCGCGAGGTTCGTGTTGCCCAACTCCGCAACTTAATTGAAACGCTCCGCATCTCGGATGAGATTGCTAAGCAGGGATATTTAATTAGTAGTTCCGAATTAGCTGATTTGATGGATGTCAACGCCAGCGCCGTGACCAGCCGAGGTGACAACTGGGTTTGGCGCAACTGGGTCGTCTCGCGAGTGCGCCGTGAAGGCAACCAGATCCTCTGGCAGCTAGAGCGGGTAGACTAGCTGCAAGTAACGTTCAAATATTCAAGCTGCATGGTAATGGAGAAACGACGTTGGCTACAAATGGCTTTGCAGCTAAAAGGCTCAGTCATTCCGTCTGTATTTCCTCGAACCCTGTTATGTGGTTTTTTTGGCGTTTTTATTTCCATTCTGTTCCACTTTGGCTTACCAGTGGCGCAGCCGATTTTCGCGAATGTGATTCCTAGCATCGTCCTAGGTTTGCTGCTCGTTTTTCGGACCAACACTGCTTACGAGCGCTTTTGGGAAGGTCGTAAGTGCTGGGGACACTTAGTTAACACGGTACGGAACCTCGCCCGCCAGATTTGGATTGGGGTCGTAGAGCAAAGTCCCCAAGACCGCACCAATAAAATTGCTGCCCTACGCTTACTCGTTGCCTTTGCGGTTGCTACCAAGCTGCATCTGCGCCAAGAACCCGTTAATAGTGAGCTCGAACCCTTAGTGCAGCGATCGCAATATTTCAAGCTCCAGGAAATGAATCACCCGCCGTTAGAAATCGCCTTCTGGATTGGGGATTATCTACAGGAGCAATATAGTCGCGATCGCCTCAACCCCTACCAACTCTCAGGCATGCTCCACCTCCTTGATGAAATGGTCAACGCTTTGGGTGGGTGCGAACGGATTCTTAAAACTCCGATGCCGATGGCTTACGCTATTCACCTCAAACAGTTGCTCTTGATTTATTGCCTCCTATTGCCTTTTCCCCTAGTGGCTGAAATCGCTTGGTTTACGGGGCCAGTGGTAGCGCTGGTTAGCTTTACCTTGTTTGGCATCGAAGAAATTGGAATTGAAATTGAAAATCCCTTTGGTCGCGATCCCAACGATTTACCGCTGGATGCCATTTGCAGCACTATGCTCCGCAACATCGAAGATCTAATCACGTTGGCTCCTTGTACCCGTTCTTACTCAGATGGCTCTGCGATCGCACCTCTAGAGTCACCAACCTCTTGAAATGTTGCTCAAACTCAGAAATTTTTGTTGGGGACTGGCGCTTTCAAACACTTGTGCTATATTAAGAAGTTGGAACAAGATTTCCCGTCAGCACAGAGATCTACGCGTAGGTGCTGAATCTACCTGGGAAGTTGGTCAGTAGAAGTATTTGCAAAATTTATCGATGACGAAAGTTGTTATGAACCAACAGGTTATTCACCCAATGGTGAAGCTGCAGCGTCAGGTGCGATCGCTGGTTGACTCAAATTTGATCAAGCCAACCGACAGCATCTGGAAAATCGCCTTTCTATATGGCGATGAGTGGCCCCATTGGAAGCAAGAACTGCAAGCTTACGATTTCACAATGCAAGATCCAGTTATTGACCTCTTAGAGGTTGAGGCTTGGGAAGACGAAGAGTAATTCACGAAAACAGCTATAGCTTGAGGGCAATCTTGGGCGATTGCCTTCATAGTTCTAGTTCACCAACGTGTAAGCCCAAACTTTGAATTAAAGACAACTAGCCAACGCCTGGGCTAATTCCTGGGCTGTTCGGTAGCGATCGCCCACTTGCGGATGGGTAACTCGCTCTAGCACCGCTTGTAACCTTGGTGTAATGGTGGGAATTCCTTCTGGGCGAAAGCGATACTCAGTGCCTCGCTTCCGATAAAACTTATAAGGAGTTTCCCCAGTCACGAGAAATACTAGAGTAGGGGCGATCGCATATAAATCAGACTGCGTCACAGGTTGACCTTGCTCTTGCTCAGGAGCGCTGTATCCTTCTGCCCCAATGCGGGTGCCCAACGGAGTGCCAAATTCCTTGACTGCTCCAAAATCCAGCACCACAATTTGCTGATTGCGGTAGCGCACCATCAAGTTTGCGGGTTTAATGTCTCGGTGAATCACCGGAGGGTGTTGCCTGTGCATGTAATCCAGCACCTGACAAGCCTGAACCATCCATTCTAGAGCTAGTTTAAGTCCGACTGGGCCTTGCTGGTAAATCCGCTTTTCCAAGTCCTGACCCTGGATCATTTCCATCACCAGGTACTTCTTGCCATCCTCAACGAAATAGTCAAAGAACTGAGGAATGCCAGGGTGCTGCAAAGTCTGCAAAATTCGAGCTTCCCGCTCAAATAATTCTTGCGCCTTTGCCACTGTAGCCATATCAGCATTCATTTCTTTCAACACCCGGAGTGGCGACCTTCCTAGCTGCTGCGGAGCGGTTTGGGCTGTTGAGGCGTTGGCCGCATCCCAAGCTAAATAAGTTGTGCCCATGCCGCCTTGACCTAAAGCCCGGAGAATTTGATACTGATGGATCTGCCGCTCCACTCTTAAGGGTTGACCACAATGAAGGCAAAAGAGATTGTCTGGTGGATTGCCCGGATGTGGGCATCCCGCCACCGGAAGTTGATAACTCTGAACTATGGTGGTTTGAACTTGGAACTTGAGCGTAGGACCACCTTGAGCTAACTGCAACAAGGCTCCGTCCAACAGCAACCCTTGGGTCACCAAGATCCCATTGAGAAACGTACCGTTTCTACCTTGGTTCACCATCTCCCAAGGACTTTCGAGATCGGTCGCATCGGTCTGTCGCAGTTCTACATGGTAGCGAGAGACAAGGGTGCTATTAAGCACTATGTGGTTGTCAGGAGAGCGACCAATGCGAATAATTGGCTCGTTCTCGAAACACCAACGCTGAGGGGGAATCAGGGCTTGAGGCTCTAATAAGGTCAAGGTAACCACATCGGGAAATCCTTGCCACGATAGGTATCAATCTAGTCTTTTATTGTAAGGGAGTAGTTGGGCTTTCGGCTTGCCACTTAAGCAGCAGATTGGCGCAGTTGGGCTAAATTGGGCCGTACTCTGACTCGAATTGCGATCGCCGTAATGTTGTCGTGCCCGTTGTATTGGTTTGCCAAATCAATCAGTTGATTAACACCCCGCTCTAAGTTGGATTGAGAACTCAGTAAGGGTTCTAAATGAGTACGCCAATGGGTTTCTAGCAAGTCATGGTCTGATAAGCCATCAGAGCAAAGTAGCAGCAGAGTATCCTCAGTCAAATCGATAAATTGCACGTCGGGATTAATAAAGTTTTCGTCCCGTGGCCCTAGCGCTTGGGTGAGTTGATAAGCATCTGGGCGAGCATAAGCAATTTCGGGTTCAACGCCTCGTTGAATTTCTCGTTGCCCGACTTCATGATCAACCGTCACTTGCTCTAAACCTTGACGACGGCTGAGACGATACAGGCGGCTGTCACCCACATGGGCCACGACAGCAGTGGTGCCTTGGATTAAGACCAAGACTAAGGTGGTTCCCATTCGTCCACTACCAGAACGAGCATCTTCTTGATTGATGTCGTAAATGGCTAGATTGGCTAGACGAACAGCCTCCCGAATCTCTGCTTCTGAAGGGAGAGGCGGTTCGCGCCGCTCTGAGTTGTCTGAGTTCTGGGGTTCTAGCCAACGAGTTTGAAAATAATGCCGTAGCGTATCTACAGCCAGTGCACTGGCCACTTCACCGCCTGCATGACCCCCCATGCCATCGCAGAGAATATATAGACCTTTCCCCTGCATCGTTCGTCCCTGGGGGCTTTCGATCTTCTTGAGTTCGGTGTGAATGCCAAAATAGTCCTCGTTGTGCTCGCGTTGTCGTCCAATGTCGGTGCGGCCCGCATCTTCAAGATTGACTAACTGCATTGGCAGGACAACTGTGGGTGCATCGTCGGCACTACTGTCATCTGTATCTGACAGAGTTGACAGCTGAACAAGAGGATTGCTAGAACTCTCTGACGAACTGTTGGTCGCTACAGTTGTAGTTTGAGCTGGGGCGTGACTCACTGGACCCACTTTGCCAGCATCCATGAAGTTAGGGTCAGAGAATTCAGGATTCATCATAGGGGCTGTGAAAGTGCTTTGAAGTTCCTGGGCGATCGCTTGCAGGCGAGAACGGAGCTGATCTGTCGTCTGAATACTACCTTCCTGTAAGTCGCGGATTAGCAGGGCCAGTGCAGCGATCTGGGTCCGTTGTGACTGCTCGAATAACCCTTGCCAGAGTTTGCCTAAATTCTGCAAGGTAGGCAATGAGCCTTCAAGGTCTCCATACAAGCGTTGCAAACAAAAGACTTGGTCTTCATCGACCCGCAAGTTGCTTATCTCCAACAAGCTTTGACAGCAGTTCCAAGCAGCTAAGACATCCCAAATCTCGGAGATTTCTCGGAGCCAATACAAAATCTGCAATGGCGAAATCGCACTATCCCGCCATAAATCAGCCAGCAGTGGCAAGTGAGAGCGGTCCTCTAGCAGTAACACCGATTGCTGGTCTTGTTGCCAAGCATCGTGAACTCCTGGCAACGTGTGGTAAAACTCTGCTTGCAAAGCTAAATAAGGCTCCGCGATCGCTGGAATGGCTAGAGCCGTTGCGTCTTCTGAGGGCATCGCATTGGTTGCCGCGCTAGCTGCGATCGCCTCTGCATCTATCATTTCCTGAAGATTGGTCTCAGAAGTTGCTTCAGAAGTGATTGGGGACGAGGCTGTTATCTCTGCTGTTGTCTCTGAAGGAGGCTGGGCATCACTGCCGCTGTAGACTTGGTAGAACAGAGTCTCCAAAAGCGACATCTGAAACGGTTGGCAATCCAACACTTTAATCGCTAAGCCCTGCTGTGCAACGTCTTGGGTTGGCCAAGGCTCTAGCAATTGGTAACGCTGGTTGGAGTCTAAGTAGCCCCAAGTCGAAACGCTATCTACTTTAATCGCTGTTTGCCCACAAACAATCGCTTGCCACACGGTTGCCGTCGTCGCGCCGCAGCTTTGGCATTGCTTAAGCTCAAATGGCACTGAACCACCACAGTCTGGGCAAATTTTCTGGGTCAGAGAAGTGCCACATTTCTGACAAAAATTATTGGTATCTGAATTTTCGAATTGACATTGGGGACAAACAAGCATGATCAAACTGCCTCAAATTCCCGTCATTGCTGCCAAGCCCTAGGATGGCGTGATTGTAATTGCGAACTCAGTGGTCTAAGTCAAGTTTCCGTTGGCTCTATCAATATCCAGACCTGCTATCAGTGATCCTTAAAGGTTGAATGAAAAAGTTGTTCAGGAACCAAACTTGGAGCTAAGGCGGGTGACGAATTCTTAGCAAGTTGACTTGTGTATAGGGTACCTAAAATTTCCAACCCTTCCTACCTGGGTTACAACCCCTATGGTTAGAAATATTACGCTTGAAAGTGGAAAGTAACTTTATCTCCTTTGCCTAGTGAGATGCGATCGCCGGGACGTAACCGATGACGATCGCCGGGACGCAAGGGCAGGTTGTTAACATAAGTACCGTTGGAACTGCCTATATCTTCTATATAGTAGGCACCCGCTTCAGCTCGGATATCCGCATGAATACGGGACACAATATCAGAATCTGCAAAACCTGACACATCCAGATCCGGAGGCACGCGATCATTGGGTTTACCGATATGAATCACATCCAAATGCGGGGGTAGTTCCAGAACCGTATTGCTTTGCACATGCAGTAAGCGAGCTGTAAATTGCTGTAACTGCGTTTTAGCTGCGGTTGGCGATGGTGGTAGCGGAGCGGGTGCCACAGTTGCATCAGGCATGACGGCGATCGGTGGCGGTGGCGTTATGGCAGGCTCAACAGGGCTGGGCTGCACTTCGGCTTGGAGGTTGGAGGCTGCGGTGGGAGGATTCACGATGGTTTGGGGTACAGGGCTATGGACAGACTTAACACTTTGCATGGCATAGCCACACTGGCCACAATATTCAGCTCCAGCCGAAACAGCAGCCTTACAGTTGGGACAGGCTACGGTTTCAGGCAAGGGTGTGTAGCAAGCCTCGCACTGAGTGGCTCCCTCTGGATTAGGATGAGCACAATTTGGACAAGTAATCATAAGTTGCAGGAGCAAATTAAAAGTAATGATTAATATGATTTACGCAAAGGTTGGCAGAGGAGCCTGAAATTGAGAGAAGTCACAGCTGGGCTGATCTGTAATTTTGCCAGATTTAGAATGCCTTAGGATACTTTACGAATACACCTACACGCAGAGAGATTCGATCCCTAAAGTGCCACTGGCATGCTTATAGTTCCTTGTCTCGAGCGTTTAGCAGCCTTAAGGGGACTCAGCTAAACAGATTTGGTCCCAACTGAATTTCGGTTCCAGCCTAGTTATAGATACACACTTTTAGGGAGTGACTTCCGGAGAGAGCTAACTCGAAACTGTACGCGAAAATACGGAATTAGTTGTACTAAACGACTCTTAGATAACTTAATTGCACGGTTGTTAACACCACCAAAAGGTAGAGTTTGCTGAAAACTTATGGAGGCATTCGTTAAGTTATGAGTAGCCTGAAGACGATTCTGGTAATCCCATGACAGAGCGATAACGAGCTTCAACCTGCCGCAATTCCTGCGATCGCCGTTGAGTAACCCATTCGCTTTGCTGGAATAGTTCTTGGCGTAAGTGATTCACATCAATGGTGGTAACTTGACCCGCCGCCACAATGCGATCGCCTCTCACCCAAACGCTATCCACTGCATTGGTGGGTCGCCCTAAGATCAATAAACCGACGGGATCAGTGCGGGGTAGTAAAGACAAGCTGGTGAGGTCATACATTACTAAGTCTGCTTGTTTGCCAACGCTCAGAGAACCCAATTGATCACTGACATTCAAGCCTTTGGCACCTCCCAAGGAAGCCATTTCCACTGATTGACGGGGGGTAATCCAGTGTTGGTAGTCCAGATCGGTGACGTTGTGTAGAAGTGAGCCAATTTTGATTGCTTCTAACAAATCTTGCGAGTCGTTGCTGGCTGCACCATCGCAACCAAACGTGACGTTGACTCCAGCCTGACGATATTTCAGCAGGGGGGCAATGCCGCTACCTAAACGCAGGTTGCTCAAAGGATTGTGGACCACAGTCGATCGCGTCTCGGCCAGAATTTCAATATCAACATCGTCTAGCCAGACACAGTGGGCCAAAGAAGTGCGATCGCTGAGATAACCAATCTGCTGCAAATGTTCGACCGCACTACAGCCGTATTTTTCTTGGGCTAATAGCTTTTGGGCTTTGGTTTCGAGTAGGTGAGCATGGCGGCAGAGGTTATGGCGATCGCTCAGCTCAATACAGCCCTTAAACAAGGCATCCGAACAAAGTTGGATTCCGGTTGGTGCCACCAAAATATTGATCCCTTCAGCAGGACGGTGAAATTGCTGCACCATCTCCTCAACTAGGTTCAGAGTAGCTGTGGTTGAGCGCAGGTAAGGGTCATGGTCGATAGCTGCACCACCAGAAGGCACCCCAGCGCTGAGAGCTTCATCTTGAATTAGAGGCGCGACAAAGGCGCGAATGCCAATTTCGCGATAGGCCCGAACTGCCGCAGCTACGGTTTCTAGTTCTTGTCCCGGAATTAAAACTAGGTGGTCAACCACACTAGTACCGCCAGAAAGTAGGGTTTCCACCGCAGTGCCCAACGCACTCAAATAAATTTGCTCTGGGTTGAGTGGAGAAAATTCGTATAGCTCAGCAATCCATAACTCCAGGGGAACGGGCGGAATGATGCCGCGTTGCCACATTTCCGAGGAGTGGGTATGAGCATTGAAAAAACCTGGTAATAGCAGCTTATTTTGGCCATCTACTGCTGTCCCAACCACTTCTAGCTGAGAACCGACCGCTGCAATTTGTCCTGCGTTAATTTGGACATTAACCGTCTCGTAAGTTTGGTCAACCGGGATTAAAACATTCTGAATTGTAAAGCTCACAAACCTGACCCAAGTGATGTTTTGAGGGGGCTCGACTCTGCCTTGATTCTAGGGAATGGGGAGTAGGAACGTATCGTTCTCACTGCTGATTGAGGCTTTGAAGCTGTATTAAAAAGTGCTGTCTCAACTGCAAAAGCCGTTTAAGGTGAAGCTGTAAACACTTGGTTCATCCTAGGTTGCTTGAACTGTTGGCAAACTATTTTGATAGCTTTTTATGAATCATCCCTCGTTGCGATCGCTCGGAGTCCCACCCAATGCTTGGTATGTAGACGCTGCGATCGCCGACCTTACCCGTCCACCGCTTGATCACCAACTCATTACACTAGCTACCGAAACCAAAACTTTACGCCTAGACCTGGCTAAAGCGGCGATCTTGGTGATCGACATGCAAAATGACTTTTGTCATCCCGACGGTTGGCTGGCCTCCATTGGCGTAGATGTTAGCCCAGCACGACAACCGATCGCACCGTTGCAGGGCTTGCTGCCTGTGCTCCGCAACGCTCAGGTTCCAGTTATTTGGCTCAACTGGGGCAATCGCCCCGACTTGATGAATATCAGTCCTGCGACTCGACACGTCTACAATCCCACGGGTGATGGGGTGGGTTTGGGCGATCGCCTGCCAAATGGTGCCCCAGTGCTGAGGAAAGATAGTTGGGCCGCAGCAGTCGTTGATGAACTAGAACTAAAGCCAGAAGATATTGCCGTTGATAAGTACCGCATGAGTGGCTTTTGGGATACCCCGCTCGATAGTATCTTGCGGAACTTGAGTCGAACTACTCTATTTTTTACTGGCGTCAATGCTGACCAATGTGTCATGGCAACGCTGCAGGATGCCAATTTCCTCGGCTACGATTGCATCTTGCTGCAAGACTGTACCGCGACCACTTCTCCAGAATTTTGCTGGCAAGCCACACTCTATAACGTCAAGCAGTGCTTTGGTTTTGTCAGTAACTCCCATGCCCTGATTGATGGCATTAAAACCATTAGCCCTACCAGCAACTAGTCAATAGCTACCTTCCCCCTCAACCTTGGAGTCTAATGTCATGAATGCTTGTGTGATTCCGGTTGCTAAAACTCCCAACGATTATCAAGCTTTTCGCATCAGCCCTCAAGATACAAATCGTTTGGCGATCGTATTTGATCCCAATATTGCCAACGCATCGGTCACTATGTGTGTCGAGATTTTTGATATTGGTGGCAAAACCCCACCTAACCGACATCAATTTGCCGTGGAAATGTTTTTTATCTTGAAAGGGGAAGGGCTGGCCCATTGTGATGGCAAAGTTGTAGCGATTCGGACGGGTGATAGTATTTTGGTCCCGCCCACAGGCACCCACGCCATTGAAAATATAGGCATGGGTCGGCTGTACGCCCTCTGTGTCATGGTACCCAACGAAGACTTTGCCGAACTGATTCGTAGTGGCACCTCGGTTGAATTGGACGAGGAGGATTTAGCCGTTTTGCAGCGATCGGATGGGTGGGGGGCACGTTAGGCTTTCTATGTTTTCTGTGCGTCCTAAAGAAACCGTTTCAATGCTGACTCGCGATCGCGTCCGTTTAGATGCGGATGTGTATCGACCCGATGCGGTGGGTGAGTTTCCGGTTTTATTGATGCGGCAACCGTATGGGCGGGCGATCGCTTCGACGGTGGTGTATGCCCATCCCACTTGGTATGCGGCCTACGGGTACATCGTGGTGATTCAGGATGTGCGGGGACGTGGCACTTCTGAAGGCGAGTTTGATTTATTTGCCCACGAAATCGAGGATGGGTTTGATGCCGTCAATTGGGCGGCAGAATTACCTGGCAGCAACGGCCAAGTGGGGATGTACGGCTTTTCCTATCAAGGGATGACCCAGCTGTATGCCGCGATCGCCCGTCCTTCTGCCTTGAAAGCGCTTTGTCCTAGCATGATTGGTTACGACCTCTACAGCGATTGGGCCTATGAAAATGGGGCATTTTGCTTGCAGGCAAACCTAGGCTGGGCGATTCAACTCGCTGCCGAAACTGCCCGATTGCGAGGAGATGAAGCAGCCTTCCAAAAGCTTTACGTAGCAGCTCGTAATTTACCCTTGCACGAGCCCATCCCTGCTCGTCCCCATGTTCTGAAAGACTTAGCGCCCGATTCTTTCTACCACGATTGGTTAGAGCACCCCACACCAGACGATTATTGGGCCAAATTGTCGCCGAAAACTCATATGCAAAATCAGGATATTGATTTGCCGATGTTGCATATCGGTGGCTGGTTTGACCCCTATCTGCGCGGAACCCTCCACCTCTATCAAGATTTAGCGGCTCGCAGTCAATATCCTCAGCATTTAGTGGTGGGGCCGTGGGCACATTTGCCTTGGGGCCGCAAGTTGGGCGCGATCGATTATGGCCCAGAAGCCAATAGCCCGATTGACACACTACAAATTCGCTGGTTTGACCAGTTTCTCAAAGGCATCAACACAGGATTACAGGACGAACTGCCTGTCCGCCTATTCGAGATGGGCAGCAACGAATGGAGCTTTTTTGAGCAATGGCCTGAAGGCAAACCCAAAGCCTATTTTCTCGCTAGCAATGGTCTTGCCAGCCTAGATGACCAAACAGGAACTCTGGTAGAAACTCCTCCAGAAGCGATTGCCCCCGATGTCTTTGTGCACGATCCTTGGCGACCTGTGCCAGCGTCAGGTGGTCATGCTCCGTTGCCTGCGGGTTCCTACGATCGCTCCACTCTCGATTGCCGTACCGATATCGTCACCTATACCTCTGCCCCGCTAATCGAAGATTTGCATATTGTCGGTGAGGCGATCGCAGAAATCCATTGCACCGCTGACCAACCTAGCTTTGATCTGTGTGTCGTGCTCTCGGAAATCAAACCGAATGGCAGTGTCTACAACTTGACTCAAGGCTACATGCGAGTGAATCCAGGCCAAACAATAGCTCCCCTCACGATTCCGCTGCAAGCGACTTGTGTGCAAATCGCTCAAGGCAATGCTCTCCGCCTCAGCATTAGTGGAGCTTGCTTCCCCGCCTATCCGGTCAATCCTGGTACAGGTGCCTTTCCTGCCAAAACCCGTTTGATTGATTCGCAAATTATTACAGTGGCGATCGCATCAGGCAAACTCATCCTCCCTACCACTGAATAAAATCCTGCGCTTAATCGCTGTTGCCCATCAACGCCACGTCCTCATAGAGAGTTGCGATCGGACTTTGGAAATTAACGCTAGCCAGGTGAATTTCGGCGCTATTAGTATAAGGAGTTAGCACCCACTGATCGGCTTGGTTGCGACGAAACACATCTACACTCATCCGTTTTTAGCTCACCAAAACATATTCCTGAAGGCTCTCAAGCTGGCGGTAATCGGCAAATTTATCACCTCGATCAAAAGCTTCAGTCGTATCTGATAAAACTTCCACAAGCAAGCAAGGGTAGCGGACAAAGTCGCTGAAGCTGCGATCGCGCTCATCGCAAGTAACGATTACATCTGGGTAATGGTACGTGTTGATTGCCTGAATATGCACTTTGGTATCCGAAGCAAAGGTGAGGCAGCCTTTGCCACGCAAATGCGTTCTTAAAGTTGTGGCGAGGTTGACAGCAATCAGGACATGAGCATTACTCGCTCCTGCCATTGCGTAAATCTGACCGCCCCTGTACTCATGCTTCACAGGGCTATTGTCTTCCCCTACCAAATAGGCTTCTGGGGAAACATAGCTACCCCTAGAATTTGCAGCCACTTCTCATATTCCATTTCAGTACTTTCAGTTTAAGCAGGTTCACTTTTGGAAGCTGGAGGACTGACTTTATTCTGCCTTGAGGCGAAGGAAATCAAGCTCTGCCAAAGGATTTGCGCGATCGCCGCAAGTTACCAATCTGGTGCAGAAGGCGATCGCTATACTCTGTTTCCGAGCCTGCCTACTCCCTACTGATATAGCTAATTTCGTGCGTGCGGTTTGGCTAATTGTCCGCAGAAGAGATAGAACAGAACTAACCAACCTATCGACCTACGAGTGTGGGCCAAAACTATGGTGCAGGAACCACAGCCGATCCCAACTTCTGAGTTTGCTGATGTTGAGTCCGTGGACAGCATCATTAGCGCACTTTACAATTCGATTTCTTTTGGGGCTGGAGAGCAGCCTGACTCGAATCGGCTACGCTCTCTGTTTATGCCTGGAGCCCACCTAATTCATGTCAAAACGGATGCTGCGGACACGATGGATGTGGAAACCTTTATCGATCGCTTGGTTCAGCAGATTCAAGCTGGCATCTTGACTGAGTTTATCGAAGCAGAGCTAGCTCGTCACACTAAAAGCTTTGGCAATATTGCTCAAGTCTTCAGTACGTTTGAAACCCGCTTGGTCACCGATTACCGCTCATCCTCGGCTCGTGGCATCCATAGCATTCAACTGATGCGGTATGGCGATCGCTGGTGGATTACGAACCTGCTGTGGGACGATGAGCAGAGCGACAAACCCATTCCAGCCAAGTATCTACCAGAGCATCAATTTCCAGAATCATCTGAGTGATTCCCCCATTCAGATGAAGGCGTTGCCCCTAACGAATTTCTAGGATCAGAGATAGTTCTCTCTCCAGCATTTTTCGCTGGTATGGAATTCGAGTCATGGTGTATTTCACATTTCTCATGGAACTGGTAGTCTTGTTCCTGCTAACTTGCTTGCTGTGCTGGTTGGTGAATGCTTTGTGGATTTTCAACCCCTTGTTCACCCTGGTGGTGTTGCTCGTGGGAGTTTTGGGTTTGGGATATGGCGCTTTAGTTGTGGTGGATAATATTTAGGCCAATCGTTTAGGGAAGCGCTCAGCCGCGATCGCGATGCCAGTCATTTTTCACATCACCTCAACCTCTCAGTGGGAGCAAGCCCAACTTGCAGGAATTTACCAAGGGGACACCTTAGCATCCGAAGGATTTATCCACTGCTCTACACTTCAGCAGGTTGAGGGAGTGGCGAATCGTTACTTTACAGGACAAACTGATTTACTACTGCTCTGCATTAATTCTGATCAAGTTCAAGCCGAAATTAAATACGAAGCGCTGGTTGGGGATGAAGCCTATCCTCACATCTACGGACCTCTCAACTTAGATGCTGTCGCCCAAGTTGTATCCTGGGCACCTGAACCGGATGGCATCTTTGCGCTACCCGATGCGATCGCCAACTTATAGAACCACATTTACTGAGGCTGCCTACGCAGCCTTTGTTGCAATAGCCGCACCCTTGAGGGTGTCGGTTCCTTAGAGCGACAAGTGGAGTTGAGAGCCTGACTCAGTTTTGTGGACTTCAATCCGAGCTTGGAAGGCTTCCTTAAAGTGGGGCATGTGGGTAACGGTCAAGATGCAAGAAAAGTCAGAAGCGATCGCATTAATCGCGGCAATCAGGCGATCGCATCCTTCACTATCTTGCGTCCCAAAGCCTTCATCTACAATCAACATCTGCAAAGCGGTGCCAGAGCGTTGCGCTAGAAGTTTGGCCAAAGCAAGGCGAATAGCAAAGTTCACCCGGAAAGCTTCACCCCCCGAATAGGTTTCGTAGGGACGGGTACCCCGAATGTCTGCAATTAAAATATCCAGGGTGTCGATTAGCCTGGAGCTAGCTTTGGTGCCTTTACCGCGTCCTGCTCGCTGGGTGACAAACTGTACGTGCAACTGATTGGCACTGAGGCGAGCCAGAATCTGATTCGTTTCTGCTTCCAATTGCGGCAAAACATTCTCAATCATCAAGGCTTGAATGCCGTTCTTGCCAAAGGCTTGGGATAGCTCGTGGTAAACCCGATATTGCCGTCGCGCGGTTTGGAGTTGCTGCTGTTGCGCTTCTGCCTGAACTTGCAACGTTTCTAAGTGCTGCTGTTGTTGTTGCAAGCGGCCCAAACGAGCTAATTGACCGTTGAGTTGGGCTTGCTGCTGTTGAATCTGTTGCTCCAAACTACGAATTTGCTCTGCTGGATCAGCCATTTGCTCTAGCTGCTGGATGAGTTGCTCCAGTTGAGTAGTGGCTTGCTGGAGATGTTGCGATCGCACTTCTAGCAATTCGCTCAATTCAGCAATGCGTTGTTGCACTTGGGGATACTGCTGCTGCGCTTGGCACAGAGATTGATAGCGAAACTGCCACGCTTGAGCTTGGCGCACCTGAGTCCGCAAAGCGTTGTGATGATCCAAGTTGTAATCGATTTCCGCGATCGCTTGATTGAGTTCATTAATCGACTGTTGTAGTGGCGAGTCGGTTTGCTGTTGCTCTAGTTGCTGTTGTATGGCCGCAATTTGGGCTTCTAGCTCTGGTTGGCGAGCCGCTAAGTTGGCTTGGCGACGTTGGGCTTGTTTAATCTCGGCTTGTTTGATTTCCGCCCAACGCCAGCGTTCTGCCTCTCCTTTAGCTAAAGCATGGTTGCGATCGTCATAGTTAAGCTGCTGTAAGCTCTGCACCAATGTCGCTAATTCTTCCTGAAGTTCCGTGGCGTAGTGGCCTGCGCTGAGGGCTTGTTGCAGCTTTTCCTGCTCCGCGAGCACCTGTTGCAGCTTTTCCTGCATCTCTAAGCTGACCTGCAATTGCTCTTGCAATTGGCCCCGCCGCTCTAGCAAACTCTTGTGCTCCGCCAATTCTCGGTCTAAGTCGCGATATTCTTGCCGTAGCACGTGAATTTCACGGTCTGAGACGGCGAGCTGCTCCCGCACCACCCAAAGCTGATCAATAATTTCCTGGTGCTCCGCTTCGTTTTTCTGTTGCACCAACTGCCAGTGATGCTCATCCAAAGGGCGATCGCAGAGAGGGCAAGCTGCGTTGGGTTGCTGCAACAGTTGGACTTTGTTTTCGAGTTCTGCCAGTTGCGCTTCGTAGTCGCGCTGATGCACCTGCAACCGCTCCAAGAAACTGCGCCGTTCCAGTCCCTTCTCTCGAACTCGCTGCTGGTAAACTTGGCGTTTCTCTAAATACTCAATTTGCTCAGCCACTTCCACAGCTGCCTGTTGCAACTTGGGTTGGCGAGCCTGCTGGGCTTGCAGTTGTCGTGTGCTGGTTCGCAACTCTTCCAAACGCGCGGTGAGGCGATCTTGAGCCCGCTCAACCTGGCTTTGTAATTGGTGGTGGCGCTGAAGTAGCGGTGCCACTTGAGTTTGTAGCTGATCCAGTTCTGTCAGCCGAGCACGAGCCTGCCGCAACCGCTCCATCGCAGTTTCCACCTCAGCCGCCTTACTCAAGGTATGCTGTACATCTTGCTCTTGTTGCCGCAACGCCTCTAGTTGAGCTTCCACTTGACGCAGTTGATCTTTAATTTCACCAATCTGCTGTGCTTGCTGTTGCTGCAACCGTTGCCGTTGGGTCTGAGCCGATTGGTACGACTGAAACTTAGTCGATTCCTCCTCCTCTTGCGCCTGCAAACTTTGAAACTGCGCGTAACCTGCCGCGATCGCCTCTTCTTGCCCGAGAAGCGCCGCCAACTCCTGCTCCTGATGCTGAGCACTGGCTAGATCCTGTTGTAACCGCCGATAATCCTGGCTGAGGTTGCGCTGTTGCTGCTGCTGCCAAGTCAGTTGTTGCTCCCAAGTGCGGCGCTGGTGCTGCATCGCCTGCAATTGCTGCAACTGCTCCTGGTTCGCCGTTTGCGTCGTTTGCATCGCCGCTAAAGCTGCTTCCAGCAACACTTGTTCCTGGGCGATCGCCTCCCGTTGCTGCAACTGCTCCTGAATCGACTCCAAACTGCGCTCTAGCAGCTCAATCTGACCCTTGGCTTGCCGCGATAAATCCTTCGATTGCTCCGCCAACTCATCATACTGATCCAGCTTCAGCAAGTCCGCCAAAATCTGCTTGCGTTCACTGGGCCGCTTCAGCATAAACTCATCGGCTCGACCCTGACGCAGATAAGCCGAATTGACAAACGTCTCATAGTCCAGCTTGAGGTGATCCAAAATCAACTGTTGTGTCGCCCGCATCCCCCGCTCCGTCAAAGGTCGAAACGTCGGTGCGGCACTACCCCCATTTAGCCCTGCGATCGCCACCTGAAACTCTAGAGAACTCGCCTGTCCCCGCGATCGCGTCCGAATTACCCGATAGATCTGCTGATGACTCTGAAACGTAAAGTCCACCTGAGCTTCCTTCGCGCCCAAGTGAATAATGTCATCCTCAGAGCTAGCACGGCTCTGCCCCCACAGCGACCAAGCGATCGCCTCCAATAGCGACGACTTCCCCGACCCATTCGGGCCACAGACACAAGCCGTATGCAGACCCCGAAAATCTAGAGTCGCTTCACGGTAACTGAGAAAGTTTTTGAGACTAAGTTGCAACGGAATCATTCAAGCAGCAGTGCAACACTCATTTACTGGAGAGTCAGAGTACATTTGCACTGTCTCAATAGTCTAGCGGTTGCCCAAGCCATTCTGTCTACTCAACGTCAGAATCGTGACTACCCGCCATCCTCATAAACCTGAACCAACCTATCCACAAAACGCTAGGTTAAAAGTATGAAAATCCATCACCTCAACTGTGCCACGCAGTGCATCCTAGGTGGAAGATTAGTCGGTGGCAAAGGCGGTTTATTCCACCGAGTTCCTATTGTGAGCCACTGCCTGTTGATCGAAACCGAGGCTGGCTTAGTTTTAGTCGATACTGGCTTAGGCTTACAAGACATTGCCCAACCTCAACAGCGACTGAGCAGTGGTTTCCTTTTTCTAGCAGGCCCACAGCTCATCCCAGAAGAAACAGCAGTCTATCAAGTAGAGCAATTAGGTTTCTCCCGCCATGACGTGCGGCATATCATTCTCACCCATTTAGACCTCGATCACGCAGGCGGCATCGCAGACTTTCCTCAAGCCAAAGTGCATCTACTCGACGCCGAATACCTCGCTGCCACCCAACCCAAAACCAGACGCGATCGCTATCGTTACCGCCCCTTGCAATGGCAACATGAGCCAGACTGGGTGCGTTATCCAGTGCAAGGCGATCGCTGGTTCGGCTTCGAGTGCATCCAGCAACTCACCGGATTACCCCCAGAAATTCTCCTTGTCCCCCTCCTCGGCCACACCCATGGTCACACAGGCGTAGCCATCCAAACCCCCACAGGTTGGCTATTACATGCAGGCGACGCCTACTACTTCCATGCAGAAATGTATCCTACTCGTCCCCATTGCCCATTTGGTCTAGCCTTAGTGCAGCGAGTCGGTGCAGTCGATAACCCAACCCGTCTCCACAACCAAGAGCGCCTACGACAACTGAAACAGCAACAAGCAGGAACAGTAGAAATTATTTGTGCTCACGATCCGACGGAGTTGAGGGGAAGGGGGAAGGAGGAGGGATGAAAAGTGAGGAGTCAGAGAGTGAGGGGAGAGGAGTGAAGAGTGAGAAGCCAAAAGCTAATAGCCAACTACCCACCCTAAAACTCGAAACACCCACACTTAAACTCGTTTGGAGGGGGGCTGGGGGACGCAACCGTCCCTCAGCGGGGGTTTGGGGGCGAGTGCCCCCAAGGCTCGGATTTCAACAAATTCAACACCTAGCACCCCAAAGTTCCACCCTGCAAATCCCCAGATACAATAGTCAACAAACCCTGAACTGACGCAAACCCATGACGGCTCCCTCAGAACTAGAGACTGCATCCGAGCAGCGTTTGGACCTTAATTCAGACCCCGCAGCCTCACAGGATCTGAGCGTTGCACCCAAAACTCCTGTTAGTCCTATTAGTGAAGACGAAACCGAATACTTCGACGAGTTACCCGATGAAGTCGAAATGTCCTTGTTCGATCACTTAGAAGAGTTGCGGCAACGGATCTTCTATTCCTTAATTGCAGCAGTTATCGGGATTATTGGTTGCTTCGTCTTCGTTAAACCCATCGTCCAGCTACTAGAAGTTCCCGCCCAAGGCGTTAAATTTCTGCAACTGGCCCCAGGTGAATACTTCTTTGTCTCCATCAAAGTCGCGGGTTATAGCGGGCTACTGGTTGCGAGTCCCTTCATCCTCTACCAAATCATCCAGTTTGTTCTGCCCGGTTTGACGCGACGTGAACGCCGATTCATTGGACCCATTGTGCTGGGTTCCAGTGTCCTATTTGCTGCGGGTTTGGCTTTTGCGTATGTTGCTCTCATCCCTGCTGCTCTCAACTTCTTCATTACCTACGGCGAAGATGTAGTTGAGCAGCTTTGGTCCATCGATCGCTACTTCGAGTTTGTCCTGCTGCTTCTGTTTAGCACTGGTTTAGCCTTTCAGATTCCCGTAATTCAATTGCTGCTGGGGCTGATAGGCATCGTCTCCTCAGCTCAAATGCTTTCAGGTTGGCGATATGTCATTCTAGGCGCTGCCATTCTAGGTGCAGTGCTGACCCCCTCCACCGATCCTTTGACTCAGAGCCTCTTAGGAGGAGCAGTTGTGGGGCTTTACTTTGGTGGCATCGGTTGCGTAAAACTGCTTGGTCGTTAGGGATGGATTTGTGAAGCTTGAGTAAGCGCGATCGCCCTTAAAGCAGCGGCATTACCCTTGACTAACTTGGAATTGATGAGTTAGCACTGTGCCGTCGATTCTATTGGTGCGATCGTTTTGAATTCAAAATTATCTCAGCTTCATAAATTAGAGCAGCTAGCTCAGCGACTACACCGACAATTGACATTTCTGTGCCTTTCCCAACGACCCATTACCCTCGGTACAGTCTTAGCCATTTCCGTACTGAGCGGTTGTGCCATCCTCGACCCCATCCAAGTAGACTCCTCACCCGTACCAACCGATATTGCTCAAACTAGACCAGAGCAGGTTGCCACAAACTCTAGCAATCTTCTCTGGTCTAGTAGCTTTGACGAAGCCGACTGGCAGCAGCATTGGGGCACCAGCAAGCGCAAAGATTGGGGACTCGAAAACGTCGAAATTATTCCAGACCCAACCGGAAAGTTTAGCAAAGTGCTGCGCGTGAACTATCCTGCTCGTTCTGCCAGCCCCACCGTCGCCCGCAAATACAAAGCTCCGTTGGGTGGTTGCCAGTTTCTTGCCGATCTCAACTTGCAACCTAGAGACACCTTGCGGCTCAGCTACTACGTCCGCTTCTCAGAAAATTTCGATTACATTCGGGGAGGCAAACTTCCCGGCTTATTTGGGGGTGACAGCAACAGCGGTGGCGATACTCCCGATGGTACCGATGGCTTTTCCACCCGCTTCATGTGGCGCAAAAACGGAGCGGGAGAACTGTACGCCTACCTCCCAACCAGCGACGAATATGGCACCTCCATCGGGCGCGGCCAATGGCGCTTTAAGCCAGGGGTTTGGTATCGCCTAGAGCAAGAAGTTGTACTGAATCAACCCGGTCAACAAGATGGGCGAGTCCGGGTGTGGCTCGATGGCCAACAAGTGCTTGACCAGGAGGGGCTTACCTTCCGCTCCACCGACAAACTTAAAATTGACGGTATCTTCTTCTCCACCTTCTTCGGCGGCAACGACCCCTCCTGGGCCACCCGCAAAGATGTATACGTAGACTTCGCCGACTTTGCAGTCGCAGCCGTCAACTAACCTTCGCTCTTGAAGCAGTAGGCGAAGCGATCGCTAACCTACTGAACTAAACCTACTTTTGGAGGGAGTCTGAGGGACGGTTGCGTCCCTCAGCGGGGGTTTGGGGGCAAGCGCCCTCAAGGACTTGGTTTTAGCAAATGAAATCTAAGCCCCCTGAGACAACGAAGTCGGCAAAGTCACCCCTTTCGTTTGGGTATTGACCGCATCCTCCATCACAATCTCACCCCGATTCAAACTGCCATCTACCGCTACATATTCCACCGTTACATCTTGCGTTGAGTTCAGCACTAGGGGATTGCGACCACTCCGCTCCAGATGCAGATTCTTCACAGTGGCTTGCTCAACTTGTCGTAAGTAAATACTATCGATCGCATATTCGGCAACAACCGCAGACTTGGGCAAAATCTGCCGCATCGTAAAGCCACTTAACTCCACATTTCTTAGCTTGTCTACAACGGCCTTAGCGGTGTGAGAGACGGGCTGAGCTGTAGCTTTCGTGACGCGATCGCCTTGTCCCTTCGGTTGAATAGAAAGCACCGCCTCTCCAGCTTCGCGATCGAAATGAGCCTGCAAAATCGTTCGCGACATCCCTTGGCCCTTGAGCTTGATGTCGCTGCGATTAATTTCTACAGGTTGGAATAAATCAATTTCACCAATGGGCAAATTAATTTGCACCTGACTGGATTGCGGCAAGCGAGCAATTAACGCCTGTAAAGCGGCAGAATCGTCTCGATTATCGTTAGGAATCACCCCGCGATCGATCGCCTCCACAATTTCCAACGGCATTTGCTGCGCTACCACTTGGCGGTTGAGCCACCAGCCCTCCAAATCCCAAATGGGGCTAAGGGAGCCAGATAGCCATAAGAGGAAAATCACGAAACTAAAAGCTTGAGCCCCCAGCAGAAATCGAGAAGTGCCCAGCTTGGCGGCTCTTTCCAAACCAGAGCCTTCTGCTGAAATACTTTGATTACCCCGGTTGGACCAATTCTGCTTGGCTAAATTCATCAGCGTCCACACCTTGACTAAAGCTGATGCCCACTGCGACAGCAGCAAAATGGGGAAGTGAATCGGGCGCAGCTCAGAACTCCGACCCCAGAAAATCAGCAGCAACATCAGCGGACGGCTAAAGCAAATCCAGGACGAAATAATCCCAACCGCGACCCAATTCCCTTGTAGAAACGAAATGACTAGTAGACCAGGCGTAATCAGAGAAGTCCAAATACTAATGCGTTGGTCGAGCAAGCTGTACCAGGCAGTCCAGCCGATGCGATGAGGGCCAAGCGCGATCGCTCGGTTGTTGTTCCGGAGCATGTTGCCGTACCAGCGCCGCATGTTCTGGTAAGCGCGATCGACAAAGGAACCTGAAATCGTCTCAATCGAGTAGACAACTACATCGGGGATGTAGAGCATTTCATAGCCACGTTGCAGCAGCCAGAACCAAGTACTCTTATCGTCTCCAGACAGAAACTTAAACTGTCCCCAGAGCCAATCATCCAGCGTGTCGTTTTCCAACTGCATCGCAAAGGTAGGATGTAACGCTGCCTCGGCCCGAAACAGGGAAAAGCGGCCTGTCAAGCACATCACCTTGCGCGACAGCGAGTCCGAGCACATTTGGCTGTGGCGTTGGGCAAACCGTAGGTGAAACCATTCGGAGAACAAGTAAGAACCTTGGACCACTGGTAACTCGTCGGTGGTTAAGGCTCCCATTTTGGGGAACATGAGGAAAAAGGGTAGACACTGGCGCAGCGTGCCGGGAGCTAGTTCTGAGTCACCATCCATCAACGCCACAATCGTATCCGCAGGCAAGTTCAGTTGCGCGAGTTCCCGCAGACCATCGGCCATCGCTTTGCGCTTACCGTCTTTCTGCGTCATTAAAACCAGGCGAACGGTTTTGAGTTCTGGATCTTCGGCTTTGAGGATCTCTACAATCGAGGCATTTTCTTCGTCGCTGCTGCTACTGACCAAAACAGTAATCGGGTGCACCAAATCTCTAGCTTCTCGCGCGATCGCCCGAAACACTCGCTCGGTAATCCAGGGTTTCTCTTTATAAGTCGGGACGAGCAAACAAACGTGGGGCAAATGCTCAACCGGAACTTTATTGGCCCAGCGCCGCCACTTAGGAAAGACCCAGTGCAGGTAAATCCGCGATCGCAACAGGCGTAAGAGAAACCAAGCCCAGCGCCATACACCCACTACGCCCAAGCTAATCAGGCCAAACACATCCCAAATGGCTAAGTTGCCAGGGTTTTGTAAGACGTAGAGACCTGTCAAACCCAAGATTGGAAAAAACAGGAATGCCAACAAGTTAAGTTGGGCGCTCAGGGGTTGAGGAGTGGCTGATGCAGTAGATTTCATAATGACTCAAATAATTCCTGAGTAAGCAGCACAAAGCATGAGAGAGACTGACTCGTTGCACCCTGATGCCTGGACGGAAGGAATTGAAAGTTGCGGAAGCAGGCGACCGCCATTGCAACCCGAAGCAACCCAAAACTACTTACCTGCGAACAGTTTGGTGCCAAAGGTCATGCGAGCTGATTGGCCCACGCCACAAAACTGGTTGGTCTGAGACTGCTGAGGCGCAGGAGGAATGCGTACAGTCACCTTGGCTAAGGGTTGGCCAACTAAATTAGAGGCGACCGCAGGCACTAAAGCCTGGGCCTGGTCTTTCGCCAATTCAGCGCGGTTCACTGCCTCAATCAGCTCCACTTCGCCGACGAAGGTGTCTTCAGCTCCAGCAAGTTGCACTCGTACTGGCTTAGTACTATCAATCTGATTGGCTTGTTGAGCAGAGACCAAAGTTTCTACCCAGAGGTCATTACAGTCCAACAAGGTAATCAGGGTGTCGGGGCGGTTCACTTGCTCGCCTTGGTCGTGCTCGGTACTGTAGACCACACCTGTAAAGGGAGCCGAAATTTCAATGTCTTGGCGATCGCTAAACTCTGCCTGGGCCTTTTTCAGTTGCTTTTGGCTGCTGTCCAACTCAGCTTCGAGGGTTTCAATTTGAGCCGCTTGGCCTTGAACGCTCCGCATCAAGTTCATGCGTTGGTCGGCCAAGGTTGCACCAGGAGTCAGCGCCACACCGTCTTGTAAAGCACCTAAAGAAGCTTGAGCTGAAGACAACTCAGCCTGGGCTTGCTTGACTTCTGCTTCAGCCGATTTCCAGATGAACTCTAGTTGGTCCACCTTCTGACGAGAAATCGCACCTTCCTGCAATAACTGCTGGTAGCGCTGGTAATCCAGGCGCGCCGCTTTTTCCTTAGCCATTGCTGCCTCAACGGCTGCTTGCTGGTGCGTAACCTCCTTCGCAGAGAGACCTGTATTGACTCTTTGTAAGGTTTTATCTTGAATTTCTAAACTGCTTAGCTGTTGCTGCAAAAAGACTAAGGATTGTTTAGCCGCAACCAACTGTGCCGTCTTGGTTTGGACTTCACCTTGCAACTGCAACAAATTTTGTTCTACCTGGGCTGTGCTTTCCAGCCGAGCCAGAATCTGGCCTGATTTGACTGGGGCACCGGGACGAGCGTAAAAAGCTTTCAATTTGCCATCAATGGGAGCGCGTAACCGCACAGTTCGACCGCTAATCAGCCCACCATCTACAGTGGCATGGGTCAGTCGATAGGTAACGGAGGACAGGCCAAAGGCGATCGCCGCCCCTCCTAACCCCAGACAAGTCATCCCGACAAGTAATCTTTGCCAAATCTGCTTTTTCTTAAAATCGGGCAACCGATAGTCAGCTTCAGGGGGAACTGCAACAAACTCTTGGAAGCCGAGGGGCTTAGTTGGGGTCTTTACCATGGAGGCTCTTTGAGTGACGAAAGGGCAGGACTGGGTGAGCAAACGACTACCAAGGGGTCCTGAGTGTAAGGATTCAGGTTGTCCGTAAGTAGCTCGAAATACAAATCAACAGGGGCTTTTGTTGGTTCTGAAGTGAGCTAGATAGCACCATTGGGCAGCAGAAACAGGCAGCTAAACCTGAAGAGGTTTGCTGAAATTGGGTCAAGTTTTGATCTCAGAAAGATGGTGGCTGATTAGCCTGGATTGCTTAGTTTTGAAAATCTAGACTTTAGGGTTATTTGCTGAAGAGAAGATTTACTATTTACAAACTCTAATGGCAATGCCTGTAAATTTTCGTATAGAGCCGATAAAGTGTAGAGCCTAATCTTTAAAGGAAGTGTGAATTTACGAATATGAAATCGAGCCTAAAGTGATTGTGATGCAAATAGAACTATTCCCTGAAATGCTTGCTGAAAAGCAGTTTCAGAGTGTCTCCAAGTCTTTTGCTCGAATTAAAATAATACAGCTATGTAAGAATTGGTACTCTACTAATACCGAGGTTCTTATTAGCACTAGTTGTAATTTAAATAACTATAAGAACGGCTAAAAAGAAGTTGTGTTTTACTGAAACCAACTGAAATGTTTGGCAGCCTAAAGCTTTAAGTTCCAAGCCCAGAACCTGCCTCGATACCTAGAATGTTGGTTTTAGAAAAACTCTAGAAATTTCCAATACTTAGCCCTTAGTAATTGAGAATACAAACCAATATTCATCAACTACTATTTGCTTATAGTGTTTCGCGATCGCCTAAATCAGCCATCTGTCCAGAGAGCGATCGAATATCACCCAAAAGGGGGAGATTAAGCCAGTGACCTTAAAACTCTTCTAGCAACCACTCGGAAGCGCGATCGCCCAGATCCAGCGGGATGCTCACAGCCTTACCCAAGCGAGGCCGTTCCTTAGTCTGCTCAACAAACTGCTGCACTTGGCTGAAGCCACCCCAAGCCTCTAAGTAGCTGCTGATGGTTTCTAGATGGGCGAAATATTCGGCTTCTGTGAGGGGAAAAGAAGCCTGCTCCAAATACTTCCACATGACCTGAACAAAGATTTTGCCCTGGGTCCGTCGCACTTGAACATCGTAGGAACGGCCCCATTTGCGGAGAATGAGTTGATGTAAGTCTCGTCCTGTCATGACTCACTCTGGATCAACCGATTTGGAATCAAGCATTTTGTTTACATTTCGTATAGCTATCAGGCTCCCCGACTCAGATATGATGCTAGCGTCAAGAAATGTAATAATACCCATGAGGCGCTAAAAACCGCTTCTTTCAAGGGACTGTAACGCCCTGCCTGTTGCATTAGACTCACTTTAGCTATGGTTGCTGTCTAGGCGTACAGACTTAAATATGCGGGGTTAACAGGGTTCTAAGATTAGCCCAAACTGTTGGCTAAGACACATAACTTAACACATACGTAAGCATAGGTCATGGCTCAAGTCTCTGGATCTGCAGACGTACCTAGCATGGGTCGTCGCCAATTTATGAATTTCCTCACGTTTGGTGCGGTCACAGGCACAGCCTTGGGCGCACTATATCCTGTGGTCAAATACTTTATCCCGCCGTCTAGTGGAAGCGGTAGCGGTGGGGTTACTGCGAAGGATGCGCTCGGTAATGACATCCTCGTGAGTGACTTCCTTGCCAGTCACAAAACTGGCGAGCGCTCTTTGGCTCAGGGGCTCAAAGGCGACCCCACCTACATTGTGGTAGAAGGCGAGCAAGCCCTTGCCAGCTACGGCATTAATGCGGTCTGCACCCACTTGGGCTGTGTCGTGCCCTGGAATAGTGGCGAGAATAAGTTCATCTGTCCCTGTCATGGTTCGCAGTATGACAACACTGGCAAGGTAGTCCGGGGTCCAGCACCGCTGTCCCTCGCCCTAGTTCACGCAACTGTCCAAGAGGACAAAGTCTCCTTTACACCTTGGACTGAAACTGACTTCCGCACAGGTGATGACCCCTGGTGGTCCTAGGAATTGATCATTTTTACCAATCGTGAGACGTTGCATCCTGTCTTGTGTATTGACTGCCTGATCCTTTGCTATTGAAGACTCATTACAGATGAAGAAAACTTTTTTGTCAGCGATATTCGCTCCGCGATACCTCTGGCGCGTTACGCTTGCCGCTATCAGCGCGATCGCCATTTTGCTCGGTAGCGATCTAATGCTGCCTCACTCTGCTGCTGCTTATCCGGTCTATGCTCAGCAAGCTTACGAGAATCCTCGTGAGGCCACAGGTCGGATTGTTTGCGCCAACTGTCACTTAGGCGCTAAGCGGACTGAAGTAGAAGTACCTCAAGCCGTTCTTCCAGATACGGTGTTTGAAGCAGTCGTCAAGATTCCTTACGACACCAACGTACAGCAGGTGTTGGGCAATGGTGAAAAAGGTCCTCTGAACGTTGGTGCGGTCCTGATCCTGCCTAAGGGCTTTAAGATCGCTCCTGAGGACAGAATTCCTGAAGAAATGAAGGAAAAAATTGGCGGTCTGTATTTCCAACCCTACAGTGCCGACAAGGACAATATCGTGGTAGTGGGTCCGTTACCTGGAGAGCAGTATCAAGAGCTGACCTTCCCAGTCCTCTCCCCCGACCCTAACGCCGATAAGTCTGTGAAATTTGGTAAATACCCAATCAACGTGGGTGGTAATCGTGGTCGTGGCCAGGTTTATCCTACTGGTGACAAGAGCAACAACACGATTTACAACGCTTCTGCTGCTGGGAAAATTACCCAAATTACTAAAGCCGAAAGTGGTGGTTATGCTGTCACCATTCAATCTGCTGACGGTGGCACCGCTGTAGACAACATTCCAGCGGGTCCTGAGCTAGTAGTCGCGGAAGGCCAAGAAGTGAAAGCGGGTGAAGCGCTCACGACTGATCCTAACGTGGGTGGCTTCGGTCAGGTTGATACAGAAATCGTGCTGCAAAGCCCTGCTCGCATCCAAGGCTTGGTTGCCTTCTTCGCTGCAATCACTCTCTCTCAAATCATGCTTGTCCTGAAGAAGAAGCAAGTTGAGAAAGTGCAAGCTGCTGAAATGAACTTCTAAAACAGCCGTCGTCCATCATGGCTGTAAGACACCTTTGTTGAGTATTTCAACAGAGGTGTCTTTTTTATGTTAGGTATCCCAATTAGAACTTAATTAAAACTTGAAGGCGGATTGGTAACTGTCGGAAGCTTGGGCGACCTGTTCGACCTGTTGGGAAACTTCTGGATTGTAGAGGCGTAGATAGTTCCAGTAGTTTTCAAACACTGACTTCACGTAGCCTTTGGTTTCGCCGTAGGGGATTGCTTCCACAAATTGATCAAGATCGGTGAAGGTGTTTTTATCTACCCAACCCGCTACAGCACCGGGACCCGCATTGTAACTGGCAACCGCGAAGAGAGAGTTATTGTCGTACTCGCGGTGGGTGTAGGCTAAATACCAGGTACCTAGTTTGATGTTGTCTTCCGGTTTGTCCAGTTTGTACTGCTTCAGCTTAATTTGCGAGGCGATCCAAGAAGCTGTCTCGGGCATGACTTGCATCAGTCCAGTTGCTCCCACAACAGAGCGAATTTGCGGCTGAAACCGGGATTCCTGGCGGATTAAGGCTGTGACAAGCAGGGGATTGAGTTGCCGTTCTTGCGACCAAGCCTCGATGGGTTGCAGAAAGGGAAAAGGATACAGTGCTTGCCAGAAAGCAGGCTGTTGCTTAAGGGTTTGGTATTGCGATCGCTCCTCAGTTTTTTCACGCCAAGCCAGGCTCGACAACATAAAAATGCCATCAAGATGATCGCCCACTCCCACGCGCAACACCCCATCGGTAAACTGCTCCGCTACCGTTGGCTTAGTGGGATTTTTGAATTCTACTTGCCAGAGTGCCCAAGCATCTTGGCTTTGCCCCAACTGATACAGCTCTTGCAAGGTAGCAGAACCCGTGGGTAATGGGCTGGAGTGACCAGAGCGCACAACTTGCGGTTGGAGTTGACGGACGCTATCAAAATCGCCTACGTTCCAACCTAGCTGTACAGCCGATCGCCAAGCATAATAAGACTCTGGATATTTTGCCAAGACATACTCAAAGGCACTTGTGGCATCTTGCTCGCGCCCAATTTGGCTTGCCCATTTACCCACCCAATAAGCGGCTTCTGGGGCGAATTCACTTTCGGAGTTTTGCTTGGTAATTGGTTCTGCCCACTGCCAAGCAGCCAAAAAGTTTCCGGTGTTGGCTTGACGCTGGGCTTGTTTCCAGCGAATTTCGGCGGCAGCATCTGATTTGGGGTACTGGCTCAAAACCGATTGGCGAGATTGCGCGGCTGATTTGCCGCTACCTAAGCCTTCTAGAATGTCAGCCTTGACCATCAGGGCTTCTGCTGCCTGGTCGGGGAATTGGCTAATGACTCGATCTAGATAGGGAATGCCATTAATCGGTTTAGGCGTAAGCTGAGCCATGCGAATTAGAGCCGTGGCCGTTTCCTCAGCTTGGGGGAAAGCAGTGGCTAACAGTTGGTAAGCTCGGTAAGCTTGAGAGTTTAAACCGCTGAGTTGCAACCCGCGCCCAATCCGATATGTGTTGAGGGAATTACGAGGGGCACGGGCATAAGCTTCTGCGGCCTTGCCATATTCCTGGTGCTCCCAGTAGTTAAAGGCGATCGCCTCCCAATCTTCGGGCTGGAGTGTAGCGGTAAAGCTGGCGTTTTCGGTTAGCCGATTCAGCACCGGGACAATACCTGGAGCATTAATGCCATACTTAGCCAAAATTAAGAGCAATTTTGGCTGATTTGGGTTCTGGCGCAGGCGTTGCCGAATGATGTCTTGAGTTCGAGGATAAGTTGGAAACTTGGCGATCGCTTGGTCCCAATACTGCCGATCCTGGCGGCCTAGCACGAATAAAGCTTCGGCAGCGACAGGGTGATCCGGATATTGTCGCAGCAGACTTTTCCAAGCGGCTGCTGCCTCGGCTGTTTTGCCACTAACCGTATAGGCTTGAGCCTGCTTAAAAGCAACATAGGCAGCAAGCTCCGGGTAATCTGACTCTAAACCCTTGAGCCACTGGAGCGCTTTTTCTCCTTGGCGTTGCCGAATGGCATCACTTGCTAGCAAATAGCGAGCGCGGTTGCGGTCTGCTCCTTGTTTGCCTTGGGCGATCGCTGCTAGTTTAGTGGCTCGTTGCTCGGGAGATAGGTCTGCTAAAGCCGCAACGGCAGAGTCAGCAGCTTGGCTTTGGCTGGGCAGAGATGACGGCTGTGGTTGAATCCAGCTTTGCCATTTGCGAGTAAAACCGCTGGTTGTAACCGACAACGTTGCCCCTAAGAGTAAGGCACACAGCCCTGCTCCAATGGCCAAAGAAACTTGCGTGCCTCGTCGCTTCAGCATGCGTCCTCGCTCGAAGATTTGGACCGAATCCCATGAGACTCTAGCATTTTTAATTCCGTTTCCGCCCTAGGTCTTGCTCCTTTAAACAGGGAATTCTACCTAGATCCGACAATAGTTGAAAAGTGATCAGGCTGGTACTTCCATTTGGTGCGCTAGTTCGTAGGAGAGAATCAGCGAAAAATCGTCACTTTTTTGGAGTTAATCCGAAAAATTTTCTCTTGCAACTAGTAGCCTGAAGAAATAGAGAAGTCTTTGATTTAGAAGGACAAGAAGGGATGGATGTTCGCGCGACAGATACCTCATGCCTAAACTGGGCGGGAGACATTTTAGCTCTAGGGTTGTTTGAAGATGGGGTGGAACTGACGGGTGATCTAGCGACCTTGGATGAGAAACTCGCAGGCACCTTAAAAGAGTTAATGGCTGAGGCTGAGTTTAAGGGAAAAGAAGGCAGCAGTGCTCTTGCCCGTGTAGGCGGCGGTAGTGCCATTCGCAAAGTGCTTTTAGTCGGTTTAGGCAAACCCGACTCGCTAAAGCTAGAAAGTTTAAGACGGGCCGCAGCTTTGAGTATGCGACAAGCGAAAAAAGAAAAAGGCAAGACCTTGGCTATTCAGTTCCCGGTATGGAATAGCCAGCCTGAAGCTACTGTGCAAGCGATCGCCGAAGGGGCAGAGTTAGCTGCCTATCAGGACACCCGCTTCAAGTCAGAATCGGAAGACAAAAACTCCCAGCTAGAACAAATTGAAATTTTAGGTGTCGGCGACCAAAGCGCTGCTATTCAGAGGGCGCGGCAGATTTGTTCGGGAGTAATTTTGGCGCGAGAACTGGTTGCTGCTCCTCCCAACGTGGTCACTTCACTGACGATGGCAGAAACGGCTGAAGCGATCGCCCAAGAACACGGCTTAGAAATTCAGATTCTGGAGCAAGAAGACTGCGAAAAGCTGGGCATGGGGGCTTTCCTGGGCGTGGCTAGAGCTTCTGATATTCCGCCCAAGTTTATCCACATCACTTACAAGCCCAACGGCACTCCCCGGCGCAAAGTTGCGATCGTGGGGAAAGGACTCACCTTTGACTCTGGTGGCCTCAACATCAAAGGAGCAGGCAGCGGCATCGAGATGATGAAAACCGACATGGGGGGTGCCGCTGCAACCTTGGGTGCTGCTAAGGCGATCGCGCAAATTAAACCCGATGTAGAAGTGCATTTCATCAGCGCCGCAACTGAGAACATGATCAGCGGTCGAGCCTTGCGTCCTGGCGATGTACTGACTGCTTCCAACGGCAAAACCATCGAAGTGAATAACACCGACGCAGAAGGCCGTCTTACCTTGGCCGACGCCCTGGTGTTTACGGAAAAACTCGGTGTCGATGCAATCGTAGATTTAGCTACCCTCACTGGAGCCTGTGTCGTTGCCTTAGGTGATGATATTGCGGGTCTCTGGAGTAGTGACAATACCTTGGCTGCGGAGTTACTAAATGCGGCTGAATCCGCAGGTGAAAAGCTCTGGCAAATGCCAATGGAAGAAAAATACTTTGACGGTCTGAAATCGATGATCGCAGACATGAAAAATACTGGTCCTCGTCCTGGCGGCTCCATTACCGCCGCCCTCTTCTTAAAACAGTTCGTGAAAGAAACGCCGTGGGCTCATCTTGATGTCGCTGGCCCAGTTTGGGCAGACAAGGAAAATGGCTATAACAGTGCTGGAGCTACGGGCTACGGGGTTCGCACCCTGGTCAACTGGGTCGTTGCTTAACCTGGCTACCTTAGGCGCAGTCTGGAATGCCGAGTGCTATTCAAACCCTCGCTAAACTCCAGTTAACTCGGTAGTCCTGATGAGAGTTTTTTAGATCGCGTCTAAAGAACTCTCACCCCCTCGGGGTAGGCTCTGTACAGCTGGCAACTTGCCTCAGAGGAGCATTCATTACAGATATTTATGACTGAAAATCTGCCAAGAACTGGTTACTATAAGAACCAATAACGCGCGCCAAGCTAAGGAATTTTACTTAAGCTTTATATGGCTGCTGGAACCCTGCACCTAGTTTAAAGTTGGTATGAAGATGCCAGGCTAGGAATAGCAGCGCTTGAGACATCCGGAATATAGTGCAGTTATGCTCCGCAAATTTACATAAGCTCGACTTTACTTTTAGAGGAACCTTGAGTAATTTAAACAGATCTAGAATCTGTTTAGCCGAATGGACCATCCAACTGTAAACCCTAGCTTCGTGTTTCCCGCAAATCGGTATTTAATTACACAAGCTTAATTCATTCTTACTTCGGCTCGCGGTTTTGGGGAGCAACGTCCAAGACAGGAATACTGAGAGCGATCGCAAACATATGATTGACTTTACTGTCGCCATACGTACTTATAACGGGGAAAAGCGTCTACCTGCTGTTTTGGATCGGTTGCGATCGCAGGTGGGAACGGAGGGGTTCTCTTGGGAAGTGCTGATTGTCGATAACAAAAGCACTGATAACACCAAAAAGGTCGTTGAAGCTTACCAAACCAACTGGCCCCAAGCTTATCCCATCCGATACACCTTTGAAGGGGAGCAAGGGGCAGCGTTTGCAAGACAGCGGGCGATTCGCGAGGCCCAAGGTACCTTCATTGGGTTTTTAGATGACGATAATTTGCCCACCCCAGATTGGGTTGCGAAAGCCTGTGCCTTTGGCCAACAGCATCCCGAAGCAGGGGCTTATGGTAGTCAGATTCGTGGGAACTTTGAAGTTGCACCCCCCCAGAACTTTGAGCGAATTGCTGCATTTCTAGCAATTATTGATCGCGGTCAGCAGGTATTCCGGTATGACACCAAGGTACTGCCTCCTGGTGCAGGCCTGGTGGTCCGTAAGCAAGCTTGGTTGGAGAATGTGCCTTCTCGCCTTCTGTTACGGGGTCCTGTTGGAACGTCCCTATCTGCCAAAAGTGAAGATATTGAAGCTTTGGCTTACCTCAAACGTGGGGGCTGGGAAATTTGGCATAACCCAGCCATGTGTATTTATCACGAAATTCCCAAGTCCCGTCTAGAAAAAGCTTATTTGCTCAATTTGTGTCGAGGCGCGGGGCTAGGTCGTCACCACATTCGGATGATTGGCTTCAAGCCGTGGCAAAGACCCTTCGCCTTTCCAATCTACTTAGCGAATGATGTTCGTAAGGCGCTGCTGCACTTCATCAAGTACTACTCAGTGATTAAAACTGATGTGGTTGCCGCTTGCGAAATGGAGCTACTGCTAGGAATTCTGGTTAGTCCTTTCTTCCTTTGGCGGGAAAAGTACTTAGAGGTGAAAGCAGCGAGTAGATACCCTAACTCTCTTTCGACCTCGGTTTAACTGAAGCCACACTTCAAGGTGAAGGGGGTTAATCTGCTTCAACGGAGTTCTGTGAAGCGGTAAAGTGGTGCTGCTTAGCCTAAGCTAACAACTTGGCGATCGCTTTGGGCAAATTTGAAGGGGCGATCGCTAACTCGCTTCATACAAACCTGACAGAGAAGGTCTGTTTTGTTAAAAATTGTCAGGTTGATGGGTCGAGTCATAGCTACTTGCTCAAGGTTGCCGATTTAATTGCAGAGGAGGAGTCTGCGACTTGGAGCCCACGTAATGCAGAGAAGAGTAATCATCTATCGGGATCTGTTACTTCCCTACTCGGAAACCTTTATTCCTGCTCAAGTGGAGAGTTTGACTGCTTATACAGGGTTCTACGTAGGCACCTCGCGTACCGCTAATGCCACATCTTTAATTCCAGCTGATAGAAGTCTCACCTTGAGCGACTTTGTTCAATCAGCAGGTGTCTGGAAAATGGCCTTTAAGCTAGGGGGTGTAGTTCACCCTCAATGGTTACAGAGCCTACAAGCGTTATCGCCCAGCTTGATCCATGCTCATTTTGGACTAGATGGAATCTGGGGAATGCGGTTGGCTCGGCGGCTACAGTTGCCCCTAGTTGTGACATTTCGCGGCAATGATATCACAGGCATGGATCTGAAGCCGGGACAAAGGACACCCTCAGTCCTTGATTTTTGGCATCGCCGTGGACAGTTCTTCCGAGACTATTACGTACAGCGACGGCCCGAACTCTTTCAAACGGCTCGTTATTGCATTGGTGTGTCCGATTTTATTCGCCACAAGGTGGTAGAAAAGGGTTGCCCACCTGAGAAGGCGGTGGTCATCTATAACGGCGTGAATCTCGACAAGTTCAGCTTTGACCCAACTTTAACCCGTGAGCCAGTAGTCTTGTTTGTCGGGCGGTTGGTTGAGAAAAAAGGCTGTGAATACTTGATCCGGGCAATGGCTGCGGTACAAGCAGCTCGACCTGACGTAGAACTGGTGTTGATTGGGGATGGACCGCAAAGAGCTGAGTTAGAGAGCTTAGCTCGGAGTGTCTTGAAGCAATATCGTTTTTTGGGGCCCCAGCCTCATCCCACCGTGAAAGAGTGGATGAATCGGGCCAATGTGCTTTGTGCCCCTAGCATCACTGCGGCCACGGGCGATTCGGAAGGCTTACCAAATGTGGTCACCGAAGCACTGGCTATGCAACTACCTGTGATAGGGTCAATTCATGCGGGAATTCCCGAAGCGGTGGTTCATGGAGAGACAGGTTTCTTGACGGCAGAACGAGACTGGGAGGCGATCGCAGAGCATTTGCTGGTTATTTTCAACAATCCTGAAATGCGAAATCAAATGGCGATCGCGGGCCGTCAGAGGATTGAGCAACAGTTTGATCAAAAACACAGTATAGCCAAGCTTGAAGCGCTGTATAGCGAGATTTTGGCTGGACCTGGTGTAGTCACGAAACATCCCCTTTAAGCGCCCGCTTGAGATTAATGCAGGAATGAGGACATGACGGATTGGCAACTCAAAACCCCAGTCGCTCTATTGATTTTTAGGCGACCCGATACAACCGAAAAAGTCTTTGAAGCGATTCGTCAGGCTAAACCTCCCAAGCTCTTAGTAGTTTCGAATATGGGTCGCCCCACCCACCCAGAAGAAGTTGCTAAATGCAAGGCTGCCCGCTCCATCATTGAGCGAGTTGACTGGGATTGTGAGGTTTTGACGAACTACGCAGATACTTATTTGGGTTGCAAGGAGCGGATTTACAGCGGCTTGGATTGGGTATTCCAAAATGTCGAAGAGGCAATAATTTTTGAGGACGACTGTGTGCCTCATCCCAGCTTTTTTCGCTTCTGTGAAGAAATGCTCGAGCGCTATCGGCAAGATGACCGAATCATGGCTGTGACGGGAGATAACTTCCAAACTGATCACCAACGCAATGACGCGAGTTATTACTTTTCTCGCTACACTCATTTTTGGGGTTGGGCGACTTGGCGACGGGCTTGGCAGCACTACGATGTGAATATGAAGGTGTGGCCTGAAATTCGTGACAATGGCTGGCTGCTAGATTGGCTAGGCGACCCCAAAATGGTTGATTGGTGGGCAGCCCGGTTTGAAGAGGTGTACAGCGATCGCAAAGATACTTGGGACTACCAGTGGATTTTTTCCTGCTGGGTGCAAAGTGGTCTGTGCATTGTGCCTAAAGTCAATATGGTTTCAAACCTTGGTTTTGGCTCCGAATCTACTCATACCCGTGATAGCTACGATTGGCGGGCAGGGCTACCTGTGAACGAGTTGTCATTTCCTCTCATTCATCCTCGATTTATCTTGCAAGATGAGCAAGCTGACGCCTTCACTCAAGATAGATACTATTACTTCATTACTAACCAACGTACTTTGACTCAACGGGCCAAACGCAAGATCTATCGCGCCAAAAAGCTGTTGCAAGAGTTTCAGTCGGGCGATCGCAGTGGCAGTGTTTGGAGCCTAGTCAATCAAATCCTGAAGGAAAAAAATAATTGAAGCAGAGATCACAATGACTTCGGAAACTGTCACGCCGTCCAGCCGCTCCTCTCAGCGTCTAGAAGCGCTACTGTTAGCTTCGGCAGGTTGGGTTCCTCTCTCGCCCGGTTTTGCCCTCCGCAGAATTCTGTATCGCTTCGTATTTCACCAATTAGGCTCATCAGTTCAGCTGCAGCCAGGGGTGGAATTTTTAGGCGCTCATCAGATTGAACTCGGAAATCAGGTGACGATCAATAGAGGTGCTCGCCTGAACGCCAGTGGGTCTCATAGCAAAATCACTCTAGGCGATCGCGTGCAAATTGATATTGGCGTTGACATTCGTGTTAGTCGGGGTGATTGCCTAATTGAGATTGGTCCACGCACCTCGATCGGCCCTTACACCTGTATTGCTGGTCCCGGAAACATTAAAATCGGTCAAGATTGCCTAATTGCATCGCATGTTGGCATTTTTGCCAATAATCATGAATTTGCTGAGCGCGATCGTAAAATTCGTGAGCAGGGTGTCAGCCGCAAAGGAATTACGATCGGAGATGACTGCTGGCTTGGTAGTGGCGTGAAGGTGCTAGATGGCGTCACTATTGGCGAAGGCAGCGTTATTGGTGCTGGAGCAGTAGTCACCAAAGATATCCCACCCTATTCTGTCGCAGTAGGTGTTCCTGCCCGGATTGTGGCTCAGCGGGGTACTGTTGAACTCGCCAAAGATTTGATCTCTTAGAAGTTCAAGCACCCGAGATTGAGGAAAGTAAATCTAGGGTCAACAAGACAATTCACAAACTAAATCCACATCAGGCAGCTGGCTACGCGTGCGAGGTACACTGCCTGATGGTGAAAAGAGAATGATTTGAGTTAGGCCGTAATCATAAATTGATTCGCCGATAGAGAGGGGAGTGTGTTGAACGTAGCGATCGCGACAGCCGTACCGCTTCCTACGCCGTCTTGGTCAAAGCTCAGAACCCCATTCGTTGCGTTGTAAAGGAAGTTAGCACTGCTACCGATCGCCGTCGGATTACTTCCACTGACAAAGACACCAGTTGCAGCCTCCGCCGCACTCAAAGCTACACCTGCCACTAACCCGCCGCCAAAGCCCGCCGCAGAAACTTGTAGTAGATCATTCGCTGCAAAGTCAGTAATTATGTCCCCAGCCTCCAAAAGGTTTCGGTAGGCAAAGGTATCCGCACCACTCATACCTGTGAGCTGATCTTTGCCATTGCTACCTTCCAGAACATTGGCCTCATTGTTGCCGACAAGGATATCGTCAAAGTCACTGCCAGTCAGATTTTCGATGCTGTTGAAGGTGTCGCGATCGATCGTGACATTCTTGAAGATGGCGTCATACCAGGTATTGGCAATCTTGTTATAGCCGCCCTCATTGGGATGTAAGCCATCTGAGACCAGATCGCTCACCACTAAGTCGTCAGCAGTTCCACTCTGCCCATCATTGCCCTTAATTGTGTCCACCAGCGCTACCTTCTTGCCCGCAGCCGCTTTGGTGCTGATGATTGTCGGCAAACTGTTGTTAAAAGCGATCGCTTTTTGAGCTGCGGTAGAACTGCGACTTGGGTTAATCGGGGGAATAGTAGAAACCAACAACTGCACATCAGGACGCTGGCTTGTAATTTGGTCAATGAGCTTGCCCAGATCGCTCTTCATCTGATCAACCGAACGTGTAGACATGGCGTCATTCGTTCCGATCGTCAGCAAAATTACATTTGGCTTCAGCTCTTGTAAGCGTGGATTCAGATTGACCTGGGTGGACGTGGCAATCTCACTAATTTTCTTTCCAGGGTATCCTTCATGGTCTTGGTCAAAGCCATCAGGACTATCAGGGTTTTCGCTCAGACTGCCATTGCGCTGAGACCCGACAAAATCTAGAGGAATCGAGTCTGTCTTGAATCGCTCCCATAAAGGAATTCGGTAAGCCCCTGGATAAGCGAGTGGGTTAGAAGGAGGCATCCCGTGAGTAATGGAGTCGCCTAGAGGCATAATCCGCAGAATGGCACTAGCCAGCCCGGTCGCCAAATTGGCGCTAACACCGCTACTGGATTGAGCATAACTGGCTGTGTCGTTTCCCAAACCGCCATCTAGCGCATCACTACCGAAACCACCATTCAGCAGATCGTTGCCCTCACCGCCATTGAGAATGTCATTGCCCCCAAAAGCACTGATGATATTGTCAAGCGCATCCCCATTCAGGGTTTCTGCCGAGTTAGTGCCATTGATGCGTCCCACTGGAACTGGGGTAAAGTCGATGTAATTGAGGTTCAGGCTATCGGTTAGCATCTCAACCCGCAATTGGTGACGACCAGCCGTCAAATTGACATTTGCTTTAGTAATGTTCTGCCAAGACTGCCACCCAGACGCATCTGTAAGACTCAGTGTCCCCATATCCTGCCCATCAATTTTGATGCGGAGAGATTTGGTCCCTACAGCCGCAGAAGCGACACGAGCAGTGAGGTCATAAAATCCAGTTTGAGCCACATTAATGTCGTAGGTCAGCCACTCTCCAGCCTTGACCCAGCCAATGTTATAACCACCACCGATATCTGCCGTTGCTTCAATGTCTACGTTGTCGTTGCGGTAAACCGCCCCTGAGTTACCAGTTGTGGTATCAGAGGAGCTGACATAGTCCTCGGCTTGGACTCGACCTGGTAGCGCAATCCCACCGGTCTGAGCAGCTACAGTTGCTTGAAAGCTGCCTAAGTTGCTGGCAATTACAGCGTTGCCGCTGGTATCGCGGACCTGATTACTTTGAATCGCGATCGCGTAGGTGCCGTTGTCAGCGTCATCCCAGGAACCACCTGGAGCAGTGATTCGATAGGTGGCAGTGCGGGGACTTCCATTCCCTGTGGTATTGACGCTGACAAGAGTCGGTGCTTGCTGAAATCCGTTGGGTCCCGTAACAATGACATCGCCATCGCTCAAGCTAGCCAGGTCGATCGCTTGGTTATCTTGGTAAGTAACCGTAAAGGTGTAATCAGCAGCTCCCGCCGTAGTGACGTTGGTTGCAGCCAAACTGGCAGTTGGAGCGATCGCATCGGTAACACTAACAGCAGGGGTAAGTTCGATGTAGTTGAAATTGAGATTACCAGTCACCATTTCAACTCGCATTTCGTGCTGACCAGCACTCAAGTTCAGCCCCTGCTTGGTGAGGTCACGCCAAGATTGCCAGCCAGAGGCATCTGTAAAACTGAGGCTGCCAGTTACGTCTACACCGTCAATGAGAATTCGTAATGTTTTGGTGCCGCTTGTACCAGAGGCAACCCGAGTCGTCAGATCATAGAACCCAGCTTCTGTTAGCTCAAAGTTATAGGTCAGCCATTCGCCAGATTTAGTCCAACCAACGTTGTAACCACCTCCCACATCAGTGGTAGCTTGAATATCAACATTGTCAGTGCGATAGACACTACCGGAGTTGCCAGTTGTGGTGTCGTAATAACCTGTGTAGTTTTCAGCCTCAATTCGAATGGGTGGCATGTGAAAATCTCCGAAATAATGGTTGTCAGTTAGCCTAAGTCTCAGTATTCTCAGCAGCTCTCAGGTCGGCGATCGCCTTTAGTATCTGAGACTGCAAGCAGAGACTAAAAGAGGGATGAGGTGGCTCTCTTAGCCTTGCTTCGTCTTTATGCGGTTGTGAAGTCATTAGTCGTAATATTGGTAGCCTGCACACCCATTAAGGAAGCTAACAATTGGCCGTTTGAAGTCAGGCTAATCAGGGTGTGATTAGCGTTATCCCCTAGGCCCTGCGCGATCGTGAGTTGACTGAACTGGAGGCCATTTGTTAAGCCCAGCAAGTCTTGATCATTCTGGAAATCGAGAATGATCGGTTTGCCATTTGTCCCAACTCCATATACATCGCTCCCTGCACCGCCGATAAAGGTGTCATTACCACCCCCGCCCAGAATCTTGTCGTTGCCCGCTCCTCCGTTGAGCACATTGGCACCAGAACTGCCGACCAGGACATCATCAAAGTCACTACCAAGGAGATTCTCGACACTTTTGAAGGTGTCGCGATCGATCGTGATGTTGTCGGAAAGTGCTTCATACCAAGTGTTGGCGGTTTTGTTGTAGCCTCCCTCATTAGGATGGAGCCCATCCGCGACAATGTCAGAGAGTTTCAAGTCATCTGAGGTACCACTACGACCATCGACGCCCTTAACGGTGTCTACAAAAAGAACATTTTTGCCAGCAGCAGCTTTAGCACTGATTAAACTCGGAAGATCTCTGTTAAAGGCGATCGCTTTTTCTGCCGCAGTTGAGCTGCGCTCCGGATTGATAGGCGGAATCGTTGCGACAAACAACTGAGCATTGGGCTGCTGGGTGGTAATCTGATCAATCAAATTACTCAAGTCACTTTTCATTTGATTGACGCTGCGATTAGACATGGCGTCATTCGTTCCGATCGTCAGCAAGATTACATTTGGCTTCAGTTCTTGTAAGCGTGGATTCAGATTGACCTGGGTGGTCGTGGCAATCTCATTAATTTTCTTTCCAGGGTAGCCTTCGTGGTCTTGGTCAAAGCCTGTGGGACTATCCGAGTTCTCACTCTTGCCCCCATTCTTTTGAGAGCCCACAAAGTCTATCAAGATGGAGTCTGCTTGAAACTTTCTCCAGAGCGGAATTCGGTAAGCCCCTGGGTAAGCCAAAGGGTTAGAAGTCGGCATCCCATGAGTGATGGAATCGCCCAACGGCATAATCCGCAGAATCGTAGTAGCAGTTCCCTGCCGCAGGTTGGCACTAATGCCGCTGGTTGATAGGGCATAGCTGACGGTATCAATGCCGTCGCCACCGTCGAAGGTGTCACTACCAGCGCCGCCATCAAGCAAATCATCGCCCTTATTGCCATTAAGGATGTCATCCCCTGCCAAACCATTGATGATGTTGTTGAAAATATTTCCGTTAAGCGTGTTGTTGGCTGGGGTGCCATTGATCGGGCCATTATCAATCGCGATCGCTGCTAGCCCAGCAGGTTGAACAAAATTACCGTTGATATCAGCAACCTGACCGGGTTGAACGCTAAAGCTGTAGATACCACTATCAGCAGCATCCCAGATTCCTCCGGGTGTCATAAATTGATAAGTAGCCCTCGCAGAACTATCATTATCCTCAGCATCAACACTTACCAGCGTTGCCAATTGTTCGAAACCGTTGGGGCCAACAACTCGAATGTCACTTCCATCAATGCTGGCTACATCGATTGCGACATTATCGGTATAGGTAACTGTAAAAGTGTTAGTAAGATTAATGGTGATATCGTCAGATGATAGATTGGCGGTCGGAGCAATGACCTCAATAGGGTTCCTTGGTTGAGCACCCAGTCGATTCTCTTCAAAACCGAATATGACAAAGTGATCTAAGGCACTACCAATCTCACCGTTTTCAACTGCTGCCTTAACATCAGGGTTTTGTTCTAGATAGAAGGTGGGGTCAAACAAGGTGCTGGGAGCCCGATCCTCGTACTGGCCGAACGAGACGAAGTGGTGCCAGGCGCTTGTGAATATGTTGTTTTCAACTGCTGCCTTAACATCAGGGTTTTGTTCTAGATAGAAGGTGGGGTCAAATAAGGTGCTGGGAGCCCGATCCTCGTACTGGCCGAACGAAACGAAGTGGTGCCAGGCGCTTGTGAATATGTTGTTTTCAACTGCTGCCTTAACATCAAGGTTTTGTTCTAGATAGAAGGTGGGGTCAAATAAGGCGCTGGCATTACGGTTTTCATACTGACCAAAATTCACAAAATGGTCCCAGGCGCTTTTTATAGCACCGCTGGCAATGGCTGCTCTAACATCAAGGTTTTGTTCTAGATAGAAGGTGGGGTCAAATAAGGCGCTGGTATTGCGGTTTTCATACTGACCAAAATTCACAAAATGGTCCCAAGCGCTTTTTATAGCACCGCTGGCAATGGCTGCTCTAACATCTGCATTTTGCTTAAGGTAAAAAAACGAATCGAATAAGAGGTTAGAAAGGGGCGGTTCACCCTGACTTGCTTGAGTCGTTTCCTCGTTCGTAATGTTCCAAGAATCAGATGCCATAAGTTCGGAACTCCCTCTGTTAACCCACCACACATGGACACGTTTAAACGTGTTTAACTGACTGCATTAAAGATGTATCAATCACATGTAAGAGCAGTGCAACGTTGCGCTTCTAGGTTTTAGTAGCGCTAGCTCTATAAATGTGAAGCTGTGATTTTATATGTGTACGGACTAGCACCCAGACTTATAGCCAAGTTCATAAAATTCATATGGATGCTTCAGCAGATTTTTGAAGCATTCCGCTCATCCAATCTCTAGACTTATGCCGCTTCTGAAATATATGCCTTCGTTCTTGAGGTTGCTCGCTGTGGGGTTTACCTGCTACATGCTAGTTTTATCTACGCGATTATAACTAGTGCAAATCGTATAAATTTATTCTTTCTTTGCGATCGCCTAATACTTTTTACTGAGCCTTCATACTTTTAGCGTAAGGTTACGCAAAACTGGCAAGGCTAGCTGGCTAATCTGAAAAATACAAATTGCCTTCTCTATTGGATTCTTTGAGGAGAGGTGTGATCAACCACCTGCAATCCTCGCCTGGGAACAGAGTTGCAAGGTTGGCCAACCTATAGGTTCTCTAAGAAGGCGAACCTGTGTAAATGGTTTCTTTGAGTTTTCACAAAAAACCCTAATGAATTCACCAGATTTTTACAGTAGATCGCTTCACCTTTGGCTAGTATTACTACGCAGAGGTATAGTGCTTCAGTTTGTGTTCCCGTCTCAACGCTCATCGGTCTACGTGAAAGCACAAAAACGCACCAACTGGTCTTCTTGAAAACTACGGGGTTACCCTATGAAAGCCGTGATCTTGGCTGGCGGACTCGGAACTCGTCTCAGCGAGGAAACGACCATTAAGCCTAAACCAATGGTGGAAATTGGCGGTCGGCCGATCCTTTGGCACATTATGAAGACTTACTCGGCTCATGGCATCACCGACTTCATTATTTGTTGCGGTTACAAAGGCTACGTCATTAAAGAATATTTTGCTAACTACTTTTTGCACATGTCTGATGTCACGTTTGACATGCGCTTTAACCAAATGAACGTGCATTGTGGTTATGCCGAGCCTTGGCGGGTGACCCTAGTAGATACCGGAGAAGACACCCTTACGGGTGGTCGACTGAGACGGGTGAGAGAGCATATTGGCAACGAAACCTTTTGCTTTACCTATGGCGACGGCGTTAGTAATGTTAATGTTCAGGAGTTAGTAGAGTTTCATAAATCTCAGAAAACTCTGGCGACTCTAACGGCTACGCAGCCACCTGGACGCTTTGGTGCCATTTGCTTGGGCTCAGAGCAAAACAAAATCGAGAATTTTCAAGAAAAGCCCGAAGGCGATGGTGCTTGGATCAACGGCGGCTACTTTGTTTTGGAGCCGGAAGTGATTGACTACATCGCAGGCGACTCGACAATTTGGGAAAAAGAGCCGCTCCAGAAGCTGGCCTCCGATGGCGAGCTTTCGGCCTATAGACACAATGGCTTTTGGCAGCCGATGGATACGTTGCGAGATAAGCAATATCTAGAAGAGCTGTGGAAGAGTGGTAAGGCTCCTTGGAAAGTGTGGTAGCCACTCCTTACCTTACAGATGCAAACATTAAAGGCTCAGCTCAGGGGCAAATAGCTTTATGTATGATTTCGCGATAATTGGCGGCGGTATTGCTGGCCTTTCCACTGGGATGGCGTTAGGCCGCAAATATCCAGATGCCAAGATTTTGGTCCTAGAGAAGGAAAGTAATTGGGCCTTTCACCAAACGGGCAATAACAGTGGTGTGATCCACTCCGGGATTTATTACAAACCAGGCAGCTTCAAGGCGAAGTTCTGTCGCGATGGCAGTCGCTCAATGGTGGAATTTTGCCAAGAGCACGGCATCGCTCACGAAGTCTGTGGCAAGGTCATTGTTGCAACAGACGAGAGCGAACTATCCCGCCTGGAAAATCTTTATCAGCGCGGTTTAGAGAACGGCTTGAACGTTACCAAAATCAGCGCTGAAGAAGTCCGGGAAGTTGAGCCTCACGTGAGCTGCATCGCTGGGATTCGCGTTTCCACGACGGGGATTGTCAACTACAAACAGGTTTGCCTCAAGTATGTCGATCTAATTCGGCTTCAGGGCGGTGACTTGCGGCTGAATACGAAAGTCACCAAGATTGTCCAGAAAGGCGATCGCCAGGTGCTCGAAACCAATCAAGGCGAATTTGAAACGCGGTTTGTAGTGAATTGTGCGGGGTTGCACAGCGATCGCGTGGCTAAAATGGGCCAAGCTGATCCGAAAGCTAAGATTGTGCCCTTCCGGGGTGAATACTACGAACTGGTGCCCGAAAAGCGCTACTTGGTTAAAACGCTGATCTATCCTGTGCCCAACCCTGCCTTTCCCTTCTTGGGCGTTCACTTCACCAAGATGATCGATGGTACGGTGCATGCTGGCCCTAACGCGGTTCTCAGCCTCAAGCGCGAAGGATACAAGAAAACCGATTTTGACTTGCGAGACTTTGCCGAAGTCATGACTTATCCTGCCTTCTGGAAGCTCGCCGCTAAACATGCGGACGAAGGCATCCAGGAGATTATTCGCTCCTTTAGTAAAGCTGCCTTTGTTCGCAGTTTGCAAAAGCTGATTCCGGAAGTGCGCTCTGAGGATCTGATTCCTACCCATGCAGGCGTGCGGGCACAAGCTTTAATGAATGACGGAAAACTAGTGGATGATTTTCTGATTGTCCCTGGCCCCAATTCCATCCATGTTTGCAATGCTCCCTCTCCAGCGGCCACCTCTTCTTTAGAGATTGGTAAGGCGATCGCCGCTCAAATTCCCCAACCGCAACATCTTCAGGCAGCGTTAAGCGTATAGGATTTTCACACCCATGAAAGTATTGGTCACTGGCACAGAAGGATATCTCGGCTCTCTGTTTGCGCCGCTGTTAATGAAGCACGGTCACGAGGTGATTGGGGTAGACACTGGATATTACAAAGTTGGCTGGCTCTACAACGCCACCGACCTTACCGCTAAAACCCTCAACAAAGATATTCGTCACATCACCGCTGAAGATTTGCAAGGCGTCGATGCGATCGTTCACATGGCGGAACTGTCTAACGACCCCACCGGACAGCTCTCCCCCAACATCACCTACGACATCAACCACAAAGGCTCGGTACGCCTGGCAGAATTGGCGAAAGCTGCTGGCGTGCGTCGCTTCGTCTATATGTCTTCTTGCAGCGTCTACGGCGTGGCGACGGGTCAAGATGTCACGGAGGAGTCAGAAGTCAATCCACAAACCGCTTATGCCATCTGCAAAACTTTGGTAGAGCGTGACTTGCAGCCAATGGCGGACGACAATTTCTCCCCCACCTTCATGCGGAACGCTACCGCCTTTGGGGCTTCGCCTCGGATGCGCTTCGACATCGTGCTGAACAACCTAGCGGGCCTGGCTTGGACAACCAAAGAGATCAAGATGATCAGCGATGGGACTCCTTGGCGGCCTTTGGTTCACGCCTTGGATATTGCTAAAGCTCTTCTCTGCGTCCTGGAAGCTCCCCGCGATATTATCCACAACCAAATCTTCAACGTTGGGGATACGGCGCATAACTATCGCGTCAAAGAGATTGCGGAAATCGTCGCGGATATCTTCACCGGATGTCAGCTCAGCTTTGGTGCCAATGTTGCGGATAATCGCAGCTATCGCGTTTCTTTCGAGAAGATCAACACCATCCTGCCTGGCTTTAAGTGTGAGTGGGATGCCCGACGCGGTGCTCAACAATTGTTTGATTTGTTTAACCAAATCGACATGGATGAGGCTACCTTCCTATCTAGAGGCTTCACCCGCCTAAAACAGTTGGAATATCTCCTGCGGACGCAGCAAATTGACCAAGATTTCTTCTGGAGACAGTAATGCTATTCACCGAAACGCCACTCAAGGGTGCCTTTGTCATTGACCTAGAACACCGCAACGACCATCGCGGTTTCTTTGCTCGTACCTTCTGTGCCAAAGAGTTTGAAGACCACGGCCTCAAGCCCACCGTGGCACAGTGCAATCTCTCCTACAACCATAAGCAGGGGACGTTGCGCGGGATGCATTATCAAACTCCTCCCGCCGCTGAAACCAAACTGATTCGCTGCACCCAGGGGGGAATCTATGACGTGATCATTGATATGCGTCCAGACTCTCCCACCTATTTGGTACACTTTGGCATTGAGCTGACCGCAGAAAACCGTCGGGCGCTGTATGTGCCTGAAATGTTTGCTCACGGCTATCAAGCGTTGACTGATGGGGCAGAAGTGATTTACCAGGTAGGGGAATTCTACACTCCTGGCTACGAGCGGGGTCTGCGGTATAACGACCCATTTTTCAAAATTGCATGGCCTTTGCCCGTTACAGAAATTTCGGAAAAAGACCAATCTTGGCCCTTGTTTGAAACGGTAATGGTAGGAGCACAGGCATGATTATTGTCGATCGCGCGTTACAAGCCCGCGCTGAAGCAGGCAACCCCGTCCGAGTCGGCATGATCGGTGCTGGATTCATGGGCCGAGGCATTGCCAACCAAATTGCTAACTCCGTGCCAGGAATGGAGTTGGTCGCCATATTTAACCGCAACCTGGATGGAGCCAAACGGGCTTACACCGAAGCAGGCATCACCGATGTCCGTGTGGTGACCACGGTCGCTGATTTAGAGGCTGCGATCGCCCAAGGTCAGTATGCCGTCACCGATGACGCGATGCTGTTGTGCCAAGCGGAAGGCATTGACGCACTGATTGAAGTTACAGGCACGATCGAATTTGGTGCCCAAGTGGTACTAGAAGCGATCGCCCACCACAAGCATGTGATCTTGATGAATGCCGAGCTCGACGGCACCATCGGCCCCATCCTCAAAGTCTATGCTGACCGGGAAGGTGTGATTCTCTCCGCCTGTGATGGCGACCAACCAGGCGTGCAGATGAACCTGTACCGCTTCGTCAAGAGCATTGGCTTAACTCCCCTGCTGTGCGGCAACATCAAAGGTTTGCAAGATCCCTACCGCAACCCCACCACTCAAGAAGGCTTTGCCAAGCGCTGGGGCCAAAAAGCCCACATGGTCACCAGTTTCGCCGACGGTAGCAAGATCTCCTTTGAGCAGGCGATCGTTGCTAACGCAACGGGCATGAAAGTTGCTAAGCGGGGTATGTTGGGCTACGACTATACCGGTCATGTCGATGAAATGACCCACATGTACGACGTAGATCAGCTCAAAGAATTGGGTGGCATTGTGGACTATGTGGTTGGTACTAAACCAGGTCCAGGGGTGTTTGTCTTCGGCACCCACGATGACCCCAAACAGCAGCACTACCTGAACCTGTACAAGTTGGGTGAAGGCCCCCTCTACAGTTTCTACACCCCCTACCACCTCTGCCACTTTGAAGTTCCTCTCTCGGTGGCTCGCGCCGTACTGTTCCAAGATCCTGTTATGACTCCTTTGGGTGGTCCTGTCGTGGATGTAGTCACCACTGCCAAGATTGACCTGAAAGTGGGAGAAACCCTGGATGGCATTGGCTTCTACATGACCTACGGCCAGTGCGAAAATTCTGATGTCACTCAGGCTCAAAACCTGCTGCCAATGGGCTTGGCCGAAGGCTGCCGTCTGAAGCGGGATGTGCCCAAAGACCAAGTGCTCACCTACGATGACGTAGAACTGCCCGAAGGTCGCCTCTCTGATAAGCTCCGAGCCGAACAGAATGCTTACTTTGGGGTTGCTGCAAAGGTACCTGCGGCAGTTTAGTAAACGAAATCGGCAAAACCTTGCATGCCTCAAGACGTGAAATCTAGAGGCATGCGCTCAAAAATAGGTGTACCTGCGGGCGATCGCGATTCACTAACTTCTCTAACAACTACACCACCGATAGTCTTTGCCTAGACACTAATCCTACTGATGCTTGTAGGATGTGCTTTGCAACAGCAACTACATAAGCCCAGTTCAATGTGAACTGGAGCGGTAGTAAAATTAACTCAAATCCCCAGAAAAATTTGGTGTTGTAATTTAGCATTAAAGGTCTGTGGAAGCCGCTGAGTATGAGTTGTGAAAGTTGCTACATTGCTTTAGCAGCTCATCTTCTGATTATTTCCTTAAAAGATTTTTCTATGAAGCTGAGTGTAATTGTTCCTTGCTTCAATGCGGCTGACACAATCGGAGTGCAATTAGAGGCACTGGCAAAGCAGGAGTGGTTAGAACCGTGGGAAGTAATTGTTGTAGATAATGGCTCAACCGATAGCTCACTAGCGATCGCCAAACAATTCAAAGATCGTGTTCCAAATCTACGAATTGTTGATGCATCTGATCAACCTGGTGCTGCTCATGCTCGCAACACAGGAGCCAAAGTGGCTCAAGGAGAGTTTCTTGCCTTCTGCGATGCGGATGACGAAGTTGCCGAAAGTTGGGTGGCGGCAATGGGGCAGGCTTTGGCTGAGCACGACTTTGTTGCCGGTCGCCATGAGTTTGACAAGCTTAATGAACCTTGGCTTCTCAAATCTCGTACTCTTTTGCAGCAAAAAGGCTTGCAGGACTATAAGTATCCTCCGTTCTTACCTCATGCTGCTAGCAGCAATTTGGGCATTAAACGTGCCATTCACGAAGCTGTTGGTGGGTATGACGAAACAATGCTACGCCTGCAAGACACTGATTACTGCTGGCGAGTCCAACTAGCAGGAACTGAGCTGAAGTTTGTGGATACGGTGGTGATTCAGTACCGTCTCCGTGATTCTTTAGCCAAACGGTTTCAGCAAGCTCGGCTCTGGGGAGTCTACAACGTTTTGCTTTACAAGAAATACCGACCTTTGGGTATGCCTGCGTTACCTTGGCAATCTGGTCTTTTAGAATGGGTCCGTTTGTTGAAACGCTCTCGTCAGCTTTATCAAAAAGGTTCACGAGTGCGCTGGTTGGGTGATCTAGCTAGGTGCATTGGTAGAATTGAAGGCTCGATTAAATATCGGGTTTGGGCTTTATAAAACGATGTATCTAAGTCAGTAAGGATTTTGTAAAATATCTGAGCTTCCATAGCCTGGTGTTTGAGAAGTACTGTATAAGGAACACAAGGCTCTAGATTAAACGTGGTCTATTGAGTCCTTAGACCACTGTTAAGTGGAGACTATACTTAGCAGCTTTTTGATTGGAAACTCTAGAGTTTTGCAAAACTCTATGGGGATATTTCAACGTTCTAATCGGAGGCCAAATTAGTCGTAGTTACAATCCCTAATTAAGTCTTTTGCTTACCTACCTCAAGCTTTAAAGTTTGTTCAATGTCTCAATCAGTAGCCAAATTAGTTACGGTTGCAATCCCTGTTTATAAGTCTCTTGCATATTTGTCTGAAGCCTTAAAGTCAGTCAATTTACAAGACTATCCTTATATCGAATTAATTGTTTCTGACAATGGCATGAATGGTTCAAAGGTTCGTGACCTGGTCTGTCAGCACTACTTCAAGCCCTATAAATTTCGGCAGAATCCTACCAGCGTGCCTGTTGTAGAACACTTTAACCAATTAATACAAGCCGCTTCTGGAGAGTATTTTGTTTTGCTCTGTGATGATGATGAAATTAGCCCGAATTATGTCTCAGAGTTGGTCAGTGCTTTAGAAGCTCATCCTAGTGCATCGGTAGCCATCTCCCACCAAGAGGTGATCGATCGCGCTAGCCAAGTGATTTCAACATCCACCAATAAACTGCTGGGATTAATGACAGGGCAAGATTTTATCCGTCGCTGGAACTTAGGCCAGCATGGCTTTAAATGCTTCGTCACTAATTTGGCCCGAACCAGTGAAATTCGCACCCTCGGTGGTTATCCTGACTTCCCTCGGGGATTTCATAGCGACAGTGGTTTGTTGATGAAATTGTGTTTAGGGCGTGATGTGATTGTGAGCGAGGCATGTACGTTTCGCTGGCGAGTGCATGGAACGAGTAATGGAGACACTACCAATGTGCAGGATTTAACTGTAGCCACTCAGCAATTTATGCGCTTTTTGTTAGAAGACCACCACTTTCAAGCCTTTGCTAAAGCTCATACTCAGAAATGGTGCTTCTTACAAGATGACTTAGTATCTCTGGAGTGGAACATTTACGTTCGCAAGTGGCAGTCTGCTCTGGGACGTGAACTATCTGTCCAAGAAAAACTCAAAGCAGCTCTGTCTATGCCATTGGTTTTACGGTATTACAGACGCCATCCCCGCCTGTGGATTAAAGAATTTCTGCCGATGTTTCACAAAATGTATCGTCAAGTTAGATATAAAGGGGCATAGCAAGCATAGAGACTAGCCTAATTTCAACAGATGAGGCAAACCCTATTTTACAGGGTTGATTTTGGACGATGAGTATACAAGCGATCGCCTCTCCCTTAACTTTCCCTTAACTAGAGAAGTTTTAGGTAAGAGTATCCATAGCTATAGCGTCCTTCACCTTAGCCGGTTAATCATTAAGAGTTCCAATGGTAAAAAAGCCCCCAGACCTGTAGGCTGAACCGGGGGTCAATAAATTCTTCATCTTCATAATGAAGATCCGATTTGTAGGTGGGCTAGTCCGGATGAAGTTAGCACAAAAAGACAATCAAGCTTTACTAAGCCGAGCTTCCAATCTGCCTATTTCTGCTGCTAGAGCCATTACCCTAAAACTAGAGAAATCTTCCAGGAATTGGCCAACCTGAGCTTGTATCAATGAATAAAGTATTTAACATTTCGGATTTTTCTCCTCTCTAAAACCTCGGCAGGGACCGGGGTTTTTCTTTTGATGCAGTCGGGCCGTCGCAGAAGAAATGAGCAAAAAATAACCTCTAGATTGGCGTCTAGAGGCTAATAAGTTTTGTATTGGAGAAATCTGGCTAACTGAGTATCTAGTAAGAGGAGGACTGGGCTCGCTTCCCGTTCCCTTGTTGAATACACTGTAGCTTGGCTGGTTTCTGTTTTCTTCCACCTAAGGAAATTGGTCGATAGGCGGAGTTCCCTAATCCTGGACCAGATTAAGTTTGCAGGGCTACATTGTGCACAGCAGCCCTAGCAACGAAATTAACGTGGCGGGATATTAGGTAGAAGCTATGGAAAGGTAGAGTAGCAGCGGATGGCATGGAGTTAAAACTGAACTTAATTACTACTGACACCAGTCTCCCAGCCTGGGCGCAGGAGATTAATCGAATCTCAGAACAACTGCCTGACTTAGAACAAAACTTTGAAACTCAAGCCACCATTCTGGGAGGGCTACTGCTGTTAATTTGGGCCTTGGAAATCATTGACTTTTTAATCTTTCAAGGAGCCCTGAATCGGTTTGGCATTCGACCCCGAAGTCTCAGAGGACTAAGTGGCATCATTCTAGCTCCGTTCCTGCACGGCAGTTTTAAGCACTTAGCGGCTAACAGCATGCCCCTTTTGACTCTAGGTTGGCTGGTGATGCTCCAAGATATTCACTACTTCTTTGTGGTGAGTGCCGTCACCGTTCTCGTCAGTGGGTTGGGAGTTTGGCTGTTTGGTGCCCCCCGCTCGGTGCATTTAGGAGCGAGTGGCTTAATCTTTGGTTACTTGGGGTTTTTACTTTTATACGGCTACTTTGAGCGCAGTCTTTGGACTGGCATGATTTCGCTCTTTGTGGGCCTGTTTTATGGTGGCTTGATTTGGGGCATTTTGCCCTCACGCCGTGGTGTGTCTTGGCTGGGGCATTTGTTTGGTTTTGTGGGCGGAATTCTGGCAGCCCGTTTGTTGTCTTAATTAAGGGCTTTGCTATCCAAGGTATTTCAGTAATAGCGATCGCCTTTGGTATTTTTCTTGAGTGAAGGCTGCGGAGAATACGGCTCGTGATTTTACTGGAGCTAATTTGGGGAAGACAAAGATTTCAGTAAGGGTTCGCATTCAACCTAGAGCTGGAATTTTTAATATGAACCCAACTTGATGCAGATAACAATCTTCTCAAGCCTGCTCTCCTCCCACCCACTCTAACCCCAGAAGGTAGGTAGGCCATGAAATTGCAACGTAAGCATTGGAAACGGCTATTTGTGGAGTTAATCCTAGAAGCAGTCATGCTAGTTGCACCCGTCAGCCTAGACTTTTTGGGTGTTGCAGGCGAATACCTGTTAGAGGCAGGTCGAGAAAAGACTGAGGCAGTTAACTTTGCTTAACGATGAGTAGCAGGCTTACAGACATTACTGCAATGAGCGGTCATTCTCTCCGAAACTTAAACTCTAGGAAAATCTTATGGACTTCGCATTTAATTCGACCAACTGGCTCTTGTTGATTACCTTCTTTGCTACCACTTCCTATGGTTACTGGCTCATCGGTGAAGCAGAAAAGCAGAGCCGGAAACACCGAGGTTAGATGACTGCTGACCTTTGCTCCGTCAGGGTTTGGGCTATTCCTCGGCGAGCGAAAAACATTGTAACGCAGACGCGATCGCTAGACTGGCAAAAACTTTACAAAATTAAGGCGTTTGAATACAGAATTCTCGGATCGGGTGTTGTATCTACAATAGATATCAACCTGCGATTGGGAAGTCAGAATGAACATGAAATTGGAGCAGTGGTTAACAGTCGGAGCTTGTCTCGGCTGCACCGTTTCAATCACTGCCATGCTCGCGATCGCTCTCCAATCTGATATTGCCCCTCAGCGCATTTCGCTTTCGTTGGGGTTGCCTGTAGTAGAGGCAGGGGCAGTCACTCAGCTTGAGACCGCTACGGTAGCGCTAGAACCTTTGCAAATTGACGATTTGGTTGATGTGGATTGGCTTCAGTCCTTAGATCCGACCACAGTTAGCCAGCGCTCGACTGGCCTAGAAGACCTATCTCTGCCAGAAAAGACCTGGGAAGCGGAACTAGTAGCCTGTTCTAGTACTTATAACTCCAGGCTAATGCTTTTTGCAGCCTGTGAGCTGGAGTTTCTCGCTCCTCCAACGCGATCGATCGCCGCCGCATCGGCCGACTTCCCTACACCGTCTCAACTTTTAGGGAACACATTACTCAGACAAAATCTTCAAGAGTATCAATAGTGTTAGGAATCCAGCATTTGGAGTCGGTAGAGACTAGCGTATAAACCGCTGAGTTCGAGTAATTCGTCATGACTACCGGATTCTACTAGCTGACCGCGTTTGAGTACAAAGATGCGATCGACGTTGCGAATGGTGGAGAGTCGGTGAGCGATGATAATGGCGGTACGGCCTACGAGCAAACGGTCTAGTGCTTCTTGAATCAAAGCTTCGGTGCTGACATCTAAACTAGCAGTCGCTTCGTCTAGCACCAAGATTTGAGGGCTCCGAATAGCCACGCGGGCAAAGGCTAGGAGCTGTTTCTGGCCTCCCGATAAGTTGGTGCCCCGTTCTCTCAAAATGGTGTCGTAGCCTTGAGGCAATTGCTCAATTAGTTTGGCGACATTGGTTCGCTCGGCGGCATCTTGGATATCTGCAAAAGGATAATCTTCGCCCAGAGAAATGTTGCCTTTGACATCTCCGGCGAAGAGGAAGCCGTCTTGCAGAATCACGCCAATGTGCTGACGCAACTCGTGTTGGGGCAAATTTCGGACGTCAATGCCATCGACTAAGATGCGGCCTTGAGTGGGTTCATACAAGCGGCACAGCAGCCGAATGATCGAGCTTTTCCCGGCTCCAGTTGGGCCGACTAGGGCAATTTTTTCTCCAGGACGAATCGTGAAGTCCAGGTCTTTGAGCACGTACTCATCATTTTTGTAAGCAAACCAGACGTGCTCGAAACGAATCTCGCCCTTGGTCGCTGCATCGGGGAGTTTGGGTGTGACTCCGACGGGATCGCGAATCTCGATGGGTTCATTCAAGATGTCGCTAATCCGTTCAACTGCGGTAAAACCCGATTGAATCGCTGTGAATTTTTCGGCAAATTGTCGCAGTGGGTCGAAGAGGCGCTGGGCAAAGATCACGAAAGCCGAAAGCGTACCTAGGGCTAAATTGCCTTGCAGAATCAAGGTGCCACCCAACCAAAGCACTGCCGCGATCGCCACGAGTGAGACCCATTCCAAGGTGGCCGAAACTGCCGAGTCGTAAAAAATGGTGCGATCGACTTCTTTGACGTATCGCTGGTTAATATTGCGGAACAGCTCCGAGTTAAACTTTTCCCGGCGGAACAGTTGTACCACGCCGATGCCGACGATATTTTCTTGCAGCGTGGAGTTGAGGGCTGAGAGTTCTTCTCGTGCTTTGTAGTTGGCTTGGCGATACTCTTTCTGGAAGTAAATGATTAGCCCAGTGACAGGCAATAGCATCACTACCAAGATCGATGCCAGTTGCCATTGCAAGCTGAACATGGCGATCGCGATCGCAACCATATTGAACAGATCGCTGACAATGCCAACGGCTCCAGTGGCAAACACATCACCCAAGGCTTCCACGTCGCTAGTAAGACGAGTGATTAAGCGACCTACGGGAGTGCGATCAAAGAAGCGCACCGCTAACGATGTGACATGATCGAACAGGTCATTCCGGATATCAGCCGTAATCTGCTGGCCCAAGTTCTGCACTAAATAGCCTTGGATCGAGTCCAAAACCAGCCGCACCACAATCGTCAGGAGCAGCAAACCCGCCAGGATATTGATGCCATCCAGAAGTGGCTGGTTTTGCAGGAAATCAAAAGTTGCTGGTTCTTGCTTAATAAAGGAAATAGCCTGCCCAATAATGATGGGTTGAATGGCTCCCGCGATCGCCAGCGGCACCAAAAGTACCGTAGAGGTGGCGAGCAACCGACCACTGCGCCGAGCATAAGGCACTAATCTGAGAAACAGCCGCCAGTCATTTTCGCGCGATCGCCGCTGTTCCGTCCGAGGCAATGAACCAGCCATGCTAAGACCTAAACGTTAAGTTCCAGAAAAGGGCAAGTCCCTCCAATGTAGCGCGGTCGAGCCTGCCACAAATTTAGCCGAGGCAATGAACCCAGAGGCTAAGCGCTAACTAAGCTGGCAGCCCGCAACTTCTCAATCCAATCGTGGAGGTTGCCTGTATTGGTGCGGTAGCTGAGAGGATGGGCGATCAGTCGGGCGGTACTCTCAAACAAAATATCAGTTTCAATTAAGCCGTTTTCGCGCAGCGTCTTGCCACTAGAAACCAAATCTACGATCGCCTCAGACATGCCTGTAATCGGTCCTAGCTCTACCGAACCGTACAGCGGAATGATCTCTACGGGCAAATCTAAACTTTGGAAATAATCGTGGGCGCAGTGGACAAACTTAGACGCAACCCGGCTGTTAGGTGACAATTCCAGCGCTGAACGGTAAGGACTCGATGCTTTCACCGCTACCGAGAGGCGGCAATAGCCAAACTTCAAGTCAATTAGTTGAGCCACCTGCGGCTTTTTCTCACGCAGCACGTCATAACCCACAATGCCTAAGTGCGCCTGCCCATACTCCACATACACCGGAACATCCTGCGCCCGGACCAATAATGCTTTGGCGGTGTTTGTTGGGTCTGAAATTTGCAATTGGCGATTGGCCGAGTCGAGAAAGGCACTAAAGTCGAGTCCAACCGATTGCAGCAGACGGATAGCATCCTTGAGCAGAGCACCTTTTGGTAATGCGACGGTAATCATAGAAACGTTCAGCGTGCAGCGGTCAGCAGGATAATAATAGCTGAAAGCTGATCGCGAATTGCTGTTGGTTGCTCATGCGAATTCTATTAGTAGATGATGAAGTAGAACTTACCGATCCGCTGAGCCATGTTTTGCGACGAGAAGGATACGGTGTTGATGTAGCCTATGACGGAGCCGCAGGAGGAAATTTGGCAACGCAGGGGCACTACGATTTGCTGATTCTGGACTGGATGTTGCCACAGCAAACGGGCTTAGAGATTTGCCAGAAGTTGCGATCGCAAGGCGACACCACCCCAGTTTTGTTTCTCACGGCTAAAGACACCCTAGACGATCGCGTTCAAGGCTTAGATGCAGGAGCCGATGACTATCTAATCAAACCCTTTGAACTGCGAGAACTGCTAGCTCGCGTACGGGCTCTACTCCGTCGCCCCGCTACCCTAGAACCCACCACCGCACCCTCCCGTTTACGAGTCGAAGACCTAGAACTCGATCGCGAAAACCAGTTAGCGTACCGCCAAGGTCGCTCGATCGATCTCTCCGAGAAAGAAAGCCAATTGCTGGAATACCTGATGCGGCATCCAGGCCAATTGCTCACCCACCAACAAATCCACGAATATCTCTGGGGTGACACCGACCAAAAACCAGGCAGCAACGTCCTAGCCGCTCAGATTCGCCTCCTCCGACGCAAAATCGAAGCCGAAAACGAAACCTCCCTCATCCACACCGTCTACGGTCGAGGCTACCGCTTCGGCTCAAGCTCAGAAAACTAAATCTAGCTTGAGACAGCCTTGCACTCTAGAGGGGGTTTGGGGGACGCAGCCGTCCCTCAATTAGGGGTTTGGGGGAGAATCCCCTAAGGCTCGGGTTCAGATCTCATGAACGTGTCACAGAGAAGCGTGTCACAAACAAATGTTTAGCCCCGATTAGGAAACCAACCCCGCCAAGCCGACCAATTCTGCACCAACTCCGCCAACTCCGCATAACCCGCCGCTCTCGGATGCGCTCCATCAGAGGCGATCGCCTCTGCAACCCAAACCGGAGACGCTTGCAACGGACCCGCGATTTCCAAAAACGGCACCTCAAGCCCCTGACAAAGCGCACCTAACTGCCCTGACAGATCACTAATTCTTTGATTTTGCTCAGCATCAGCCACAGGGGGTGGCCCCACCATCAACACAGGCAACGATCGCCGTGCTTCAGTCAAAATCTGACGCGCATTTTTGATCGAGTCACTGGGACCAACGCGCGGCTTACCATTTTCGATCGTGGTATCGTTCACCCCAAACGAAAAGACCACTCGGCGATCGCAACTTGCTGGAAGACGGCGCTCTACCTCTTGCTGCCAGCGATCGCGAATATCCGCACTAGTCTCACGCCGAATGCCTAGGTTGTAGTAAGTGACGTTGTAGTTATTATGACTAGCCGCAGCGCAGATTCTACCCGTCCAACCTAGGCATTCTGGGTCGCCAGTGCCATTGACGAAGGAGTCTCCAACAAAACAAATTAGGATATCAGCTTGATCGGACATGATTATGAAAGGAAGTCTAAGCTTTGGGTAAAACGGTCAGGCCACAGGTTTTCTCAAAACTAGAAAGTAACAATAAATACAGGTTTTCTTAATGGTGAGGATGTTTTTTGACAGGGTGGGAACTATAGAAACATATCCTGACTTCAGTGGTCGCTGAGCTATGTTGTCTGATTCTATACCGAGTGCCGTAGTTAAAGCCTCTGGAAAAGTTCCGCTCAGGACAGTTCTAGTAGTTCCATTCATCCTACAGATTTTTGTAGCGGTGGGGCTGACAGGCTACTTATCACTGCGAAACGGACAAAAAGCGGTGAATGAGTTGGCAACCCGATTAGAAACAGAGGTAAGTAATCGCGTCAATCAGCACCTCGATAACTATGCAGCCACCACTCGGTATCTAACTCAAATCGATGGCGAACAAATCGATTTAGGTCTACTGAATCCAGCAGACGCTGACCGCTTGGCGCAATTTTTCTCTAAACAGGTAAAAACCTATAACGTTGGATACATTCTGTACGGTTCTAAAACAGGAGAATTCATCGCCTCCGGGTACTATCGCGAGTCTTCGATTCCGAAGCATGGCAACCCCGATATCAGTCTAGTGTTGCCAAAGCGCTACGGCAGCACAGACCTCTATAACTATGCGACGAATGACCAGGGTCAACCAGTCCAATCCTTTCCAGGCACCAAAGATTACCAATATCAAAAAGAAGGCTGGTATGCCAAAGGCGTTGAAACGGGTAAGCCAGGATGGAGTGAAATTTACCAATGGGAAACTAACTCGTATCCCCTGTCGATCGCAACTAGCCGACCGATTTATGACAAAGCTGGCAAGCTCATGGGCAGCGTTGGGGTAGAACAGCGGTTGTCCCAGATTGGGGATTTTCTGCGGCAAATTCAAGTCAGCCAATCCAGCAAAATTTTCATCTTGGAAACGAATGGTTTCTTGGTCGCAAGTTCCAGCGATCGCCCTGTCTTCTCCGTGGTAAATGGGAAGCCGCAAAGACTGCGAGGTGTAGAAAGCCCGGACACTCTCATCCAAGCCACCTCTAAATATTTAGGCGATCGCTTTGGCGACCTGAAAACAATTCAAAATCAGCATCAGCTAGACTTCCAGCTGAACGGCCAGCGTCAGTTTGTCCAGGTGAACCGCTGGCAGGATGAGTGGGGCTTAGATTGGCTCGTCGTGGTTGCTATGCCCGAATCAGATTTCATGGGCCAGATTAACGCCAATACTATCAACACGATTTGGCTTTGCCTTGGTGCGTTGGGGTTGGCTACGCTCCTGGGGATCTACACCTCTCGCTGGATCACCCGACCGATTTTGCGGCTCAGTCAAGCTTCAGAGGCGATTGCCCAGGGTGAACTTGACCAAAAAATCGAGGTTTCTGGAGTCAAAGAACTTACTGTTCTGGCTCAATCCTTCAATCGCATGGCTCAGCAACTACGAGACTCTTTTACAGCGCTAGAAAACACCAACCAAGCCCTAGAACAGCGAGTGGAAGAGCGCACCGCAGAACTCAAGAATGCCAAAGAAGTCGCCGACAGCGCCAACAAAGCCAAGAGCGAGTTCCTCACCAACATGAGCCACGAGCTACGCACTCCCCTCAATGGCATTCTCGGCTACACCCAAATCCTCCAGCGCACCGAATCCATGACCGATAAAGGGCGTAAAGGCATCAGCATTATTCATCAGTGTGGCTCCCACTTGTTGATGCTAATCAACGACATCCTCGATTTAGCGAAAATTGAAGCTCGAAAAATGGATTTGAGTCATAGCGAATTCCATTTTCCGTCCTTCCTCCAAGGCATTGCCGAAATTTGTCGGATTCGGGCAGAGCAAAAACAAATCGCCTTTGTTTATCAGCCAGATGCAGAGTTGCCAACTGGGATTCGAGCTGATGAAAAGCGACTACGCCAAGTACTGATCAACCTGTTGGGAAATGCCATCAAGTTTACTGATAGCGGCAAGGTGACTTTTCGGGTGGAAGTGCAAGCCATACCAGGAGCCAACAGCCAGGCGGCAAAACCCAAGACCGATGCCTCTCCTTGGCGAATTCGTTTCCTCGTAGAAGACACAGGCGTAGGGATGACGCCAGAGCAAGTGAAGAAAATCTTCCTACCCTTCGAGCAAGTGGGAGATGTCAGAAAGCAATCTGAAGGAACTGGACTAGGCTTGGCAATCAGCCAGAAAATTGTGGGATTGATGAGTAGCAGCCTGGAAGTACAAAGCAACTTTGGCCGAGGCAGCAAATTTTGGTTCGATGCAGATCTGCCCGAAGCTAAAAATTGGGCTGCTGCCGCTAGGACAGCTCAGCAAGGCACGATTGTAGGTTATCAGGGAGCTAGACGCAAAATCTTAGTCATTGACGATCGCTGGGAAAATCGTTCTGTTTTAGCGAGCCTACTAGAACCAATCGGTTTCGAGGTGATTGAAGCAAACAATGGCCAAGAAGGATTAGATACAGCAGTTGCTATACGTCCTGACCTGATCGTCACCGACTTGGTCATGCCAGTCATGGATGGCTTTGAAATGCTGAGACATTTACGGCAGCTCTCTCAATTCAAAAATACGGCTGTGATTGCTTCTTCCGCGAGTGCTTTTGAGACGGATGAATATATGAGCGTGACAGCGGGTGCCAATGAATTTTTACCCAAGCCGATTCAGACTGAAACCTTATTGCAATGGATACAACACTATCTAGAACTGGAATGGATTTATGACCATAAGCTGGATCAGCTAGGTGCAACCGTCGATCCAGCTGAGAGTATAGATTTAACCTGGAAACTCCCAGCCGCAGAAGAATTGCAACACCTACACCAACTGTTAGCGATGGGCGATCTGGACGGCATTGTAGAGACAGCTCAGCGACTAGAACAGGCCGATCCTCAACTGGTTTCCTTTGCCCGCAAAGTAGCGGAGCTAGCTGAAGGCTGTGAACTAAACGCACTTACGACTTTGCTCAAGCAGTCCATGCCAGAGTGATGCCCCAGACTGCTGACCTAAATTCATATTGCCGCTTTAACAGCTTCACTTTTAACAAACACTGCTTATCAGCTATGTATGACCAATCGACCGAATTCATTTTGATTGTGGATGACAACTCCACCAACTTGTCGGTGTTGTCTCAAGCACTCAAACAAGTAGGTCTAAAAGTTCGGGTAGCAATGGATGGAGTCAGCGCCATTAATATTGCTCAGCAACAATTACCCGAACTCATTTTGCTAGATATTCAAATGCCAGGGATAGATGGCTTTGAAACTTGTACTCGCTTGAAAGCTGATCCGTCTACCCAAGCGATTCCCGTGATTTTTATGACGGCTCTGGCGGATAGTGAAAGTAAGGTGAAGGGCCTGTCACTAGGGGCAGTAGACTACATCACCAAACCCTTTGAAGAGCAGGAGGTGATGGCTAGGGTCAATATTCATTTACAACTGCGGCAACTGACGAAAGCTTTAGAAGAGAAAAATGCTCAACTTCAGCACTCAACAGAAGTGCTAGAGGAGCGGGTAACAGAGCGAACTGCTGAACTCTCTAATGCTTTACAAGATTTGCAACGCTCCCAAGTGCAACTGGTGCAGAGCGAAAAAATGTCTGCCTTGGGGCAACTAGTCGCGGGCATTGCTCACGAACTGAACAATCCCATTGGCTGTATTGTCAGCAACTTGGCACCAGCGTTTGAGTATGTCACTGAGATCACGAAGGTTATTGAGTTTTATCAGCAGGCTTGTCCTGAAGCGGCTTTGCAGTTGAAGCAAACCTTAGGCGATATTGACGTTGAGTTTGCATTAGAGGATTTGCCGAAGCTGCTCCATTCTATGAAATTGAGTACAGAGAGAATTAAAGACATCTCAATTTCTTTGAGAACTTTTTCTCGCTCGGATGCCACCGCGAAAATGCGAGCTGATTTACATGATGGCTTAGAGAGCACCTTAACGATTTTGCGCCACCGCTTGAAGGCTGGGAGTGTGCGAGTAGCGGGTAAGGAGCAGCACCGTCCTGCCATTGAGGTGGTTAAGCACTATGGGGAGTTACCTCTGGTGGAATGTTATCTAGGGCTACTCAACCAAGTGTTTATGAACATTCTGGCCAATGCAATTGATGCTTTGGAGGAAGCGCTGCCTGCTACACCTCAGATCTTGATTCAAACCGTTCTGGTTGATCAGCAGATTGTTGTTTATATCTCTGACAACGGAGCGGGGATGCCGCCAGAGTTGCAGCCAAAAGCTTTTCAGACATTCTTCACGACCAAAGCCGTGGGTAAGGGTACAGGCTTAGGATTGTCGATCGCTCGACAAATTGTCGAGGAAAAACACGCAGGCCATTTGAGTTTCACCTCTGAACCTGGTCAAGGAACGAAGTTTGCGATCGCCTTGCCCCTCAGTTGAAACCAAGCTTTTGCTTCTCAGCCGACTCAAGGAGTAGTAATGGGTTTACCTATTAGCAGACCGGTTGGGCGTTGAGTTAAGCGTCACGCGATCGCCGTAGTTCAATAGGGTGTCGATGGTGTCCAGGCGATGCTCCCAAGCGTCTACTTGGTAACGATGCTCTAGGGCGTATAAGTTCATCCAACTGCTAAACTGAGCCCGGAAGTTAGTTAATTCTCGTTTGGCAGTTTTTAAGCGATCGCGTCCGGGACGTTCGGCTAGAGCTTGGAGCGCTTGGTCCAAAGCTTTTGATTGATTTTGCCAACGACTTAAAGCAGGTTCCCTCATCCAAAGTTGCTTTTGCCCTTGAAGAAAATTCCACTCGCGTTGCAGAGCTGTGTAACGCACCGCCGCCGCCGCAAAAGGTTGACGATAAGGGACAGGCTCTTTGGGAGTTCGTTGAATGGGTCCTTGAGTTTTTTGAAAGATGGTTTGCAAGCGATCGTTGAAGTTCTCAGCCGCAAATAGAGCATAACCTCCAGAGGGCAAGTCTCGTAGCGCCTGAATCTGATCGATCGCCACCGCTTCGGGCAGGTTCAACAGCCGGATTCCTGGCATGATCAAGGTTGAATTGAGCTTGCTGGAAGTTAGGTAAGGCTGGACTAGGCGTTGGAACCGATTGGTATCCATTGCGTAAGCCATTGGCACGACCAAATCAATATCTCCCCGCTCTGCCCAATTTTCCCAATGCTGTTGCAGCTTCTGGATGCGTTCGTGCTGCGGTAGGGGAAACACCGCGACTGACATGACCAAATTAGGTTTTGCTCGACGTAATTGCTGTGAGGTTTCGGCTACAAAGCTGTCGATTTGCTGGGTGCGGAAGTTAGTCCAGCGCTGCCATAGGTTGCGATCGCCAGGAGAGATTTTGAGGGGGTCAACGCCGGCAAATTGCTGAAATTGCTGACGAGCGGCTTTGCCATAACCGTAAGTGCGACCAGCCGCTGGATCTTGGAAAGGATAGCGAATGTAGTCTAACTGAATGCCATCAACTTGATAGCGGCTAGCAATCTCGCTGAGGAGTTGCTGCAAATAACGCCGTACTTCAGGATTAGCTGGATCAAGAAACGGTTTTTCCTGGCCCGCTGGGATGATGCGACCCCGGTTGTCGTAGTTGGCCCAGTCTGGATGGGCTGAAATGACTGGCCCTGGGTAATCTTTGGGAAGATTTAGCAGCAAGTTGTGGCGCTCGTTGCCAGCAGCAAAGGCCCAAACCCAGGCGTGTAGTTCCATGCCTCTAGCATGAGCCAGCTTAACGGCAGCAGCTAGGGGGTCCCAGCCACGGGTGAGCGGGTTCTGTTGTGGTGCAACTTGGCTGGGATAAATGGTATAGCCTGCATTAACGGTTTCAAAGAAAACTGTGTTAATGCCCGATGCTGCCAAGCGATCGAATAAAGCTGCGAGTCCTTGCTCAGAACCCGCTCGGACAATGGTGCCTCGGTCCAGCCATATAGCGCGAATTTCCGGTTGAGCCCGTAACCGTTCAGTCGGGTAGTTATCCCAAAGAAAGCGTCGAGTTTGGATCCACTGGCTACGAGCTTTGCGGTAATCTCCTTGTGCTACTAATTGAGAAAATTTTTGCAGCCCTTGGCGAGCCGTGGCTACAACTTGAACCGGGTCAGAGGAAGCAGCCGTGGCTGAAGTTTTAGTAGGTGTAGCGGCGACAAACTCCTTGCTGCTGGCAACTAAACTGGATGCAGTTGTGTTATTGGGTGTAGAGATTGAGCTAGCTGTCTGAGCAGAGCTGTTAGCGGCATTGGCAGTGAGGAGAGCGCTTGCCACTCTGCCGATCAAATTCTCTAGCTCTTGGCGCATTGCGATCGCTTCGAGCGTGGCGATGGGGAGTGCCCCTGGCTCAACTTCTATGCCTGGAGGCGCTACCTGCTCGGCGGGGTCGTTGCCAGACTGGACAGGTGCCTGACGCAACGCTGTGGAACCCGTTGGTGGTGTAGAGGTGAGAGGAAGGCTGAGGGTGCTGGTACCTACCGTGGGTTTTGGGGCTGTGCTGTTAGTTGGAGTTGCGGGCGGTGGCACTGCTGCGATAGGAACTGTAACGACTGGCACTTCACCATAGCGGCTCAAAGCGGCCCGGAGCCAAGTACCATCAAACTCAGCAGAGCCTGAAGAGCGCCGACCCCAATTCCAACCAAAGAAGGTGGATCGCTCCGTGGTCACGATCGCCGGTGGGTTGTCACTGGGCGCTCCAGTGGCAGTGACAGCAGGATTAACTCCTGTAGCACTTTTCCAAGTCGCAATCGTTTGGCTGCTCAGGCTAGAAGGCATAATCACACCTCCCCAGAGGCCACTGGCCGCTTGACCTTTGCGCGCCCAAGACTGGGGTTGCCTCGTGATGGTTTGCAAACCCGTGGGTTCTGAGAGCGGATAGGCCCAGTAAGCACCCAAGAGCGATCGCAAAGCTTGCCGGACTCCTAAAGGCGACAACCGACCAACTGGGCCACTAACGACCACCCGCCCACCTCGGCTCATCCACTCTTCTAAGGCGATCGCTTGCACTTCTGTAACTGTTTCCACATTGGGCAGAAATAGCACGCTGATGCCGTTGAGGTCAGCGGCTCGCTGTACCTGTTGGAAATCAATCACGCGATAACCAACTTTAGCGGCTTGCAGCCGAGTGGTAATACTTTCCCAGTCAGCCGCATTATCCGAGCTGCGTGCCACTCCTAGGGATACCCGCTCGGCAACTGCTGGGGAGAGCAACACGAGACATTGCAGCAACAAGCCTAAACAAACACTAGTCGCTAGCCGACTCTTGCTCATCAGATTCAAAAGTAAACGAGTTGAACGAGTTGAGCGCCTTTGATGCATCACTAGATCGGCAACATCCAAAATAACTGACTGAGAGCGAAGCGATCGCTGGAACCAAGGCCACAGCTTCTGTTGCAGATTGCTACGAAAACCATGCATGCGAAAAAATCAGCTCCTAAAGCGGATATCGCAGTCACAAGCGACTTCCCGCAGCTATTACTAGGGAGAAACTGGAGCCTTCTAGGAGCAAGATTTTAAGACTTATTTCAATTTGAAGGGTTCCCTAAGTAGGCCCAAAAGCTCAACGATCTCTGCACCCCTACCCGATTAAATTCTGTGTAGAGCTTTACCCCGTTGTTCATCCTACCCTTGCTAGTTCCTGAGTGCAAACCGTGACATCGTTCAAGTAGACCTTGACATCCAACACTCAGGGTTGCAGTATCTCCTACTCAACGGCCTCATTGACCGGGAAGCGATCGATCAACTGAATAGCTCGGTAGGCATTCTGACGCAGCGAATTTGGCAGATGTGGGACATGGGGAATTTGCGAAAGGAAATCTAAGGTCCGCCGCAAAATCCGTACTACGTCTCCTTCGTCCAAACTGGTGTTTTCTCCCAGTTCCGCCCATTCCACTCCCAGAGCCCACTGCTCGACTAAAGCAATCAGCTCGTCTTCTAGCCAAACGGGTAAAGCCACTTGATGCCGTCGTTGCACCTGGAATAACTGCCGTCGTAGACCCCGTAAGCCACCCAGCGCTTCTTCAACTGCCGAGGAAGCTTGGTAGCGAGTCCAACTGTCAGGACGCGAGACCTCTGTGACCAAAGCAGCACAAGCGGCGGCCAAATGGTGCGGATCCAAATCATCGAGTTCTCCCGACATGAGGGAGATGCCCAGCCATAACTCGTTATCTCCACGAATGGCTGCTGCTGCTTGGCCCAGAACAGTCGGAGTTAAGCCATCCAAGCCGCCAAACGTCTGCAAAATCTCAATCAAGTGGACAAATTCTTCCCAATGCTGGTGGGATAGCTGCTCTAACTTGGCTTGGCGTTGAGCAATATCTTCTTGCAAATTCTGGACTCGGCGCTGCCGCTTTAACAGCGTGGCAGAATTGCCCCATTGATGTAGGGGATGCGCCTCTAGTTGGGTTTGCACCGCTTGCAGCCGTTCGAGTTGGGCTTGGACTTCTGGGGCAGTTTCGAGGAGCGAAGGCACAGGAGGAATTTGCCGGGCGATCGCTGCTGTTTCTTCACTGCCTTTGCGGCATTGTCCTGGTTTCAGCGGCATCTCAGCCGGGGGGGTGAGGTTGTCTACTGCCTTAATGCGAGGAATCTCGGCTCGCAAACTGACGACATCTCCCACCGCTACGACATACCAGCGATTATCTTGACCCAAGCAAACGAGATAAGGGAATTGGCCAGAACCTGGAGTTTTCATCACCAGAGCCGCTGGGATTGGCTCGGCGGTAGGGACGTTCTCTCCCTTCAGCCCTAGTACGGTGCCCGCGATCGCAAATGAGAGCGCTACAGCAATGTCACCCGACTGCATCTCTTGGGCTTGGTGCTGCAAAATTTTCAGGAGGCGGCGTTCTTCTTTCAGGCGCTCTTGTAGCTTTTCGTAACTCGAAAATAGTTGTGGATCAACCAGTTCGAGCTGGGCTTGAAGTTGCTCAAGCTCTTTAGTCAGATCAGCGATCGCCTGTTGTTGGGGCCGCAAAGACAGCGTGGCGAGATATTGCCCAAAACTGCGCTCGACCAGCTCTTGCGCTTCTTCTAAGGTGTGAGTTTGTAGCAAGTTGAGGACCATGCCATAGCTGGGAGTGAATTGGCTAATCAACGGATCAGCTCCGACTGTGGCTAAGTATGCAGCTTCTTTGGCTCCCTCAAAAGGAGTTTGCACCGTGACGACATGCCCTAACTCATCCATTCCCCGCCGGCCAGCTCGACCCGACATCTGGAGAAATTCTGAGGGATTGAGGAGGCGATGTCCCAAATCGGTGCGCTTGGAGAGGCTAGAAACCACTGTGGTGCGGGCAGGCATGTTAATGCCAGCGGCCAACGTTTCGGTGGCAAAGACCACTTTGATCAACCCTTGCTGAAAGAGTTCTTCGACTAAGCCCTTCCAGGCAGGCAAAATTCCAGCGTGGTGGGCGGCAATGCCCCGGTAGAGCGGCTCAATCTGCCCAGCTCGCCCAGCATCAGGGTGTCGCATCAAAAACTCATCAATCAGGTGTTTCAGCTTTGCCGCTTCCGCCTCATTGACCAAGGATAAATGCTCGACTTGGGTAATGGCGCGATCGCAATTACGACGGCTAAAGATGAAATAGATAGCTGGAAGCATGTCCCGCTGCTGCAACTGGCTGACCACATAAGCCAGCCCAGGCTCGTCTTCCCGCTTGCGTTGGCCTCGGCCTCCTTTAGGTTTGAGGCGGGCGTTGATCTTTTTTTGATCTTGGCTGAGGAGAGGAAATAAGCCTTTGGGGTTACAGAAGTGAAAGCGCAAAGGAACAGGGCGGAAATCTGAATAGATCAGCTCTGTAGGGCCGTGAACTCGACCGATCCAATCCGTGAGCTGATCGCTGTTGGCAACAGTGGCTGACAGCGCGACTAGCTGCACATCCGGTGGGCAGTAAATAATCGATTCTTCCCAGACGGTGCCCCGTTGGCGATCGTTCATGTAGTGGCATTCGTCTAAAACCACCGCTTCTACACCGACCATTGAGGTGCCAACTTCACCGATCGGGGTGCCGTAAAGCATGTTGCGGAAGATTTCGGTCGTCATGACCAAAATGGGTGCTTCCCGGTTGATCGATACATCTCCTGTCAGCAGCCCAACTTGCTCAGGGCCAAAGCGATCGCGAAAATCTCGTAACTTTTGATTGGATAATGCTTTGAGCGGAGTGGTGTAGAACACTCGTCGCCCCTGAGCCAGAGCGCGATAGATGGCATACTCGCCAATTAACGTTTTGCCTGACCCCGTTGGCGCACAGACTACGACCGATCGCCCCGCATTCAGAGCCGCGATCGCTTGATACTGAAACGCATCTAATTCAAAGGGAAACAGCTCTCGTAAATTTAGTTCTGGCAGAGTAGAGGAAACGTTCACGCACTAAGTTCCAATCAGGTTGCGATCTATACTCAAGAGGCAAAATTTCGCGAGAAATTGGCCTACAATTCATCTTTTTAATTGTAAACCGCAGCTACTAAAGCTGTTTGCTACGATCAACCTCGTCACCTTACGAGGAGGTCGAGCCAACTCAGTTGTCGCATTCAAGAATCTTAATAATTGATTGTGATTAAAGCTTGACTATTCTTCAGCTTAATCTAGGGCAAATCAGACCGCGATCGCCACTTCATACATACATTTCTGGCGAATAGCAACCAAGGATACAGCGGCAAATATCTGATTGATCGTAAACTTGACTACTGCTTTTAGGTAGATGACCATGCGGTTTAACGTGAGCTATATTGTCTCAAGGATGAAGGGTTCAATCAACCTCGGATAAGGAATTCCTCATACAACCGTGTTGGTGAAGGATTTCTTAACGTTATTTAAATCACATCTGAGCACAATTTTTGCTCTGAAATAGAACCGTCTTTTGATGGCATTTCTTACATCAAAAAGGCGTTCATTAAAACATTCAGTGGGTAGCCTAATCCGGATTAATAGGCATCAAGGTGAAAACTTGAATGCTGTTTCGTCTGGAACGGAGGAACCGATTTTTGGGGCTAATCTCAAAGATTAATTTGAGAGAGACACCTTCCAGTCTTAGCCCGTCAGCTAACTCCGTCGGCAGTGGGAGGAGTACCTAGGACGCAGGCTTTTGATAGCAACGGTCATTGCGGTCTCCTAGCAGATATCAGATTCCCCTAAGAGATTTCTCTCAGAGTTGATGATGTCTGTTTCCTGGCCCACCTCTCGAAACAAGTAGTCTGGAGAGGTTTTTATCGTGAATATTATGCCAATGTTGGTGCGGCTACAGGGCGCACTGGGTTCAACTGACTTAATCGAGCAAATTCTGCTGTTGCCTCAGCGGCCTAAGGGCGATCGCTCTTCCGGTAAATTGCATTTGCCAGGCCAGACTCGGCGGGCTACTAAACGGCACCTCCAGGCTAACCGTCCAGAAGCAGCGTCTGGAGCTGATGCCGAAATTAATTTGGTGGTGGGCTACAACAGCTCCCCGAAGAGCCAGACCGCTTTAGATTTGACCCTGTGGATTGCTCACCAAACTCGTTTAGCGACTCGTCGCCAAGTGACCGTGCAGGTGGTGTATGTCATCAATCCCACTGACTGTCTAGATAGCATTCCCACTACAACCGATTTTCGCCCAGTCAGAACTGGCAAGAAATCTTCTCAGCACCAGGCGCAGCTATCTAAGGCACTGGTGGCACCTGATACTTATAGTGCGGCCTCTAGCGCAACCTCTAGTGCCACTTCGGAGCGGGAAGGCGCGATCGCAACTCTAGCTGAACCAACCCTAGAAGATGCTGGGCTACCATTCGGCAATTACCCCCTGTGCCAAGTCGATCAGTTTGAGCAGGCAGACCGAATTTTGTGGCAAGCTCGCTGTCTCGCTAACGAGTGGCGTGGTTCCCTGAAAACGCACCTACGATTTGGGCAAGTCGCTCAGGAGTTGCGGAGTGTCGCTAAAGCAGAATCGGCAGTGCTGTTGTGGTTGGGTTGTGACTCTCCCAAGAACTCCATTGTCCGAACCTTGAGCGCTAATAGCCCTTGTCCCGTCTTGGGCGTACCCTCTTCTCTCCATCCCGATCGCTACTTTGATGCCTAAGTCCCGCTTGGGCCGAGAGCGGTTGTGCTTAGAGCCGTGGCAAAATTTCAGGTAATAAATGACCCGGCAATAGAGATAGCGCTAAGTTCTGGCCTTGCAGACCACACTCGCTGTAAAAAGCCCGTACCGTTTGCAGGACATAGCCTAGCGCTGTTTGGTGAAAATCAGGTTGGTGCTGCCATCCTTGTAACGCTTGCAGATGGTGACGCAGAGACGCTTCTAAATGAGCAGACTTAGCAGGTACCGGAATAGCGCCCGCTTGATCGGTCACCACTTGGTAATGGGCTAAACCTAGATTGTTGTGAGTTGCGAACACGTCAAAGGTCAGTTTAGTGCCAGCACCATTAGGCGTTTGGTTTATTTGTTCAACGATGGCTAAAGCTGCTTCGTAGGCTACGATCGCGGATCGTAAAGCTTGCTGTTGGGCTTCTGGTTGCTCTTTGGAGCGGCTAGCTAGGTGCCAATAAGCGGTGCCCAAATTGTTTTGAGTCGCTGCATAGGCAGCAGGGTTAACCTCTACGGTGCGGTAAATCAAGGCGATGCGATAGCAACTAATCGCCAAATTGAGAAATTCTTCCGGCTGCTCATGCTGGGCTAAATTCCAATAAGCCGTGCCCAAATTGTTTTGGATCATGGCGTAATGCAACGGCTCCTGCTCTGGGTTGTAGAAAGTGAGTGACTCGGTGTAAGCAACGATGGCTTGCTTCAGATGTAGGGCAGGTTGATGGTGTTGTGCCAAGTGCCAGTAAGCGGTACCCAGGTTATTTTGGGTGGAAGCATACTTTAAAGGTTCTACGTCTGGTTTGCGATGTCGCAACGCTTCCTCATAAGCTGTGATCGAGCATTGTAGGTTCTCAATGGGCTCCCGGTAGCGAGCTAAATCTCCATAGGCTGCTCCCAGATTGTTCTGGATCATGGCGTAGGATTGTGGTTGCTGCTCAGAACTTACATGAGTCAGCGCCAGGTGATAGGCCGCGATGCCTTGCTCTAAATAAGGCAACCGTTGTTCCGGGTTGGGCGGAAACCGGGACAACATCCAGTAGAGATTGCCTAAGTCATTGAGAATATCTGGAACTAAAGCCGAAGACTCTTCTAGGTGAATTAAGGCTTGCTCATAAGCTTGAATGGCAATCGCTAACTGTTGAGGAGAGTTGTGTCCTTGCTCAATGCGATCGCGATAAAAATTACCAAGAGTGCGATAGGTGACAGCTAACCCTGTAGTTTCTGCTTGTTGTTGATGTAACTGCTCTAGATGCCGCAACATCCGCAAAGGCGGAAAGTCCTCCAGAGCAGCCACTAAAGGGGCAGGCAAGGTAGCACTAAGACGAGAGAGAGACGGAACCGGAGCATTGGCTCGTAGCGCTGTTGCCCCTCCAATCTCTTGAATTGCCGCTGTCAGAACTAAATTGACAAGTTCCGGCGCAATTGATGGAAGAGGAGCTTCTGTAGGTGTATTGTCTAACTCTGATGAGTTCGCTGCTGGGGCGGTAATCGATGGGGATTGAGGCTCTGTAGCAACCGTACGCAGCGGCTGCGGTTCTGAGGCGGGTGATTCTGAGTGAAATCCAGAGCGGGCAGGCAGGCTGTTGGCTGTAACCTGGTTGGTTGGCGCGGCAGCAGTCGGAACGTGAACGCTCCAAGAGTTGGGTGGAGGAGAAGCTGGATTGGCAGTTAGGCGATCGCCTGTACTTTCTGTTGTGTTTGCTGGAGCTACTGTGGTTTCTAGGTCATCCACCAAGTCTCCAAAGGCCAACTCATCAGCCAATAAATCCCGTAAACTAATGGGCACATCTACAGGTTTCTGATTGGCAGGTGAAACTGGAGGATGGGCAACGTCAGAAGTAGAGGCGATCGCTGGCTGGGGACGCTTCGGGGTTGGCTGATGGGTGAAAGCTACTTGGTCTGAATGACGGCGCTTGGGTTGCTCAGAAACGACTGAAAGCGGTGTGGGTTCTCCGACAAACTCAAACACGCCAGTGCGCCAACCCCAAAACTCAGGGGCAGACTGTTGAATGGCTCGAAACCAGGGATGAGGCACCCACAGCAACAAGCTTGCTTCTAACGTGGGTAAACTGCGATCGCACCCTTGTAGATAGCTGAGAAACAACCGCTGTACCGCAGCCGATTGTCGCGTCAGTCGCTCAGTCCCCAAGATTTGGAAGCTAGGGGTCGGTGGCTCTGTTCCTGATCCTTTGGGTAAAGGATGACGAGCTAACCACTGAGTCACCTGAGCGATCGGATTAGGATCGTTGAGATTGAGGTTGAGCGTAACCAGTTGGGGATAATCTGAAGCAAGCCCAGCCTCTTCAGGGTGACGCATGTTTGCCGAGGCAGCGGGATAGGCGAGTTCCGCATGGAGCCGAGCCGCCAAGCGATTTCGTAGGGCTAGATCATCGCAGACCGCCACAAAAATTTGACGGCGTAAGTGTAAGCTCAGCGCTCGTTTTAAACGCTGATAACTTTGCCGATTCAAATGTGAACTGGTTTGATTCGGCCCAGTCATGCGGAGCAATGGGGAGTGGCGATCAGCTAGTTGCACCAACAATACCCTTAATCGTGGCGAGGAAATCTGGAGGTATAACACTCTTCAAATTCCTCAAGCTCGATTCAGGACTAAAGCTTGATTTTGACGAAGGTTTCATGTGAAAGTGATCGCGCTGATCAGCTCACTGCAGCGGAAACCTATAGCAAAAAGCCAGGTTGCTCGAAATAAGCAGTACCTGGCCTATTTTTATATTTTGAAAGTTTAAAGCTGATTTTTTCTAGCCTAGGTTGGATACGGAGAAGGCGACAAAGACGAGCCCACCGACTAAAACCATTCCTAAAGCTCCCAAGATAAGGGAGTTTCTTTGTTGGGATTTAGTGGGTGGTTCTGCTTGATACATCTTCGGCTCAACAGCGAAGTTATTTAAGCGTCCACCTTCCTCGGTCGTATAACGCATGAACAAAACCCTCAGTTTTTGTATTAACTAACTGTAACAAAAATTATGAAGATACTCTCGCTCCTAAGTTAGAAACTAAAAAATGCTCAAATTTACTTTAGATTTACTGAGTAATGGTGCCCGTGAGGGGTGAGCTAGCGCTGGCGTGGCTTTTCACCGGAATACGACCTGCTAGGTAAGCTAGACGACCTGCTTCTGCTGCTAAGCCCATCGCTCTAGCCATTGCTACAGGATTCTGAGCTTCGGCGATCGCAGTATTAATTAGTAAAGCCGAAGCCCCCATTTCCATTGCTTGGGCGGCTTCACTGGGTGCCCCTAAACCTGCATCTACGACGACAGGCACTTGGGCATTCTCAATAATGATCTGAATATTGGCAGCATTTTTGATGCCTTGCCCGGAGCCAATCGGCGAACCCAAAGGCATCACCGTCGCACATCCTACTTCTTCTAATCGCTTGGCTAGGAGTGGGTCAGCATTGATGTAGGGCAACACGGCAAACCCTTCTTTTACCAATTGCTCAGCGGCTTCTAGCGTACCAATAGGGTCAGGCAGTAAGTATTTTCCATCTGGAATCACTTCCAACTTGACGAAATTGTTGTCTTCTTGACCCAACAGCTTCGCCATTTCTCGGCCTAGACGGGCAACTCGGATCGCTTCTTCTGCGGTTTTGCAGCCTGCGGTGTTGGGCAACATCCAGATTTTGCTCCAGTCCAGTGCTTCAGCTAAACCTTCATGGCCTGGGGCTTTGGTTTGTACTCGTCGCACCGCCACCGTCACAATTTCACAACCACTCGCCACGACACTCTGCTGCATGTCGGCAATGCTGCGATATTTGCCAGTCCCCGTCATCAAGCGGGAGCGAAAGGATCGCCCAGCAATCACTAAGGGGCTATCTAGCGTCGTGATATCGGCTTGAGCTAAGGCAGGAACAGCGTGAGTCAACACAGAATTAGACCTTGGGAGAACGTGGGTGGAAGAACTAAGGGCAGCAGGAGTTGAGGAAGCTGCCAACGAAGCAGGGGGAGTTGAGGGTTTCGTTTGATGAAAGCGCTGCCAACTAAAATGCTCCAACAGTGGATCGGGTTGTTGGGCGATCGCATCGGCAATCAGTTGAGCTGTAATTGGTGCCAGTAAAATGCCGTTGCGGTAGTGCCCGGTAGCGAGTAGCAGGTTAGCGCAAGCACTCGCCCCTAGAATCGGCAATTCATCTGGAGTTGCAGGCCGAAAGCCCCACCACAACTCTTGTAAAGCAAAATCTTGTAGGGCTGGATACAGCCGGATCGCTCGTGCCAGTAACTCTTGAACGCCTGCGGGGGTGTTGTTGGGGGTAAAACCAACTTCCTCACTGGTAGCTCCAATAATGATGCGACCGTCTTGGCGCGGCACAATATATAGGTTGGAGCCAAACAGCACGCGTCGCAAGGGTGAATCTGCGGCTGAGTCGGGTGACTTGACCGCTAACATTTGGCCTTTACGGGGCTGCACTGGAATTGGCAACAGTTCATTCGACCAAGCCCCTGTGGCTAAGACATAATGCTTGGCTTGCCAATCTCCCACCGAAGTTTGGACGCTGACGACTTGGCGTTGCTGCTGCTGAATTGCTTGGACGCTGACGCCATCCTGAATATTCACGCCGAGAGTTTGGGCAGCAATCCATAGCGTTTGGGTGAGGGCGCGGTTATCCACTTGAGCATCCTCTGGAAACCACCAACCACCCACCACATCTGAGCCTAGCCCCACCTGATATTGGTGAATCACAGCTTGATCTAGCCATTGCGCTTCGGTTCCGGAGGCTTGAGCGATCGCGGCTGCCTCTCTTAAATCTGTCCGTTCAGCGTCTGCTACGTAGACTGGAGCCAAAATGCCACAGGGCCAATAACCCGTTGAAGCTCCGGTTAATTCCTCCAGCTTACGAATCCAGTTGGGATACAGTTGGCGCGATCGCAGGCACAACTCCAGCATTGGTCCTGGCGGGATGCCTTCGGCTTGAGGCGCTAACATCCCGGCGGCGGCATGAGCGGCGGCTTGCTTAAAATCACGGCTGAGAATTGTTACCGTAGCTCCTCGCAATTTCAGCTCAATCGCGATCGCAAGGCCGACGATACCGCCGCCAATGATGAGAACGTCACTGGTTGTATTCATGCAAGCTGAAATTGAGTCACAATTACTAAGTCGTGATTACCAAAGCGCTGGAACTGGCTTACTACCTGCGCCCGCAGCGCTAGGAGCAGTTGTCGTGCTGCCGCCACCAGCACTTGATCCGGCGGTGCCTGTAGCGGAAGTGCCACTGGGTTGGGTGGTTGTGGTGCCAGCGGTACCAGTTTGGCTAGCAGGAGCAGAAGTGACAGGCTGATTGGTCGAGCGTTGAGTGGTTTGGCCCACACTCCGCACCTGAGTAGCAGGAGAAGCACTGGGGCTAGGACTTGCTGACCCGCCAATCTGTTGAGTCGAGTCACGAGCGCGCAAGGCAATGAATGCTCCCAGCAAGATAGCGAAAACTATCAGTCCAATCACAGCTTTTAGTAAGTCATTCATTGGTGTTTTTCTTCCCCAAACCTCTCTTCAGTCTATCCCTCTGGAGTCCAGAGCGGTTGAGTGCCTTGGCCCCAAAATCCATCAAACTTAGTGACTCGCACATCCCCTAGCACTTTGGTTTGACAAGCCAGTCGGCGATTTTGGTTAGTGTCACGGGGTGGCAAAGACCGCCGAGTGCGATCGCGCCAGTTAGCTTCTGAGACTTCCCCCTCGACCTCAACGGCACAAGTACCACAGCTCCCTAAACCATGACAGTTGATGAAGCTGGCGTTGCCATTATGCAAAGCAACGCTATTTTGAAGCAAAACCTGACGGAGATTGGCTCCGCGATCGCAGATAAAAGTTTTTCCTTGAGCTGTAACCTGCGGCATGATTTTAAGCTGTGCGAACCAACGGATTGTCTTACAGCTTTAAAGTTTAAATTTCTTTACGCTTTTTGAAACGCTTTTATTCCATCCTTCCTCTGCTTTGGCTGCTTCCATGACCTCACAACCTTCTCCCCAACTCTGGATTTATGACACTACCCTGCGGGACGGTGCCCAACGCGAAGGGTTATCTCTATCCCTAGAAGATAAACTCCGCATTGCTCGGCAACTCGACCAACTGGGAGTGCCGTTTATTGAGGGAGGCTGGCCCGGAGCGAATCCTAAGGATGTGCAGTTCTTTTGGCAAATCAAAGAAGCACCACTGGCTCAGGCAGCAGTTGTGGCGTTTTGCTTTACTCGCCGTCCCGGAAGAACCGCTGCGACTGACCCCATGTTGCAACCCTTACTAGCCGCAGGCACCCACTGGGTCACAATTGTGGGCAAATCCTGGGATTTGCATGTGACTGAAGGCCTGAAAACCACGCTGGCCGAAAACCTGGCGATGATCCAGGACACGATCGCCTATCTTCGCAGCCAAGAACGGCGGGTGATTTATGATGCGGAGCATTGGTTTGACGGCTATAAGCATAACCCCGACTACGCACTGGAAACGCTAGAAACCGCGATCGCAGCAGGAGCGGAGTGGTTAGTTTTATGTGACACCAACGGCGGAACCTTGCCGCACGAAGTTAGTCAGATTGTGCGAGAGGTCAAGCAGCGCTTAAGGGAGCGTCGAGCCGCTCAAAACGCGGATTTCCACGCTCCCTTACCCCCCTTGGGCATTCACACCCACAACGATACAGAGATGGCGGTGGCCAATGCGATCGCGGCAGTAATGGAAGGGACCCAGATGGTGCAGGGCACGATCAACGGCTATGGCGAACGCTGTGGCAATGCCAATCTTTGCTCCCTCATTCCCAACTTGCAACTGAAGCTGGGCTATGCCTGCTTACCCCCCGAAAAACTGACGACGTTAACGCAACTCAGCCGTTATGTCAGTGAAGTAGTAAACCTGGCTCCCGACGACCATGCTCCTTATGTGGGCCTTTCGGCCTTTGCTCATAAAGGGGGCTTGCATGTTAGCGCTGTGGAACGCAATCCCATCACGTACGAGCACATCCAGCCAGAGCTAGTCGGCAACAACCGCCGAATTGTTATTTCTGACCAAGCAGGTCTGAGCAATATTCTGGCAAAGGCGCGGAGCCTCGGTATCGAACTCGACCCGCAAGACCCCACCTATCGCCAAATTCTGCAACACCTGAAAAATCTGGAGCACGAAGGCTATCAATTTGAGGCAGCAGAAGCCAGCTTTGAGTTGCTGATGCGCGAAGCATTGGGTCAACGACAGCAACCATTTGAACTCAAAAGCTGGCAAGTTCACTACCACATGATGCCCGACACCGACCCATCGCAGAGTTTGTCTTTGGCAACCGTGAAATTGGCAGTAGATGGCCAAGACATTCTCGAAGCAGCGGAGGGTAACGGCCCAGTTTCTGCACTGGATACAGCTCTGCGTAAAGCCTTAGTCAGCTGCTACCCAGAAATTGAGAGTTTCTATCTCACCGACTACAAGGTGCGGATTTTGGATGGTGGGTCGGGCACCTCTGCTAAAACTCGCGTGCTGATTGAATCTAGCAATGGCTATCAACGCTGGACTACGGTGGGCGTTTCCACCAACATTTTGCAAGCGTCTTACCAAGCTGTGGTGGAAGGTTTGGAGTACGGCCTGCTCCTGCAACGCCAAGCCAAGTTAGCCCTGACCACTTCTACCTAAGCAATTAGCCCAAGGTGACATCTAGAAACATCATGGAAACGAAGCCGAGGATGACGCCGAAGGTTGCGCCTTTTTCGTAGCCGAGGCGGTGGGATTCTGGAATAATTTCATCGCTGATCACAAACAGCATGGTTCCCGCAGCAAAGGCCATTGCCCAAGGCAAAATCGGTTTGGCAACGGAAACCACACCTGCACCGATCGCGCCACCCACAGGTTCGACTAAACCAGTCATCAGAGCCACTAGCAGGGCCGTCCATTTGGAATATTTCTCACCAACTAAGGCTAAGGCAACGACGAAGCCTTCGGGCATATTTTGCAGCCCAATTCCGGTAGCGAGGGTGATGCCGTTGGCTAGAGTTTCGCCGCCAAAGCCCACGCCTACTGCTAAGCCTTCAGGGAAATTATGAATGGTAATCGCAATAATAAAGAGCCAAATCCGCTTTAAGCTCGCCGGATTGGCACCTTCTGGGCCTTTAATAAAATGCTCGTGAGGAGAATAGCGATGGCTGAGACAGAGAAACAATCCACCTAGAATCATCCCCACGGTAACGATCGAGGCTGCTACCACTTCGCTACCTGTCTGCTCCGTTGCAGCTTCAATCCCTGGAATTACCAGGGAAAATGAAGTTGCGGCTAGCATCACCCCTGCTCCAAACCCCATCAAAGCCCCCTGAAACTTCTGGGTGACTTTGCTCAAGAACAGAATAGGTAAAGCTCCGACTCCTGTAGCCAATCCTGCGAGCAGACTGCCAAATAAGCCCAGATAAAACACTGGTAGTTGAGCAAAGCTGTGGAGCATGGGGTAAAGCCAGAAGAGATTAACGAGATGGGCTAAGCCTGGGTGTAACTCCGCCCTCGCCACTGAATTGAGGTCTGGGTAGACGAAAGGAAGATGCGGAGTACAGCCAAGGGATCGGCTAGAGGAGAGAGCCAGAAAAGCCAAGCCGCTTTCGCTTGAGTGAGGTCGTAAGAAGGCGCGATCGCCCACAGCAATCCTATCCGCATGGCTAGCAAACCTAGGTTTAAGCCTAAAGCCGCCACCACGGGTAAAGAGCCAAACCCTAGGCTGATCCAGCTCAGCAATATCAGCGTTAGAGTTACTGGTAAGCCCTGCACAGCAGTGAGCAGCCATAGATCACCCCAAATCTGACCACGGGCTGCCGCATCCTTGAGGTCGAGCGATCGCCCCCATTCGCGCCAAGTTTCCGCTGCTCCTTCGTACATTCGTACCTTCAGCAACTTCGAGCCATCAAAGAAGCCCACCTTGGCTCCTTGGGCAGCCGCATACCGAGCCAGCGTAACATCATCACAGAAGGAGTTGCGCGCGCTGCTGTAACCGCCCACAGCTGCCAAAACCGAGCGCCGACTGAGGAAGCATTGCCCATTTGCCATCACCCGTTCAGCGGAATTGTTAGTTTCGCCAGCGGGGCCGAAGCGATACACCAACGTCATTAGCAGAGCGGGCTGTAACCACAGCTCTCCCGGATACTTGAGGATGAATTGAGGGGCTAGGGAGAGAATGTCGTAGCCTTCCGCGATCGCGGTCTTCACCAAACTGCTAACCAAGCCAGGGTTGAGGTACGTGTCGGCATCCACGCCCAGCACCCAGTCGCTTTGTTCCGAGCTTTCGACGAAGCCTGTATGTAAAGCCCAGGGCCGTCCCACCCAACCTGGAGGTAAAGGATCATCCGTCAGCAACCGGAAGCGCGGATCAGCTTGTCCCGCTCGTTTAACCAGATCTGGCGTGCCATCTTGGGAACGGCTGTCCACCACCAAAACTTCTCGCACTTCATAGCTTTGCTGGCTCAAACTGGCGAGACAAGGCCCAATTCGTTCTGCTTCGTTGAGCGTAGGAACGACAACGCTGACCTTTCCCAGCAGCTCTGGGCTAGGTTTCTGAGGCTGTAAGGGCGGGTGACGAGTAGGACCGCGCAGCAAACGGGACAGCAAAATCGCGACAGCGGGAATTTGCAGCAGCAGTAGGACAAGGGCGATCGCTCCTGTTACAGAACCATCTCCTTGTCCACTGAACGCTACTGGAGTCAAAGCGAACTCATGCAACAAGACGAAACTGAGATTCACTTCGAGCCGAGTTCCATAGGCGCAACAGACAATTCACTCGCCAGACTAATCGCTGGTTCACTGACTTCGCCCACAAAAGGCAACACAGCCTCTGTCGTATTGCCATTTTGGTAGGCAATGCTAGTAGCGGGGGCCATGCGCCACAGAATCAACGCTGGAGCCACACCAAGTGCCAAGCCTAAGAGCACTGGAATCCAGATGCCTGCGGCCAAGCTCATGATCATCGCGAAGGCGAAATTGCTGAGGTAAATCGCCAAAGGCAACTGCAACTGCTGACGAGTGAGTTGGATGGGCGCTTTACCCCATAGCAAAGCGGCCACGCTCATAAACACTGCCCCAGTGCCCCACCACCCTGCAAAGTTTTGGTAAGGCATGCCGAAGAAAGCGCCTGGTTGTTTCCACTCCCAAAAAGGAACTGCCGTTTGGCTCATGGCAGGATCTAGCACAAAGTCCCAGGAGGTAAGTAGCAGAGCACCCAGGGCGATCGCTAAGCTACCCCGGACCCATCCTGGCAACTTGGTCTGCTGGCTAGCCTCCAAACCCACGCGGGCCAATAGATAGGAAGCACAACCGAGGTAAAACCAAGACAAAGGAATCGTGAACGGCACCAAGCCCGCAATCTTGTAACCCAAACCGCTCAGATAATCGTAGTTACCAAAGGGGAAACCAGTGCTAGTGCCCGAAAGTTCGCTGGAAAGAGAAATGCAGACAGAAGGCACCATAAACGCCAGCCAACGCTGCCAGCCCAAGGTCCGATAGGTGTAAATGGCAACGGCGATCGCTCCTAGCAGAATGTAAACCACGCCGCCCCCAGCCATACTCCACTGAAACAGCGTTTGCCCCGCTGGAGGTAACATCAGAACAAACTCTGGGTGGGGTAAAACTAACAGCAATCCAGCTAGTCCAAAGGCCATTGCTACCACATGGCCAATTAAACTGAAGCGCTCAGCAGTCAAAAGTTGCTTCATACAGACTCCTCAGAAACCAAAGCACTCTGTGAGTGCATCCTAAAAGTTTACAAACGTTTAAGAAAAATCTACCGACTCAGTTCAGCCAGGTTCGATCGAGCTGAGCAGCTATATTGACAGATTTGGATCAACTCCAAGCCCTGACAGCTATAGCAATCTCCAGCCGCTCAAACTTCATTCACTCATCATAATAAGTTTTGTAAACCTGAAACGAGAAAAAAGCTGTTCGTTTCGGAACATCTGGCACGGGCTTGAATAATAAGGCTATTAGCTGGACGCTTGAGCCCAGAGGGAAACTTGACAAAAACTATGATTTTCCTCGCTGCCAAGCACCCGTTTCTTCTATAGACTTAAAGACGCATTGTTTCAAGTACTTGGACTTGGTTAGAGATCACACTGCCTTAAAGTGGTTTGATTGCAACCAATTTGCACTAGGTAATTGCTTTAGTTAATTGATCGAGGGTTGGGCGACTGTGGGGAGTATCGGAATTGGTTTAGGAGCAGCGGCGCTACTCGTCGGGCTGGGGGGCTTAGCGCTAGAGAGTCAATATCGTCGCCGCCCAGGAAACGACCTGGAGTTGACCTCAGGTAACTGGCAACTGGAGGTGTACGAACCGCAACGGTATGTCCTGGTCGGTGAGCTAGAGCTGTGCAACCGGACTCGCACCCTAGAAATTATGGTGCCAGAAGTTCAGGCTCAGGTAAAACTGTTATCCAAGGCGAGCTTGGAGGGTGTAACCCACACCACAAGAGTGATTCCTAATCATGCAGATACCCCAGCTAGACCCGATGACTACTGGTTTGGCTACATCGTTAAAATTGGCAAGTCTACCCGTCTGCAAGTTGTGGTGGAGATGCAAGGTGAAGACCTGACACCCCTTCAAGTTGCCTGGATTCAAATTCGCTACGTCACCTATGGTCCGGAGGGGCGCATTTCTAAAGTGCGGCATGTGATTGTGCCGCTGCAATTCCCGACCCCTGAAACCGCTCCCTCGCGCTGGCGACCTGCTACCAATGCCGATGTGTTACCCATCCGCACGCATCTGCTGACGCACTTAGATGATCCGGTTGAGGTGATCAAGCGCTACGTCGCGCCTTACTCGCAACCCGGAGATGTGGTCACCCTGGGAGAAAGCCCGGTGGCAATCATGCAAGGGCGGTTTCGGCACCCCACACAAGTTAAGCCTGGTTGGGTTGCGAAGCGATTGTGTTACTTCTTCTTGCCTACTTCCAGCTTGGCGACCGCTTGTGGTTTGCAAGCTTTGGTAGATATTGTGGGGCCTGGGCGAGTGGTCTTTGCATTCGTGGTGGGCGCGATCGCCAAAATCTTTGGTAAGCCGGGTATGTTTTACCAGTTGGCTGGGGAACAAGCTCGCCTGATCGACGATGTAACGGGCACTCTGCCGCCTTACGACCAATTTATCGTCATGGGGCCAGAAAACCCGCAGCAAGTGGTGGACCAGATTTACCGAGAAACAGGGTTACTGGCTGCGATCGTAGACGTGAACGATTTAAAAGCAGTTAAGATATTGGCAGCATCCCCTGGCCTAACTCAAACCTTTTTGGAGCAGGCATTAATCAGTAATCCCGCCGGAAATTCTGACGAACAAACGCCAATCGTTTTGATTCGACCCACTGATGCCAATGGGAGCGTCAAGCCAGCAGTTAGCTGAGTAAATTGATGGTTTTTTGACTGCTTCTATACGTTCAGTCTGGTTGCCTCGGCGACTTGGAGCCGTGAGTTTGGGTTGATAAAAAAGCTCTACAGGGGTAGATGAAGACTTCGGGCCTTAACTGTTACCCTAGGCTTAACTGTAGCCTTACCTGTCATGACTTCAGTCTCCCAAAACTCCAACTCTGTGATTCGTCCAGTCCAGCACCAAGACCTGGACATTGTTGAGCCGTTGTTTGTGGAGGCTGCGATCGCAGACAATCACAGCAACTTAGATGCCGTGCAGCGACGCTTACAGCAGGTACGGCGCTGGTATGGGCTGTTCAAGTTTCTCAGCTTGTTTCCTAATCCGTTCCAGTACCGCTTTTGCGCCTATGTCGCAGAGCAAGATCATCAAGTGCGGGGTGTCATTCAAGTGTCGCCGTTTAATCGCACTCGCAGCACTTGGCGGGTAGAGCGAGTGGGGGTGGTGGAGACAGAATCTCAGACTCAAGGGACGGGCTCCCAACTGCTGCGGTCTTGCTTTGAGGCGATCTGGGAAGCGCGTACTTGGCTCTTAGAAGTCAACGTCAATAACAAAACGGCTTTAGCTCTCTATCGCCAAAATGGGTTTCAGCCGCTAGCTCAACTAACTCACTGGGCGATCGCGCCAGAGTTGCTGCAAGAACTAGCCGAGCGCGAACCGGATTTGCCTAACTTGCTGCCTGTGAGTAATGCCGATGCGCAGTTGTTGTATCAGCTCGATACGGCAGCGATGCCACCTTTGGTACGACAAGTGTTCGATCGCCACCTGCATGACTTCAAAACCAGCTTGTTTGGGGCACTACTAGAAGGTGTGAAGCAGTGGGTTAATCAGACTGAAGTGGTTAGTGGCTACGTGTTTGAACCCCAACGCAAAGCTGCCATTGGTTACTTTCAGATTCAACTCTGTCGCGATAGTTCCCAAAACCATGTCGCTCAGTTGACGGTTCATCCTGCCTACACCTGGCTGTACCCAGAACTACTATCTCAGATGGCCCGGATTGCCCAAGATTTTCCGGCGCAGGCGCTGCTTTTGTCTTCGGCAGACTATCAACCAGAGCGAGAAGAATATTTAGAGCGCATTGGTGCAACCCGCACCGAGCATACGCTAATGATGTCGAGATCGGTCTGGCACAAATTGCGAGAAGCCAAGCCCGTCTCCCTAGAAGGCTTGCAGCTATCCGATGTTTTGCAAGGCTTCCAACCTGCGCGTAAGCCTGTGCCTGGTCGGATGTCTCTCCCCAACCTATGGCAAGGCGACAAAACTCCTGATTCAACCGAAGCTCCTTTAGCTTATAGCGAGGCTTCCGACGCTGAAACAGCAGCGGGAGCGCTTTCCACACCAGAGTCATCTGCCGTCACACCTCCATCTCCAACTGTTTCGGAAGCACCTGCCCGCAAGTTAGGCTTTTCGATCGGTCGTAACTTTTGGGGTAAACGCCGCATCTTCACCAGCAAGAAAGAGCTAAAGCTCAACCCTGTGCCAGAAATTCATTTTCCCCAGGGACATCAAAATGATTCCTGGTGCTAAGCTGGCTGAGTTGATGCAGTTCACTCAGCCTCACTGCTACGGCTGCCATAGGAATTAACCCAGCATGGCGAGGATTTCAGCTCTAGGTTTAGATGTCGGCAGAAAGCGCATTGGCGTGGCAGGTTGTGATGGCACTGGGCTGATTGCGACTGGGCTAACGACGATTGAGTACAAATCCTTTGTCCAGGTAGTAGACCAACTTAGAGACTTGATTCAGCAGCGTCAGGTGCAAGTTTTGGTAGTCGGTTTGCCTTATTCCATGGATGGGAGCTTGGGTTTTCAAGCTAAGCAGGTACAAAAATTCGGCAAACGGCTAACAGCAGCCCTGCAACTGCCCGTGGAATATATGGATGAACGACTTACTTCGTTCCAAGCTGAGCAGTTACTTCAAGCTGAAAATATTTCCCCATCACGGAATAAGGCGTTAATCGATCGCAAAGCTGCGGCCCTAATTCTGCAACAATGGTTAGATCAGCGCCGCTCTCAAAAAATGCAGGATTCTGCCATGACAACCCCAAACTCTGCACTGATGTAGTATGCTGGCTTCGCCGCTTCTACGTTGCGATATTTTGCCAATTCAACCGATTGACCCATTCACTGGTCAGGTTGAATTCGAAAGATTGCCTGAGTCAGATGCAGTCAACTAGGCTGCAAAGTGTCTATGTAGGAGATACTTTTCAGAGGAAAGCGCTTGAATAATGCAGGAGAAATCCGATGACTGAGTCAAATATGGATCGAGAAGGCGCAGGCATGCACGAAGAAGATTTTGATGCCCCAACGGTAGTACTAACCGATGAGACAGGGCGATCGCTGAGCTGCTATATCGAGCATTCCATTGATATCGAGGGCCAAGACTACGTATTCCTGCTCCCGGTTGACTCTCCCGTCGAAATTTTTGCTTGGCAAGAAGAAGGAGATGAGGAAGAAGCCATTCCCGTCGAGGACGAAGCAGAAATTGAACGGATTTTTCCGATCGCCCGTGCCGTTCTGCAAGAGCAGAATTTGGAACTTAAGCGGACTGCGGTCACTCTTACAGTGGAGGGTGATCTGCCAGAAGTTAGCGAGGAAGACTTAGAAGTCGCCAACGATGGGGATTCGGAAGAGCATGAAGAGTTGCAATTGCTCGCCAGCTTCTACGACGAAGAGCAAGAATACGCCATTTATGCGCCCCTAGATCCATTCTTCATTTTGGCTAGGCTAGATGCCGATGGACAGCCTAAATTGCTCTCACCCGAAGAACTGAGCAAGATTGAACCGATGCTGCCGATGATTGAAGATCAACTCTTTGATGAAATGGAATAAGGCTGAGTTGAGCCTTGCACGCACCTGCCGGGAAACGTGATTCACTCAACTAAACCATGAAAGCTGTTCAACGTATTTCCAAGTGGTCGTTCTACTTATTACTCTTACCCGCAGTTCTGGGCCTATCGGCTTGGCAAGGTTGGGCTTGGTGGAGTTGGGCAAGTGCCCCTCCCCTGACGGTAACTTCGTCAACCTCAAACTCAGCACCGGCGGCGGCTACGAGTAAAGCAGTACGGATTCAAATTCCTCCTGGCACGCCTGCCCAGCAAATTGGTCGCGATTTGGAGGGGGCGGGATTAATTCGTTCGGCCACGGCTTGGGATCTCTGGACCCGCTGGCTATCTTTGCAGAATCGGCAGGGTGGCTTTCAAGCTGGAACTTATGAGTTGTCACCCGCACAACCTTTGCCTGCGATCGCCGACAAAATTTGGGCTGGAGAGGTAGTACAGGCTAGCTTTACCATTCCGGAGGGCTGGTCCCTGCAACAAATGGCGGCTTATTTTGAGTCGCAGGGCTTTTTCAAAGCTCAAGAATTTCTCACCGCTGCCAGCCAAATTCCCCAAAATCAATATGCTTGGTTGCCGCCAGGGCTACCCCACTTGGAAGGCTTTTTGTACCCCGATACTTATCAGTTGTCAGACGGCCAAATTACGCCTCAAGCGGTGTTAGAGCAAATGCTCAACCGCTTCGAGCAAGTTGCTTTATCTCTCTATCAACAGAATCAGCAACAAACCAAACTGAGTTTGCTGGAGTGGGTGACCTTAGCCAGTATTGTGGAGCGGGAAGCAGTGATTCCTGCTGAACGACCCCGAATTTCTGGGGTGTTTACTCAGCGTCTGCAACAAGGCATTCCCTTGGGTGCAGATCCAACTGTGGAATACGGCTTAGGAATTCAACAAACGCCTGACCAACCTTTGACTCTGGCTCAAGTCAATACAGCCTCGCCTTACAATACCTATCTCAATGCAGGTCTACCCCCTACACCCATCGGCAGTCCTGGCTTAGCGAGTCTAGAGGCAGCTCTGAAGCCTGAAAAAACGGAGTACCTCTATTTTGTCGCTCGCTATGATGGCACGCATGTGTTCAGCCGTACCTTAGCAGAGCATGAAGCTGCCCAAGCTCAAATTCAGGACGGGCGGGCGGCTGTACGTAATGCTGAAACAGAGAATGCCTCAAAAACTCCTCAGAAACGTGAGTAACCTCTGACCTGTGGTTGATAAAGGTTTGACCGAGTGAGTTGCTGGTCTGGTTTTATCAGCCTACTTTCCCTTGTTAATTTCTCTCTTTGTTAGCGCTATCCTGTTTTGATTTATGTCTTGGGGTTCCCTATTACAGCCTGATTTGAATTTGGAAGGCTCGATCCTAACGCTGACACCAGAGATTGTGCAGCAGTATGACTTGAAGGGGTTGATTTTAGATGTGGATGAAACCCTAGTACCTTTTAGAACGACGCAAGCCTCAACGGAATTGCTGTATTGGGTAGAAGACATTAAACAAGTTGCGACGCTCTGGTTGGTGAGTAATAACTTGAGTGAGAGTCGCATTCGTGGCATTGCTCAGTCTTTGAATTTACCCTACCTATTTGGAGCAGGCAAACCCTCTCGCCGCAAATTAAGACAAGCTGTGACTGCGATGGATCTGCCCGTGGAAAAAGTGGCAATGGTGGGCGATCGCCTCTTTACAGATGTTCTGGCAGGGAACCGATTTGGCATGTTTACCATTTTGGTGGAACCAATGGTAGACCCCACTCAAGTCGCCCGTCGCCATCCTGTCCGTACGTTTGAAGTTTGGCTATCCCAAGCTTTGGGTGCTTCTTTAACCTCCAAGCAATAGGCTTAACAAGTCTTCGCAGAGCGTGATAAATCTAACAAATCAAAAATATAAAGAAAACATTATGAGATCCGAGCTCTGCTAAAAATTTCTGGCATTCTATATAAAGTTCAATTGGGGTCAGCGAAGATAAAGACCCTAACGCATAAATCGCTGTGAATACTTATGTAAAGCGCCAGCCTCATCAATAGAGGGTCTGGCGCTTTACACTTTCTCTAGTGACACTCGCGAAATTCAGTCTGTTTTCATGCCTCAAACCCTAGTTATCAAGATTGGAACTTCGAGCTTGACGAATCCCAGTACTGGGTATTTGGCTCTATCCACGATCGCGGCTTTGGTCGAAACGTTAAGCCAATTAAGGCAACTGGGCCATTCCGTAATCTTGGTGTCTTCGGGAGCCGTTGGGGTTGGCTGTGCCCGCTTAGGCATGACCGAGCGACCCCGCACGATCGCCCTAAAGCAAGCTGTAGCGGCTGTGGGTCAGGGCCGATTAATGCGGGTTTATGATGACTTTTTTACGTCACTACAACAGCCGATCGCGCAAGTGCTGCTGACCCGGACTGACTTAGTGCAGCGCAGTCGCTACCTGAATGCTTACGGTACCTTCCAGGAATTGCTGCGGTTGGGCGTGATCCCGATTGTCAACGAAAATGACACTGTCGCTGTGGACGAGTTGAAGTTTGGCGATAACGACACCTTATCTGCTTTGGTCGCCAGCTTGGTAGAAGCAGATTGGCTGTTTTTGTTGACCGATGTCGATCGCCTGTACTCGGCTGATCCCCGCAGTAATCCAGACGCCCAACCGATTAGTTTAGTGCAATCGATCGAACAGTTGGAATCGCTACAAGTACAAGTTGGCGATCGCGGCTCTCGTTGGGGCACAGGTGGCATGGTCACTAAAATTACCGCGGCCCGCATTGCCACAGGCGCAGGGGTGCGAACAGTGATTACGGAAGGGCGATCGCCTCAGAATCTACTCAAAATTGTGCAAGGCGAACCAATTGGGACTCACTTTGAGCCTCAGCCCCAAGCAGCCAGTGCTCGTAAGCGTTGGATTGCTCACGGTTTACTGCCCGCTGGCAAACTGTATCTAGATGACGGTGCTGTTAAAGTGATTTGTCAGTCAGGCAAATCTTTACTCGCAGCTGGGATTGTGGAAGTGGAAGGAGAATTCCAGAGCCAGGACGCGGTGCAACTCTGCGATCGCAATGGTCGCGAAATTGCCAGAGGACTGGTCAACTACAACAGTGCACAACTACAGCGGATTCGGGGCTGCCGTTCTGAAGCAATTCCTAGCATTTTGGGTTATGCCGCGCCAGAGACTGTGGTGCATCGAGATAACTTAGTGCTGAGTGGGCAACCCAGCCCCAACTCCCCTTCGCTCAGGGTGATGGTCGAAGAACCGGATATTCCCCTTTAGCCATTGGCACACCCAGTCGAGATTTGGATCAGGGCGAACGGTAATTCGCCCCTGCATAGCCTTGCGTGAATGTTGATTGAGCTGTTAGTTAGAAAAGGCCTCTGGTGGGGCAATATCTGGCCCAGCTACAGCTCCAATCTTGCTGGCTTTCAGCCCTGGGGTTGTCTTAGGAGTTTGCTGACGTGATGAAGGAGTAATGGAGGCTTGCTCTGGAAAGACCTGAGTGGTGTCAGTAGCAGCTTCGGGTGCATGTTGATGGGATAGCCAGGTTAAACCACCTACGGCACCCGCCATGAGAGCTGCATAACCAACATATAAATGTACGGGTCGCAGGCATAATCCACCGGACTCGGCTTCTGGATGATACCAGGATGGTAAAACTGATTTGACTGGATCGGGCGCTGGGATTCCCGCCACGAGATTATTACCATCTAAGCCCAAAGCGTTGCCAATGCGCCGGATAAAGCCCCGGACATAGACATCTTCTGGCAATTGCTCAATGCGGCCTGCTTCGAGGGCTTGGAGCTGATGAATCGGCACCAGCGTTAGGCTGTGGAGTTGGTGCAACGAGAGCGATCGCGCCTGTCGAGCTGCCCGAATATCCTGACCAACTTGACGCAGGCTTTCCTCTCTTTCTTGGGCAAACTTCTGCGCGGCTAGCTCTGCCTTTGTGAGTTTCTTAGTTGGCTTGCCCATCATGCCTAAAAGGAAGGGCTGCTCTTCTACAGGAGTTGATTTGACACCTTCAACCGCCGTTGCTTCCAAGGGAGCATCCTCTACGACCACAACCATATTCTCGTTAGTGGTGTTTTCGTCGGTGAAGGCAGAAGTTGTTGGGGTTGAAGTTTCGATGGGGCTTTCAAGGGTAGCGGAGCTAACTGCGGCTGGTAGCTCTTCTGCTGCCTCTACAACTTCATCTTGACTAGCCCCTTGCTTGAGCGAAGCAGAAATAGCTCGATATTGCTTAAAAAATTGCCGAAACGCGAGTCGAATGGCTTCTCTGCTCACTGCTTTGACGAGGGTCTGGGCTCCCCCAGCAGTTTCGCCCAGCATGGTTTGTAGGCCAGCCAACACTCGGCGATAGACTTCACTGTGATAGAGTTCGGACTCTATTTGGCCTAGGATGGTTCGCAATTCTTCTTGGGAAATCTCAATTGCGATGTTTCCAGTAGCGTCTGAGCAATACACAGGTTTTAGTACCACGATGTCTCGAATCTCCTTGCTTAACTAGAGATAGGGCTGAACTGACTAAGCGATCAGGATGCAGCAAGGGACTCAGCCCCCGTGTCTTGGTCCTGTTGATTAAACTTTTTTCAAAAGGTATTTGTAGGGCAACAAGTGATATTGAAAAAGGTTTATTCAATCAGTCACAGGTGTCAGTACATCGACCCTCTATCCAATCATTTCTTCGCTCAGCTGGTACTAATTCCGGACAAGCCTTGAGATTATTATCTATCGTGAGATTTGGCTGCGAGATTTGGCTATAAGATTTGGCGATCGCGACCTAGCAAAATGCGAGCCTTGAGATCATTAAAGACTCAGGGCTCGCATTGTTGTTATCTATAACCGCATCCATCTTCTAGGGAGTGTATGGATGATGACAATCAAAATCTGGCAGATGCGGTGATTTTAATCATAGGTAAAAATTTATGGCTGCTCAGAAATAAGGAATAATTCCTCAGAGCAAATCCTTCTAGCGGCGTCCTTCAGGTTCATAGGCTCTCGACCAGCAACGCTCTAACACTTCAACTTTGTGCACGTGCCAGAAGCGCTGGGGATTTAAAATCACTTTATGGCTGGAGGAGAAAACAGGTTGATTGAGGAATTGCCAGAAGGGGAAGCTCATGTTCATGGGGTTGTGCTCTTGAGGTGTAGGGCGGAGGCAATGAAGCAGGTGTCAAAAGATACCAACGTTTTATTCTGCCGCGCTGTTTGGTGTTGTTATTAACATGCCAGAAGTCACTACTAAATTTCCTAGTGAGGATTGCGGAATCTTAGAGGCTATTTTTTCAGGCTCCGTATTTTCACGAGGTAAAGAACGCGACAGTACTGAAATATCGGTAGTGGGTAATGCTGTTGAACTGCGCCAAATGAGCTGGCTGTAGTCATGTCGTGGGGGCTCTATTTCATGAATCGCTCCAAAGGAATCGAAACAAAATCTCTATCTTTAGATTCCGCAATGGTAAGAGCTAATCCGCACTGTTATAGATGAAAAGTTGATGTTTAAATGCACTTTAAAGAGATTTCTTTATGTAGTTGAGGATGTGGACAGGGGCAGCGATCGCTATAGCGGCAAATTTGGGATTTCCTCAAATCCGTTCGGGACACGTCCGCCAGGATTCTTCCCAGGGTAAACTGGTGAAATTGGCTGGTACTTGGCCGCTTGATGTTTGAGATGGGGCGCTATGGCGACGTTTTTGTTAGAAGTAGGCACGGAAGAACTGCCTGCAAGTTTTGTGGATTCAGCTTTGGAGCAATGGCGATCGCGGATTCCTCAAAGCCTGACTGAGCGCTACTTATTGCCTGAAAATCGAGCGAATGAAGCGGTTGAGGTGTATGGTACCCCCCGGCGCTTAGCTGTACTGATTAAAGGTTTGCCCACTCAACAACCGGACCAAGCAGAAGAAGTGAAAGGCCCTCCGGTACAGGCAGCTTTTAAGGATGGGAAGCCTACCAAAGCCGCAGAAGGATTTGCTCAGAAGCAGGGTGTGGCTTTGGAGGCGCTAGAAATCCGGGCGACGGAGAAAGGAGAGTTTGTTTTTGTTCAGAAGGTGATTGCTGGCCGCCCCACGGCTGAGCTGCTCACAGAGCTGGTGCCACAGTGGATCAACAGCTTGGAAGGGAAGCGATTTATGCGCTGGGGAGATGGCGACCTGAAGTTTCCTCGCCCAATTCGTTGGCTGGTGACCTTGCTAGACGAGACTGTTTTACCTCTCAAAATCGTGAGTGGTTCGGAAGTGGTGACGAGCGATCGCATTTCGCGTGGTCATCGGGTGTTACAGCCCCAACCTGTCACCATTCAGCAGCCTGAAGATTATTTAACAACCATGCGGGCAGCCTCGGTAGAGCCTGACCCAGAGCAGCGCCGAGCCACGATTCAATTACAAGTGCAGGCGGCGGCTCAAAAGGTTGGCGGTTACGCGCTAATCTCGCCCAGCTTGTTGACAGAAGTGACGAATTTAGTGGAATGGCCTTCCGCTGTCGTCGGTCAGTTTGATGCGGAGTTTTTGGAGCTACCCTCGGAAGTTAGCATCACCGAAATGGAAAGCCATCAACGCTACTTCCCAGTTTTCCAAAGTGAAGGCTCTAGGGAACTCCTGCCCTATTTCATTACTGCTTCCAATGGCGATCCTGTCAAGGCTGACATCATTGCTGCGGGAAACCAGCGGGTGATTCGAGCGCGACTCTCCGATGGCAAGTTCTTCTTTGATGCCGATCACGCCAATCCTTTAGAAAGTTATCTGCCACGTCTGGAAACCGTCACCTTTCAAGAAGCCTTAGGGTCAGTGCGAGATAAAGTCACACGAATTGGTCAAATTGCCGATCGCATTGCTGACCAGTTGCAGGTGTCGGAGAGCGATCGCAGCCAAATCCAACGGGCAGGGCTGTTGTGTAAGGCGGATTTGGTGACGCAGATGGTGGGTGAGTTTCCGGAACTGCAAGGAGTGATGGGCCAAAAGTACGCTCTGGCTAGTGGTGAACCTGAAGCCGTAGCGACGGCAATTGTGGAGCATTACTTACCGAAGGGAGCAGGCGATCGCTTGCCGCAAACTTTGGCGGGCCAGGTGGTGGGCTTAGCGGATCGCTTAGATACCCTGGTTGGCATTTTTAGCTTGGGCATGGTGCCCAGCGGTTCCTCTGACCCCTTTGCTCTACGTCGGGCTGCGAATGCGGCGGTGAACGTCACTTGGGCGGGTAGCTTACCTCTGAACTTGTTGCAACTACTGGAACAAGTGACGGGTGACTTTGCGGCCAGTCATCCAGCAGTCTTGAAAATGGGCGCGTCAGAACTGTTGCAACAGTTAAAGGACTTTTTCTTACAGCGAATTCGGACGCTGCTACAAGAAGACCGCCACATCGATTACGACTTGGTGAATGCGGTGTTGGGAGAAAATGACCCAGAGTATACAGAGCGCGCCTTGAAAGATTTACTGGATGTTCGCGATCGCGCCCTTTTCCTGCAATCTCTCCGCAACGATGGCACGCTAGCGAAAATCTATGAGACGGTGAATCGAGCTTCGCGGTTGGCGGCTCAGGGAGATCTGGATACGAAGTCGTTAGACCCAGCAGCTTTGGTTAATTCTAGTTTGTTCAAGCAACCATCTGAGCAGGCGTTTTATGATGCGTTGGTGCAGTTGGTGCCTCAAACTCAAGCGGCTCAGGCGGAGCGAGATTACCAAAAGTTAGTGGCTGGGTTGAGTCAGATTGCGCCGACGGTTAGCAGCTTCTTTGATGGTCCGGAGAGCGTTTTGGTGATGGATTCTGACCCGGAGATTAAGCGGAATCGGCTGAATCTGTTGGGTTTGCTGCGGAATCATGCGCGGGTGTTGGCGGATTTTGGGGCGATTGTGAAGGGGTAGGTTGGTTTGTTTTCTCTGGCTGAGTTCTGTGGAAACCGAGCCTTGGGGGCACTCGCCCCCAAACCCCCGCTGAAGGACGGTTACGTCCTCCAGACCTCCTCCAAAGGGGAGGTGAGGGTTGGAGGTGAATGATGGGGTGAGTTGTGGGGTGGGTTTATGGATGGTTCTGGCTTGGATGGTAAAAGGCGATCGCGGTGGCGGTTGTGGGTGTTGATCGTGAGTAGCGGGGTGTTGGTGCCTACAGCGATCGCGTTGACGGATTCTAAAGCGGTTTTGGTAGGAGCGCTGTTTGGCTTATGCCTGTATCAGGTGCGCCGATATTACTCTTCATCTCCGGAAGTTTTTCCTGGAAGAGAACCAGAGGATTGAGCGGTATATCCTAGTCTCCTTGACGGCTAAATCTGTCTGTGCGACTCCGTTCCGCAGTAACATAAGGGTTGCTCTTTTAGGAATGCCTACCGACTGCCAATATGCCTAACGCTTATGTGATTGGTTTGGGAAAATCAGGAATTGCTTCAGCAAAACTTCTACAGCGTGAAGGTTGGCAAGTAACGGTAAGCGATCGCGGCAATTCTGAGGAGTTGCAACAACAACGCCAATCGCTTCTGGATGCAGGGATTGCGGTTGAGTTGGGAGACAGCTTTAATCCGGAGGTGACGGCTCCTGAATTAGTGGTGGTTAGTCCTGGGGTGCCTTGGGATGTGCCTGGCTTGGTGCGATCGCGAGAGCTAGGAATTGACACCATTGGCGAGATTGAGCTGGCTTGGCGATATTTGCAAAAGCAGCCTTGGGTCTGTGTCACAGGCACTAATGGCAAAACGACGACTACGGCTCTGATTGCGGCTATTTTTCAAGCGGCTGGGTTTAATGCGCCTGCGTTTGGCAATATTGGTTATGCGGCCTGTGAGGTGGCGATCGCTGAGCCTCAGCCTGATTGGGCCATCGCTGAGCTGAGTAGTTACCAAATCGAGTCTTCTCCCGCTGTGACTCCTCGAATCGGTGTTTGGACAACTTTCACTCCCGATCATTTAGCGCGTCACAAAACCCTAGAGAACTACTACAACATCAAAGCTCATTTGCTACGTCAGTCTCAGCATCAAGTGTTTAATGGGGATGATCCTTTTCTGAGGCAGATTGGGCCTAGCCAGTGGCCCAATGCAGGGTGGACAAGTGTGACTGGAAAAGCTGGGTTAATTGGCGATCCAGCGTTAGGCACGTATATCGAGGATGGTTGGGTGATTGCTCAAGGAGAAGCGATCCTCCCGGCGAATACCCTACGGATGCCTGGAAGTCACAATCAACAAAATCTCTTGCTGGCGGTGGCAGCGGCTCGGCTAGCAGGGATTAGCAAAGAGGCCATTACTCAGGCGATCGCGAATTTCCCTGGAGTTCCTCACCGCTTAGAACATATCTGCGATTGGCAAGGCATTGAGTTCATTAATGACAGTAAAGCCACGAACTATGATGCGGCAGAGGTCGGATTGGCTTCGGTAGAGAGTCCGGCGATTTTGATTGCGGGTGGCGAAGCTAAAGAAGGTGACGACAAAGGTTGGTTGCAAGTAATCCACGCGAAAGCGGCGGCAGTGTTGCTAATTGGCAATGCTGCGCCTACATTTGCTCAGCGCCTCAAGCAAGTCGGCTACACCCAGTTTGAGATTGTGGAAACAATGGAGCGAGCCGTGATAAGTGGGGCAGAACTAGCTCAAAAGCACCAAGCAAAAGTAGTGCTGCTCTCGCCTGCCTGTGCCAGCTTTGATCAATACGCCAATTTTGAGCAACGCGGCGATCATTTTCGTCAACTCTGTAAGACGTTTGTGGCTGAGCACCCCACACTCTAAACTGAGGGGGCGGCTAACATGCCCTCGCTCAGACCCGCATCACAGAGCCGCTGCGCTCCAATATTACGGCTCAGCACAGCTAAGCCTGCTAGATGAGCTTGCAGTCCAGCGGTACTGGCGCAACAGTCGGTAAGGACGATTGGTTCAATACCGCGATCGAACAAATCCATCGCAATCTTCAGCACACACATATCGGTGTCGATACCCACCACATTGATCCGTTTGATTTGGTGCTCACCTAAGGATTGAATCAAAGTATTGGGTAAGCCACAAAGCCCTGGTTTTGTATAGACACATTCTGGCTTGGCATAAGGTTCCAGTTCTGGGACCAGGCTGGTTTCGGGTTCGCGATCGCAATTGTGCCAATTTAGTAGCTGACAATAAGGCCCATCATCTTGATTCACAAACCGAGTGAACAAAATTGGTCCGTAATCTCCTTGCTGAATTAAGCGAACCACGCGCCGAGGAATATGATGGGTAAACTCGTTGATAAAGCCTTGCTGTACATCAACGACAAGTAATGGCACCGACATGGAGAAGCCTGCTGAAATGATTACTGATCAACTTACTGCTGGGGGTAAGGTGATGCATCAGTCAGGAGAGTAATTGTTATCCCTGTTACCCCTAGCTAATTTCGCTTTGTAACGATCGCGCCAAAATAACAATCTGGTCGAAGCGAAAATTTGCCACCAGTTCAACTAAAGCACAGCTAAGGGCAGCATGCTCTCCAGGAATTTGTTGAATGAGCTTGAGGAGTAGGAGATCACTTCCTTGTAAAGCCGCTAAATGCAACTGTTCTATCCAATCGGGCGGCATCACCTTGAGGCTATTGGGACTCAGTGGTTCGGGAGAAGTTCGGTGAAGGAGCGATCCATCGGCCTGCGTAGTGCGAGGAAAGATTTTTGCAGAGTGGCTATCCTCTAGTTCGCTGTAGATGTACTGCACGCCTAAATACTGGCTGATTTTCCCTAATAATTCCTCTCGGTTGAAAGGTTTGCCCATAAAGTCATCGCATCCAGCCAGTAAGATGGACTGACGTTGTTCCTCAAAGGCACTAGCAGTTAAAGCAATAATCACCGTGGCTTCTCCTTTCAGCGAAGCCCGGATACATTGAGTTGCTTCATAACCATTCATCACGGGCATCCGCATATCCATCCAGATCAGATGTGGAGCCCAGCTTTCCCAGAGAACGATCGCTTCTTGGCCATTGGTGGCTTCTCTAACCTCAAACCCTACAGAACTGAGGAGCCTGGTGAGCAGAAGGCGATTGGTGCGTTGGTCTTCGGCAACCAAAATGCGATAAGTAGGCTGATTGGGTGCTATGCCAATGACTTTATGGCGGATTGGTAGAGAGATGGCTACCTGAGCGGTTTGCACTGGGTAAACGGGTAAGGTAAAGCGGAACCGAGAACCCTGCCCCATCGTGCTACTAACAGCAATTTCTCCACCCATGAGTTGCACAAACTTCTGGCTAATGGCTAAGCCTAAGCCCGTTCCTTGCTGCGATTTTAAGCCACTAGTTGTTTGGGCAAAAGCTGTAAACAAATTATTCAGTTCATTGGCTTCAATCCCAGGGCCTGTATCTGCAATTTCAAAAGAGAGCGCTAGGAGTTGCTCGCTACCAACATTTCCGCAGGGCAATTTTAGGTTGGAAGCAACCTCAACCTTCTGACCGCTAGCCGCTGATTCCTGTCTCCTCCCTGCTAACTCCTGCCCGATCTCTGCTCGCTTGACCCGCAATGTCACACTGCCTTGCTGAGTAAACTTGATGGCATTGCCCAAGAGATTAATCAAGACCTGACGTAGTTTGCTTTCGTCTGCTCTGATGCATTGTGGGACTTGAGGATCACAGTCGTAGATCAGTTTTAAGTTTTTAGCAGTCGCGGCAAGTTGCAACATCTCTTCGAGGTTTTGCAGCAGACGATGGAGATCGAAATCATTGGCATTGAGTGTCGATCGCCCCGCCTCAATTTTAGACATCTCCAGAATGTCGTTGATCAGCCGCAACAGATGCTCACCGCTGCGATTAATAATGCTGAGATACTCCTTATTTTGAGCTGAGAGAGAATTGTCGCCACTCATGAGTTGCGTGAAGCCAAGAATGGCATTTAGAGGCGTACGCAGCTCATGGCTCATGTTGGCCAGAAATTCACTCTTGGCCCGATTTGCGGCATCTGCTGTTTCTTTTGCTTGTTGTAAAGCTTGCTCTGCCCGCTTGCGCTCGGTAATGTCATTCACAATGCTGAGGAGACAAGGTTCCCCCCTGACCTCAATCATTTCAAAAGAACAGAGTCCTTCTCGAATTTCACCGGAGCTGGTGCGAAAAGGGGCATCTACCATTTGAGCTGAGCGATCGCGTTGCAGCATTCGAATCACGCGATCGCGATCTTTGAGATCGGCCCAGATTTGTAGCTCCCTCGAAGTACAGCCAATCAAATGTTCGCGTGGGTAGCCAAACAACTTGAGGAAACTGTTATTGGCATCGACAAAGCGGCCTTCGGCAACAGTAGTGATGCAACTCGCGACTGGATTGGAATGAAAAGCTTTGGCAAATTGGTCTTGGCTTTGTTGAAAGTCTTCTTCTGTTTGCTTCTGCTGAGTGATATCGCTAAAGGTACAAACAATCCGCTCTAAAACTCCATTTTCTGTAAACTGCGGATCAGCATTGACCAGCATCCAGGTGCGCTCAGAGCTGTTGGTCTGCTCAATGCCCATCACCACATTTCGGATTGGTTGGCGTTGGGCGATCGCCCGTTGCACAGGTAAGTCTGCTGTGGCAAAGTAAGTGCCGTCTTCGCGGAGCCAACGTTGGTTGGTCCCAAATATAGACCGGATACCCTCGGTTTGCTCCAACTGTAATAATGCGATCGCGGCTTGATTACTAATGACGATTTCTGCGTCAGCATTTAGAAACAGCACCCCAACCTGCATCTCACGAATCAAGGTCCGAAACCGCTTTTCGCTTTCTAGCAACGTTTGTTGTCGACTCAGTTGCATCGTAAATTGTTGATCAATCAAAGACGCAATCAAGATCAAGCTGAGAAGCAGTAGAGCGCCAGCAGCGACCGCGATCGCCATGAAGGGAGCGTGAACTGTAGGCGAAGAGTTGGCAAGTACGGGTTCGGACACAAATCGGCTGGCTGCCATGCCCATGTAGTGCATGCCACTAATGCCAACTCCCATCACAAAAGCACTGCCTAGCTTCTGCCAAAAGGGTGCTCTGAGTGACTTATCTTGCAATCGAAAGGCTAGCCAAAGAGCTGTGAGTGAGGCGGCAATGGCGATCGCCACCGACAGGGCCACTAAGCCAAAGCGATACTCAATCCTCGCGGGAAGGCGCATGGCAGCCATCCCCGTGTAGTGCATCCAGGCAATGGCAACACCCATGCAGACACCGCCAGAAAGTAGTGGCAGAAATCTTGAATTAGGACGGCTCCAGATCCACAGGGCAATGCCAGAGGCAATAATGGCATAGAGCAGCGAAAGCAGAGTGGTCAACAGGTCGTATTCAACGGGCACGGAGAGGTGAAAAGCCAACATGGCCACGAAGTGCATCGACCAAATGCCAGTCCCCATTGCCACAGCTCCACCCAACAGCCAAAGGTAGCGCGTTGATCTTTCGGTTGGCCGCACCCGTCCAGATAAATCCAGGGCTGTGTAGGAAGCAAAGACGGCGATCGCAAACGAAAGCGCAACTAGGCTGAGGCTATAGCTGCCAGTCATGCCATGATTCATGGTGCTTCAAGCAAGTTTGTGTAATAACTTTTTCGTTCTCTACGAAGAAGTGTGGGAAGCTCTGTAACTTAATTACTATAAAGTTCCCTTTGGTTAAAGCGGCTACACCCTGAAGCGCCTGTTTAAATTATGTCCACATATGTCTACAACTATGTCTTCTATAACGGAGCTGGTAGACAAAACAGGCAAGTTGGCAAATATTGATTTTTTCTGGCACTGTAAGCGCGATCGCCTCAGAAGCGACACGGGCGATCGCTAAATGGAACGGCCATCGTTACGCTCAAGTGGCTTAATTGTCGTCTATGTAACAGCTTCAGGATTGTGATTCGGAAACTGCAAGCATTCAATGTACTTAGCGCATTTCCGAGTGGAGCTTCCTAGCTAACCCTTTTAAGATATGAGCAGGGTGAGTAGTTCGCTGCACGCTCTTCCTCAGTTCTCCAGGTACCGACGGTTATGGAAACCAAAACTAAGAAACCACAAACTCCTCCCGATGAGGCAGTGGTAGATAGAAATGTAGAGAAGATCGGCTTTGAATCCTGGGCTGCCCAGGTCAGGCAGCAAATGCTAGCCTCATTACGAAAGCGAGGAGTGAACCCAGACGAAATTGAATGAATCTAAAAAGCCCAGAATTGCTAATTAGCCCTATGGATTTCAAAAATCTGTAGGGCTTGAAGTCTTATGTTTGTTAGCTTGTGAAGCGATTGGAACCCAGCACGTGGGATTACTCCAACGGCTTCAAAGTAACGGCATCTTCTCAGATTGGCTTAATAAAATTGCTGTTGGCACGGACGAAGCAATGGCCCTTGCTAGTGTAGACAGCTATCCAAGGTTTGCCTTGTTGATCGGTTAACGTGATGTGATTATCCATATTGCCAGTCACTGCTTGCAGGCGCTGACCTCGCTTAAAGGCAAATACCACAGACCATTGCGAGATATTGTATTTGTTGCGTATATAAAATTCTGCTGGAACATCGCTGCCATCTACCGAGACGCCTTGAAATTGTCTAGACATTCGGCAGTTGAGTCCCTTGGGATCTGAATCGACAACTTGCCAATTAACATGCCTAGCACCTCGTTGTTTTTGGACCGGGGATGGGTAATCTCCTTGCTGGTTAGGTGTAGGGATGGCTAAGGCAAGGTTGGCACCCAGTCCGAGGAAAGCGCAGGTCAGGGAAAGTGTAATGGTTGCAAGCTTTTTTTGCATAATGAGTCCTTGATGGCAATGCTGAAGTGTAAGATTGAGCGACAAAACATCAGCTCATGGCTTACCCTCATTGACTTGCAGGGAATTAGCCAGAGCTATTAGTCGCTAATAAGAACTACACACCTCATCGCCTCATTTCGTATAGCGGTAACTTTGCGAACGCACCTCACGCCCTCCCTAAGTGGTTAAGGGGCGATCGCTCGATAGGAATGGAGTTTAATAGGGTAGATAGGGAATTTTGACTGGGAAAGGTTTCCTACAGTAAATGGCAACTTATCTAAAACTCAGGGACGAACAACTCGAGCTTATTGCCTGCGTAGTGCCTGTAGATGACTTCCGGAGAATTGCCTACTAAACGGCCTACATCTTTAGCATCCAGCTTGCCTGTCTCTAGGGCATGGGTAATAAAGGTGTGTCGAGTTTGATAGAGCTTGCGATATTCAATTCCTAACCCTTTAAGAACAGTTTTCCAGATCCGATTGCGAAAATTATTCAAGTCAACTGGTTTGCCCTCCGGTGAAGGAAATACCAATGAATTTGGAGTAGCGTATTCAGGCTTAATTGATTGCAAGATTTCTTGGAGTGAGTTATTGCATGGAAATCTTCTCCGCTCCTGAGTTTTCAGCCCTGTTCTCACCTGTCTACCTGAGTCAGTGTTGATCACAACCTGTTCAAAAGTAATTTGTCTAAAGTCGGGAGAGATATGCTGCCACTCCAAGGCGATCGCTTCTGAAGGTCTACATCCTGTCATAAACAGGAATTTAATTAGAGGGGCATAGCGGCTATGCTTGAAACCCGATTTAAGTGGACAAAATTGATCAGTTTCAATTGCTGCAATGATTGCATCTCGTTCTTCTAGCGTGAACGGGTTAATCTCAGGGATTCCTTCACCTTTATTTGATTTAGGAAGTTGGATTTCTGCTGCCATACCATTGAATGGATTTTCAGAAATCATGCCAGACTGTACAGCCCATTGGCAGCAAGCAGATAAGCGAGTGATGAAACGTTTTCCTGAGTCGATAGGAAAACTTTTGAGGACGTAATCTCTCATTTCATTGGCTTGGCTTAACTCTTGAGTCGGGATCTTTTGAAGATAGCGCGTATAAACTCCGTACACGTACTTCATTGTGTTTGGAGAACATTGAGGGCGTTTGTACTCAACAAACTTGTCCCACATCTCCGCTAGGCTCGGCTGTGGGGTAGAAATTGGGGTAACAGCTTCAACGGCACTGAGCACTGATTTAGGTTTGTACTTCTCCACGCCTTCAAAGTGACCAGAGAGTATATCTAGTGAAATCTCTCTGGCCTTGTTTTCAGCTAATTTGCGATTTTGGGGACTATCGTCGAATCCTAATGAAAGATAGTACCGTCTACCCCCAAAACTAAAGACTAGCTGTAAGCGACCATTAGAGCTTTTGATCTGAACAGAACCTTTAGAAGCCCTGCGATTAGTGGTTTTTGAGTACATGATTTTTCTGGGGTAAGAGCTAAGTATCTACCTCAGTTTTACCCCAGTTATTTACCAAAGCTACCCCAAAAATACCCAATTTTAGTTCTTGTGTACTGAATTTAGCTTTTTATTTAAACCTCTTAGAAACCCAAAACCCCCTATGAATATCGACTTTAGGGGATTTATGTTTTAAGCGGGTGATGGGACTCGAACCCACGACATTTAGCTTGGGAAGCTAACGTTCTACCACTGAACTACACCCGCAGCAGGCTCAGCTAGTCAATAGCTGAACGCTTATTATAGACCGATCGCGAGAGGAGACGCTAGAGGCTAGGAAGTCGTGAGTTGCTGCAACATTTGCTCAATTTGCTGAATTGCGTCCGAGCTGCCTTCAGTTTGCAGGAGAGTTTTAGCTTTTTGCAGCGCAGCGATCGCGGATTTGGTTTGTTTCTGGCGAGCGTAAGCAATGCCCATATTCAGGTAGGCACTGGCATTGTCAGGCTCTAATTGAATGGCTTGTTGATAAGCTTGAAGGGCGGGCTGAAATTTCCCCATATCATCCAAGGCATTGCCTAAGCTGATGAAGCCTGAGACAAACTTGGGATCAAGCTTAGTAGTTTGCTCGAAGGCGGCTACAGCCTCGGCGTACTTATTGAGGCGATAATGTGTCACCCCCAAGTTGTAGTAGGCGATCGCATCATTAGGGCGGAGACGAATTGCTTGTTGATAGGCGGCGATCGCTTTATCCGTGTTCCCATTGTCATCCAGGGCATTGCCCAAACCGACGTAAGCTTCCACATACTTCCCATCAAGCTCAATCGCTTTGCGGTAAGCCGCGATCGCTTCAGTTAACTTACCTTGGTGATAAAGTTCATTACCCTGCTGATAGTACGATGCAGCATTGTTAGAATCCAGTTGGACCTTCTGTTGGTTTGGATTGGGTGTAGAGCTTTTTTGGGCAGCCAAAGTTGGCTCTACAACTGTAGCCCCGATTAGACCCATCATCCCCAGGGTGAGCAGTTGCCTAGCGTAACGAACTGGGGCGTGCCTCATGGGGATTACCTACTCCTGAAGGGAAATTAATTGAGAAAGTCTGTAGCAAGACTAACCTGCCACCACCATAACCGGGAAAACTAAAGGTTGATGCCTAGCAGATATAGATATTTATGCAGCTAGACGCTCGCTCAAGATCTTGTGATTTGACCCCACCTCTCTCTAGATTTCTCCGCTCAAGCGATAATCAAACAAAAAATTTCGCCCAGTACATGACTGGTTTGACTGTGTTTCTCTAGAACAAATAAGCATTCGTAATGCTGCGATCGCCCGCCTTCACCATTCCTATCCTGCAAGCCCATAAAAGCGAGTATTTAGCATGTTTAATGCCACGGAAATTCTGATTGATAACTTTGTTCAGAGACTCAAAGAAGGTTATCGGCGTACCTATGGCGGGTGGAAGCCAGACTACGAAGACATTATTGGTTGGGCAGGCAGCATGGCGCTAGAGAACATTGCAAACAGTGATGCGCTCTACCACAACGTTGAACACACCATCCTCGTCACCTTGGTAGGACAAGAAATCTTGCGAGGCAGGCATATTCGGGAAGGTGGCGTTTCCTGTGAAGATTGGCTGCACTTCATTATCTCCCTGGTCTGCCACGATATCGGCTACGTAAAAGGTGTTTGCCGCCAAGACAAAGACGGTTACTATGCCACAGGTAAAGATGGAGCAATGGTGCCTTTAGCGGCTGGTTCTTCTGATGCGAGCCTGACTCCCTACCACGTCGATCGCGCCAAGCTCTTTATTGATGAGCGCTTTGGTGGGCATAAGCTGATCGATGCCGATGTAATTAAGTACAACATTGAGCTAACTCGTTTTCCGGTGCCTTCGGTAGAAGACCATCAAGATACGGTTGACTATCCGGGGCTGATCCGAGCCTCTGACTTAATCGGTCAACTGAGTGACCCCCGCTACTTAAAGAAAATCTGTGCTCTGTACTATGAATTTGAAGAAACGGGCGTGAACAAAGCCTTGGGTTACCGTAACCCTGCCGACCTGCGGAAGAACTATCCCAAGTTTTATTGGCATGGCGTTCATCCCTACGTCAAAGATGCCTTGCATTATTTGTCCTTAACTCAGCAGGGTAAGCAGATTATTGCCAACTTGTACTCTAATGTTTTTGTGGTAGAACACGAAGATCCAATTCCCGTTGCTTAGCAAAACGGCATAGCGCTAACACTCATGAACCGTGTTTTTTCTCCTGTTCAACAACTTTTAATCACCTGGTTACTGGTGCTGGTTGCGGGCTGGTTGACTCTAAACGCCCTCAACTACTTTGGCGATCTCATTAGCATCTTGGTGACGGCAGGTTTGATTGCCTTTCTGCTAAATTATGCAGTGGCTAAGCTACAGACTTTTTTACCTCGTGGGGTCGCAGCAGCACTGGTGTACTTGGCCGCAGGGCTGGGAGGGGTAGTGATTGGTTTGACGATCGCACCTCCAGTTTCAGAGCAAGCTCGTCAGTTAGCTACGAATTTCCCTAGTTTGATGGAGTCTGGGCGGAATCAGTTAGCAGATTTTCAGCTTTGGAGCGAGGCGCACAACCTACCCTTTGATGTGCAGCTTTTGGAGCAGCAGTTATCGGCGGAGGTGCGGGAACGGGCACAGGCGATCGCGGCTCAAGGATTTGGCTTGGTCCTGGGAACGGTCAACTGGACACTGGATCTGGTTTTGATTTTGGTGATTTCGTTTTATATGCTCCTGGATGGGGAGCGCGTCTGGCGGGGACTAGTCAATATTTTTTCGCCCCAAATTCGGACTTGTTTAACGGATTCTTTACGGCGCAATCTCCGACAGTTCTTTGCGGGCCAATTATTGTTAGGGCTATTTATGGCCGTGGTGCTGTCTTTGGCGTTTTTATGGTTGCGAGTGCCATTTTTCTTACTGTTTGCCGTGTTTATCGGTGTGATGGAAGTGATTCCATTTATTGGGGCGACATTGGGAATTGCCACAGTGAGTGTCGTGGTGGCATTTATCGACTGGTGGTTGGCGTTGCAAGTTTTAGGAGTGGCGATCGCGACCCAACAGATCAAAGACAACTTGTTGGCTCCCCGGCTCATGGGTAACCTAACGGGTCTTAGCCCAGTGATTATTTTTACGTCGTTGCTGCTTGGTGCTAAAGTGGCAGGCCTACTCGGCGTGATTTTGGCAATTCCTCTAACTGGAGTCGTGAAAAGTATTGCCGAAGTTGTGCTAGACCCAACTTTGCCCCCGCAAACAGGTTCCTTCTTCTACAATCCGCTCAACCCAGAGGCGTTGGATACGACAACGCTAGAACTGGTCAACTCAGATTCTAGAGATGGCTTGAAAGATGGATCTGAGGAAGTGCCTCCTGTTATGGTGAGTTCCACAGGCACACAGCGCGATCGCTAAGTACAGGCACACAGCACGATCGCTAAGTACGAGAGTTTTCGTCAGTTCGCATTAGGTAGCAGTGTTATGGATTGGTGGCAGAAACTTAAAAAGAATCCTTTGGCCCGATTTGGGGCTTTGGTGCTGATAATTTTCTACCTGGCAGTGCTCGCCGCTGATTTTGTCGCCCCCTATGACCCCTACGCTTCACAGCCAGATGGCGGGCTGCTACCCCCGACGCAAATCTACTGGCGCAATCAGGCGGGTCAATTTATTGGGCCTCATGTCTATCCCACCATTCAAGGTCCGGTTGACATCAATACAGGCGATCGCAAACTAATCATTGATCGCAGCCAACCGTCACCACTGCGTCTCTTTGTAGCAGGGCATTCTTACAAAATCTTGGGGCTGGAGTTTAAACGACATCTCTTCGGTGCCGCTGGGCCAGCCAGATTTAACTTGCTAGGTACCGATGAGCAGGCTCGCGATCAGTTTAGTCGGTTGCTATATGGCGGACGCATCAGCCTTAGCATTGGCTTGGTGGGGGTCGCCATTTCCTTTCCCTTAGGCATGCTGGTCGGTGGTATTTCGGGATTTTTTGGTGGCTTCACCGATAGCTTTTTAATGCGTCTGGTAGAAGTTTTGATGACGATCCCCAGCATTTATTTGTTGGTGGCACTGGCGGCAGTGTTACCACCGGGGCTAACGAGTGCCCAACGATTTCTTCTAATTGTGTTGATTACGTCGTTTATTAGCTGGGCAGGCTTAGCGCGGGTGATTCGCGGGCAAGTCTTGTCGATCAAACAGCGGGAATTTGTTCAGGCTGCGACAGCGATGGGCGGTCAGCCGTTCTACATCATTGTGCGCCACATCTTGCCCCAGACCGCAACCTATGTGATTATTTCGGCTACCCTATCCATTCCAAGCTTTATTGTGGCGGAGTCGGTGTTGAGCTTGATTGGCTTGGGTATTCAGCAGCCTGATCCCTCATGGGGCAATATGCTATCTCTGGCGACCAACGCCTCCATTCTGGTGCTACAACCTTGGCTAGTATGGCCTCCAGCTTTGTTGATTATTCTCACGGTGCTGTCTTTTAACGTGCTGGGTGATGGCCTGCGAGATGCACTGGACCCCCGGAGCCTACAACGATAGTTAGTGAGAAACGGGGATAAGTAATTTCCCTGAGCGAAGTTTAGCAGAACTACGGAAAGACTAAATGTGGCATTGGCAATGGCTGGAAGCACTGCATACCGGAGTTTGCAGTGCTTCCAGCCATCAAGACTAAAAGAAGCTCTGGTGAGACCCGTCATATTCTTGATTTTTGTCACATTTCTATCATTTCCTTTCTCGGTTCCCCTAAAATTAGCTCAGTATATTCTCTATGTGACTGTATTCGGTCATGCAAAACGCTCCTGGAGATAACACTGATTTGGTTGCAAAACCTCAGGACTCTAGATTCAGCGCTTCAGCAGAAAAGTAACGTGGGAAAAACAACTGCTGTGTAAGCATTGGTGCTCTCTACCCTTACGAATTGCTGCAACGCTCGTGAGCTGACTGATAGGGCAAATACTGGGTGAACAACTAAGACAGGAAGCAGGCACTTCCTGTCTTTTTTTGTGCTTTCTTTATGATTTGTGAGAGGTGTACTTAGATACACTTCTCACAAACACTTAGGATTCCTACTGGGTGACTGGATGTTGACCATAGAAGGGCAACGCTTCTGACCAATGCGATCGCTCCCCTCGATGCCAATGCTGTTCAGCCAAAGCTAAAACTCCCAAAACTGAGCTACCCAATCCGCCCTCCGCTTTCACTAACTCATAGGCAGTGGGCCAACTAGCTAAAGTTGCTTCCCAATTGGCTAGAGGCTGGATGGTATCTGCCAAGAGAGGCGTTAAACCAGTCTCCAAGTCTACTTGGTAAATAGCGCCATACACTTCCCCTCGTTGGGCTGGCATTTGCACCCCAATCACCTGTGGAAGGACAGGTTGAGATTGCTGGTGGACAGAAACCCAAGCGTAGGCAGCTAGCGAAGAAATTGCAAAGAGAGGAATTTCTAGCTGTTGTGCTAAGGTGCGAGCCGTGACCATGCCGATACGTGTGCCCGTAAAGCCGCCGGGTCCTCGCGCTACTGCGATAAAGGCGAGGTCTAACCAAGTTTGAGGTGCCATGAACTCACCCAAATAGTGGTGCAGATGGGTAGACAACCCCCGATCCAAGCTCCAAACTTGATGGCGGCGATCGCCTGCAAAGTTACCCAAAGCTAAGCCAAGTTCGGGAGTGCTGGTATGTAGCGCTAAGCCGTATTGGGCGGCAGAAGAGGAAGGATCAGAAGTCAAAGTTAATTCAGAAATCACAAATATCAATAGTCATTTAATCACGTTGCCAGACCTTGATGGTGCCATCATCACCAGCACTAGCGATGGTTTGGCCATCGGCACTAATCGCAACTGACCAAATCCAAGCAACATGCCCTACTAATGTTTCCAGCAGGGTTCCGGTATCGAATTGCCAAACTTTAATGGTTTTGTCTTGGCTACCGCTCACCAATAGTTGTCCATCGGGGCTGAGAGTGACAGCATTCACTGCGTCTGCATGACCTGTTAGAGTCCGGAGCAGGATTTGGTTTTCGAGTTGCCAAACTTTAATGGTTTTGTCTTGGCTACCGCTCACCAGTAGTTGTCCATTGAAACTAAGCACCAGGGAAGTGACGGGTTCATCATGCCCTGTCAGGGTGTGGAGCAGTCGTTGGGTATTTAGTTGCCAAATTTTGATGCTGGTGTCGCGGCTACCACTCACCAGTAGGGGTTGCTTAGTAGTTGACGCATTTACTGTTCCTGTGGCTAGGGCGATCGCTAACACCCAATGCTCATGTCCCACCATTGTCTGGAGCAGTTGACCTGTTGCCACTTGCCACAGCTTGATGCTTTTATCTTGACTACCGCTGGCTAGGTACTGACTATCGGGGCTGAAAGTTACGGCTCGCACCCAGTCACTGTGGCCGCTCAGCGTTTGTAATAGCTTTCCGGTACTGAGTTGCCAGATTTTTACTGTTTTGTCATTGCTGGCGCTGGCGACTAACTGGCCATCTGGGCTAATTGCTACCGATCGCACCCAGTGCTCATGACCTAATAGAGTTTGTAACAACTGCCCAGTTGTGAGATCCCAAATTTTTACAGTCCGATCGCCGCTGCCACTCACCAGTACTCGACTGTCTGGGCTAATGGCAAGCGATCGCACCCAGCGAGAATGCCCAGTCAAAGTTCGCACGCAACGCCAAGTTGGGGATGTTAAATCACTGGGCGTAGCTTCTGAGATTAAAGGTAATGCTGAGCCTGCCTGATCAGCTGCGGTTGCTCTGTTTGAAGCTGTTGTGAGTGATAATGCGGGAGCCTGTAAATCTTGTAATGCTGCGATCGCGGATTGATAGCGTTTCTTGGTTGCACTTTGCAACAGGCGATCGAGAATCTGACCCAAATCACCACTAATGGGTTGTTTGAGGTGAGGTTGCCACAGCCAAGTGCCTTCTTCGGTATCGAATAAATCTGAGGGATGGGTGTGAGTCAACAAGTAAATACAAGTGACCCCTAGACTGTAGAGATCGCTGGCAAAGATAGCCTTACCCATCGCTTGCTCGGGAGATACAAATGCAGGGCTGCCAATGCTAGTGCCCGTACGAGAGAGATCGGCGCTGCTAGCCGACTTTGCCGCCCCAAAATCCACTAGAACCAATTGCTGGTCAGTGCGGCGGCGAATAATATTTGTGGGTTTAATGTCGCGATGAATGACGTGGTGTTCGTGGACAAATTGCAGCACTGGCAGCAGATCGCTCAGCAACTGGCGAATTTGGGTTTCGTTAAAAACACCATTTTGAGCCACTTCTTGCTCTAGCGTGGCTCCGTCAATAAATTCTTGAATCAGATACTGAAACTGGTCTTGCTGAAAGTACGCCAGTAGCTCTGGAATCTGAGGGTGGTGGCCTAATTCTTCTAGCCGAACGGCTTCTAGCCGAAATAGCTCGGCTGCTTTAATCGGGTTACGAATGCTTTGGGGCAGGGGAAAGCACTGCTTAATCACACAGCGCGGCTTGGAAGGCTTGTAGTCATCTAAAGCCAAAAAAGTTCTGCCAAAACCCCCCTGCCCAATGGGTTCGATGGCGCAGTAGCGATCGCCCAAAACAAGCTTAAAGCCACAAGTTTCACAGAACTTGGCTGGCTCTGCGTGGTGCGGATTTCGACAAACCGGATTGAGGCAGTAGCGCATACCCTAGGAACCCAAGTTCACTGAGTTTATCCTACGCCGTTCCTCCAGATTTCCAGGTAGCTAAATGTGCTTTATCTGGCGATCGCAGCTGCAATCCTGAGAAACTCCAAGAAATTGGTTGGAAACATCGCAACCAAGTTAAGTTGGAACTAACTCGCCTGGGCGTAAGTTAGCCCACTTACCTGTTTCTTGCTTGAAGCTCTGACAGCCAACTACATCCCATTCCATCTGGATTTCATCCTCTGAGGAACGGATATTGACATTAATAGTAGGTTCAACCGCTTCAAAATCTGGTGTATTTGTGAGGTGAGGCTGTTGATGCTGCCCTTCGACTGCATGATACGTGGTGCAGCGATCTACGTAGTGGCAGTTCACACAAATGCACATGATCAGAACCTCTCCGTAGGTTGACAAGATGGGTTTACCAGACCCCGCATGTCTTTCTGTTACTCTAGCTTAGGCGAGTCAATTCTTGGCTAGCCGCTCGATTGATTTTTGTTTCCATGTACGCTACTTCTTCAATTTCTTTATCTGTTTTATCGCCTCAAACTTGGCCTTTTGGTTTGCAATGGTTGCCTCAGCCTGCCTATTTGGTGGGAGGTGTGGTGCGTGATGCGTTGCTCGGTCGTCATGCCGATTACCTAGACCTCGACTTTGTCATGCCAGAAAAGGCAGTGGAAACGGCTCAAGCGATCGCGCATCATCACAAGGCTGGCTTTGTTTTATTAGACGCAGAGCGGCAAATTGCCCGCGTGGTGTTTGAGCAAGCTACCGCAGATTTTGCGCAACAAATGGGGTCTAGCCTCGAAATTGACCTCCAGCGGCGGGACTTTACGGTGAATGCGATCGCCTACAATCCGCATACCGAAGAGTTGATTGACCCGCTGCAAGGCTTTGTGGATTTGAAGCAAAGCTCGATCCGCATGGTGGCTTCGGAAAACTTGCGCGAAGATCCTCTACGTCTGTTGCGGGCTTATCGCCAAGCAGCTCAGTTGGGCTTTAGCCTAGATGCGGAAACGCGGGCTGTGATTCGTCAGTTTTCTCCTTACTTAAGCCAGGTTGCCGCCGAGCGCATCCAGTCAGAACTCAACTATTTGTTTGGCAGCGCTCAGGGCACTCCGTGGTTGACCGCCGCCTGGCAAGATGGCTTGCTCCAAGCTTGGTTTCCTCAAGCCACTGCTCAGAGTCTGGCTCAAATTGCGGCGATCGATCGCTCAGCGATCAGTTTGGTGGCCGCTTGTCCTAGCTTCAAAGCTGAACTTTATGCCTCCCTACGCCACACTACCAAAGCTAGTCGTAAAGGCACTAAAAATTCATCCAGCGCCACGAGCAACAAATCTGCTAATAGCAACTCTGGTGTTGAGGCGGGAGCCGCTAAAGCCAAGCTTGCAGGCGATCATCGCACTTGGATTACGGTGGCCAAGCTAGCTAGTTTGCTGTCTCCAGACCTAGTGCAGGCTGAGGTAGAGTTATTGAACTTGAAATACAGCCGAGCCGAGATTCAAGCGGCCCTAACTATTATTAAGTTTTTGCCTCAGTTACAAGCAGTTAGCGTCACAGCTGGTTTGTCTTGTCGAGAGCAGTATTTTCTGTTTCAATCGGTCGGCCCTGTATTCCCAGCGCTGATGGTGCGGGCTTTAGCTGTAGGTGTACCAATATCAGTGCTGTTGGGGCTGATTGAGCGTTTTCTAACTCCCGACGATCCAGTCGCGCATCCTATGCCTCTTGTCAGTGGTCAAGACCTGATGACGCATTTAAAGCTGGCCGCTGGCCCGCAAATTGGGCAACTTTTAGCTGAGATTCAGTTGGCACGAGCTGAGGGACTAATCACTACTCCAGCCGATGCCCTAGAGTTGGCTGCCAAAATGGCTAAACTGTAACTCTAATTGGCTTTGAAAGCTTGGCCTTTTTCGGTTAACAGCTTTGCCAACTGCTCTGTCAACCGCAATTCAGCTAAAATTAAAGGCTGAGCTGTTTGGGTGAGAGTCACAGATTAGGTTAGAGTAAACATCTGACCGATTTTTTTAGGCGTTCTGGTTTTTAGATCGCTGGCTTGAGATCGCTTCTCGCAGAAGTTTGAAAAAGCGATCGCTTTTCGCGTGGCAGATAGATTCAAAGAGGTAAACATGGCTAAACGCCGCAACTTAAAGAAAGAAAAAGCTCTCCGTAATGAAGCTTACGCTCGCAAGTTCCGTAAGCGCACCAACAAAGGCCGCTTTGGCAAGAGACGCTTCGGTAATGACAACCGGGCTGAAGAAACTGAAACAGATCAAGAGGGCGCAAGAGACGGCGCTGAAGCGACAGACTAGTCTCCCAGGGTTTCCCATTGAGATGCAGTCAAGCTTGCTAAGGGCCTAAGTATGAAAGGCAATAGCAAGAAATTCCGGGTCATTGCTTGAATTTGCTTCAGCCCGTGGAATCGACAGAGTGACTGGAAATGGTATGCCAAAAGCTGGTTTCTGGCAGGGGTAGATTCCGAAGCTGACGATTAATTTCGGCTGCTGCTGCCAGTCCAGATTTCAAAGCGCTTTCGATCTGAATCCCCCCGCACCAATCGCCACTACAAACGAGTGGTAAAGCGGTTGGGGCAACTAAACAAGGTGCTAGCCAACCCTGATCAGGAAAGGCATAGCGCCAGCGGTGAACTTGTAACCAGTCGGGGGCGTCGAGCCAAGCAAAGAAAACCTGGGCGGCATAGTCTAAGAGTTGACGCCCCACTGCTGGTAAATCAGAAGTTTCTAAGTTTTTCTGAGCAAAGGCAGCACTACTTTGGATGACAAAAGTGGGCGGCTGTGGTTCTGAAACTTGACTGGGGCGCTTACTGTTCTCCAGGCTAATCCAATCAATCATTGAATCGTCAGGACAGGTGACAGCTTGCCAGGGTGGATCGTGGCTGGCTAAATCAGCTTGGCGATCGCGAGCATAACCTGCGACCGCAGTGATGCAAGGATGATATTTAACCGCGCGTAAAGTTTCAAAGAAGTCATCAGCAGGTATTGTTTCTTCCAAAGGCTTGAGCAAGGTCAGGGCTTGCGGGGCAGGAATCGCTACAACCGCTGCTTGAGCAGCCAATGTTGTAGGGGTTGCAGCAGGATCACTGGGGTTTCCCAAAGTCAGTTGCCAAGTATTTTCTGGGGTCAAGGCGATCGCTTCTACTCGCTGGCTCCGCTGAATGTCTAATCCAGTTGCTAAGAATTTAGCGATCGCGCTCATTCCTGCGAGGGCTGTATAACGAGGATAAATGTCTTGAGGTTGCGGTGCATGTAAGTAGCGATCGCTCCCTAGTTCATAAACGCTATCTATCCAAGTTCTTAGAATTTGGTTTGCGCACAAAACTGGAATGAGTCGGGCCAAATGCTCTCCTTGGACACTGAGATAGCGGGCTCCATGATCCGCGCAAGTGTCCTGCACTCGACGAGTGGCAATGCGGCCACCTAACCCCCGCGACTTTTCTACTACGACAACGCGATAGCCCCATTGCCGCAACTGCTGAGCGCAACTAATGCCTGCAATGCCAGCTCCAACCACAGCAACATCAAACACGAATGTTGAGTCTCCTAGAGAATTTGCATCGGGCCAATAGGGAACAAGCCAACAGCGAACAGCCAATCGCTAAGAGTAGAATATGGGACAGCGGGGTTAACAGTGCAGTTGTGGAGGAATTTATGGCGGACGAGCTAAGAGCAGCCTTGGAGTTAGCGACTGAAGAAGAATTAGGTGAGCTAACTGAGATTTTGTTTCGCCGTAAGTTTAACCCAATTGACTACCTGTATACCCCGGACCCGATGGATGTGCAAAGCCAAGGGCGACAAGCTTGGCTAGATGCCTTAGAGCAACGCTTTCGGTTCTTAGCGGCAGATGGCATGACAGTGCTGCAAGGTCATGCCGATCGCATCACTTATCGCCAATGTTTAATTCAAGTTTGCCGCTACCTCAGAATTCCTTACTCCGAAGAATTGTCCACCACTGACTTAGAAGCGGAAGTGTTTCTCAATCTGCTGAGTCGTGCCTGGAAACAACTATCGACCAAAGAAAAAGGAGCTTTGACGCTGCGGGTACAACAATCGCTAGCTCGCTCTGAAATTCGAGATCAGCTACCTCTGGCAGTGCAGCAAGATCCAATGGGATTGCTGGTCAAGGGGGGTAGCGCTTTGGCGATTAGCTCAATTGTGCGTCCCATGTTGATGCAATTGATCGCAAAACAGTTTGCCTACCACTTTGCAACTTACCAAGTAGCCCAGCAAGCGATCGCGAAAGGTGGCGCTGTGGCAGCCGCTCAGTTTGAAAGTTACGTGGCGCTACAAACCGCGAAACAAGGGATGGCTCTCAGTGCGGCTCGCTATGGCGTGACTCGCAGCGTTTTGGCTTTTGTGGGGCCAGCGATGTGGGCTTTGTTTTTTGCCGATTTAGGCTGGCGGGCGATCGCAACTAACTATGGTCGGGTGATTCCCACAGTGTTTGCTTTGGCGCAAATTCGCTTGACTCGCGCCGATTGCCTTGAAGCGGCTTGGGAACCAGTGTAGGAAGCAACCTTGAACAAGTTATTCCACTTACAGACCCATTCGCAACGGCATCTGCAAATGCCTTGGCACTGGGTTCAAATTGGTTTGCTCCTGTTTCCCTTTAGCCCTTTGTTGGGTGGCTTGAGCTTGTTGGGAGCCGCGATCGCTACTTGGATTAAGCAAGCTGCCTGGATGAAACAGCGTCCTTTCAATCGGGGTTTGGCGGTTCTAAGCTTGTGGTTTGTGGTGGCAGCAATTTTTGCTTACGATCGCACTGCGGCACTCTTGGGCTTGGCTAACTTCTTACCGCTATTCTTTTTGTTTACAGCCTTCAGTACGCTGATTCAAACACCTGCTCAGTTACGACAGCTTGCTTGGGTCTTGATTTTAACTTCTGTGCCCGTGGTCATTATTGGTTTGGGTCAGCAGTTTTGGGGCTGGGCAGGACATTTACGTTTGCTGGGAATTATTGTCGAGCTGGGTGTGGAACGAGGCGGCAATCCTTTGGGTCGCATGTCTTCGATTTTTGCCTATGCCAATGTCTTGGCCAATTACTTGGTGATTGCGTTTATTTTGGCAATTGGACTGTGGATCGATGCGTTTCCAGGCCGTAGGAGCCAGTTGCAATCAATTGCGGAACCCGCGATCGCGGCACTATCCGAGGAGCCATATCCTGCCCTAAACGCTTCCACTTCATCGAGTATCGCTTGGTGGCGTTGGTGCTTTTTAGCTGCTGTCGTGCTAGGAAATGCGATCGCGCTTCTCCTCACGAACTCCCGCAATGCTTGGGTCTTAGCAGGCTTGGCTTGCCTAACTTATGCTTTGTATCTCGGTTGGCGCTGGCTAGTGATTGCGGTTGGTATAGCTGTTGCTGGCATTGGCGGAGCGGCTTTTGGCCCTGCGGTCATCAAGGCTCCACTCAGACTGATTGTTCCAGCGTTTCTCTGGGCAAGACTGTCGGATGAGTTATATCCCAATCGCCCTGTCGCCACTCTCCGGGCAACCCAATGGCAGTTTGCTTGGTCTCTAGCCGAGCAGCGGCCTTTCACAGGTTGGGGCTTACGCAACTTTACTCCGCTGTATCAAGCCAAGTGGCAAATCTTTATGGGCCATCCTCACAGTTTGCCATTGATGTTGATGGCAGAGACAGGCGTGTTCGCGACCTTGCTCTTAGTAGGATTGGTGGGTTGGATGGTGTATCGTGGCGTGCAGTTGTTCCTATCTTGGAATCCTGCCTCAGATCCTTTGCAGCAAAGCGATCGCCTGATTTTGTTTACCTATTTAGTGGCATTTTTGGCTTGCACCTTGTTCAACTTATTTGATGTAACTTTGTTTGATATCCGCATCAATGTTTTAGGCTGGTTGCTGTTAGCCGCCATTTGTGGCTTAGTAGAGCGACAGCAAGCTGGAGCTAGGAATTTTACTCAGAAACCTGGTTAGAATAATCAAAAGCTAGGTAGGGTGGGAACTCGCGTGACTCAAGATGGAGCAACGCCAAATCAGGTGAATCAAGGGTCGCCACTGCCAAAAACTGCGGCTCCTAATTACTACGCCCTGCTAGGATTGCATCCTTCGGCATCACCGCAACAAATCCGGCGAGCTTATCGCGATCTGAGCAAACAATTGCATCCTGATACCACTACGTTGCCTCCAGCGATCGCCACAGCAAAGTTTCAGCAACTCAATGAAGCCTATGCTACCGTCAGTAACCCGGAGCGTCGTGTTGCTTACGACCTCAAAATTGGTTATTCCCGCCTGCATGTGATGCAAGCTCCAGCAGACCTTAACCGTTCTGCCTCACAATCTCGGCGCTATTCTTCCTCTGCCTATTTAGACCCTACCGATCGGCCCCTGTCACCTGGAGAAATCTTTGCTTTATTTATCTTGGGTGTCACGTTTGTAGCTTGCTTGGTGCTAGCGATCGCGATTGGTCTAACGAGAGGCGATATTGCCTTTCATCCTTTGCAATTGCAGAGTCAGAGTGCTCCTAGTGAGCAAATTGAGACAGCGAGATCAGAACTGGCAGCTCCATCTGCTAAGGTTTTAGATTCTGATGCCAATCAAAAAAATTCTCAGTTGTAGGAGTGAATGGTTATTCGCCCCTACGAGGGTCTACAAATCCAATTTAGAGAATTGGTAGTATTCCTGAGTTGCTTCTTGAGGCTCATTCTGTGCACAATTTTGGTCTACGCAATCTTTGAGATTTATGACGCTACCTTCTAGTGACACTCCCCTCTATAATCACTCCCTACCAGACCTTGAAACTTGGTTAACTGAACAAGGTTGCGAACAAGACCCAGCAGAACTTCACTGCTGGCGTATAGCAAAACCCGCATGGAAAGCCGAGTTGTATCTAGATGTAGACCAACTGACAGTACGTTATCTGGAAGTGGGGGGGGAGGCGATTCAGCGCTCCTTTAAGTATTTGCTCAGCCGCCAGGATGTGGAAGATGCCATATTCTCTGGGCCTTAGTTAGCCCATAGGTTTATTTGATTCACCTCACGGCTTAGAGCTTGCCAAAGCGACGATGCCGTTGTTGATAAGCGCATAAAGCTTGGTGGAACTCAGCGCGATCGAAGTCAGGCCAGAGCGTATCTGTCACATAAAGCTCGGAATAAGCCATCTGCCAAAGCAAAAAATTGCTCAGTCGCATTTCGCCACTGGTCCGAATCAGCAAGTCTGGATCGCCCACGCCTGCGGTATAGAGATGCTGCTCAAACACTGCCTCATCAATATCTTCTGGCTGCAAGTGTCCCTGCTGGACTTGAGTGGCGATCGCTCGACAAGCTTGCAAAATTTCTTGCCGCCCTCCATAGTTCGTGGCAACCGTAAAGTGAATGCCAGAATTATTCCGAGTTTCAGCCATAGAGCGCTCAATCTCGGCTCGCAGAGATTGAGGTAGCGCGTCCAAATTACCCACAAAAGTAATGCGGACATTTTCTCGCATCATTTCGCGGAGTTCTTGCCGCAACACCCGCTCGAATAGTGTCATCAAAAAGTCAACTTCTTCAAACGGTCGCCCCCAATTTTCTGTAGAAAAGGCATAGGCCGTTAGAGCTTGAACTCCCCAATCGCGACAGCAGCGCAACAGATCCTTAAGCGCGTCTACTCCTCGGCGGTGGCCCATGATCCGAGGTAGACCTTGGCGCTTAGCCCAGCGACCATTGCCATCCATGATTACAGCTACATGCTTAGGCAGCCGCTCTCGATCTAGATCAGCAGGCAGATCTTGTAAGATGGTTGGCTTTGCAGTCATTTTTTTTCCCGAGAGGCCGAAGAGGGCAAACGAAGTAAACGTGAAATGAGTGCCAATCCTTGAGACCCAATTTGACGACCAAAGTTGCGTAAATCTGAGGCAACTGCTTCGCGGTCAACGGATGGAGAGAAGCTTGCTTCTAAGAGTTCTTTCAGTTTACTGCTGGTCAGGGGCCGATTGAGTGTTCCCCTTTCTGCTAGGGAAATCGACCCTGTTTCTTCAGATACAACAATACACATACAATTTTCGATTCGCTCAGTGATTCCCATCGCAGCTCGGTGACGTGTCCCTAATTGCCGGGAAGCAGTACGCTCTGAGATGGGTAAAATGACGCCAGCAGCCATGATGCGGGAAGCTCGGATTAAAACCGCACCATCATGAAGTAGGGTAGTGGGTTGGAATAAGGTCTGGATTAGTTCTTTGGAAACTTCAGCGTTCAACCTCACGCCTGGCACTGAAAAATCGCGCTCATCAATCGGAGCACTGGTTTCTAAAATCAATAGCGCTCCGATGCGGTTTTGCGAAAGTTCTTTGACTGCATCGACAATCTCATCAATGACATTGTCAGGTTTGGGAATAGCGCGGCGTGAAGGTTGAAACAATTGCAGAATTTCACCCCGCCCCAACTGCTCTAGAAAGCGGCGAAACTCTGCTTGCAAGATAAAGGCCATTGAGACAGCAGAGCCAATCACCAAGCTGTTCAAGACAAAACTCAAAAGTTTGAGCTTCAAGTTGGTGCTGACGGCTGCGGCTAGCATTAGGATAATGAATCCCCGCACCATCCAGAGTGTCCGGCGCTCACCAATAATGATGAGCACCATATACGTCAGGAGTAGCACCAGTCCAATATCAATAATTTGAAGCAGCAAAGACTGAGTCCAACCTGGATCAGCCAGCCATCGCTTCCACAATTGTCCCATCAGAACCTGAATTACGCTTGCGCCTCAACGGGGACAACTGAGAGGCTGTGCAGCCTTCTAGCCTCCCAGTTGCCAGTCAAGAATATTTCGGTTAAGCCTTGTGCAAGTTACTGCATGGCTACCTGATCGTGAAGAAACTAGCAAGCTAGCTCCAAATCAGGTTGGCGGGTTAGGCCGTTAATCCGCTCAGGCGCTCTGGTAGGCGATCCTGTCGAATTAGATCTTGGTAAGTTTCCCGCTGCAGGATCAGGTTGGCTTCTCCAGCTCTAACTAAAACTGCTGCCGGGCGAGGCAACCGATTGTAGTTAGAAGCCATGCTGTAATTGTAGGCTCCTGTGCCCATTACGACGAGAGTATCGCCGGGTTCCGTTTGGGGCAGGCTGGCTTCTTTGATCAAGATATCGCCGGATTCACAATGCTTGCCCGCGATCGCCACCGTCTCAGACATGGCCGCTGACATTTTGTTCGCAACCACAGCCCGATAAACTGATTGGTAGGTGATCGGTCTGGGGTTATCAGACATGCCACCATCGACCGTGACATAGGTGCGAATGTCAGGCACCGTCTTCTGGCTACCCATTGTGTAAGCCGTAATGCAAGTAGGACCGACGAGCGATCGCCCTGGTTCGGAAAGGAGTTTTGGTAGGGCAATATTTTGGGCTTGGCAAGCTGCCGCGATCGCCTCACTGATCACCTTTACCCAAGCGTCAATGCTGGGAGGGTCATCGGATTCGGTGTAGCGAATCCCTAAACCACCGCCAATATTGAGCTCTTGAATGGAGAGACCATAACCTGCGGCTTTACTTAGCCACTGCACCATTACCCCTGCTAAATCTTGGTGAGGTTGTAGTTCAAAAATTTGGGAGCCAATGTGAGCATGCAAGCCAGCACAATTTAATGTGGGCTGCTGACTAACGAAGGTAAAGACTTCATCCAGTTGGTTGGGATCAAAGCCGAACTTGCTATCTAAGTGCCCAGTGCGGATGTATTCATGGGTGTGGCACTCGATTCCAGGTGTTAAGCGCAACAGAATGCGGATGGGTGTTTCTCTAGCAGGCATCCCAGCTAGGGTTTTCAACTCCAGCCAGTTATCCACCACAATGTTGCAACCCGATTCCACCGCAAACTCAAGTTCTGCAACTGATTTGTTATTGCCGTGAAAATAGAGCTTGTCGGGGCTAACTCTTGCTTGCAGTGCTGTGTAAAGCTCGCCGCCAGAAACGACATCAATACCTAATCCTTCACTAGCTGCGATCGCGCAGATGGCTAGACAACTCCAAGCTTTGGAGGCATAAAGAACCTGAGATTCGCCGGGGTAATATTGATTAAAAGCATCACGGTATTGGCGGCAGGTTGTGCGTAGCGTTTCTTCATCCACAACGTACAGTGGCGAACCAAACTGCTGCACCAATTCCGTAACGTCACAACCCCCAACTTCCAAGTGATCCTGCCCATTGACTTGAGCGGTCAGGGGCAAAAGGAATTGGTTTGGGGATCGGGTTGCCGCAGCATCTCCAGGGGCAGGTAAATACTGACGGCCAGAGTTCTGAACCTCCACAGAGTAAGTCGATACCATTGCGTAATAGTTGTCCTTGTTAGTTGACAGGCGTGAGTGCGTCTTGTTTCTCAGTGTACAATTGAGGGCTGTGCATCCAGAGCTTTCGACCCAGACTTCTCGTGAATTTCCTGGATCTCCAATCATTAACTCCAGAATTGTTGCCCGCCACTCTAGTCCTCGATCAGTTGTGTTTCGGGGGCCTATGGACTTTGGAGGGTTATCGAAGAGAACTAGAGAGCCCAAACAGTGAATTATTAGTCCTGCAAACCAGCCAAGCTCACCAAACTTTAGAGAAACAGCCTATAGAACTGGAATCTAAGGATGATCCGGCTGCTCCACTCGTTGGTTTGGGCTGCTTTTGGGCGATCGTCGATGAAGCTCACATCACCATCGTAGCGGTGCATCCTAACTACCAAGCTCAAGGATTGGGCCAAACTCTCTTGTATGCGCTCCTTAAGAAAGCGCGACAGCGAGGTTTAGAGCGAGCCACTCTAGAAGTTCGCGCCTCTAATCAACCTGCATTGTTACTTTATGAGAAGTTTGGCTTCCAAGAAGCAGGGCGGCGACGGCGTTATTACGAAGAAACCGGGGAAGATGCCTTGATTTTGTGGCGTGGTGGGCTACAATCACCTGAGTTTGGTCAAGCACTTATAGATTGGCAAGATCAGGTTCAGGCTCGGCTACACCAAGCAGGGTGGCACTTGCCGGAACTGGGCAATCCTTGAGCTTGGAGAACTTGGGGCTGACCCCTTGACTTTGTAACAAATCTTTGTCGAAAATCTCCCTTCGGAAGTAAATATTCAAAAACTTCAGCGATCGCCACCTTGAATTGGGATCGCTCGGTCTGTATTGCTGCTATCTTGCGGATGATAGCAGCAAAATTTCCCTATGCTAAAATCAGCGTACCGGCAACGCAGCAGGTGATGGATACACGCCATGTTTGAACGCTTTACAGAGAAAGCCATTAAGGTAATTATGTTGGCCCAAGAAGAGGCTCGCCGCCTTGGGCACAACTTTGTAGGTACAGAACAGATCCTCCTGGGTCTAATTGGAGAAGGGACCGGCGTCGCCGCCAAAGTACTGAAGTCTATGGGTGTCAATCTCAAAGACGCTCGGATTGAAGTAGAAAAAATCATTGGTCGAGGTTCTGGCTTCGTTGCTGTAGAAATTCCGTTCACTCCTCGCGCCAAACGTGTCTTGGAACTGTCCTTGGAAGAAGCTCGGCAGTTGGGACACAACTACATTGGCACCGAACACCTGCTCTTAGGTCTGATTCGGGAGGGCGAAGGCGTTGCAGCTAGAGTGCTGGAAAATCTTGGAGTTGACCTCTCCAAGGTACGGACACAAGTCATCCGCATGTTGGGTGAAACCGCAGAAGTTTCAACAACGCCAGGGGGCGGTCGGACGAAGACTCCTACCCTGGATGAATTTGGCTCTAACCTGACCCAAATGGCGGCGGAAGGAAAGCTCGATCCCGTCGTGGGTCGTCAGAAAGAGATTGAGCGCGTCATCCAAATCTTGGGCCGTCGGACCAAAAACAACCCAGTCTTGATTGGGGAGCCAGGGGTCGGTAAGACGGCGATCGCCGAAGGTTTGGCCCAGCGCATCGCTAACAACGATATTCCAGACATTCTGGAAGACAAGCGCGTGGTCACACTCGATATTGGTTTGCTGGTAGCAGGCACCAAGTATCGAGGTGAGTTTGAAGAACGCTTGAAGAAAATCATGGATGAAATCCGTTCTGCCGGAAATGTCATCCTGGTAATCGATGAAGTTCACACCTTGATTGGTGCAGGGGCGGCTGAAGGCGCGATCGACGCAGCCAACATCCTCAAGCCTGCCTTAGCCAGAGGTGAGCTGCAATGTATTGGTGCTACCACCTTGGATGAATACCGCAAGCACATTGAGCGGGATGCTGCGCTAGAGCGTCGCTTCCAGCCTGTGATGGTGGGTGAACCCAGCGTGGATGAAACCATCGAAATCCTACGCGGTTTGCGTGAGCGCTACGAACAGCACCATAAGCTAAAAATTTCTGATGCTGCCTTAGACGCTGCGGCTAAGCTGTCGGATCGCTACATTTCCGATCGCTTCTTGCCTGACAAGGCGATTGACTTGATTGACGAAGCGGGCTCTAGAGTCCGTTTACTAAACTCGCAATTACCTCCTGCTGCTAAAGAACTCGATAAGGAACTTCGTCAAGTTCTGAAAGAGAAAGATGATGCAGTGCGGGCACAGGACTTTGATCGGGCGGGTGAGTTGCGCGATCGCGAAATGGAAATCAAAACTGAAATCCGGTCGATCGCTCAAACCAAGAAGGCTGAACCTGGCAATGAAGATGCTTCTCCAATGGTGGATGAAGAAGACATTGCTCATATCGTGGCTTCTTGGACAGGTGTCCCTGTGAACAAGCTCACCGAGTCTGAGTCTGAAAAGCTGCTCCACATGGAAGACACCTTGCATGGGCGTTTAATTGGACAGGACGAAGCGGTTAAGGCTGTGTCTCGTGCCATTCGTCGAGCACGAGTTGGCTTGAAGAACCCCAACCGCCCGATCGCGAGCTTTATCTTCTCCGGTCCTACCGGGGTTGGTAAGACTGAGTTGACCAAGGCATTGGCAGCTTACTTCTTTGGTTCCGAAGATGCCATGATCCGTCTTGACATGTCGGAATACATGGAGCGTCATACCGTTTCCAAGCTAATCGGTTCGCCTCCGGGCTACGTTGGCTACAACGAAGGCGGTCAGTTGACTGAAGCAGTCCGTCGTCGGCCTTACACAGTGGTGCTGTTCGATGAAATCGAGAAAGCCCACCCGGATGTGTTCAACATGCTGTTGCAGATCTTGGAAGATGGTCGTTTGACCGATGCCAAGGGCCGCACAGTAGACTTCAAGAACACGCTGCTGATCATGACCTCCAACATCGGTTCTAAGGTAATTGAGAAGGGTGGCGGTGGTCTCGGCTTTGAGTTCTCAGCAGAGAGCCAAGCTGATTCTCAGTACAACCGCATCCGCTCGCTGGTCAACGAAGAACTGAAACAGTACTTCCGCCCAGAATTCCTTAACCGTCTTGACGAGATTATTGTCTTCCGTCAACTTACGAAGGACGAGGTCAAGGAAATCGCCGACATCATGCTAAACGAGGTCTTCCGTCGTCTCGGCGAGCAAGGCATCACGCTGGAAGTCACTGAGCGGTTCAAGGATCGGTTGGTGGAAGAAGGCTACAACCCCAGCTATGGTGCTAGACCGTTACGTCGAGCCATCATGCGGTTGTTAGAAGATAGCCTCGCTGAAGAAATCCTCTCTGGCCGAATCCAGGATGGCGACACCGCCGTTATGGATGTAGATGAGGGTCAGGTGAAGGTGCTGAAAGGTGAGAAGCGCGAGCTACTGCCTCAAGCGGCCGAATAGCCTTTAGTTCTGAGAAATAACTAATAGTTAAGCGGTAGAGCGTTAAATCCTCTACCGTTTTTTTGTGTTTGCTGAAGAAGAAAGGAGGATCTGTGAAAGTTGCAATTATTGGCTGTGGGTATGTCGGGATGGCAACCGCTCGACATTGGCAGCAAGCGGGCTGGACTGTCACGGCTACCACAACCAGCGTGCCGCGTTTGTCAGAACTGGAGGCGATCGCAGACCATGCCGTTTTAGCCCAAGGCAATGATGAAACCTCACTAGCTGAGGCTTTGGCGGATCAACAAGTCGTGCTGCTGAGTGTGGGGGCGCGTACCCCTAACAGCTATGAAGAAACTTATCTGCACACCGCCAAAACTTTAGTTAAGGTTCTCGCTCAAACGCCGAGTGTGCAGCAACTCATTTACACAGGGAGCTATGCCGTTTATGGTGACCAGCAGGGCAATTGGGTAGATGAAACCTCACCCGTTCAACCTGCCAACCGCAACGGTGAAATTCTGGCGGAAACTGAACAGGTATTGCTCAACACTGCGAATTCTCAACTCAAGGTTTGTGTACTGCGGCTAGGCGGTATTTATGGGCCAGGACGAGAACTCCAGCGAATTTTTGGGCGAGCGGCGGGCACGACTCGACCAGGAACAGGAGCAGAGCCGAGTAATTGGATTCACCTAGATGACATCGTGGGCGCGATCGCCTTTGCCCAAGAGCACCAACTCCAGGGAATATATAATCTGGTGCAAGAAGTGACGCTAACCAGTCGAGAACTGATTGAGCAGGTGTGTCAGCGCTACAATCTAGCCCCTGTGAATTGGGACGAATCGCAACTTAGTGCTCGCCCCTACAATGCGAAGGTATCTAACCAAAAGCTCAAAACTGCGGGATACCGATTCATCCATCCTGAATTGCAAGTGTAAGGCGATCGCTGGTTTAACCCTGCTTATTTCTACAAAGAAGGCGATCGGTTTAGCACTCATTCCGATAGAGTGCTAAATTCTAGTTGGAAGCGTAGGGAACGAAATATGGCAAAAATTGTTGCATTCAGCGAAGAATCTCGGCGAGCGTTGGAACGAGGTGTGAATGCGTTAGCAGATGCCGTTCGGATTACTCTAGGGCCCAAAGGCCGCAACGTGGTGCTAGAGAAAAAGTACGGGGCACCTCAGATCGTTAATGACGGTGTCACGATCGCGAAAGAAATTGAACTCGAAGATCCTTTAGAGCAGACGGGAGCCCAGCTAATTCGGGAAGTGGCTTCTAAAACCAAGGATATTGCTGGGGATGGTACCACGACTGCCACAGTGCTAGCCCAAGCTCTGATTCGAGAAGGCTTAAAGAATGTGGCTGCGGGTACTAATCCGGTGAGCCTCCGCCGGGGGATCGAAAAGGTAGTAGCTCTCTTAGCAGAAGAAATCAGAGCGGTCGCGAGACCCGTTGAAGGAGACGCGATCGCTCAAGTTGCCACTGTTTCTTCCGGTGGTGATGAAGAAGTAGGAGCCATGATTGCCGAAGCCATGAATCGGGTGGGCAAAGATGGCGTAATCACCGTAGAAGAATCGAAGTCTCTATCTACCGAACTTGAAGTCGTAGAAGGGATGCAGTTCGACCGGGGTTACATTTCTCCCTACTTCGTCACCGATGGCGAACGGATGCTGGTGGACTACGAAAACGCCCGCATTTTGCTCACAGACAAGAAAATTGGTTCCATCCAAGAGCTAGTGCCTGTTCTGGAGAAAGTTGCTCGCTCTGGTCAGCCGCTATTGATTATTGCTGAGGACATTGAGGGTGAAGCCCTTGCTACCTTGGTAGTCAACAAAATGCGGGGTGTCTTGAATGCTGCTGCCGTAAAAGCTCCCAGCTTTGGTGAACGCCGCAAAGCCATGTTGCAAGATATTGCCGTGGTGACTGGCGGCCAGATGGTTTCTGAAGATGTCGGCCTGACCTTGGATGCCGTCTCTCTAGAGATGTTGGGAACCGCTCGGAAAGTAACGATCACTAAAGACAACACCACGATTGTGGCTGAGGTTAGCGATCGCACAAAATCTGACATTGAAAAGCGAGTCAGCCAAATTCGCCAAGAGCTAGAAAGAACCGACTCAGACTACGACAAAGAAAAGCTGCAAGAACGCCTCGCTAAGTTAGCAGGTGGCGTGGCTGTGATCAAAGTCGGGGCAGCGACTGAAACCGAACTGAAAGACCGGAAACTGCGGATCGAAGATGCTTTGAACGCTACCAAAGCAGCCGTAGAAGAAGGCACAGTACCCGGTGGTGGGGCTACCTTGATCCACTTAACTAAAAAGGTGGAAGAAATCAAAGCCCAGCTAAACGATGAAGAGAAGATTGGGGCTGATATCGTGATTAAAGCTTTGGAAGCACCTTTGCGTCAGATTGCTGACAACGCAGGGGTTGAAGGCTCTGTCATCGTGGAAAAAGTGCGTGACATGGACTTCAACATGGGCTACAACGTCATTTCTGAGAAGTTCGAGGACATGATCGCCGCTGGGGTGATTGACCCTGCTAAAGTTGTGCGATCGGCGCTGCTAGATGCGGCTTCTGTCGCTAGCATGGTCTTGACCACAGAAGCTGTGATCGTCGAGCGACCTGAGAAGAACCCTCCTGCTGGTGCTCCAGATATGGGCGGCATGGGCGGTATGGGTGGCATGGGCGGCATGGGTGGCATGGGTGGTATGGGCGGCATGGGCATGATGTAGGCCTGCTGCTACAACGCTAGTTTGAACATCTAAACTCATTGGAGCAGTAGCTATTACAAGCTGCTGCTTTTTTAGCTTTAGGCGTAAAACTTCATCCCATGAGATTTCTGGACTTGGGTGGAGTGAACTTTGCCCAACCAGCAAAATTAACGTCCTGGAATAGTACTCAATCCTGATTGAATTGCTTAAGATGGCGGTGCGCGTCTTGTCCAAAACTCTCTATGTCTAACCGACCGAGTCAACCATTGCGTGGTTTCAATTCCCAAACTCCTAAGAACGCTTTCGACTTGTCTGAAGCAAGTCTTTTAGGAGACGAACCGTCCTATATTGACTATTTCTATGACCAGCCCGGGAGCATGCCCGGAACGCTCAAGATTGAGGTCGATGCGCCCCCCCCAGTCATAGTTCTGATTGACTACAGTGACACCAAAGCGACAAAAGTAGAGATTGAAGCACCAGAAGACTGTGAGCCTTACCTGGATACTGAATCAGTGTCTTGGGTGGATGTGAAAGGGCTAGGCAGTGAGGACATCTTGAAGCGGTTAGGCCATGTATTCAATTTGCATCCGCTCGTCCTGGAAGATATCGTCAACGTGCCGCAGCGACCCAAGGTTGAAGAGTACGAAGACCAACTGTTAATCGTAGCGCGGATGGTAACGCTGCAAGCCAACGGGCAAAGCTTCATTAGTGAGCAAGTGAGCTTTATCTTGGGGCAGCATTATCTGTTGACTGTACAAGAAGAACCAGACCATGACTCTTTCGGGCCAGTCCGAGAGCGAATTCGCTGTAATAAAGGAACGATTCGGAAACAAAAGTCTGATTACCTCACCTATGCCCTCTTAGACTCGATTATTGACGGGTTTTTTCCGGTTTTAGAAGCCTATGGAGAACGGATTGAGGAGTTAGAAGACGAGGTTGTCTCAAACCCTACCAGACAAACCCTCGAAAAAATTCATGGAATCAAGCGAGAACTGCTGACCCTACGCCGCTCTATTTGGCCTCAACGCGATGCCATTAACATGCTAATTCGTGACGGCAGTGACCTGATTAGCCATGACGTGCAGATTTACTTGCGGGACTGCTATGACCATACAGTTCAGGTGCTTGACATGGTGGAAACCTATCGAGAGTTAGCTTCTAGCTTGATGGATGTCTACCTATCCTCGGTCAGCAACCGCATGAACGAGATTATGAAAACTCTCACAGTGATTTCAGCCATTTTTATTCCCCTGACTTTTGTGGCTGGTATTTATGGCATGAATTTCAACACAGAAATCTCTCCTTGGAATATGCCTGAGTTGAACTGGTACTTGGGGTATCCAACCTGCTTAGCCTTGATGTTGCTGATTACAGTGAGCCTCTGTGCTTTTTTCTGGCGGAGGGGTTGGTTTGAAAATATTTCTACGGTCAAGTCTACGGCCAAAGATGATTGAGCAATGAATCAGTTTGATCTGCTGATTTTAGCCATTTACATTATTTGCGTCACCTATGTGATCAACGAGGCGATCAAATCGCTGGATGCACGATTCACCGTGCGGTTTGAGCCGGATGACTTGAAGCAGCAATTGCAAGAACAAAATTTACAAGACACCCTGGGGGTTGGTTTTGGCTTGGCTGCACGCTACACCAAGCCAGATGAGCTGCAAAAGCTGCCTATCATCATTAGCAACCGTTCTAGTCGCTACTCTATCTATGTGGATTGGGACCACAGCTCCTTTGCCGATTTTGATGGGCGATCGCGACGGGTGATCCGGTTGATGCCAGGATTAACCACAGATTTATTTCAACCGCAGGTCTTTAGTGTGATTGCTCCAGGCAAAACTCTCAAGGAGGCTGTAACCGCAGAAGATACGCTAAAGCGCGAATCTGATGCGGGTGCGGTCAAGATGGGTGCTCCTTTAGTGAACTTAGCGAGTCTAAAGACTGCTATGGACAAAAAAGAATTTTCCTTAAGGCTGGTTTTACGAGTCTTTGATCCGGTCGGGGGCGGTGGGGGCGATCGCTTCCATGTGCTGTCTTGTAAATTTACGGCGAGACGCTTGCCTTGGACGGATGCCCTCCCTTGGAAACACCTGAAAACATAACCCGACAGTTTTGCCATGATACTTTGGCTGTTCCACGGCTTGTTAAACTGGATGGTTAGGAAGAGTTGGTGTAGGTGGTTGCGGACTTGGTAGGAGTGAGAAACTCATTCCAGCGCGCTAAGGCATCGCGCTTTAAGCCAGTCTGAGGAAAGTCCGGGCTCCCCAAAGACCAGACTTGCTGGGTAACGCCCAGTGCGGGTGACCGTGAGGAGAGTGCCACAGAAACATACCGCCAACGGAGATCTTTTTATTTTTAATGAACAAGTTCATTAAAAATAAAAGAAATCACGGGTAAGGGTGCAAGGGTGCGGTAAGAGCGCACCAGCAGCATCGAGAGGTGCTGGCTCGGTAAACCCCGGTCGGGAGCAAGGTCGCGGGAACAAGGGTTGGTCTTTTTCCTGTTCCTAATGCAAATACCGCTAGAGGCGTTTGGTAACAAACGTCCCAGATAGATAACCGCCTTCCAAGGTGCCTAGCACTGAGGAAAACAGAACCCGGCTTATGTCCAACTCTTCCGACTCCTTAAAATCAAGCTTTTAACTTGGGTTCTGGCTGAAGTTTTATCTATTTCTCATAAAGTTTACGTACTTGTATTGAAGTTGCTCGCCTCAACGCCAGCCAGCCAGTTCTGGGCTTAGAGCTGTTGGCTTGGGAGTTTACGGATTTTTTAGATTCAAGAAGCCATTGTGTAGATTATTAGAAGTCTGGGGTTCATCGCTAGGCAAGGTATTATCCCTGCTCTAAGATGAAGGCATTCTGACTTAGAAAGGTTTGCTTAGATACATATCTGGTTCAACTGAACCAGGCTTGTGGATGGCGAACCCTAATTTTTAATGAGGTGGATCAAAGCCTGTGCCACACTGCAACCCTATCCTCGCTGTGAGTGAACAGAAAAAATGTGGACTGATCCTCTGCAAAGCCTATCATGCTGATTTTGCTGGGCCTGGGGCAGCGGTAGGGAGCCCGGTTGAGCAAGGCTATAACGTTGTAATTGCCATTGGTTCGCCTGAATTGGTTCCGGTCGAAACCTTTGAGGAACGGCAGAAAGCTTATGGGCGACGGATTCAGTGGATGCGGTGGCTAGAAAGAATTACTAACTATTCTGATCCAGCTCTGAGAGTCGAAAAGTTATTGGCTGGGTTTGAAGCGTTTTTTAGCCGTCAAGTTGTCCTTGAACTGCCTGATGAGGTGTTGGCACTTTTAGTCGGAGTGCTACCGCAGACTGTCAATGCTGTTCGATCGCAACAATACGGCTTCTGGTATACCCATCAAAAAAAGCAAGCTTCGAGCTGGCAGCAGTTATCTCAGCCTGTGCTGGTGCCGCGATCGCAGCGTGAACCTGCCGGATCTACAACCGATTATTGTTTTTTTGACGCTACAAGCTCCTATTTGAGCGTCTACAATTTCAATCAGAGTATTCATCAGCTACCTTGCTCTGCCTAAACTCGTCTGAGGGGCTCACTCTCCCTGAGACAGAACCCTACGGTTGGCAGTAGCAAGTGGGCTCAAGTCACTGATTGAGTTTGAAATGACAACCTTGGGCTACCCGCATCGTCAGCAGCAACTCCAGAGCCTACTGCGAAAATTGGCTCTACCCGAAACAGCCCCTGTTCAGTGGTCACTTTTGGATTTAGCGCTAACGCATCCCACGATCTCAGCCGAGTCGAATTACGAACAACTAGAGTTTGTGGGGGATGCAGTGGTTCGGCTGGCTGCTTCTGAACTGCTGTTTGAAACCTATCCGGATTGTCCTGTGGGGGAGTTTGCCGCAATTCGGTCGATGTTGGTCAGCGATCGCTCCCTGGCTCGCATTGCCCAACACTACGGCTTAGAACGGTATCTGTTGGTTTCCGGCAGCGCTTTGGGTGACAAGGCTGGGGAAGAGTCCCGCTTAGCTGAGGCGTTAGAAGCCCTCGTCGGCGCACTGTACTTGAGTACCCACACCTTGACGTTGATTCGCTCTTGGCTAGACTTTCACTTTAAGGCATTCGCGATCGAGATTCGTACCGATCCGGCGCGGCAAAACTACAAAGCGGCTCTACAAGAATGGACTCAAGCTCAACATAAAAGCTTGCCCACTTATCGCACCCAAGAAATTGGCTTAATGCATGGTGATCCAAATCGCTTTGCGGCTGAGGTTTGGCTACAAGAACAGTTTTTGGGGCGAGGCACTGGACGCTCGATTAAAGCTGCGGAACAGGCAGCCGCGCAAGCAGCCTTCCTTCAACTGACACAGCCTGCATCTCACTCAGAAGATAATTGAGACGCACACAAGCCCTGGGATGGAAGGACCAATCAAATGACGAATCGAATTGGAATTGCGGTTATCGGTGCGGGGCGTTGGGGAGTGCATTTGGTGCGGAATTTCTTAGAGCACCCTCAAGCTCGTTTAGTCGCAGTGATTGATCCTGATCCAGAGCGTTTAGCCGCCCTACGCCAACGCTTTAATTTCGACGAGCAAGTGATTTTGGCAACTGATTGGTCAGCGTTGCCGCCGCCGCCTGAACTAGCAGCAGTCGCGATCGCCACACCTGCCACCACTCACTATGCTTTAATCACCACTGCCTTGAAGCAGGGGTACCACGTTTTAGCGGAGAAACCTCTCACTCTAGCGCTATCCGAATCGCAACAACTCTGCCGTTTAGCGGCAATGCAACAACGACAACTCGTGGTGGACCATACCTATCTATTTCATCCGGCGGTAGAGCGGGGGCGAGCGGTGGTGCGCTCAGGTGTATTAGGGGAGCTCAGGTATGGGTATGCAGCCCGTACTCATCTAGGTCCCGTGCGTCCCGACGTAGATGCGCTTTGGGATTTAGCCATCCACGACATTGCCATTTTCAATACTTGGCTGGGAGAAACCCCAACTCAAGTGCAAGCTCAAGGTCAGGTCTGGTTACAGACGCGATCGCCCAACCAAGATTACTTCCCCCAAGGTTTAGCAGATTTAGTTTGGGTGACACTGGTTTACCCAAGCGGTTTTCAAGCTTCACTGCACTTGTGTTGGCTGAATCCAGATAAGCAGCGACGGTTAGGAGTAGTGGGCAGTCAAGGCACTCTGGTATTTGATGAACTAGCAATTGAAGCTCCACTTACCATTCAACATGGTCAGCTACAACCCCTTGCCAGTAATCAACTCAGCCAAGCAGAGCTTGCGCCAACTTACTACACCCCTATAGAGCAGCGTCGCGAAATTCTGAGCCTAGAACCTGGTGAACCGTTACAGCAAGTCTGCACTCATTTTTTAGATTGCGTGCGTCATAATATTGCTTCGCCAATCTCTTCTGGGCTGGTGGGGGCTGAGTTGGTGCGGGTGCTAAATGGCCTAACTGAGTCACTTAATCAATCGGGACAACTAGTGCTGCTTTAGGAATACTGCGCCTGTGGCTGGGCTCCTTCAGTTCTGACTTGGATAACTGTGCCCCATCTATCACAGGTAGGGTGATTTCCACAGTTGTCCCTTGGTCTAGCCCAGCACTATCTAAGGTGATGTTGCCACCCATTAGTTCCATAAAATTGCGTGAGATCGCCAAGCCTAAGCCTGTGCCCTCAAACCGCCGGGTGGTAGTGCCGTCGGCCATCACGAAAGGACGGAAGAGCTTAGGAACCTGAGTCGGCTCAATACCAACCCCTGTGTCTTGGACGGCAATGACTACTCGTGCACCTCGATGCCCATTTTGAGTGCCTGTGGTCGGCTCAATCCGGAGTAAAATCTCGATTTTTCCTTGCTCGGTAAACTTAGTTGCATTACAAACCACATTGAGCAAAACCTGTTTCAATTTGGCTGGGTCTGCATAAACTGCAATCGGTTCTTTCAAGTGAGGAAAATCTAATTCTAGGCCTTTCTGCTGAATCGGCACGCTTTGTAAAGCAATCACATCTTGGAGAATGGTACGCAAATCGATCGCTTGCAGATCGACTGAGAGGGTCCCCGCCTCGATTTTGGCAATGTCCAGCAAATCGTTGATCACATCGAGTAAGTGGATGGCTGCGTCATCTGCGCGCTGCAAAAATTCGTTTTCTTCTTCGCGATCGTCACAGCAGCCATCTCGCACCAGACGAATGCAACCAATAATGGCGTTTAAGGGGGTGCGTAATTCGTGAGACGTGTTAGCCAAAAATTCGCTTTTGAGTCGGTTAGCCGCTTCTGCCTCCCGCCAAGTTGCTTCTAGTTCTTCAGCCCGTTCTTCCAGCCGCTCCACCATACTATTGAGCGCTTTAGCCAGTTGATTGAGCTCCCGAATTCTAAAGTTGGTGGGAGCGCGATCGCTAATGCCTAGAGGCTCTGTGATGCTCAATGAAGAACTTCCTTCTGGAAGCGCCGAGTGAAGCGTTGCGTGCTGATTTGTCTGAGCCGAGTTGGTTGGATGGGAATCAAGTGAAGCAGGACTATCAGCCGCGATCGCCGTGGAACTAGTTTGGGATGAGGTTGCAGTATGACGCTGCTGGATATGTAGAGCATAGTTGCCTAATTGCTCTAACGGTCGCGATAGTTCCCGTGCTACGTATAGGGTGGCCAGTAAGTTCGCCGCTATCAGCCCTAACGTCAGCACCACTAGAATCTGCTTGATTTCGTCGAGACCATAAAGGGCATTGTCAATCCGAGTCACAGCCAGCACGACCCAAGTATGGTTTTCGGATTGGTTAATGGGCACCCGAATCGGACTGTATCCAGCCAGCCATTCGGCACCGTTGTCTTCAAACCCAAATAGATGCCGCACATCTGAGTTGCCGTCAACAACCGCGTTGTGCAAAATTCCCTCTAAACGGTTAGAATCCGCCTCCTGCCGAATATTTTTGCCAATTCGGACTGGATCGGGATGCGCCAAGATTGTGCCATCTTGATCGATGACCACTGTGTAGCCAGAGAGCGAACCCGGTTTATCGCCCTCTTTCTGATGCAGCGCGGTCTGAACGCTAAGAGCATACTTGAGCTGCCCCTTGTCACTGTAAATTGGCACGCTGAGAACCAAACTGAGCTGACCTTGGGGATGGTTAGCCTGATTAATTTGGCTTGCTGGGGTGACATAGGCAATGGAGCGACCTGGCCTTAACTGCTTCTGATCTGGTGGCCACAACTGATTGACACTGCCAGAACTGGGAGTAGTCGCAAAAGTATCGGGCTGTGAAGTAGAGGGGGCTGTGGCAGAAAGCAGTTGTAGTTGAGTGCCACAGGTACTTAGGGCCAGCTTTCTCGTTTGAATCTCGGTCAGCTGAATGCACTGAACTTGCGTGGGGATCGTTTGCTGCAACTGACTTAAGGATTGCCGAGCTTGGGCTAGCGAGCCTGACTGTAGGGCTGAGGTTTCACTAGCGGTAATTAAGTTGGCTTGTAAGGCTGTGATCGAATCTTTGATATCATTGCCTTTTCGCACTGCACTTTCGGTTAGATTGCGGCGAGCTGTTTCTAATAAACTGGAGCGCGCCTTCTTGTAGGTCACAACTTCCCCTAGCAGCAGCACTGGGACGCTGAGCAGCAGAATGCAGGATAACAAAACACGACGGAAAGAAGATTGACCTAGCTTAGCCATAGGAAGTCTTTAACCTAAGGTGCAAGACCCAGCGATGAAGGTGCTTTGCAGGATAGACGCAGATGGGAGTTGACGCTTGCGCTACAAAATGAATTGTGCCGTCAAGACTGACTGAGCAGAAATGACACAATCTAGCCTGGATAAGTACGTACCTAGTATAATCACCCATTCTAAATGAACTCTATTTAAGCTGGGTCTACTGTGTGAGCTATTCTTGGCTTAAACTCAGGCACTTGAGCGTTTTAGAACTCTACCCTGTCTTAAAAAGCCGCCATTGAGCGTTTGATGGACCTAGTTTATCGGGTTAGTTGGTTAAGTTACAGGCGTAGCGAAGCGAGCTGGCGAAAGTTGCGCCAAAATTGAGTCTGTTTCGCCTGAGGCAGCTTCAGCAAACCGTTCTGCTAAAGGAGGCACGATCGCGAAGGGGTTGCTGAAGCCAGAGAAAACGTGTAACCCAGTGGTTTCGGGAACCGCCCCAATTAAGGGGAGGCGATCGCGGCTAAAGGCAACCAAGCATTGCTGCCATTGACCAGGGAGATTTTGCAAACTTGGTAACACCTGGCCAACTGCTGTCCGGATGGCGGCTTCGCTGGCCACAGCATCCACTTGAGCTTGTGGATTACTAAGGACCCGGCTAATTTGCCCCAAGCGGAGACTGCCATTTGCCAGTTGCACGGCACCTGCATCCAGAACGAAAGGCGATAACTCTGTATCCGGTTGCTGCCACTGCTGCTCTTTATCAGTTGTGCTGGCTTGCGCCTCTAACTGAAAACGCTGCATCTCTGCTGTCATTACTAGCGTTCGTAGCTGGACATCAACTGGGGGTGTCTCGATTAGTTCAGCATGGGTAAAGTAGAGGGGCACTGTCAATCCTGCTTCGGCCAACAAAGCTCGGCTCCAGCCACCCGCACAAATCACGACATTGGCGGCTGTATAAATCTGCTGTGTCGCGATCGCCCCTGTAATGCGCTGGTTTTGTCGCTGCAATCCCATCACTGAGTCGATGACAATTTTGCCGCCCGATCGCACAAAGGCTTGCTGATAGGCTTGGGTCATGGCTTCTGGGTCAACCTGACCGTGGCGCACCGTAAAGGCTCCGGCGATCGCCTCAGGATTTACCAAAGGCTCTAACTCGCAGGCTTCAGCCACGCTGAGCAAACGGGGGGGAATCGCGTAATCAGCGTAACTAGGAGCAATAGCAGTGGGGTCGCGATCGGCAGCCACCGTGAGCAACAAATCTAATTCCCGAAAGTGAATTTCTGCTCCTAGCTCCGCTGCTAAGTTGGGATAGCGCTGCCAACCTGCTTGACAAAGTTGTCGAGTTAAATCGGTTGTACCAGACCAATAGGCAATGCCGCCATAGCTTAACCGAGTTGCCCCTTGTAAGGTGCCATGTTGCTCGATGAGGAGCACAGAAAACTGTTTCTGAGCAAGTTCATAACTCAGGGCTGCTCCTGTGACTCCACCCCCGATCACAATCCAGTCGTATGTACTCATACCTCGATTCGCGGTTGAACAATAGGCGCAGATACGATGCCAGCCGCTTCTAAGAATGCGGCTACACGGAGAATTAAGGCTTCATTATAAGGTGCGGCTATCAGTTGCACGCCTAGAGGCAACTGGCCTGGCCGCTGAATCGGCACTGATAAGACTGGTAGCCCAATAAAAGACAAAGGCTGAGTAAATAAGCCTAAATTGGGTCGAATGAGCATCTCGACTCCATCAATCACGATGGTTTCTTGGCCGATCAAGGGAGCAGGATAAGGGGTTGTGGGAGCCAAGATCAAGTCCACGGTTTGAAAGATCTCTTGCACCTGATGCCGAAACCAGCGGCGAAAGCGTTGGGCCTGGAGATACCAATGAGTTGGAATTAAAGATCCAGCTAGAAAGCGATCGCGAGTCGCAGGGTCGAAGTCTTGGGGTCGCGATCGTAAGTTAGCCGCATGAAAATTAGCGCCTTCCGCTGCGGTAATGACAAAAGCTGCGGCTCTAGCTCGGTGCGCCTCTGGTATGGTGATGCGCTGAGTTGCGCCTAAAGCGGCTGCGACTTGGTCCACCACTTCTAACGCTTCTGGGATCGCGCCTTGGGCAAAATAGTCAGTTGCGATCGCGATTCTCACTCCGTCAAAGCCTTGCTGGAGTTGGGGCAGACATCGTTCAGGCGCGCGATCGGTACAGACGGGATCGCGGGGGTCGGGGCCTTGCAACACATCAAAAACAGCGGCTAAATCTCGTAGTGAATGAGCAAAAGGTCCAATATGATCAAAGCTACTGGAAAACAAAACGGTGCCAGCGCGGGATAAACGCCCATAAGTAGGTTTGAGGCCAAGCACGCCACATAACGCCGCGGGCACCCGGATAGAGCCGTTCGTATCAGACCCTAAGGTCAAGGGAACGCAACCCGCTGCCACTGCCGCTGCTGAACCTCCAGAAGAGCCACCTGCCACCCGATTTAGATCGTGAGGGTTGTGAGTCGGTCCATAATGGCTGTTCTCGGTGACAAAGCCATAGGCATACTCGTCCATGTTGAGCGTACCCAGCAAAACTGCTCCCGCTTGGCGCAACTTGGCTACTGCTGTTGCATCGGTGGTGGCAGGTGCTTGTTCCGCGTTGATCTTGGAGCCTGCTAAGGTGGTCAAACCTTGAACATCAAACAGATTTTTGACCGCAAAGGGCACGCCAGCTAAAGGCCCAGGATCTCGCCCTTGGGCGATCGCATGGTCAATCTGCTCAGCGGTTGCCAAAGCCGTATCTGCTATCACTGCGGTAAAGCAGTTGAGGTGCTGATTTAGTTCCGCAATCTTTGCCAAAGCCGCCGCCGTAACCGCTTTAGCTGTGACTTCGCGATCGCGGATTGCCGCCGCTATGCTCGTAGCATCTGCTGGCCTCATGGGACAAAAATCGGAGCAGCTTCAATTTGATCGGGGAGCGGAAACTCCAGCACTAGCTCCGCGATCGCCTGAATGCGAGCAAAGTTGGTGACGACACTAGGGACACCTTCTGGGTCAAGGGGCAAATCGATCAAGCTGGCCGCAGCGTGAACGTAATCCGTTGGGTCAATAGTGGCGTTTGACATGGTTTAGTTAAGACGTGGCTAAGCCTATAGTAATAAATTTGCGTGATCTCTCAGGGTTGGAAAAACAAATCTCGGCGCAGGTAGATGGCTCAATCTTCGCTTCAGAGAGTCAGTATTAAAACCTGCAAAAATGCTGTGACGAGCGAATAAGCAACTCTACTTAACTGGATTTCCTTAATCTATTCTTAACTGAAGTAAAACTTGTTATTCTAATGAGTCCTGCTGCGAATCACCGCCTCACGGCTGCTTTAAAGCTAAGAAATATATATGTATTGACTATTACTGGAGTGGGAGCACTTTTTGGTTAAGATCTGGTTAATAAGTAATTAAAGATCCATTAGCTTTTTTTGATAAAACCCTGGCTTCTGAAATCTGTTCAGATCTTCGAGCCAGCGATCGCCGCAGGAACTTGTATCAGGGGCTACAGGGTTAACAACTCAGACAAGATAACAATTTAAAAACTCAGGGAGGAAACTGTGACAGAACGCTCTAACTTTCTCTATCCGCGTAGTCGTTATCATGGCGAAGTGAAGCCAGAAAACTTAGTTTTCAACGCCAACTTGCAAGAGTTCGCTCAACGAGTTAGTTACATCTGTTGCTTAGAGACAGGTGGCAAGCTCACGCCTGAGGAGTCCTACAAGCAAGTGAAGGCGCTGTGGAAACAGCTGAAGCGGACCAAGAAGCAGCTAGGAATTGGGCAGAAGCCTTTTCATCAGCAAGACGAGGGCTTTTAACCAAGGTTTTGAGCCAAGTCTGTTGGCAATTGAGCGATCTAAGCAGCGTCCATAGAAGTGAATAGTCTACTTCTATGGATGCTGTTGACTTGGCTATTTGCTCGTCATCGTGTGCACGCCGTCCCAGTCTTCGGGGGGCGGATTTGTGAGGTAGTCTTGAATTCGCCGGAGATGGGCTTCCACCGCTTGATCAGTTTCCCGCAATTTTTGAGCAGCGCTGAAGTGCTTGAGCGCGGCTTGAAATTCCATTTGAGTGTAGGCTGTGCGTCCAGCAATATAGAGCCCTAAAAAATCTTCGCTTTCGGCTGGCAAAGCCTCCCGGCGATCGCCAATCAGCTCAAAAATGCTGACAGGTCTGTTCTTGCCTTTGACGCGGATTTTGTCGAGTTCTCGCACCCAAATGCGATCGCGGCAGAGTTCATAAGTGAACTCGCTTAGCACAATATCGCAGCCATATTCCTTCGTCACACTCTCTAAGCGAGAGCTGAGGTTAACACCATCTCCGATCACGGTGTAGTCCATGCGCTTCTGGGAGCCGATGTTACCAGAAACCACTTCTCCAGAACTAATCCCAATCCCGATGTGAATTTGGGGCTGGGCTTCCACCATCCGCGCCTCGTTAAACTCCTTGAGCCGTCGCCGCATATCCAGCGCCGATTGCACTGCCATCCAGGCATGGTTTTCGTTGAGAGGGAGAGGTGCACCAAAGACTGCCATGATCGCATCCCCGATGAACTTGTCCAGGGTGCCTTCATAGTTGAAGATCGCTTCCACCATCGTCTCAAAGTACTGATTCAGCAGCTCGACGACTTTGGTCGCTTCCAAGTTTTCCGTCAAGGTGGTGTAGCCACGAATATCTGAGAACAGAATTGTGACTTCTTTACGCTCACCCACCATGAGGCCATCTTCGCCCAAAGCCATGACTCGCTCTGCCACGCCTGGGGTCATGTAGCGATACATGGTCGTCTTCATCCGCTTCTCTTGGCTGATGTCTTCTAGAACCACCAAGCCGCCGCGCACGCTACCTTCTGGGTTGGTGAGGGGATTCACCGTGAGGTTAATACTACGCTCAATTTCCCGGATTTGCGCTTTGGTGAAGTAAGTCGGCTCGACTACATAGTTGCCATTGCTAGTTTCAGCCGTTTGTTCCGTCGGCAGTTCGTTCCAAGCAACGTAACGACTGGTGTCGGTGCGATCGCTGATAGTTAAGGTGTATACGGTGTTGCCGTCATCTTCTACAGTTCCTTCGCCTACAGCACTCGTGGCAATATGGAGCCCCACCGTTAAGCTCTGCTCTGGTACGTAGTGTTTGGCCGCAGTTTTCAAGCTATCTTGCAATCGCATTTGCAAGTTCTCGATAGGAATAATGTCCCAGACGTAGCGGCCCACCAGCTTGTCTTGCCAGTGCAATTTATTCACCTTGCCACTGGCTTTGCGGACCGGGCAGCCTAGCAACTCAATGGCCGCATCATTAATAGTGACGATTCTACCTTGCATGTCGGTGGAGATCACCGCATCCGACAGACTTTGCAGCATGTCTTTCTGATACTGTTTCTCCAGCAGCACGTTCTCAAACAGTTGGGCATTTTCTAAGGCAATCCCCGCCTGAATATTAAAGGCCCGCATGAACTCTTCGTCAGAGTTAGTAAAGCTGCCTTGATGCTTATTAATTAATTGGGTGACTCCAATCAACTCGCTGCTGGAGTTAAACACAGGCATACAGAGAATATTGCGAGTGTAATAACCCGTTCTCTTATCAGTGCTAGGATCAAAGCGTGGGTCTTCGTAAGCATTCGGGATGTTTAGGGTTTCACCCGTCGAAGCGACGTACCCAGCAATGCCTTTATTGGCAGGAATGCGGATTTCCAAAATTGTTTTTTCGTCGGCTGCCGCAACTTTGGTCCACAGCTCATTGGTTTCCCGGCTCAATAGGAACAAAGTGCTGCGATCGGCCTGCATCAAGTCACGCGCTTGATTCATCACTGCCCGTAGGGTGGTTTCTAGATCTAAGCTGCGCCCCAACATCTTGGTCGCTTCTAGCAGCGCTGCCACCCCGCGCTGGTTCCGGGCTGCAATGTAGAACGTATTACAACTTTCTAGGATGATGCCAATCGAAGAAGCAAATTCACGGAAGTGTTGCTCATCTGTGGCGTCAAATGGCATCCCTCCCATCTTGTTCAGCAACTGGACGACTGCAACCACCCGCTCATGCTTATTAAAAATAGGCATGCACAAGATATTTTTGGTATGGTAGCCCGTTTGCTTATCAACTTCTTTATTAAAGAGAGGATGACTGTAGGCATCAGGAATATTTAGGCATTCTCCTGTTGTAGCGACATGACCTGCAATGCCTTTATCAATCGGAATACGAATCTCTGGAGACTTGCCGTCATCGCTCTGAGCAATTTTGGCCCAAAGCTGCGCTTTTTCTTCATCTACCAAAAAAATAGTGGTGCGATCGGCCTGAAGAATTTGGCCAATTTTTAAGGTAAATGCCTCTAGAATCTGCTCTAGCAGAGTCTCTAAGGTTTCATTATTAATTAAATCGATCGCCCGTAAAAAGTGCTCAAACTCACGGGTAATCTGCTCCAGCAAATCAATGAATTGCGGAATAGGTAAATCCTTGACGCGATGAGTTAGGTTGCCTTTACGGTTATTGGCTTGAGTCAGGGTAGCCAGCATGCCACCCGCTTGAGGCACAGCGCCAGAATTATGGAGTGTCATAGTCATGACCGATAAATGGGGCGAGGCAGCCCATGCTTGGTAGATGGATTCTGAGCGAGGCGATCGCAGGAGAATTAGATGTTTTTATAGACACTACACTAAAGCTCATTTCCTGTTGATTAGCGTAGCTTGCCTAGTCAAGCTGATACCACCCAGAGCCAGTCAGAAAACTTGATTCAGGTCTGGGGATGCCCAACTCGTTCAAGTTCAGATTGGTTCTTATCTATAGTGTCGTGAGGTATTCTCGATTAATCAAGAGATCGTTGCAACTAAAACAGGTTATTAGTTCAGTCAAGGTTAGTATCCCCTCACAAGACTGAGCAATAACAGAACCACTACGAATGTAACTGGTTGTCTACAGTCCAACAAGCAACAACTTATACAGAACTGTAGTTCTGCTGAGCATACCCTCTCCCCCATCCTCTCTTCCCTGGGAGAGGGGTGCCGTAGGCGGGGTGAGGTTTGAATTGTCTGAATCGGTACTCCTAAGCTGCTGAAGGTAAAACTTGAGAGTTAACCACAGCGCGGTAATAACTCTGAAGCTGACGAGTGGCGGCGGACCAACCCCAACGTTCTGCTTCTAGGCGAGCATTTTGGCGCAGAGTTTCGCGCTTCTCAACTTGATTTAGCAAAGCTTGAGTCGCCGCGATCGCCCCTTGCTCATCGGTGGGGTCGAACAGGTAGCCGTTCACCCCATCGGTCACAATGTCAGGAATTCCCCCAGAGCGAGCTGCCACCACTGGGCAACCTGCCGCCATCGCTTCTAGGAGTACCAGCCCTAAAGTTTCGGTCCGGGAAGGAAAGACAAAGGCATCGGCAGAAGCAAAGGCACTCGATAGCTCTTTGCCTCCGAGATACCCAACGAAGTGGGTGGGGGTGCCCGCAAAATGCTTCTCGAGTTCCTGGCGGAAGGGACCATCTCCCACTAAAGCCAAGCGAGCGTTGGGAATTGCTTCCAAAACAGGCTTGATCCGATCGATTTCTTTTTCGGCGGAGAGACGACCCACATAGAGCAATAACGGTGCTTCTGGGTGGCCTTGACTGAGGCGCGATCGCATCTCCTGACTGGCTAAGCTCGGTTGAAATGTTTCTGTATCTACGCCCCGTTGCCAAAGGTCTACTCGCTCAATACCGTGAGCCGTCAGTTCCTCCACCATGGCCGTGGAGGTGCATAAATTCAGTTGCGCTTGGTTATGCCCCGCTTTCAGCAGTTCCCAGAGCAAACCTTCTAGCATCCCCAAGCCATAGTGTTCCAAGTACTTGGGTAGGTGCGTGTGGTAAGAAGCAACTAAAGGAATTTTTAGAGTTTTACTGTAGTACAGACCTGCCAATCCTAAGACGGCAGGATTGACGATATGAACTAAGTCTGGGCGAAATCGCTCCAAGGCTTCCCCAATTGAAGGGCGAGGAAAAGCCAGCTTTAGCTCTGGGTACAAGGGCAGAGGAATTCCCGGTACCCCATAAATTTTGGCACCTTTGTACTCAGTTAATCCTCCGTCGGGGGAAAAAACAAGCACTTGATCGCCAGTACGCTGTAAGTGCTCAACGGTATGGCGTAGGCGCGTGACAATTCCATCAACCTTGGGCAAAAAGGTTTCAGTGAATAGAGCAATTCGCATAAAGTCTAGAAATACTTAATTGCTGACAACTTTTTTAGGGTTGAAAAAAAGCAGAGCCCCTAGAAGAAGCTCTGCCTGAAATGGTTATCTACGCCAAGAAACTTTGGGAAGGATTTGATTCTGGTCAACGCGATCCTGGTACTTCACAGCAAAGTTAAGCAAGGAATCGAGCAAGGAATCGGAAAGGAAGTGAGGTTGCAGTCCGAGGCTGAGCAGATTGGTATTTTTGGCATTGAAGTAATGCTCTTCTAGCTCGACCCGGGGGTTGTCGATGTGATCAACTTTCACATCTAGGCCCAAGGAAGCACCCGCTTGCTTCACCATCGTGGCTAAGTCGCCAATGCTGAAGAGCTCGGTGAATTGGTTGAAGACTCGGAACTGACCCGCATCAGCGGGGTTCGCGATCGCCAACTCTACACAACGTACGGTATCGCGGATATCTAGGAAGCCACGGGTCTGACCGCCCTTCCCATAAACCGTGATTGGATGCCCAGTCGCTGCTTGGATACAGAAGCGGTTCAACGCAGTACCAAAAACGCCGTCGTAGTCTAAGCGGTTGATTAACAGCTCGTCCATTCCGGTTTCTTCGGTGAGGACGCCATAAACCACGCCTTGGTTCAAGTCGGTAGCACGCAGGCCCCAAACCCGACAAGCAAAGTGAATATTGTGGCTGTCGTGGACTTTGCTGAGGTGGTAGAACGAGCCAGGTTGCTTGGGATAGGGCAGGGTATCCTTACGACCGTTGTGCTCGATCGTGATGTAGCCTTCTTCAATATCAATATTGGGTGTGCCATATTCACCCATCGTGCCCAGTTTGACGAGATGGCAGTCAGGGAAGCTTTCACGCATCACGTAGAGCAGGTTCAGCGTTCCAACCACGTTGTTGACCTGGGTGAGGACGGCGTGCTCGCGGTCAATCATGGAGAAGGGGGCAGAACGCTGTTCCCCAAAGTGCACAATTGCTTCTGGCTCGAAGGTATGAAGCGCTTTGTTCAAGAACTCGTAATTGGTAATGTCACCAATAAAGAGGTCTATGGACTTTCCGGTTAAATCTTTCCAACGCTGGAGCCGTTGTTGGATCGGTGCAATGGGGGTCAGGGTTTCGATGCAAAGTTCCGTATCCCAGTGTCGGCGCACCATACTGTCCAGAATGCCGACTTCATAACCTCGATTGGAGAGGTAGAGCGCAGTTGCCCAACCGCAGTAACCATCGCCGCCAATAACCAGGACTTTCATCTTGCTGAATCTTGCACGAGTAGTGTTCGCTGAATCCGTCAGGTCTAGAGTTTTTCCGCCTGGGGACAGACTAGACTAAGTTCTGAGTTCACTATCAGCCCAAGACTGGAATGAACTTTGAGAACCTTTTACACACCGTACCAGGAATGGGGCTCATTGAGACCTCCCCCCGGAACAGAAATTTTAAACTCTCACTTCGTTACCAAAGTTGGCCCAACGGACGAAATAGAAGGGGCCCGCAACTGCACCCCAGACATGCTCGTCTGTTTCAGGATCTCGACCACGATCGTGGCTAATAAATTTTTCGCCGTCTATCTCAAACGTGCTGTCGAGATAGGTGGTTTGACCTTTGCGAACCACGATGCATCCTTTCCCAGGTTCTACGTAGCCCTTAAAGCTGTCGCCCGTCCACTCGGCAATCATGTTGCATCCGGGCAATTTTTCTAGATCTTCAACCTTGAGGCTTTTAAGGCGCTCTAGGTCTCGTGAGGCTCCATAAAACCGCGCTTCTTCCCGGACGGTGTAGTTCTCAATTTCAATGCGATCGCCCTGCACTACTAAATTGAGCACTCGCACCCGATAGGGATCATTTAGCTGATAATCATAGGCTTGCTCAACGAGCAGGCTGATGCCAGACAGAATTTTTTGGGGAATGGGACGCATACAAACCCGGATGTGGGCAAAGAAAGGCGGGTTCTCAAAGGCTTGTTCTTGGTTGCTAAAGTCTGCCGCCATCCAGCGGGCTAAGGTGCCAACATCGGTCGAGTGAGTCATGGAAGAAATTAAAATTGCACATCTAAAAGTGATCCCCACTATTGTCTAGGATCTAGGGTCTAGGATCTAGCTAGTTTTTAAGGGCCAGCTTTTGAGTGCCAATGTTTAAGGCAGAGTGGGGCGATCGCTGGATTGATTTTGCTACTGTCGAGGATTCTGGTTAAATCCGTTGGGCTCCAAGTTGCCCATCTTGTACGACAAAACTCGCCAAAGTACTGACGGTCGCCTCGAGAGCCAGAATGGTAGACACAACTCGGAAATCAGTCTGCCATTGCTGGGGTGTGACCTCGCAGCGGACGTAGCCCCGGAAAGCACCATCAAAAAACTTGGTGTGAGGGTTAGCAGGCAGCGCTGCAGTGACAGGAGCAATAAAGGCTTGGGGAAAATCAGACGTAATGGAGGTACCGACAAATTCAGTGCCGAGGGTGGCTGAATTGGGATTGTTGAAGTCAGCCTTCAAATCGTGGACCCAGCTAGAGTGAATGTCACCCGTCAGCACAACCGGATTGCTAGGTTGGCGATTTTGGAGAAACTGGAACAGGCGTTGCCGAGCTGCCACATACCCATCCCACTGATCCATATTGAACAGTTCTGAGGTAGGTCGGGGGTCAAAGTCGAACTGAGCCAGCATCACCTGCTGAGCCAAGACATTCCAGCGCGATCGCGAACGGGTTAAATTCCGGTAGAGCCACTGCTCCTGCTTAAGGCCTGTGAGGGTTGCTTGAGTCGCAAAAGCTTCTGGGCAGCGAGGTTTGAGTTCATCTCCACAAGGCTGATCGGTGCGATATTGCCGAGTGTCTAGCACATTAAATTCCAGCAAGTCCCCAAAGGCGAAGCGACGATAGAGCTGTAAGTCTGGGCCCTTGGGAAACGCAGTGGGGCGTAAGGGCATGTGCTCGTAGTACGCGCGGTAGGCGTTGGCCCGACGGCTGAGAAACGCTTGTTGGCTCTGGTCATCTTCAGGAATGGCATCGGCGTAGTTGTTGTCAACTTCATGGTCATCCCAGGTGACGATCCAAGGAAAGTTGGCATGAGCCGCTTGAAGGTTGGGATCAGTTTTGTAAAGGGCGTGGCGGTTGCGGTAATCTTCTAGGCTGACAATTTCAGGACCGTTGTGTTGTCTGGGTTTGCCTGCTTCGGGGCCGTATTCGTAGATGTAGTCGCCTAAATGTAGGACGAGATCCAACTCTTCTTCTGCCAAATGTTTATAGGCTGTGTAATACCCGTTTTGCCAATCTTGGCAAGAGGCAAAGGCAAAGCGCAAACGAGCGAAGCGATCGCCTAAAGCAGGGGCAGTCCGAGTGCGACCAATGGGACTAATTTCTTTGCCAACCTGAAATTGATACCAATACCAGCGATCGGGTTGCAAACCTTCCACAACCACACGCACTGAGTGGGCTAGCTCCGGGGTAGCCATTGCTGTGCCTCGCTGCACCACTTGCCGCATGGTGGCATCTGTCGCTACTTGCCATTGGATCGGCACTGGGTTGGGAATCATCCCACCACCGTTGAGGGGATCAGGAGCGAGTCTGGTCCACAGCACTACACTGGTGGGCAACGGATCACCGGAGGCGACACCCAGACTGAAGGGATAGTCCGTAAAGCGAGGAGTTGCAATGACTCGGCTGGGTTTCTGGCTCGCGATCGCCAACCCTGCTAAAGCCCCCGCCCCAATGATTAGACTGCGCCGCTTCATGCGAGCGGATAGTAAACGGTCAAATTGCAAGGAATCCATTTCTCTCCTCACCCTAGTTAAAAGCAGGACTTGTTCAGCATTGGTCCGAATCATCACGACCCATAGAGCTGAAAGTGACTGCCCAGCTAGAAATAACCTACCAGTGAGGGATTAAAGAGGCTTCAAGATGTCATTAAAGTCAAATTAATCAGTAATGCAGTCGAAGCAAAGGTTTGAGCCAGCTTAGGTAGAATTTTTGAGCCGAAACAAGAGCACCTGAGTTGGTTGTTCGGCTTGTAAGTGGTTATTGCTGACCAGCAGTAGGCTTTGGGAGCCATCTGGCAACTGTGGCCCCAAAGTCATCCCGGCTAAGTCACCCAACGGAATCCCAAGCTTGTTCAAGTCTAATAGCGATCGCTTCCGAATCGGTTGAATGCCTTCTGCGCCTTGTAGACTGGCCAGACTAGAAGTGTCTGTAGCGCTACCCATCGCCAATTGGAAAATTTCGGCAGAGGGGGCGGAGTCATCTAGGGTTTCTTCCAAGCTCAAGAAATGCCCGCCTTGGTCGAGCACCATCAATTCTGTGAGTTGAGGCGCGATCGCACCTACGGGAGGAGCCTTGATGGGATACACATGCTCGGCAATCAGCACTGGAAGACCGTCTCCGATCAGATAGTGAAGTAAGCGATTATTAGCGGTTTGGTTCTCGGTCTCGCGATCTTGCACCAAAGCTGTTTGAGTGGCGGTGAAGATGCGAAAAGGTTCTAAATTGGCAGGGCTGACACTAGGAGCGCTGATGGTGAGGGCCGAAAATGCTCCGTGTTCTTGAACCCCTATGGGTGCTTCTGGCGTGCCAGTGCTAGGCAAATACCGATTGGGGATGGGCAAGCGATGCCGTAGCTTGCCTGTTGCTAGATCAAACTCGCCGACTAAAGGAGTGCTCCCTGCGGCATCTAAGCTGTCACTCGAAATAAAGACAGACTGTTGCGGAGACAGAGCAATGCCAGCGGGAGCGATCGCATTAGGATCATAGGGTTGACCATTCTCTTGCCTTAGCAGCGTTACCTGCTCCACTTCGAGCTGCTGAATTTTGGGAGCCTGCGTGTCGCTGGTATCCAGGCTGAGCTTGAAGGTGTAAAACCTGGCTGGCGCTTGCTGACTCGAATCACTAGAAACGGCATAAAAGCGATCGTGCTGGCGATCATAAGTAAGAGCTGACAAAGCTCCGACTGGGGTGTTGTCGTAAGTGGACTGGGGTAGTTGATACTCGCCCAAAAACTCTAGGGAGCGGTCTAAAAACAGTCTGGACTCGGCGGAAATCCTCGGTACACCGCAAGCAGTGAGTAAAAGGGGGATGATCAAAATCAGGGCGCTCACGGCTCGACGGTAAGCCCTAAACGATGGGGTGATCGCTCGTAGAACTGCTGAGGAAAAAGATTGATCCTGTTTCACTGCCCATCCTCGACGCATACACAAAGCATTATCTATATTTGCTAAATTCACTAGTAATTAAAAACCCCCTGGGGAGGGGGTGAGACTGATTAAGTTTAAGGTGCAGCAGTTTCTAGAGTAGATAGAGCAGCAGAAAGAGTAGCACCCAGATTACGTCTACAAAGTGCCAATACAATTCAGCGGCTTCTACGCCAAAGTGATTTTCCTTCGAGTAGTGGTTGGGCTTGAGCGATCGCCACAGCACACCCAACATCAGCACTAAACCGAAGCAGACATGTAAACCGTGGAAGCCAGTCAGGACATAGAAGGTGCTGCCAAACAAGTTTGAGGTGAGGCCAAATTCGAGATGCTTGTACTCATAGATCTGACCGCACAAGAAGACGGCTCCCATCAGAGCCGTAACAGCGAACCAAGTCCGTAACCCTTTCACATCATCTTTTTTGACTGCTGTATCGGCTTGGTGGATCACAAAGCTGCTAGCAATCAAAATGACGGTGTTGATGCTGGGCAGGAGTAATTCCAGCTTGGGCGTACCTGCGGGGGGCCAACTCGGAGCTACGGCCCGGAAGGTTAAATAAGCCGTGAATAAGCCCAGGAAGATCATGCCCTCAGCAATCAGGAACACAATCACGCCTAGTAAGCGATAGTCATGATGCTCAACTCCGTGTGCCGAAACTTCTGACACTTCGGCTTGGTGATGGTAATTTAGCTCGGCTTTCGACGGGTCAATAGTGGAACCTTGCATGAATCTCCAATGCCTTTAGCGCAACGACAAGTGCATTTATCTGGGTTGATCAGCGGTTGTGACTTTCGCCTTGGCGATCGTCAGGATGAGCTGCAACCGCTGGATCAGGCTCGGCCCTGAGAGCAGAGCTAGGACCCGCAGATAAAGCTGGATCGCGGGCATCTGAGAACGGTACATCGACTTGAGTGGCGCGATTGCCCATCCCATAGTCGTAGGGACCTGTAGCCAAAACGGGATCACTCTCAAAGTTTTCCACAGGGGGTGGAGAAGTCGTCATCCACTCTAAGGTCAGACCTTGCCAAGGGTTGTCAGGAGCTTTAGGACCCGCTATCCAACTCCAGCAAGCATTCACAATGAAGGGAATGGTAGAGAGCGCCAGCAAATAGGCACCGATCGAACAAATTAGGTTTAGGGTAGCGAACTTAGGATCGTACTCAGCAATGCGTCGGTTCATCCCTTCCATGCCAAGCTTGTGCATGGGCATGAAAGTGATATTGAAGCCAACCAGCATCATGGCAAAGTGAATTTTGCCCCAGGTTTCATTCAGCATCCGCCCCGTCATTTTGGGGAACCAGTGATAGAAGCCAGCGTAGATGCCGAAGACGCTACCACCAAAGAGCACGTAGTGTAGGTGGGCGACGACAAAGTAAGTGTCGTGGACGTGAATATCAAAGGGGACAGCCGCCACCATCACGCCGCTGATGCCACCGATGACAAACATGGAGACAAAGCCCATCGCAAACAACATGGCGCTGTTAAGCCGTAGCTTGCCGCCCCAGATGGTAGCCAGCCAACTGAACACCTTGATCCCCGTGGGGACGGCGATCACCATTGTCGTGATCATGAAAAACATGCGCAGCCAAGCAGGAGTGCCGCTGGTGAACATGTGGTGTGCCCACACAATCAGGCCCAAGAAGCTAATCGCCAAGCTGGAGTAAGCGATCGCCTTATAGCCAAAGATGGGCTTGCGGGCATGGACAGGCAAAATTTCCGAGATCATGCCGAAGAAGGGCAAGATCATAATGTAAACGGCGGGGTGCGAGTAAAACCAGAACAAGTGCTGGTAAACAATCGGGTCACCGCCACCCGTCGGGTTAAAAAATGCCGTTCCTGCCAGTAGGTCAAAGGCCAAGAGAATCAGTGCACCTGCTAGAACGGGGGTAGCAATCAGCGCTAAGGCTGAAGTGGAGAGCATGGCCCAGCAGAACAAAGGCATTTGGTTATAGCCCATGCCGGGGGCGCGCATCTTCACAATCGTGACGATGAAGTTGACCGCCGCCAGGATCGAAGAGGTTCCAAGCAACAGCACGCTCATGATCCAGATTGCTTCTCCAGCCTTGCCAGCAGCCATAGTGCTGAGAGGCGGATAAGAAGTCCAACCTGAACCCGGTGCTCCGACTAAGAAGCTACTCAGGAGTAACAAGCCTGCGGGCGGAATGATCCAGAAGGCGATCGCGTTCAGCCGGGGGAAGGCCATGTCTCTGGCCCCGATCAGTAGGGGCACCAAGAAGTTGCCAAAGCCACCCGTTCCTGCTGGCACGATCCACAAAAAGATCATGATCGTGGCGTGGACCGTAAATAAGCTGTTGTAAACCTCGCGGCTGACAAAATCAACTTCTGGCGTTGCCAGTTCGGTGCGGACGGCAGTTGCCAGGACACCACCAATTAAATAGAAGATAAACGTAGTGACCAGGTACTGAATCCCAATTACCTTGTGGTCAGTACTAAAGCCAAAATATTCGCGCCAATGGGTCACTTTAGGCTCGGAGCCGTGGGCGGGGATGTTGGCAGTTTCTTGAAGCTGTGCTTGTGTCATAGCCAATTCTCACAACAGAGAGATGCCAAGTGACAGTCTCTAAATTTCTCTGAAAGCAAAACTCAACAGACCTTAAATTTGAGCGTGATTTAGCTAGCAGTACTACCAACAGTATCCGCATGATGCATTTGGTGCATGCTATGGGGAAGTTCCTGGAGGGCTGCTGCGCTGATGCCTAAATCTTGGGTGTAAGGCGCTAAAAATTCATCGGTAGATAGCTCGGGTGGGTTAGCCGCGATCGCCTGGGTCAAATCTGCTGATGCAGTCGCCTTCTGACTTTGAACCCAATTGTCAAAGTCTCCAGGGGCCTGAACCAAGACTTTAGTTTTCATCGCACCGTGGTAGGCACCGCAAAGCTCGGCACAAATCAGGGGATATTCGCCAACTCTATTAGGCGTAAAGCGTAGTTCACTCTGCAAGCCAGGCACTGCATCTTGCTTCAAGCGAAATTCTGGTACCCAGAAGGCATGAATCACATCGTTGGCAGAGATGTTGAGCTTAACTTCGCGCCCTGCCGGGACATGCAACTCAGCCGCAACAATACCGCTGTCTGGGTAAGTAAAGATCCAGGCGAATTGCAAGCCTGTGACGTTCACCACCATTTCGGGGGCTTTGCCTTGCTTATCAGGCGTTGCCCCTACCTTGCCTGCGGTAACTCCTTCACCCGGAGCATCCTTGCGCTGGGGAATCGTTTCATTTCTGACCGCAGCTGTCGCCGGATCTTGCAGAGCCTTCTCTTGCTCCAATTGATTGCGATTTTCTGTGGCGGGTGCATCCGCAAGGGTGGCCGCGATCGCCGCTCCAGGCATTTGAGCGATCCGCTCTGGCTTAGGAGCATGGGCAGCCGCGTGATTCATGGGATCAACGCCCCCTTCCCGCAGATAAACCTCGAAGCTATAGACCGAAATACCCAAAACAATGATGGCAGGGATCGCGGTCCAAAGAATTTCTAGGGGAATGTTGCCGTGGATGGGAGGCCCGTCTGTGTCGTCCCCCTCACGCCGTCGGAATCGAATGATGGAAACAATGAGGACTCCCTGAACCAGCAAGAAAATGCCAGTTCCGATAGTCATCATTACATTGAAGAGCCCGTCTACGAGAGGAGCTTCTTCAGAAGCTGCAATTGGCAACAAATCATGATTTTGGCCGTACCAAACACTCACGAGTGTCAGTAGAATGCCAGCAATCATGGCTGAAATAGCGCTTGGGATTTTCACGGCTAGTTAGAGAGTCCTATCAAAACTAAGTTTGAGATTAAGTAGCAACTAATTCTTATTCATGAGTTCGGATCTCATTGAATGAGGAAATTCAACTCAGAGACTTCCCACAAAACTGAATTAATTTGCTAAATGCCAATAGAATCATCAAGCTTTATCAGTGCGATCTACCTACCAAGGTAAAGCAGGGAGTTAGGAAGATCGGTCGTCATTGTATATCTTTAGGAATTTCTTCGGGATCGCACCGAAGAGAGATGAATCAAGCGCTAGAAGTGTTTATCCTAGGTCTGAATTTTACACGGGTTTAACTTTTCAAAGTCAGATGTAACCACTCACGGCTTGCTTCACAATCCGAAGAAATTCCTAAACCTACCTCTATCTCAGGATAGCGTCCTTAAAGTAATAACTAGAGCCCTTCATCCTGAAAATCAAGTGTTAGGGTGAGGATAAGAGATGGCTCAAATCCTTGTAAATTTTGATTTTTGTTAGGGTACCGCTTATGACAGATTCTGTCTTACCTCGCCACCCTGAATCAGCGACAGAGTCATCCCAGCTCATTCAATGGATCTCACGCTTTGTCATGCGGATGGCGATCGCGACGTTGCTGTTGATGGCGATTGGCAGTGCTACCCGAGTCATGAATGCTGGATTAGCCTGCCCCGACTGGCCTTTGTGCTATGGCGAGTTGGTGCCCCGCCAGCAGATGAATCTGCAAGTGTTCCTAGAGTGGTTTCACCGCTTAGATGCCGCCCTTCTAGGTTTGTCTTCGCTGGCTTTATTTGGAGTTACTTGGTGGAATCGCCGCCAATTGCCAGCTTGGTTGCCTTGGTCTGCCACGCTGGTGGTGGGCTTGATTGTGTTTCAAGGAGTGTTGGGAGGGCTGACGGTTACTGAACTCCTTCGCTTCGACATCGTTACGGCTCATTTGGGAACGGCGCTGTTATATTTCACGACGTTGCTCGTGATTCGCATGGCATTGGTGCCTTACCAGGGCACAGGCACCGTTGGCCAACTTCCCTGGGTCAGCTTGAGCGCCGCTGTTTTCGTCTATGCTCAAAGCATTTTAGGCGCGTTAGTTGGCTCTCAGTGGGCATTACACCAATGCTTTGGTGCCGCCCAGCTTTGCCAAGTCATGAACAGCCATATCGCTGGAGTGGTGCCCGCTAGTTTAGCCACCCTTGCAACGGTGTGGCTCGCTTGGCGAACCCCTGCGCTCAGCCCCCTGCTGCGCCAATTTGCCAACTGGATTGCAGGTTTGTTGGTGTTGCAAGTTGCCTTGGGGATCGCTACATTTCGCTTACACCTACAAGTTGAACCGCTGACTGTGGCTCACCAAGCAATCGGTGCTGGCTTACTCGGAACGCTGGTAGCGTTTACGGTGCTGGCTCTTCGCGATCGCGCCAGTGCTAAAGCTGCTGAGCCAACCACCTCATCGGGACCATCCTTGCCGAGTGCTCAGTCTGAACCTGCCTAGCTTCTTTTCTGGCAAGACCTGAAAGAACAGGGTTAGGCCATTGATGGCTTACAAATCAGTAGGTTTATGGCCCTGCTGTTGTAGCCTGCAAGTTTTATAGGAACTAAATAATGCAAGAAACGCTTTGGACTCAAGCCCCCCGCCGCAACCAAAACTTGGTTCAGGTTATTCAGAGCTACTACCAACTCACCAAACCCCGCATTATCTTGCTGCTGCTAATTACGACTGCGGGTGGCATGTGGATTGCAGCCGAGGGTCAAGTTAATCCGCTGCTGCTGCTCGTGACGCTGACGGGTGGCACTTTAGCAGCCGCTTCAGCGAACACGATCAACTGTTTATATGATCGCGATATTGACTATGTGATGGAGCGTACTAGGCACCGTCCTTTACCTTCTGGACGAATACAGCCTCGGGATGCGCTAATTTTTGCGATCGCCCTAGCTTCAATTTCCTTTTCTTTGCTGGTAGTCTTTGCCAATCTGCTCAGCGCCCTGCTAGCGATGTCGGGCATTTTGGTCTATGTCTTGGTCTATACCCATTGGCTTAAACGGCACAGCACCCAAAACATTGTGATTGGCGGAGCTGCGGGTGCGATCCCACCCTTAGTGGGTTGGGCGGCTGTGACAGGTGATCTGAGCTGGGCTGCTTGGGTGCTGTTTGCAATTGTCTTTTTCTGGACACCACCGCATTTCTGGGCCTTGGCGCTGATGATCCGTAAAGACTACGCGAGTGTTGGCGTGCCGATGTTGCCCGTGGTTGAAGGAGAAGCAGCAACGGCTCGGCAGATTTTGTGGTACAGCTTGCTCTTGATCCCCGTCACGCTACTGCTGGTTTATCCGCTGCATGTAATGGGTGCTGTGTACGCAGTCGTGGCATTACTGCTGGGTGGAGTCTTGGTTCAGAAGGCATGGCAACTGATGCAAGCTCCTGCGGATCTAGATCAGGCGCGAGCGCTGTTTAAGTATTCCATTCTCTACATGATGCTGCTTTGTGCGGGCATGGTAGTTGATAGCCTACCTGTCACCCATCAACTCTTGAGCTTCTGCACTGAGCATTTGCAAGCTCTCATCAGCGCCATTCCGATGCTGCAAGGTCTAACTGTTTAGAATAAAAGGAGATGCTGCTTAAACTTTAGTTATAAATTGCCAAGGAATATTGATCGCTATGCCTCCCGCTGTTCTGATTCAACACCTCCAGAAGCGCTACGGTCAGGTTGAAGCGGTTAAAGACGTTTCTTTTCAGGTGGAGCCAGGAGAGATTTTTGGTCTCCTAGGACCGAATGGTGCGGGTAAAACTACTACGATTCGCTGCCTTTGCACCCTGGCGCAACCGGACGCTGGCCAAGTCGAAGTGTCCGGTGTCTCAGTCACTGAAAATCCCAGAGCGGCTCGACAGTTGCTGGGCTATGTCGCTCAAGAGGTGGCGCTGGATAAGGTTCTGACTGGACGGGAACTGCTGCAACTGCAAGCGGCGCTGTATCATTTGCCCCGGGCGATCGCTAAAGAACGAATTGCTACGGCGATCGAATTACTGGGCTTGGCAGAGTGGGCCGATAAAAAGACAGGCACCTATTCTGGGGGGTTACGGAAACGCCTAGATTTGGCAGCAGGTTTGTTGCACCAACCGGATGTCTTGGTTCTGGACGAGCCAACGGTGGGATTAGATATTGAGAGCAGAGTGGCCGTCTGGAACTTCCTGCGTCAGTTACGAGCAGAAGGCACTGCTGTACTGATCACTAGCCACTATTTAGAAGAAATCGATGCTCTAGCCGATCGCGTCGCCATTATCGATCGCGGTTTGGTGATTGCTACAGGTACTCCTTCTGCCTTGAAAGATCAAGTTGGTGGCGATCGCATTACCCTGAGAATTCGAGAGTTTACGCCCCTTGAAGAAGCAGAGACAGCCAGAGCCATGTTGTCAGCTTTGCCAACTGTGCAAGAAGTGATTATCAACAGCGCTCAAGGTAACTCACTCAACTTAGTAGTCGCGCCCCAAACCGAAGCACTCAGCACTGTGCAGCAAGCCTTGAAAGAAGCTGGGTTACCTACGTTTGGCATTGCTCAAGCCCGCCCCAGTTTAGATGATGTTTACCTCGCTGCTACAGGTCGTACCCTGGTAGATGCGGAACTGGCGGCGGCAGGGAGTCGTGATCCCAAAGCTGAACGTAAACAAAATATGCGCTAATCCCTGAGCCCTAATTCCTAAGCTAACTGAGGACAGTTGAATGAGCCGTAGTGTAACTCCCCCGAAACCCAGCTTGACTTCCGAGAATACAGCCTTACCTAGTCATGCTGTTGGACTAGCTGCAAAACCAACATTGCCTCAGACCAGCGCTTTGAGCGACTTTATCCAAGAAACGTTAGCGCTGACTCGTCGCCTGTTTATTCAGTTGCAGCGTCGTCCCTCCACGCTGATTGCGGGCATCATTCAGCCGCTGATGTGGCTAGTGCTGTTTGGCGCTCTGTTTCAAAACGTGCCGCAAGGCTTGTTTGGGGATAGCCAAAGTTACGGGCAGTTTTTAGGGGCAGGCATTATTGTCTTCACGGCCTTTGGTGGAGCCTTGAATGCAGGTCTCCCCGTGATGTTCGATCGCGAGTTTGGCTTCCTAAATCGTCTATTAGTAGCACCTCTCGCTTCTCGCTTCTCGATTGTGGTAGCCTCGGCGATTTTCATCACCACTCTGAGCCTGATTCAGACAGCAGTGATTGTCAGCGCGATCGCCTTCTTGGGTGCTGGCTTGCCTAATCTTTTAGGCTTGGGTGTCGTCACCTTAATTGTGTTTGCCTTGGTTCTAGGTGTAACTGGGTTGAGCTTAGGGTTGGCCTTCGCCTTACCTGGGCACGTCGAACTGATTGCCGTGATTTTTGTCACGAATTTGCCGTTGTTGTTTGCCAGTACAGCCCTTGCCCCTCTGTCGTTTATGCCCCACTGGTTGCAAGTGGTAGCGACGCTCAATCCCCTGAGTTACGCGATCGAGCCGATTCGCTATCTCTATCTACACAATGACTGGGCTTTAAGTAGCGTCGTGATGCAAGCACCTTGGGGATCAGTCAGCCTAGCTGGGGCTTTATTGGTGCTCTTTGCTTTTGACCTCGTCGCTTTGTTGAGTATTCAGCCTCTGCTCCGGCGCACCTTTGCTTAACTCGTCTTGGGGCCGTTGCGAGGCCAGAGCGGCAGAGTTAGACTGTCTTTAGGTTAAGTGAACCTGTCAAACTAGAAAACAACGCAGCCTCATACTCAAGCATGGGAGCTTTTCTGGTTTCCTAGCGTCTTAAAATCTCAGTCAAAGTTTAGTAAATATTGGATCCGAAAGGGCTTATGAAGATGCAGCCTCAGACTAAATTAGCTTCTCCTCGCTTCCAGGCTCGACTTGCCCTCAGTCTGTTGCTTGGTGTTGCGCTTGCTCCTTGTCTACTGCCTCAAGCTACCTTGGCCCAAACTGCTGGGGCTGTGCAGCCGCTAGAGGATTTTCAAAATAAGGATGGGGGCACTGATCTCTTTTCTGACCGTTCTGGCAATGGTGCCTCTAGTTTGTTTGACTTGATGCATCGCGCTGCTTTTGGTGGTATGCGGAGCGCGGATGACTACGGGACTGAGCAGCAACAAAATTTAAACGATGCCGCAGCTCAATTTCGGGCAATCCAACTACAACGCCTGAAACAGCAAAAGGGCCCTGCTAGTCGGCCCTCGGCTCCTGCAACGACCCTAGAAATTGCTCCTGCTACTGGCACTTCAGTTAAATAGAAGCTCCAGACTAGCTTAAGGAAGTCGCCGTTCAAGCCAGCTTTAGTTGATTGGCTTGAACTGGTAAGCTTGGGACTGCTTTTTAGCCACAGGTGTGACCTGAACTAACTGCACGACTCCTTCGCGATCGCCTGTTGAAGAAAAAGATACAGCCCCTAGAGCACCCGTCGCAGTGAAGTTAGGTGTTTCCAATGTCTGTCTGACTCCACGACGGGAAGGATCACGTCGGATTCCTGCGACTAAAGTTTGGGTTGAGTCATAGGCGAGAGCCGTGCGCCAGTCAATTTCATGCCCCCATAGCTTCTGGGCTTGCTGTTGAAAAGGTAGGCGAGTATTACCCAAAACGTTAGAAGGGACAGCCACGACCATGCCGACTGCTGCCTCCCCTCCCACTTGTAAAGTCTTCTTGGTATAGATGCTGTCTCCGGCGAGAACGGGAAGCCGTCTGCGGTTAATCTGTACAACTTGCAAAGCGCGATCGCTCACCTGACTGGGAGCGGCCAGCATAATAACTTCTGCTTTTTGCTGAATCGCTTTCTCTACACTCTCGTAGGCATTAAAGTCAGGACCCGCTAGATCGAACTCAGCTACAACCTTGCCCGGAGCACCATAAAACAGAGCGTTCTTAAACTCGCTGCTCAGGGATTCACTGTAACTACTGTTGGAGCTGAAAAAAATAGCGACTCGTTTCTTTTGCAAGCGGGTCAGCATGTAGTTGCAAAGGGCACGGGCGGTGAAGCGATCGCTGGGCATGACCCGAAAAATGTAGCTGCCTAGCGTTGAGAGTTGCACGGCAGAACTAATTGGAGCCACTATTGCCAATTGCCCTGTTTGATAAACCTTTCCAGCGGCTAAGGTGGTATCACTTGTACCATGCCCCACTACGCCTAAGACATGAGGATGATTGATTAAGTCTGTAGCAATGGCTTGAGCCGTTTCGATTTGATTATTATCATTGGCGATCGCTACTTTCAGTGGTACTCCATTGATGCCGCCGCCTTGATTCACTTGAGTTTGAGCTTGTGCTACCCCTCGTAAAATTTCTAGGGAAGAATTCAGCGTGTCACCCAGCGGGACAACGACGGCGATTGCATGGGCAGGCGTGGCTCCAATCCGGGCGTTGTTGAGGTAAATCAAAGTTTCTGGGTCACTGCGCTCCGCCTGGCGAGCTACTTCTAGGGCTTTTTCTGCCTGCGGGTAAGCTTTAATTGCCAATGCATCTACCCCCTTTTGTTTGGCAGGTTGGCTGGTTCCTGGTGTCAGAATTTTCTCGCCCCAACTAATGTAATCAGTCGCGATCGCTGTAGCAGGGCTAGGGGTTGGAGTTGATGTTTCTACAGTTACATCGCTGAAAAGTTGAGGTAGGGGTTTTCTAAGCAAAATCGCCATCCCAAAGCTAGCAATTGTGGCAACGCCCAGCCCTAATAGAACTGACCGCAGGTGACGAAGTCGGCGATCTGGGGGATTCTCAAGCGTTGCGATCGCAGGAATAATAGGCTCGACAGGATCAGCCCGAGGCAAATCAGTAATGTGTTGCAGCGCTTGTAAAACTGTCGTCGCTGATTGGTAACGCTGATTGAAGTGATAGCGCACCATCTTGTCGATGATAGTCGCTAACTGGACACTGACCCGGGCTTGGTCGCGCCAAACAATCTCTCCGCTCTCTGGATCAACGGGAAACTGAGAAGGCCGCATTCCAGTTAAGGCTTGAACAGCGATGACCCCCAACGCATAAATGTCGCTGCTAAATTGAGGCTTGCCTAAACATTGCTCACTCGCTCCATAGCCTGAGGTGTAAATGGGAACGCTTAATTGGGTTTGGCCTATGGTTTCGGCAACCTGATTAGTAATGGTTTTGACTGCACCAAAATCAATTAAAACTAATTTGCCGTCATGCTGCCGCCGAATCAAATTGTCTGGTTTAATATCTCGATGAATAACTCCTTGGGAGTGAATGTAAGCTAAGACTCCCAAAACATCTTCTAAGATGCCAATGACTTGAGCTTCTGATAACTTAGTCCCCCAAGGCAATTCCACGCTTAAAGGGTTGCCAGGTACAAACTCTTGCACCAAATAAAACTCTTCGGCTTCCTCGAAATAAGCTAAAAGTTGAGGAATTTGGTCGTGATGTCTACCTAATTTTTCTAAAGTCTCTGCTTCCGCATAAAATAAGCGCCTCACCTGTTGCAACACGTGGGGGTGCTGCGTCGCAAAGTTGAGATGCTTGAGCACGCAGGGGGGATTGCCAGGTCGCTGCATGTCCTCTGCAATGAAAGTCTGACCAAACCCGCCTGAGCCTAGAGCTTGAATAACTTTGTAGCGCGCCCCTAACAGTCTTCCTAGCATTGCATTCATAGAATACAGCAGAGTCTACTATCGCTAACCCCAAAATATGCGAGCTACGATATTGGCATTGTATTCGTTGTCAATCACTGCTGAGAAAGTTCAATCCAAGAAGCACTTTCCAGGGTTAGTAAGTAAACTTTGCTTTTTTTAGGATTGTGGGTCTATTTGCTTGGGCTTAGTTCTTAGTCGTACTGAGTCCGCATGAGAACTGAGCCCTTCCGCTGTGGCTAAAACATCCACGGCTTCTGAGACTTTTTGTAGCGCTGTAGGACTGTATTGAATCAAGCTAGAGTGCTTCATAAAGGTTTCTACTCCTAGAGGCGAGGCATAGCGAGCCGAACCAGAAGTAGGCAAGGTGTGGTTGGGACCTGCTAAGTAGTCTCCTACAGCCTCTGGTGTCGAGGACCCCAGGAAGATAGCTCCAGCATGACGAATGTGGTCAATTAAGGCCCACGGGTCTTCAACTTCTAGCTCTAAATGCTCTGGGGCAAATTCATTAGAAAGCTCAGCCGCAGTTTCGAGCGAATCCACAACAATGATTAGGCCGTAGTGAGCGATCGCCTTCTCAGTGAGCGTGCGTCTGGGATGGTCGATTAGTTGTTGCTCTACTTCCGCCACTACTTTGAGAGCCAGAGAAGAGTCTGTGGTAATTAAGATCGCTGCTGCCATTGGGTCGTGCTCTGCTTGAGCTAGCAGATCAGCCGCGATAAATACTGGGTTGGCAGTTTCGTCGGCGATTACTAATACTTCTGAAGGGCCAGCTAAGGAGTCAATGCCAACGGTGCCGTAAACCAGTTTCTTGGCTAAAGTGACATAGATGTTTCCCGGTCCCGTAATCACATCTACTTTGGGAATGGTTTCGGTGCCAAATGCCAAAGCTGCGATCGCTTGCGCCCCACCCACTCGATAAATCTCTTGAACGCCTGCTTCTTGCGCGGCCACTAGTACGGCTGGGTTTACAGTTTTTTCTGGTCCTGGTGGGGTCACGATCGCAATTCTGGGTACCTGAGCGACCATCGCTGGAACTGCGTTCATCAAAACCGTACTAGGATAAGCTCCTCGGCCCCCAGGTACATAGAGCCCTGCTCGATCAACGGGTGTATAACGCTTCCCTAGAACTACATCATCTTCACCAAACTGCACCCAGCTTTTAGGGACTCGTTGCCGATGAAACGCTTCAATCTGTTTATGAGCCAGACGAATCGCATCTAGCAACTCCTTTGATACCTGCTGGTAGGCAGCATCCAACTCTGAGCCACTCACACGTAATTCTTCAGGTTTCAGTTCTTGTTGATCAAATTCGGCTGTGTAGTGTAGCAGGGCTCGATCGCCTTGGCGCTTCACAGCTTGTAACACTTCCCGAACCGTGGCTTCTTTGTGAAACACTTGGTCGTCGTGAGTGCGATCGCAAATACGCCGTAGCTCGGTCCGTGCCTCAGTTCGCTGAGTAATAATTCGCAGCATGGAGTCAGAATGCAGTCTCTTAGGAATTACCCGTCGGAGAGCGGGTTTGACAAACCCGTACTCGCCTCTCTAGCTTAACCTGGATTTTTGAAGGATCGGAATAGGGTGAGGAGATGCTATATTGGTTTTTCTGGTATTTTATTTCATTGAAAGTAGTTGTAGAGAGTTTCCTTAGGACTGGCTGTGGCGAATATTAAGTCTGCTATTAAACGCGTCAAGATCGCAGAACGCAACCGTTTGCGCAACAAAACCTACAAGTCAGCGGTGAAAACCCTGATGAAGAAGTACTTAGCAGCTGTAGACACCTATACAGCCAATCCTAGCCCTGAGCTAGAGCAAGAAGTACAGCAGCACATGGCCAATGCTTACAGCAAAATTGATAAAGCTGTGAAGCGAGGCGTATTGCATCCTAACACTGGGGCTCGCAAGAAATCGAACCTTGCTAAAGCTCTAAAGCGGCAAGATGCTTCTGTTTCTGCTGCTTCCTAGGCAGTCTGTAAATAGATTGTCAGCAAAAGTAGAGCTAGCTGCGAATAATTCAACTCTGGCATTGTCGTAGTCTGGTGTTTAAAACGCCAGGCTGTTTTGCTGAGAAGGCGCTGGCGAAAGTTTAGTGACTGGATCAAGCCAGTCTGCTGGCAGTAAACAGCTTGTTCATCTTAGAAGCCGCAAGCAACTCGCTTATGCAGTTGATTGATACGCACGTCCATATCAACTTTGATGCTTTTCAGCCTGACTTAGAGGCTATATCTCAGCGCTGGCGAGAAGCAGGTTTGGTTCATCTGATCCATTCTTGTGTAGAGCCAGCGGAGTTTAGCAGTATGCAAGTGCTGGCTGATCGGTTTCCAGAGCTGTCTTTTGCCGTAGGTCTGCACCCCCTGGATGTGGACAAATGGACCCCTGATTCTCATTGTCAGATCTTGGAGTTGGCTACCTCTGACCCTCGAGTCGTGGCGATTGGGGAAACGGGTTTGGACTTTTACAAGGCGGAAAATCGGCAGCAGCAAACAGCTGTGTTTCAAGCTCAACTTGCGATCGCTCAAGCGCTGAACTTGCCAGTGATCATTCATTGCCGAGATGCTGCACCCGAAATGGCGCAGCTACTCAAGGATTTTTGGCAAAGCCAAGGTCCGGTTCGCGGCGTAATGCATTGCTGGGGAGGGACACCAGGCGAAACTGAGTGGTTTCTAGAACTGGGGTTCTACATCAGTTTTAGCGGTACGGTGACTTTCAAAAATGCGGCTCAGATTCAAGCTTCTGCCCGCATGGTGCCTAGCGATCGCCTTTTAGTAGAAACAGACTGCCCCTTCTTAGCTCCTGTCCCCAAGCGGGGTGAGCGCCGGAACGAACCTGCCTATGTACGTTATGTAGCCGAGCAAGTTGCTCATTTGCGATCGGTTTCTCTAGAAGTGCTGGCAGCGCAGACCACACAGAATGCCTGCAAACTTTTTGGTTTGTCTCAGCTACAACTGGAAGCAACTGAAGGACTCGCCATCTCCTGATCAAGCAAAAATCTCAACTGGGTTTGGAAAACTACAGACCACAGTTAGGCTCTGCTTGCGCCATAATGGTAGAAGTGTGAATTACTTAGGTCGCTTCGTAGCTTTAGCCAATCCAATTAGACGGCTGCTGTTTGCAAACTACCTCTGCTGCCCCTGAAGTTTCAGTTCCCTGAAATCTCAGCAAGTCCATACAATTCCCCACTCTTAATTTAAAAAGTCAAGCTTGCTAGCTAAACAAGCCCCTTGGAGACTACCTTAAATCTCTCAACTGCCCACTTAATTCGCTAGACTACACTTTTGGGTCCTTCTCGTCAGGGTCCAAACTTTTCTATTGACATTTTTGTGCAGATCGCATAACATCTGGGACTCGCGCTGGGCGTGACCCTCCTGAGGAGACGCATGACTAATCAGACTCAAACTGCACTGGCCTTCACCCTTCCAGATTTAGTTGAGATTCAGCGATCCAGTTTTCGCTGGTTCTTAGAAGAGGGACTCATTGAGGAGCTAGAGAGCTTCTCGCCTATTACCGATTACACGGGCAAACTGGAGTTACATTTCCTAGGTAAGAATTACAAACTGAAGCGACCCAAATACGACGTTGATGAAGCGAAGCGACGGGATGGCACTTATGCTGTCCAGATGTACGTTCCTACCCGCTTGATCAACAAAGAGACGGGTGAGATTAAAGAGCAGGAAGTTTTCATCGGTGACCTGCCTTTAATGACCGATCGCGGTACCTTCATTATTAACGGTGCTGAGCGGGTTATCGTCAATCAGATTGTTCGCAGCCCTGGTGTCTACTATAAGTCTGAAACTGACAAAAATGGTCGTCGTACCTACAATGCCAGCTTGATTCCCAACCGAGGCGCTTGGCTCAAGTTTGAGACTGACAAGAACGACTTGGTGTGGGTACGAATTGACAAAACCCGCAAACTATCTGCTCAGGTGTTGTTGAAGGCCTTAGGTCTCACCGACAACGAAATTTTTGATGCTCTGCGTCACCCAGAGTACTTCCAGAAAACGATTGAGAAGGAAGGCCAGTTTAGCGAAGAAGAAGCTTTGATGGAGCTTTACCGCAAACTGCGTCCTGGTGAACCTCCAACCGTTTCCGGGGGACAACAACTGCTGGACTCCCGCTTCTTTGATCCTAAGCGTTACGACTTGGGTCGGGTGGGTCGCTATAAGCTCAACAAGAAACTCAGACTCAATGTGGCGGATACCGTTCGAGTCTTGACGGCTCAGGATATCTTGGCGGCCATTGATTACCTGATTAACTTGGAATTTGATATCGGCAACATTGATGACATCGATCACTTGGGCAACCGTCGGGTGCGCTCCGTGGGTGAGTTGTTGCAAAACCAAGTTAGAGTCGGACTCAACCGTTTAGAGCGGATTATTCGAGAACGGATGACTGTCTCGGATGCAGATTCTCTGACGCCTGCCTCTTTGGTGAACCCCAAACCTCTCGTGGCTGCGATTAAAGAGTTCTTTGGTTCCAGTCAACTGTCTCAGTTCATGGACCAAACCAATCCTTTGGCCGAGTTGACTCACAAGCGTCGCCTCAGTGCCCTAGGCCCTGGTGGTTTAACGAGAGAGAGGGCGGGCTTTGCGGTACGGGATATTCACCCTAGCCACTACGGGCGGATTTGTCCGATTGAGACTCCAGAAGGTCCAAACGCTGGTTTGATCGGTTCCTTGGCAACTCATGCTCGCGTCAACGCCTACGGGTTCATTGAGACACCGTTTTATCCTGTGGAGACGGGATGCGTTCTGAAGGATCAGCCACCCATCTACATGACTGCAGATGAGGAAGATGATCTGCGGGTCGCTCCGGGTGATATCCCGATGGATGAGGCAGGCTACATTCAAGGCGTGACTGTTCCTGTTCGTTACCGCCAAGACTTTACGACCACTACGCCGGATCAGGTGGACTACGTGGCTGTCTCGCCCGTACAAATCATTTCGGTGGCAGCTTCGTTGATTCCTTTCTTAGAGCATGATGACGCGAACCGCGCTCTGATGGGTTCTAACATGCAACGGCAAGCAGTTCCTCTGTTGCGGCCAGAGCGGCCTTTGGTGGGGACAGGTTTGGAAGCTCAGGCAGCGCGTGACTCCGGGATGGTTGTGGTCAGCCGAACCGACGGTGAAGTCACTTATGTAGCGGCTGATAAGCTGCGAGTGAGAGATCCTCAAGGTCGCGAAATTGAGTATCCCATGCAGAAGTATCAGCGGTCTAACCAAGATACCTGCTTGAATCAACGCCCCATCGTGTTTGTGGGCGATCGCGTCGTGGCAGGTCAAGTCCTAGCTGATGGTTCAGCGACCGAAGGTGGAGAATTGGCTCTAGGACAAAACGTTCTAGTGGCTTACATGCCTTGGGAAGGCTACAACTACGAGGACGCGATCCTGATCAGCGAGCGTCTCGTTTCTGACGACGTCTACACTTCAATTCACGTTGAGAAATACGAGATTGAAGCGCGTCAAACCAAGCTTGGCCCCGAAGAAATCACCCGTGAAATTCCCAACGTCGGTGAAGACTCCCTCCGACAACTCGACGAAAGCGGCATCATTCGGATTGGCGCTTGGGTAGAAGCAGGCGACATTTTGGTTGGTAAAGTGACTCCCAAAGGAGAATCGGACCAACCACCCGAAGAAAAGCTACTCCGAGCCATCTTTGGTGAAAAAGCTAGAGATGTTCGTGATAACTCCCTGCGCGTTCCTAACGGCGAAAAAGGCCGAGTGGTGGATGTGCGAGTCTTTACCCGTGAGCAAGGAGATGAATTGCCGCCGGGTGCCAACATGGTCGTGCGGGTTTATGTAGCCCAGAAGCGCAAGATCCAAGTTGGGGATAAAATGGCAGGTCGTCACGGCAACAAGGGAATTATTTCCCGGATTTTGCCGCTCGAAGACATGCCTTACTTACCGGATGGTCGTCCTGTCGATATCGTGCTCAATCCCTTGGGCGTACCTTCTCGGATGAACGTGGGCCAAGTCTTTGAATGCCTCTTGGCTTGGGCGGGAGAGAACTTGGATGCCCGCTTCAAGGTCGTGCCTTTCGACGAAATGCACGGGGCAGAGAAGTCTCGTGAAACCGTGCACGGCAAACTTCAGGAAGCGAGCAAACGAAAGGGACAACCTTGGTTGTTTGACCCTGACAATGCTGGCAAAACTCAAGTTTTTGACGGTCGGACTGGCGAACCTTTCGATCAACCTGTGACCATTGGTAAAGCTTACATGCTGAAGCTGGTGCACTTGGTGGATGACAAGATTCACGCTCGTTCTACTGGACCTTACTCGCTCGTCACGCAGCAGCCGTTGGGTGGTAAAGCTCAACAAGGCGGTCAGCGCTTTGGGGAAATGGAAGTGTGGGCACTGGAGGCATTTGGTGCCGCCTACACCTTGCAAGAGTTGTTGACTGTGAAGTCGGATGACATGCAGGGTCGGAATGAAGCCCTCAATGCGATCGTCAAAGGGAAAGCCATTCCTCGTCCGGGAACCCCAGAATCTTTTAAGGTGTTGATGCGAGAACTCCAGTCTCTCTGTTTGGATATTGCAGTCCACAAGGTAGAGACGAAGGAGGATGGTACCAGCCGCGATGTAGAGGTAGACCTAATGGCGGACGTCAACAGCCGTCGAGCCCCCTCTCGCCCCACCTACGAATCCATTTCCAGAGAAGAACTGGAAGAAGAAGACGTTTAAGTCAATGTGAGATGGGTTGCTAGAGCTAATAGTCAGTTCATAGAGCTGGCAGCTAGCAACCTGTCACCCAGAGACTAAGCCCAACAACAGATCTCAACAATAGATACTAAGGAAGCTGCAAGCGATGCCAAAGCTAGAACAGCGATTTGACTACGTCAAAATTGGTCTGGCATCTCCGGATCGAATTCGCCAATGGGGGGAGCGGACTCTACCTAATGGGCAGGTGGTTGGTGAAGTCACAAAACCAGAAACCATCAACTACCGGACCCTGAAGCCAGAGATGGATGGTTTATTCTGTGAGCGGATCTTTGGCCCAGCTAAAGATTGGGAATGCCATTGTGGTAAGTACAAGCGAGTTCGGCATCGTGGAATCGTCTGTGAGCGTTGTGGCGTCGAAGTCACAGAATCTCGAGTACGTCGGCATCGCATGGGCTATATCAAGCTGGCTGCCCCTGTAGCTCACGTTTGGTACCTCAAGGGGATTCCGAGCTACATGGCGATTCTACTCGATATGCCTTTACGGGATGTGGAGCAGATTGTTTACTTTAACGCCTATGTGGTGCTCAATCCAGGTAATGCAGAAAATCTAACTTATAAGCAGCTGCTGACAGAAGACCAGTGGATTGAGATTGAAGACCAAATCTACAGCGAAGACTCCCCTCTAGAAGGGGTTGAGGTTGGCATTGGAGCCGAAGCGCTGCAACGGTTGCTGCAAGACATCAACTTAGAAACAGAAGCTGAGCAGCTGCGCGAGGAAATTGCGACCTCTAAGGGCCAGAAGCGAGCTAAGCTGATTAAGCGATTGCGTGTGATTGACAACTTCATTGCAACCGGTGCTCAAGCGGAATGGATGGTGTTGTCGGTAATTCCGGTGATTCCGCCGGATTTGCGGCCAATGGTGCAGTTGGATGGGGGCCGTTTTGCGACCTCTGACTTGAATGACTTATATCGGCGGGTAATTAACCGTAACAACCGTCTAGCCCGTCTACAAGAAATTCTGGCTCCTGAAATCATTGTCCGTAACGAGAAACGGATGCTTCAGGAAGCCGTGGATGCCTTGATTGACAATGGTCGTCGCGGACGAACCGTAGTAGGTGCCAACAACCGTCCATTGAAGTCGCTGTCAGACATTATTGAAGGTAAGCAAGGTCGCTTCCGCCAAAACCTATTGGGTAAGCGGGTAGATTACTCTGGCCGTTCTGTAATTGTGGTGGGTCCGAAACTCAAGATCCACCAATGCGGGCTGCCACGGGAAATGGCGATCGAGTTATTTCAACCTTTCGTAATTCATCGGTTGATTCGCCAAGGTTTGGTCAACAACATCAAGGCTGCGAAGAAGCTAATCCAGCGGGGCGATCCGAGCGTTTGGGATGTACTGCAAGAAGTGATTGATGGTCACCCAGTGCTACTAAACCGAGCGCCAACCCTCCACCGCTTGGGGATTCAGGCGTTTGAACCGATTCTAGTGGAAGGCCGCGCGATTCAATTGCACCCATTAGTTTGTCCCGCGTTTAACGCTGACTTTGATGGTGACCAAATGGCCGTTCACGTGCCACTCTCGTTAGAATCGCAAGCAGAGGCTCGGCTGTTGATGCTGGCTTCTAATAATATCTTGTCGCCAGCGACAGGTCGCCCAATTGTCACTCCGAGCCAAGATATGGTGTTGGGTTGCTATTACTTGACTGCGGAAAATCCTACTCATCAGAAGGGTTCAGGCCGTTATTTTTCTGGCTTAGATGATGCGATCACGGCCTATGAGCAGCAACAGGTTGACCTTCATGCTTACGTTTGGGTGCGCTTTGATGGTGCTATGGAATCCAATGAACCGGATACAGACCCATTAGAAGTCCAAGAGTCTACCGATGGTACGGTCACTAAGGTTTATAAGTTCCGCAGAACTCGTGAAGACGGGGAGGGGAATTTAATCTCGCAGTATATTCGGACGACTCCAGGACGAATTATTTACAACAAGACGATTCAAGACGCCTTGACTGACTAAGCTTCATGAAAGTAGAAGCTTCAATTTCGTGGCGTAAGCCTTTACAGACGTGATGAGTAGACGCGACTTCCCAGTCGCGTCTATACGCGTCTCTTCCTGCATCAAAAGAGGGACAGAGAGCAACAATGGCAGAGCAAAATTCAAATCAAAAGCCTGAAGCACCAGTGATTTTTCGGAATCGAGTGGTTGATAAAGGACAGCTTAAGAAACTAATTTCTTGGTCTTTTACCAACTACGGCACAGCTCGAACTGCCCAGGTGGCTGACCTATTGAAGGATTTAGGCTTTCGCTACGCTACGAAGGCAGGGGTTTCAATTAGTGTAGATGACCTACAAATACCTCCAACCAAGCGAGCGCTATTGGACGCAGCGGAAGAAGAAATTCGAGAAACGGAAACCCGTTATACCCGTGGCGAAATTACCGAAGTAGAGCGCTTCCAAAAGGTGATCGACACTTGGAACGGGACGAGCGAAGAACTCAAGGATGAGGTGGTACGCCACTTCAAAACCACCAATCCGTTGAACTCGGTTTACATGATGGCCTTCTCTGGAGCGAGAGGCAACATCTCTCAGGTGCGCCAGCTAGTCGGTATGCGCGGACTGATGGCTGATCCGCAAGGTGAAATTATTGACTTGCCGATTAAAACTAACTTCCGGGAAGGTTTGACCGTTACTGAATACATCATTTCCTCCTACGGAGCACGGAAGGGACTAGTAGACACTGCGCTCAGAACCGCAGACTCTGGATACCTCACCCGTCGTCTGGTGGATGTGGCTCAGGATGTGATCATCCGCGAACTCGACTGTGGCACCCAACGGGGTATCCCAGTGCGTAGCATGACCGACGGCGATCGCGTCTTGATTCCCCTGAAAGACCGCTTGTTTGGTCGAGTGATCGCAGAGGATGTGGTGCATCCGCAAACCGGAGAAGTGGTCGCTGCTCGGAACCAAGACCTTTCGGATGACCTATGCAACATCATTGGTCAATCAGGCGTAGAAACAGTGATGGTGCGATCGCCTCTAACTTGTGAAGCGACTCGTTCTGTCTGTCAGCATTGCTACGGGTGGAGCTTGGCTCACGCTCACATGGTGGATTTGGGTGAAGCGGTTGGAATTATTGCTGCCCAATCTATTGGTGAGCCTGGAACGCAGCTAACCATGCGGACTTTCCACACTGGAGGGGTATTCACTGGAGAAATGGCGCGTCAAGTGCGGGCTACCTTTGAAGGCACCATCCGCTACGCTAAGCGTTTCCGGACTCGTCCCTACCGGACCCGTCATGGAGATGAAGCTTTAATTGCGGAAAGCAATACTGATTTGATGCTGGAGTCGGGTTCTAAGAAAGAATCTTTTGCGATTCCTCAAGGTTCAACTTTGCTCGTTAAAGATGGCGAGCATGTCAAGAAGGATCAATTCTTGGCAGAAGTCCCGCTGGCGGGTCGAACTCAGCGTACCACTGAGAAGGCTAGTAAAGACGTGGCTTCAGACTTGGCTGGGGAAGTCAAGTTTGCCGACATCGTTCCTGAAGAAAAGAAAGACCGTCAAGGCAACACCACCCGAATTGCTCAAAGAGGTGGCTTGATCTGGATTCTATCGGGTGAAGTTTACAACTTGCCCCCTGGTGCCGAACCGACCGTGAAGAACGGCGATCGCGTGGATTCTAGTAGCGTCCTCGCTGAAACCAAGCTGATCACAGAGCATGGTGGAACCGTACGCCTACCTCAGCAGGAAGCGGAAGGTAAGGGCGGTCGCGAAGTTGAAATTATTACAGCTTCCGTATTGCTAGATGAAGCGCGAGTGCGTGTTGAGAGCTATCAAGGCCGCGATCACTACTTAGTTGAAACCAACCACAACCAGTCGTTCTCTCTCAAAGCAACGCCTGGAACGAAGGTGACAAACAATCAAGTTGTCGCAGAACTGATCGACGATCGCTACCGGACTCAAACCGGCGGGATCATTCGCTACTCTGGCGTTGAAGTGGCGAAGCGAGGTAAGGCTAAGCAAGGCTACGAAGTGGTTCAAGGCGGAACGCTGCTTTGGATTCCGGAAGAAGCGCACGAAGTGAATAAAGATATTTCTTTGCTCCTCGTTGAGGACGGCCAGTACGTCGAAGCAGGAACAGAAGTCGTTAAAGACATCTTCTGTCAAAGCAATGGTGTGGTCGAAGTCATTCAGAAGAATGACATTCTGCGGGAAATCGTGGTCAAGCCAGGGGACTTGCACATGATTGACAATCCCGAAGAATTTATGGGCAAAGAACCCACCTTGGCTAATCCTGGGCAAGAAGTGTTACCTGGTTTAACCCTTAGCGAACTCCGCTTCCTAGAGTATGTAGAAACGCCCGAAGGTCCAGCCGTGCTCCTGCGCCCGGTTACCGAATTTGTGGTGCCAAACGAACCTTCTGTACCGAGTCAAGCCTCAACTAGTGAAGAGTCTGGCCGTACCATTCAGCTACGTGCGGTACAACGCTTGCCTTACAAGGATGGAGAGCGAGTTAAGTCCGTGGAAGGTCTAGAACTACTCCGCACTCAGCTCGTACTGGAGATCGATCAAGACGCACCTCAATTAGCCGCTGACATTGAGCTAATTCCGGACGAGACTGATCCAGAGATTATGCGGCTCCAACTCGTGATTCTGGAATCTCTAGTGATTCGTCGCGACATTGCTGCAGACACCACTCAAGGTAGTACTCACACTCGTCTCTTGGTCAAAGATGGCGAGCAGATTGCTCCTGGTGCTGTCGTAGCGCGGACAGAAATTCAGTGTAAAGAGTCTGGTGAAGTCCGAGGGATTCGCGAAGGAGCCGAAGCGATTCGCCGAATCCTCGTGGTAAGGGATGCTGACCGAGTGGTCATTAGCACTCAAGGCAAGGCTCCCAAAGTGAAAGAAGGTGACTTACTAGTAGCTGGCACAGAAATCGCCTCTGGTACCAAGCTAGAGGAATCTGGCCAAGTCGTTGGGATAGGCGAGGGTGAAGTCACCTTACGTATTGCTCGTCCTTATCGGGTGTCTCCTGGAGCTGTACTCCACATTGATGATGGGGATCTAGTTCAGCGGGGTGACAACTTAGTGCTGCTGGTGTTTGAGCGGACGAAAACTGGAGACATCATCCAAGGTTTGCCCAGAATTGAAGAATTATTGGAAGCTCGCAAACCTAAGGAAGCTTGTGTCCTCTCAGAGCGTCCCGGTACCGCGCAAGTCGTCTACAGCGATGATGATGTGGCAGAAGTCAAGGTCATCGAAGCTGATGGCGTGATGACAGACTATCCCCTTGGTCCTGGTCAGAACGTGATTGTCTCCGATGGGCAGGAAGTTGGTGCATCAGAACCTCTCACGGATGGTCCTTCTAACCCCCACGAGATTTTGGAGATCGTCTTCAAGGTCAACCGCGAAACGTTGGGAGTTCATGACGCATCCCTGATTAGTTTGCAGAAGGTACAAACCTTTTTAGTGAACGAAGTGCAGTCTGTGTACCAATCCCAAGGGATTGATATTTCGGACAAACACATCGAGGTGATTGTGCGGCAGATGACTTCTAAGGCTCGCGTCGATGATGGTGGAGACACCACCATGTTGCCTGGTGAATTGGTGGAACTCTACCAAGTTCAGCAAGTAAACGAGGCAATGGCCATTACCGGGGGGGCACCTGCTGAGTACACTCCTGTGTTGTTGGGTATCACCAAGGCATCGCTCAACACGGACAGCTTTATTTCGGCGGCTAGTTTCCAAGAAACCACACGGGTGCTCACAGAAGCGGCGATCGAAGGGAAGTCTGACTGGTTGAGAGGTCTGAAGGAGAACGTGATCATTGGACGCTTGATTCCAGCGGGTACTGGTTTCAATGCTTATGAAGAAGTGGGCAGTCCCGATATTGACCTTACCTTCGATGGCACCAGTGTCTTTGATGAAGATGCGGACCTCCGAGATGTGGTCTTAGACGATCGCACTGCTCGTAGCTACGGGTTAGATGGTGCATTCGACGATCGCCCCAACTTCAGCTTCGAGAGTTTCACGGCTCCCGTTCCCGGAGATGAAAAACCAACATCTGCCATCTTGGACGATGATGAACTGATTGATGATGAGTTTACCGATGTGGTGGATGATGACGACGAAGAGTAATCTTCTTTAATCGCGCTATCTAACACATTTAGGCTTAAGTGAAACCGGAGGCTCAGGAATATCTGAACCTCCGGTTTTTCTTTGCCACGGTAAATCTAACGACTAGAACACAGAGACTTGCTGTGGTCGGTAGTCGGGGCCTGATTTGTTGGCACAAAAACCTAGATCAACGGTTTGATTGGGTTGTAGGACTCTTGCCCAACTAGGCGGTGTGACTTGGTATTGCGACCCTTGGCGGTTGAAATTTCCGTTCCAGCTATTGTTAATGTTGGCTTGATTCATCCGAAAAGCTAACTGCCAATTCTGCACAGCTTTCTGAGTTGGATTCTGGACTAGGAACCTGACGCAAAAGCCACTCGCCCAATCCGACTCGATTGTCATCTTAGTTGTGAGTTGATTTTTGGTCGTTTGAGTTTTATTAGGTGATAAGGAGGTGGGTGAGGTGGCAGGCGATCGCGGAGTTGGCCGTGGAATTGGCCGCTGACTTGCCCCCGCTCGTTGCTGCTTTGCTGGGACAACCGTACCCGTTGGCCGGAAAGTTGTGAGTGGAGAACGCGCTGTAGGTAAGAGTTGGCTCAAGAGTTTTTGCTTAGCGTCCTCGATGCTGCGCCAATCATCTTGTAAAACGCCCCCGGTATCCTTGCTGTTAGGATTCCAGCTCCAGTAAGTAAAACTCAGTTGTTTCTGCTTAATAAACTCAACCAACTGTTGTTGCCAAATGCCTTCTTTGGAAGTGCTGTCTACCTGCCGTCCCCCAAATTCTCCAATTAAAACTGGAGCTAGCTTCTGAGTTGCAATGTAGTGAAATCCAGTTTCCCAGCGGTTGTAAAGGTTTTTAGGGAAAGTTCTTTCTGAAAACCAGGGTTGGTCGTAAACTCCAGGGCCATACTCATGAGGGGAGTAAACGAGTTGATGCTTGACTGCTAAGCGAACTGGATAATGTTTCACGCCTTCTAAGTTGCCCCCTTGCCAGTGCCTGGATAATTTTTGTCCAGGCACATTATTCTCTACTCCCTCAACGACAATCAGCCAATGAGGATTCGTCTTCAAAATGGCATTACCCGCTCGCTCAGCTGCTAGTCGCCAGTCTGTTGCTGAGTCATTGGTGCCCCAACTCGCTCGACCATGCGGCTCATTTTTTAGGTCAGCTCCAATGACATGAGGCTGATTCTTGTAACGATTTGCTAACATTTGCCAGGTGTCAATCCAATCAGCTGCGGTAAAGCCATCGCCATACCAAAGTTCTGGGATGCGTTGATCATTCAGTTGATGACAGTCCAGTAAAATCAGTAGCCCTTGTTGTCCTGCCTCTTGAATTACGGCGTCCATAATTTCTAGAGGCGATTTACCTTGCAAGGTTTGATTGGCACCAATATTGAAGTCAATGCCACTTGCTGCGGCAGAGCGCAAAGCTTCTAGGGAGAAGGGCAGCCGAATGATGTTGTATCCTAATCCTTTGATTTGTGCCAGCATCTCACGGTAGTCCCGCGCCCAGAGACCGTGAGGGGCATGCAATTCAGTTTCGATGCCAAACCAGTTCACTCCCCGCAATAAAACTGGACGACCTACCCCATCGACAATTTGGGCTCCTCTGGTGGAAAGAGGGAGCGCGATCGCGGCACTCGCGGCTTCTAAACCTGGGTTGAACTGTAATCCCAAACTGAGACATAAACCCGCTAAAGCTAAGGACAACCACTGGAGTAAAGACCGCGATCGCCAAATTGGGGTTTGAGCGCCTAAATGGGGACGATTGGGGTTGAGTGATCGTGCCTGTTTCCAGGCAGGAATTGCTCTTTGGCAATAGCGCCCAAAAGATTTCAAAGCTAGCTGGAACAATTTGCTCATATGTTTAGTCAATAAATGGTTTAGCTATGAGCACTCAATGAGATAGCCAAAATAACCTCTTAATCGCTTCTTAACTTCTATTGAGTTAACTAATAGGTTTCATCGGTCTAACTCGATTGACTCCGCAATAACATGCAACTCGGAAGATTACAGGTTTCGACGTTAATTCAAGTCAAAGGTGTCTATTTATTGAAAGATTTACCATTCAACAATCCAGCTTCATCTAAGCTTCTTGTAGCCCTCAGCCCTTGATAAATATAGCTCTATCCTAAGAGGTACTTACCTTTTAGGGATTATTTGTATGGGCAAAATTAAGAATCTAAGCTAAGGGATATAACTTACGCAACTTCTATCAACCAAAGCGCTTAAGTAAAAAGTTCACATCTTCTTCATCACCTTCTCTGGGTGTCTTTATCAGCTCTATACGAAAGATTACCTAGATACCTATTAGTGTTTATAGAGAAGAGAAATTACTCTATGTGCTGCCTTCTAGAGTGAATTTCCTAGTTACCCACTCAGTCACTGTTTTCGATCCTGCCTGACCTAAGAACTAGGGATATTGAAACAGTAGATATACTTTCCGCTACAAAACCAACGACTTTTGAAACCCATATTTGCTTGGAGTCCCCAAAATGCCTGTATCGTCGCTTAAAAGCTTTTTATTGCCTGCTGTCCTTCTGTCTAGCACGGTGTTTTCCAGCTTGACGCTACCATTAGTTATGTTGGGTTCACAGCCAATTGATATTCGGGTTCAGCAAGAACCTGTTTTCACTGGCCAATTGAAAGATGTAGCAGCTCCTTACCTTGGTTTTGCAACGGCGCTGAGTTTGGGTGCGGGCATCGCTAGCGTAGCTGTAACTGGATGGCGGCGGTCTTCACGCAAATCGGCTCAAGTTGAAGAACAGCTATCCAGCCTCCAAGAGAATTTGCAAGTTAAAGAGAGCCAGTTAGAAGAACTAAAGTTATCCGAAGTTCGCCTAGCTGCTACAGGCCTCTCTGAATTTCTGCATGACAAGCCAGTCCAAGTGGTCACGGGAACTACGGTAGATTTGGCTCAGCCTGTCATGATTGCTCCATCAGCCATCCCCACTGCAACTGCTGAAACAGTTACGACCTCGCAGGCTGCTGTCAAAACTGATCTGTCCCGTCCTGTCTCAGTGCAAGCCGCTGTCTCCGCTCTGCATCCAGCTCAAGCTTTCCTTAGTTTTGCTCAAGCTGGGGCAACTACCGAGGAAACAGAGGTACAAGCACCCGTTGCCCATGCCCAAGTTGATGAGTTGCAAACTCAACTCAAGCAAATCATGGCTCAACTGGAAGTGTTGCAAGGAGCTTTGCACGATGTGCCTCAACTGGATGCTGCTCGTGCTAGCAGCTTCACCAGATTCCATCCCACTATGAGCTATGCTCAGCGCTCCCAAAAGGTAGAGCCAATCCGTGTTCAACAGAAAGTGGCTTCCTGACTCACACAGTTAGCTCAAGGCTACTTGATTGCCAAAGCCAAACTACTGTTTCCTCAACCCTTGATGCCGCTAGATATAACTTGAAGCAAGCGTCGTTAGCGGAGTAACTGATCAGGTGAGAGAGGAGCAGTAGTTTGGCTTGTATTGGCACTAGCGGTTGGCTTAGAGTTCGCTGGGGCTGATTTTTCAGGGGTAGTAATCTGCGAGCGATCGCCCCATCCTCCGTTGATGTCTGCTGTCGTCAGGGTGGGAGGAGTGGTTTTCCCAGTCGGTAAGGGTACGGGTAAAGCTTGACTAATCTGTAGATAACGCTGACCATCAGTAGTGAATCGCGCTAAATTACCTTCTAGTTGAATTCCCTGCTCTTGTATTTTCTGCTGAATCGTAGGCGGTTGTCCCTCTGGCTCAAACGTTGCTAGAAAGACAACATCAGGGGCGGGAGTCGTTGGAATTTTGAGTTCGGACTGGTTAATCTGCCATCCCTCGCGAAATTGGCCATTGGGTGCAACTTGCCAAAGATTGAGGGAGGTCTGCCACTTGCCTTGGTTAACCACTACGTCTTGCCGACTTAAGACGGTGTAAGTCAACTGAGATTGAAGTTGTGGTGATAAACCCCCAGTTGCTAAGGGTGCTGTTTGACTGGGAGAAAGGTAGCGGATAGCAGAGACAGTGATGCGGCTCTGGTCTGGTAAGTTTGTGTTGCCTGAGACGGAATAAACTCCCGATCGCCCAGCAGGTTCTACTTGGAGGTTCAAATTAACCTCAGGAGGTTTAGCTTGCGAGCAACCAGTGCTAGCCAGAAGTAAGCCGCTTAAACAATAGGGTGCCGCTCCATGCCAAATTTGTTTGGCGGGCAAGATGGAATGTAGGAATTGACGTTGCATGGCGATCGCGAGTAAAAATGGGGCTATAAACGGAATAACAAATCCTATTAGTTAGTGTGAACTGAATTAGAACAGAATCAAATAGTGATTCATGAAGATTTTCTTGATCAGGACAATATTTTAATCTTCTAGTTCTTGTGTAAAAACTTAGTGAATTCACTGGCTTTTTTGACACAATAACTTGGAGATATTGTATTTCCTTAAGGTAGATTGTCTGACGCTAATTCAAGTTAGGGTGCTTAGTAAAGAGTTCGATTTTAATAATATTTAGATTGAACGCATTCAAACACTAGCGATGTATTTGCATACAAGTAAAACTTTATTGTTCCAATGACCGCCGCTTCTGCTAAAGTTTTCAGCAGTCTAAATGTTTTTCGGTAGTCTTAGCTTCCATATTCACTAGACCGCATCAGACAGCACAATAGGTGTGAGCCATATCATGCTTGATTCTCGTTGGTCTATCTTCCGTAGCTATTTACTCTCGCTTAGAGTCCTAGCATCTGGCTCAATCTCATTGCTTCTTTTCATCGGGCTAACTCAGGTGAGACCTAGCTGGGCAAATTCTCCCCGTCTGTCGGAATCAACGCCTCAACCCAGTTCTCAGAGTCAGGCCCCAGCCACTCAGAGTCCAAGTTCCGCAGCAAAGCTCAGAAATAAAAAGGCTACACCTCAGGCTCGCTCTACGTTGGCTGCGGCAGCGATCGCCCCTCTTAATACTCCCCAAAACCTGTCTAATACTGAAGCGGATCTAGTCCATCAAATCGCTGGTTCTAGGCCGGAAGTGCTGGCTAAGCAGGTAGAAACGGCCTTGCCCAGTTTCATCGCTTCAGAGCGATCGCCGTCTTTAGAATCTGACGCTACGACTCCATCTAAGTCGGTTAACTCGAAGCGATCGCGATCGGACCAATCTCCATCTATTACGACTAAAAGCACGACCAAAACCTCTGGGGTTAAACCGTCCCAGACAGCCCCCATCAAGACGGCTGACAATTACTGGCAGATGAATGGTGCGGGCTTGGGTGTCCCGGGACAATATAGTCCTGGAGTCTGCGCGGGAAATTGCAATGGTTGGCCGCAGCCTGTAGGGCAGCGTAGCGATCCCAACGGACAACCCCTGCTAGTACCAACCCCCTTGCCTACGGTTCGCCCCGAGACGCCAAGTGCTAGTTTTTCGCCTCAGCAACTGCCTTGGATGTCTGGAGGGCCTGTAGCTGCTCCGGGTTGGGGCGGCGTCAATGGTAATGCTTACCCTTATCCCTATCCGGTCGGGCAACTACCTCCGGCTCAGCTAGCACCAATGGCGCCTCCTGGGTGGCATCCTTATGGTTGGAATCCCAATGGTAATCTCTACCCGATGGGTCAGCCTATGCCTGCTCCCATGCCAACCTTGATGGTTCCAGGGGCAGGTGGTCCTACTGGACCTGATAGCTCCAATAATGTCTATTTCTACAATCGGTACGCTCCTTCGCCACAGCCTACTGCCGCACCTGTAGCGCCTGCCTCCGTTCCTAATTTGACTGCGCCATCAACATATCCAAATTTCTATAATGGTGCACCCAATTCCCCAAACAATTTCTATAATGGTGCGCCGAATTATCCCGGTAATTTCTATAGTCCAAATCCGGTTTACCCCACTAACACTTATAGTCCTCAAGCTCCTAGTTATCCCAACAATTATCCCAGTAATATTTATAACAATGTTCCTGGTTATCCCAGTAATTATCCCAACCCTGCTTTAGGGTATCCCGGTAATTCTTATCCGCCTAGTTCTTACCCACCTAATTCTTATCCAACTGCATTTCCAACTGCACCTGGTTATCCCAGTAGTTCTTATAGTCCTGTACCCAACTATCCCAGTAATTATCCCAACCCTGCTTTAGGGTATCCCGGTAATTCTTATCCGCCTAATTCTTACCCACCTAATTCTTATCCAACTGCATTTCCAACTGCCCCGAATTATCCGAGCAATCCATCTAGTCCTGCGCCGAATTATCCCGGCAATGCTGCTAATCCTACGCCCATGTATCCCGGTAGCGTTTATAACGCTGCACCCAACTATCCTGGAAGTCCCTACCCCGGTGCCCCTGCTGCGCCCTATGGTGCTCCTAGCCCCTACGGTGCTGGGTATCCGACGGGACAGCCAACCGCTTTTCCGCAGTTCCAAAATACGCCTACACCAACAGCCCCTCAGAGCACGACGGCCCCTCCAAGCAATTCACCAAGTAATGTAGCTCCTGCCGCTGCTTTAGAAACTCGACCAGAAACTTCCTCTAAGCCACTTTTGCGGAGTACAGCTTTGAGCGAACCTTCTGTGCAACTGCAAGGTGTATATCTCTATCAGGCTGATGAATCATCCGCTAGAGCCCGCTTGTCAGCGGCTTATCCTTTAACGCCCAATATTCTGTTTGGTGGGGCGCTGGATTTGACGACAGGGCAGGGGTTGGTCGATTCGCAGCAAGAGGGGCTGAGTCTGAATGAGTTGTTTGTCGCTACTTCTCCGCGAGATTTGCCAAACTTGCGGTTTGTGGTGGGGCAACTAGACTTGACCTCTTATTTCGATCGCAACAGTTTTGCTAAGGATGGCGCGAGCCATTTCTTTAACCCAGTGTTTCAGACTAACTCCGCGCTGACCGCAACTGGGATTGGTTCTCGGCCTGGTGCTTTAGTGAACTGGGCTTTAACTGACAACATCGAGGCTAGATTTGCGGCGTTTTCCTCGGCGCGGAGCATTGGGGATTTCAGCTTAGATGGCTTTGCGGGCGAACTGGGATTCCGTTACGGCAACGCTATCATTCGCGGTACTTACAGCACAGGGCGAGAAACTGGGGCAGGCGACGGCTTCCGAGAAATCTTTCAAGTGAATCGAGGGGATGGGTTGAGTGGACCCCAGCGAGGCGATCGCGAGGAAGGCTTTGGCATCAACGCGGAAGTCTTTATTCCCAGCCTCAACATGGGTTTGTTCGGTCGCTACGGCCAGTACAACAACCGGGGGCTTGACGAACAAGGCAACACCTACAACGTTGGACTCACCGTTTTAGATGTATTTGCCCCTGACGATCGCTTAGGCCTAGCCTATGGTCGCCAACTGTCTAATGCGGCTTTACGAAGACAGCTGGGCGATCGCAACCCAGATGTGCTGGAACTCTATTACGATTTTCGCTTTTTGCCTAACTTGCGGCTAGGCTTTACCTTACAGGAACTAAATGGTTTCTCGGAGACGATCGCAGGATTCCGGCTCAAGACCGAATTTGATGTCACACCGAAGGGCAGGCTGCAATGAACCAACGGCATGACACCTGGAAAAACACCCGCAAAACAGTGAAGTTTAGGCGCTTGGCCTGGTCTTGCTTGCTCGCCGTAGGATTGAGCGGTGGCTTGATGGTAGACCTGTGGCCCTGGGAAATTCCGGCGGTGCAAGCGCAGACGGTGCCTGCTTCGGTTCGACAAGCTTACACCTTGCTAAATCGCGGCTTGGTCAATGATGCGATCGCGGCTTTTCAGCGGGCTATTCGCAGCTACCCACAATCGATAGAAGCCAAGTTGGGATTGGCGATCGCCTATCGGCGGGCGGGACAAGATGCCAATGCCTTCCAAGCTTATGGGCGCGTGTTGGAACAAGACCCCAACAACCGTTTGGCGCTCAAAACGTTGGGTTTCCTAGGAGGCTACCGAGCGGAATGGCAAGACCAAGGCATTATCGCCTTAACCACCTTGCTGAACTTAGAACCCAACGACCTAGAAGCGCGGGGACAGCGGGCGCTCTTACTGGGCTATCGGGGTCGCTTTGCAGAGTCTTTGGCTGATTACCAGATTGTTTTACAAAATAATCCCACCCCGGATGTGATTCTAGGGGCGGCGCAAATTTACACTTACACGGGAAATGCCCAGCAAGGGTTAGAGCTATTCAACCGCTACCGGGCTTCCGGCAAAACGATCACCGGGAATGCCGCAGTGGCCTATGCTCGCGCCTTGAGGGAAACAGGCAATCCTGCTCAAGCGATCGCCATTTTGCAAGCGCAACTACAGGCATCCCGCGAGTTAGACGACACGGCGATTCAAGCTCGCTCGGAACTATCTCAAGCTTATTTGGCTAACCAGCAACCTGCTGAAGCGCTAGCAGTTTTAGATCCACTCCGTGGTCGTCCTGAAGCAGCCTTGCCTTTGGCGAGGGCACTCAATGAGTTAGGGAGCAAAGCCAATGCTCCGACCCTGACCCAAGAGGCAGCAGCCCTCTACCGTCAGGAACTCCAGCGCCAAACCAATCCTACGCCGACGTTGGTGCAAGAAGTGGCCGATGTGCTCAGCGGTATACCTGCCGAGCAACCTTATGCGCTGCAACTGTATCGCCAACTGACGCAGCAACAGCCCAATAATCAAATTTTGGCGCTGAAGCAATTGGCCTTGGAGAGCCAGTTGGGCGTGATTTCTAGAGCTGAGCTACGGCAACGACTACAAACGGTTTTGCAGCCTTTACCGAGCAATCCAGTAGAGCTACAACAGTTAGCTCAAGCGCTCTCAGCAGTGGAACCAGAACCAGAACTGTTCCCGGTGTACCAAACGTTGCTGCAAGCGGGCGTGAACGCTCCTTTTCTGAACTTCCGCATCGCCCAACTCTTGATTCAGCAGAACAATCTGCCAGCGGCGAGAAGTGCCTTGGCTGCCTATGCTAATACATCGGCAGGAGCACAGGACCGAGCTTCGGAACTACTTTTGGCTGAGATCGAGCGGCGGGAAGGCAACTTGGAAGCCAGCGCCCAACGTTATCAAGCAATTCTGGCCAGTAATCCCAGCGATCGCGACATTATCAATAATGCTTTGCAAGGCTTGGCAAGTGTGCGCCAAACGCAGGGACGCACGGATGAATCACTGGCAATTTATAACCAATTAGTAGCCCTGAATCCGCAAAATTTGGAAATTCAACTGGGCCGAGCGGCTTTGGCTTATCAGGCTCAACGGATTTCTTTAGCTGAGGCGGAAGCAGTGTTGAATACTTGGCTGCAAACCCGCCCCCCCACCGACACACCGCCGGAATTAGTGACTTTGGTGGGAGTGCTACCCCCGGACCCTCGTCGCGAACCGCTTTACAATGCGCTGCTGCAACTGGACCCGAATAATTCTGCTTTGCAGTTACGCTCGATTCAGGTGATTGCCGCTCGGAGTCCTGCCCAAGCCAGAGCGATCGCGGCCCAACTGGTAGCCCGCAATCCCAATAATCCGAGTGCTTACCAACTGCAAGGGCAGGTAGCCCAGGCATTAGGAGATTTGGACCAAGCCAGTGATGCCTACCAGCGGCTTTTGCAAATCCAACCGAACAATGTTGAAGCATTATCTGCTTTAGGCGGGGTGCGATTCCAGCAGCGTCGGTTTGGGGCGGCAGAGCAGTTGTATTCGCAAGTGCTGGCGTTCAATCCGACAGATGTGGGGGCACAGCGATCGCTGGCTGAACTGATGGCGGCTCAAGGCATGCCCCTCACCGCTTTGCAGCAACTGGAACAACTTCAGGTACAGCAAGCGACGACTGGAACCCCGGATAGTAGCTTGTCTCGGAGGGTGCAGCAGATCAAAGAAGACTTGTTGAGACAGCGAGGGTTTCAACCACCGTGGGAGCGTTACTAACTGCTAAATGGATGGTGTTGTCACCATGCGGTTCAATTTTGTGCCTTTAGCTTTACTACCTTGTGCAGGGCCAGTTGAGATGTTACGGTACCCCAAAACTAAGCGACAAACAGGCTCGTGGTCATGGTGGCGTAGGGCAGCAGTGGCGGTTAGTCTGAGTGGCATGATGGGACTACTCGGATGTTCTAGATTTTCTAGCGACGCCAGACAATCTCCACCCGCTACCCCGCCAACCACTACAGCGCCAACTCCCAGTCCAGACCCGACTGTAATCAGCTCAGCAACAGCAGCGCCAACTCAACAACTGTTGCAGCAAAGTTGGACCGCCTATCGGCAACGTTTTATTCAAGCGGATGGGCGCGTGATTGACCGGGAGGCAGGCGATCGCTCTACGTCCGAAGGGCAAGCCTATGCCATGCTGCGAGCGGTGTTGAGTGATGACCCCAGCACCTTTGCCAAAACCTTGCAGTGGTCAGAAAACAATTTGCAACGCCAAGCTAATGGCAAACGTACCGACCAGCTCTGGGTTTGGAAGTGGGGCCGTAATGAACAAGGCCCAAATGAACCCGCAAGATGGGGAGCGATCGACCCGAATTTTGCCAGTGATGCCGATGTCGATGCCATTACCGCTCTGATTTTGGCATCCCGGCGTTGGCAGAAACCAGAGTATTTGAAGTTGGCCCAAGCCAAATTGCAGGACTTGTGGCGATTCTCCACTGTGACCGCTGGTGGGCAGCGCTATTTGCTGCCAGGGCCAGCCGCAGCTTTTCAGCAGCAGACCGTGATTCAACTGAATCCGTCCTACTTTGCGCCTTATGCATTTCGGCTTTTTGCTCAAGTCGATCCCAAGCACGATTGGCTGAGCTTGGTGGATAGTAGTTATCAAGCTCTGGAAAACTCAGCCACGCTATCGGCTGTTGGTTTGCCGAGCGATTGGGTAGCGGTGGACACAACCACAGGAGAATTTCAACCGTTACCGCTCTCTGGGCCGCTGAAAAGCCAATACAGTTTTGACGCTTACCGCGTCTGGTGGCGGGTGGCTTGGGACGCGGAGTTGTTTGACTCCGCACCTGCCAAAGCATATCTGCAAAAGCATTCAGGATTTCTGCAAAAACAATGGCGATCGCAACAAAAAATCCCCGCCACTTTTGATCTTTCAGGTGCACCGACCGTGAGTTACGAAGCCACTGCTCAATATGCCATGTTGTATCCTGCTTGGCGACTGCTCGACTCGGCGATCGCCACCGAGCTTTGGCAGCGAAAGTTGCAGCCCCAGTACCGCAATGGTTTTTGGGATAACAACTCCGCTTATTATGTGCAAAACCTCGCTTGGTTAGGCTTGCTACCGCCCGACACCATTTCTCCCCAACTGTTGCAACCTCGTTAAAGCCCCACCCGCTAAACTTACCCATCCATGCAACGCATCTTCCGGCACTTACTTTCATCTTCCCGCCGCCAGTCCCGCCCAGGGAGCCGCCAACAGCGCCCCGTGATCTGGCTCTTGTTACTCACCTTTGCGGGCACAGCGACTGGGGTGACGGCAAGCTTAGCCGTAGCCCAACAGAACGATCGCGATATTACCCAAGACGAAAACCAGGTGATCGAGGAGCTGACGCTGCCAGAACCGCCACCGCAAGCTCCGGTGTACCAACCTGCACCTGAGCCTGCACCTTACGAACCTGCACCAGAACCCGCACCTGCGGAAGCTCCAGCTCCCAGAGAACCAGCGGCGATTGAGCCTGACCCTGAGCCTGCTGCTCCCCCAGCCGTCACTGCACCAGAACCTGCCAGCTCTACTCCCTCACCAGGAGCCAATCCAAGTCCTAGCTCTACCCCGGATGCTGTTGCTGCCCGAGGCCCAACCGTTCCTTACGTCCTAGAATTCAACCGCAGCCCAGTCGTAGGTAATCGCTTGCGGTTACAAGGGGTGTTTGCCGATGCTCGCTTAGGATTTACCCGTCCCCGCACTTGGAATTTGCGTTCTGCCAAGGTACTGGTGCGGTTCCAACACTCGCCCGCCCTTTTAGCCAACCGTTCTAACTTAACCGTTCGAGTAAATGGAACGAGCGTTGGCAGTGTACCACTGAACCGGAAGCAGTCCGAAATCGGTCAGGTTTTGCTGAATGTGCCGCCCAACTTAATTCAAGACTTCAATGAAGTGACGCTGGTGGCGCAACAGAACAACTCAGCCACCTGTACTGATCCTGCCGATCCCACCTTATGGACGGAAGTCTTACCTGATTCCAAGCTGATCTTTAACTATCAGCCCAAACCCGTCAAACTCGACTTTACCCGATACCCCTATCCTTTCTTCGACGACCTCAGCCTGGACCCGAATCGAGTCACTTATCTGTTACCCAACCAAGTCAATAGTGCTTGGTTGACCTCGGCGGCTCGCTTCCAGGCCGCGCTAGGACGCTTGGCAGAGTTTCGACCGCTAGAAACTCGGTTGGTGAAAAACCTCAATCAGGCAAAAGCAGACGAGCGCTTGGTGGTGATTGGTACCCCTGAGGAGCAACCGGCGCTAAAGTCCCTCAAGTTGCCACTGGCGATCGCTGACAACCAAGTGCTAGACGCTAGCCGCAACCCATTGCCAGCGGAGTCAGGCATTTTGATGCTGGCCACCACCCGCAACAATGGCATTCCGGTTTTGATTGCCACAGGGAATGGTCCAGAAGGCGTTAACAAAGCGGTGCAGTTTTTGGTGCAGTCGAAAGACCGCCAGATTGGTACAGGTTATTACCTAGTCGTGAATAGCGTTACCCCAGTGCCCACGCCGCCTCTGAGGCAATGGCCCGGTTATTTGCCCGAGAAAAACTCCTTCAAACTGCGTGAGCTCAATAACGCTGAGAACGAACCTTTTGAAGATGTTACGGTGCGGGGTGCTTATGCGCCGCCTGTAGAGGTAAATTTCCGAGCCTTGCCAGATGACCAGTTCACTCGTGGCAGTTCGATGAACTTGGTGTATAGCTACGGCCCGCAGGTGAATCCTCGACTCTCGACGGTGGAAGTACGACTCGATGGTGCCCCGATTGGCGGTAAGCGGCTGACCTCCGAGCAGGGAGCCGCTAGGGATACGTTAAATGTCAATCTCCCGGCTGAGTTAGTTAAACCGGATTCCAAAATTCAGGTAGCCTTCAACCTCAGTCCGCGTGAACCTGCTAACTGTGGTCGAATTAATGACCAGCAACTTTGGGGGAAAGTCCATGCTGATACCAACTTTAAACTCAAGCGCCAAAATGTCGTCCAAATTCCTGATCTGAAGTTGCTGTCTACGGGGTATCCCTTTGCTGCGCCTCAAGACCTCTCCACGACAGCAATCGTGGTTCCGGAAACGCCATCCCTCACCGACTTGAGCACATTGTTAGAGTTTAGTGAGCGCTTAGGTCGCCTCAGCCAAGCCGACACGGTGAAAATAGAGGCTTACACCCAAGACGCTCTCACGACAGAAGTGAAGCAACGACAAAACTTAGTCGGAATTGGTGTGCGATCGCAGTTCCCCTTCCCCGAAGCATTCCAAGAAAATGGCTTTGCTCTAAAAAATGTGTTTTCTCGCAAATGGAATCAAAGCCAGATTCAAGCCTTGCCAGATTCGGAAGGGGTGATCAAAGAAGTGATTTCTCCTTGGAACGACGATCGCGTCCTGCTGGCTTTGAGCGCACAAACAGAGGCAGGCTTACAGCAAGTGCAAAATTTGCTGAACCAAGACCCATTGTTCTTCCAGCTCAATGGCGATACGGTGCTGATTAGTGCCAATCAAGCAAGTGCTTCGGGCTACGATCCAGATGCTTACAATTTGGAGTTTCTCCAGCAAAGTTCTCAGCGACGGCTGGACAACAGCAATCCTTTCAGTAAAGTTTCGCGCTTTTTGCAAGACCATTGGTTCGTGCTGCCGACGGGGATCGTTGTATTTGCTTTGGGTCTCTACGGTATCACTCAGCTCTATCTCAAGCGTGTAGAAAAGCAGGATAAATAAATGGCCAATCCCTCTCCCCCGTTACGGCCAGATCCACCGCCCCTAGCGACTGGAGCGACAAGGCGATCGCCTCTAGACACACTAACCGATTGGTTGGTGAACCTGGTTCCCAGTTGGTTCGATCGCGCCTTGCAATCGCTTAACCGCCGCCAACTTTGGTTATTAGCTTTACTCGTGCTCTTGCTCTCCTTGCCCTTGGTGACTACACCGCTGAAGGTTTGGCAGCAAGGCGTGATTGCAGGGCTACTGGTTCTGATGGGTTGGTTGATTGTGCGCATTGAGCAGCAACGCAACAACCCGCAAACTAGCGAATATCTGCATTTGTTCTTGGTGTGGCTTAGTACAGTGACGACGGCTCGCTACCTGTACTATCGCACCGCTTACACTTTCAATTTTGACGGTTGGCTCAACGGCTTTTTTTGCATCCTCTTGTACGGGGCAGAGCTATACGCGATCATCACGCTGTTTTTGGCTTACTTCCAAACTCTGAAAATCAGAGAGCGCCAACCCATTGACCTCTCTACTATTCCCAGCGATCGCTTGTTTAAGGTGGATGTTTATATTCCCACCTACAACGAAGATGTAGAGATTGTCCGCAAAACAGCCTTGGGAGCTTTAGCGATCGATTATCCCGCTGACAAAAAGCGGGTCTATATCTTAGATGACGGTCGAGCTGAAAAATATAAGGATAGACGAGAGTCCCTCCGCCAGATGTGTGAGGAACTTGGCTGCACCTTGCTGACTCGCGACAACAACGACCACGCCAAGGCAGGCAACATTAACACGGCCTTTAAGCGTACTGATGGCGACTTGGTCTTGATTTTGGATTGTGACCACATTCCTGCTCGACCCATTCTCCAAACAACGGTGGGCTTCTTTTATGATTCCAAGGTGGCGTTTGTCCAGACGCCGCACTGGTTCTATAACCCAGACCCGTTTGAGCGCAACTTGCTGACTCGCGGCAAAGTGCCTGTGGGCAACGAACTCTTTTATAAAGTGCTGCAAAAAGGGAATGACTTTTGGAATGCAGCCTTTTTCTGCGGTTCCGCAGCGGTAATTCGCAAAGACTATGCCCTGCAAATTGGCGGAATTGCCACAGAAACAGTCACGGAAGACTGCCACACCGCTTTCCGGCTCCACTCCTTGGGCTATAAGTCGGTGTACTACGACCAAATCATGGTGGCAGGTTTAGCCCCAGAGAAGTTCTCTTCTTACATTGGTCAGCAAGTGCGCTGGGCTAGAGGCATGGCCCAGATTTTGCGCCTAGAAAATCCTCTGCTCAACCGCAAGCTCAACCTGACTATTCCGCAGCGGATTTGCTATTTTTCGGCGACTTCGCACTTCTTCTTTGGCTTTCCGCGTTTGATGTACGCGATCGCTCCCACCCTTTTCCTGCTATTTGGCATCAATCCGATTCGGGGTTTAGGGCTTGAGACCTTAGCCTACGCCCTGCCACATATTCTCTTGTCGATGTACGCCAACTTCATCACCTACAAGAATGTGCGGTTCTCGTTCTGGAACGAGATTTACGAATTCGCCATGTCGTTCTACGCCGGAGCCGTGACTCTGATGGCGTTGATCAATCCTAGAATGGGGTCTTTCAACGTTACCGACAAAGGGTTATCCGTCACCAAACGAGACTTTGATTGGGAATCCGCCCGTCCCTTGGTAGTAGTGGCGGTTCTGGTTGCTCTGTCGGTGCTATCCGTGCCCTTCTGGTTGATTCTGAGGCCAGAAGATAGCGAAGCTGTGTTGGTGAACATGCTGTGGGGCATCTTCAACCTAGTGTTGATTGTGGCGGCAATTTTGGTTTCATTTGAACAGCCGCAATTACGACGAACCCACCGCCTTAACCGCAAACTAACCGCAGTCATCTATGGCCCCGACCAAACTTGGAGAGGCAAAACTGAAGATGTCAGTGAGTCCGGGGCTAGAATTGTGCTCGATTCTTGGCCAAACTTACCAGACGAGATCGAGTTAGAACTCGTGGGTGACTATGGAGCCCGAGCGTTTCTCAAGGCGCGGATTGTGCGAGGAGTGCCGCTGAATGATGCCCAAACCATTTTAGTCGCTGACTTTATTAACCCTACCCAGTCAGAACTGGATGCCTTAGCGATCGTGCTCTACTCGGATGTGCGCGAGTGGTATTCTCAAAATCGTACTGAAGTAGATGACCCCCTGGATTCTCTCCGCTTTATTGCGACCAGCTTGACTCGCTCTTTTCAAGAAGCCAAGCCCATTCAGGGCCAAAAGGTGCGCAAGCGCATTCAAACTCCCGCCCAGTTATATTGGGAAGGCCATTTTTATACGGCTATGGCTACTGAGATGGGAGTTCGCAGCCTGCGGCTAGAATTTCACGAACCAATTGATGCTTTAGAACAACTTCGGCAAAGCCAGCCCGTCGTCGGCGTGTTGCTAGAGGATGGTCATCCTTTACCCAAGCGTTTGTTGGCAGTGGTACAAACAATAGAGCCATTAGCCAATCCTGGTAATGGAGATGTAGCATCGAGTACCGCGATCGAACTGCGCTTCCCAGAGCAATTGCAAGAACGCCAGGAAGGTCGAATCAAGCAACTTCTGGCAACGCTCTAGCCAAAACTCCTCAAGGGTTTGTGAGAGGCGCACCCCCTGAGAGCGCGCCTCTCCCGGAGCTAACTGATCTTTCGTGCTTACGAGAGTCGTACAGGTGAGCGATCGCAAATAGTAAGATGCTTCCACGTTGGGCTTTAGTTTGGGCTTTATCCTGTGAGATATGACGGGAGAAAATTAAGGTGATGTTGTCTAGTCAGCAAAACGAGCAGAGCAGCCGGAATCCACTGGCGGCATTACTCAGACAAGCAAAATTTTTAAGTGTGGCGATCGCGCTGAGCTTGGCCGTTTTCCTGTGGGGTTGCGACGACCTAACTGCCGCCAATCTTCCAACACCACCGGAAACGGTTGCCTTTGAACAAAGCTTAGCTCAGCACCTCCAGCAGACAGGAGCCAAAATGTATGGCGCTTACTGGTGCCCTCATTGTGCTGATCAAAAAGCTTTGTTTGGGCCTGCCGTAGCTACCGTGCCTTATGTAGAATGTGACCCAAAAGGTGAAAAACCCCAGCCAGACTTGTGTCAAGCCAAACAGATTGAAGGTTATCCTACCTGGGAGATTGGCGATCGTCTTTATTCGGGTACGCGATCGCTCTTAGAACTCGCTGCCTTATCAGGTTACAAAGCCCCATCTGTCAACAACCCAAGTGCAGAAGTCAGTCCTCAAACTTCCCCTTGAGATGAGCACCCTAAGTTAGAATGAAGCATACCTCTGCTGTCCTGGTTGAGCGCAATGACTAAATCTGAGCCCCATCCAAATGAAATGTTGTCTTCACCAAGGACAAACCATCTAACCTTCGAGGATGTAGCTCATGGCGATCATTCCCACGCTGTGAATGGCGTAGCCGATCATCCTCATGTGCACAGTGAAGAATCGCTACGGCGCATTGTCAACCGCCTTTCTCGCATTGAAGGTCATGTTCGTGGCATCAAAGTCATGGTGCAAGAGAGTCGTCCCTGCCCAGATGTATTGGTACAACTGGCCGCAGTTCGGGGAGCAGTAGACCGAGTGGCGCGGATGATTTTAGATGAGCATTTAACTCAGTGTGTTGCCCGTGCTGCTTTAGAAGGCAATATCGAAGTCGAAATTGAAGAGCTAAAAGCTGCCTTGGATCGCTTCTTGCCCTAGCTGTTGGCTTAATAGGTTCCAATCAGACCAATGCATAATCGGTCGGGCTTCCGTATGGCGGGAAGCTCTCTCGGCCTCAAGTTCTTCTTGAAGTAGCTTTTGATAGATCTCTGGGAGCGCCCCTGTCATTTGATTATCCTCGATGCCATAGCCCAAGCTCGTCCAAGTACCTGATAACAGTTCTAAAACTGGGTTGATCTCACCCGCCCTTAATAAGGCCGGAATATCGACGCCCCAAGCTTGGGGATCTCGGAGCCAAGCATAAACTACCTCGTCTTGATACTGAGGCTCAAAGCTATAGGTTTCCCAAAACAGGAAGCGCGTGGAATTGGGGTGATACAAGCGCGCTTTTTCTGCCCAGGTGGTCGTAAGAAATTGATAGCGGCCTGCTGCCGTTGTGCAGTTGCCTTTGTTCGGTCCGTTGACGATCTTAATACAGAGATCGGGATGCTCAGTGAAGTCGGAAATGTGTTGGCCGCCATAGAGCACCGTATAAGGAGAGGCATCGTTCGACTCGCTAGCCGAAATAGTTCGCATCAAGGCCCGAACGTAGGGATCGCCTCCCGGCATGACTAAAGGCGGTAATTCGCTAGTAATTTGAGACTGCTCTGGCAAAGGCGATCGCGTGGGCCAATGCGAGAGAGCTAGTAAGAGACCCACCAGCGCAAGGCAGCTACCAATAAACCTTTGTAAGGCTTTAGTTCTACGGTTTTGGCGTCTGCTTTGCCGAGTAGAGGCTAGAGCGGGACGACGAGTACGACGTGGCGATCGCCGAATAGTATTACTTTCGTTCAATTAAGCCACACTGGTAAACAGTTCCTCGACGGGTCTAGCTGGAGCCTTTGCCTCAGCAATCACTTCCACGATCTGGTTGCGAGCTGTCGGTTGAAATAGCGCTTCAACACAAACTTGAGCAACTTGAGCCCGAGGAATACTGCCGTCAAACAAAGTGTCAGCCTGGCACAGCACCACTGCATTAGTACCTTCTGCCTCAGTCAAACCGCCGGGTCGCACAATCGTATAAGTGAGACCGCTTTGTTGCAGATACTGCTCTGCCTGCTTTTTCCAAACTAAAATCAGGCCGAACAAGTTCAAGAAGTGGAAGAGCCGTGACACACAGAGGGAAGAAACAAAAACAAAATGCTCAATTCCGTGAGCTTTGGCTGCATTCACCAAATTTCGAGTACCCTCGTAGTCCACTTTATAAGGACCTGTGACATCAAAACTGGGTCTGGCACCAGTAGCACAGAGCAAGACCGTGCTGTCTCCTAAAGCGGTGGTTAAGGTATCAGGTTTTAAGACATCTCCGACCACTAATTCCACTTCAGGCGGGAAGCTATCCCGAACGGTTGCAAGATCGCGCACCAATGCCCGGACGGGAATGTTGCGCTTGAGTAGTTCTTCTACAATCCTGCGACCTGTTTTGCCTGTGGCTCCAGCTACAAACGCTTTCATTGCTGTTTCTACTTTCCTGTTAGTACGTAGATTTTCCAGCGATAGACTACCTGCATAGCGCGATCGCTTGAGGCAGACTACTCAACGAACCTAGACGATTATAGTGGAACTTCTGCAGTCGCTTACCTTTCTATAGAATGAATTGATCCCCACGGTAAAATTGAACTTTTGGTTAGTAATTCGTGAGTAATTTGTTTGATAAAAGAGTCAAGTTTGTTTTAGGTTGACTAGTCTGGAGTAGCGGTTGCTGGCTGATTGATCGAGATCTCACCCTAGCTGTGATGTCCTGCTTCATTAACTCAGCGTAAAGCTACTAGACTGAAAAAATACTTAATTCCACCCTAACTTGGCGCATAAATCCCGATTTCAATCCGTAACATTAAGCATGTTGAGCCGGAATAGCAGGAGCTATGCTGAGGAAACAATCATTCCGAGATTCACTCATTGCTTCCTCCGTCGAGATTGAGCCTGGAACAAAGTAGGGTTGGTTTTCCATCACTCTAAATTAAGTTCTATATAGAATGTGGAAAATCAATAGCCTGTTGAGAGTCCTAGAGTTGAGCGATGAGCAACTAGTGCAGGAACGCTTGCTATGCAGTCAAATTTCATTGAACATCAACCTGCTGATTCCGCTGAGGCAATTTTGCATCCAATGACAGGGTTTATCGAGCCGACTTATTTGAATTCAGAAGAAACCACTCAGGGCCAGACAGAGACAACTCAATTTCAGAGCCAGTTCATTGACTGCATGGAAATGTTTGCTGAGCGTGCCACCGTTGCCGAGTACATGGATTCTCATCACGGTTGGTTTCGTCGCTGTGCTCATCCTCTAAAAGTTGAAACTTTGGGTCAGAATGGTTACGCGCTCATTCTTGGTCCGTATGGTTCCTTTGGTTATCAGGTAGAGCCGAGAGTCGGCTTAGATTTGCTTCCTCAAGATCAAGGGGTTTACCGAATCAGAACAATCCCGGTGCCCGACTATGTTCCTCAAGGCTATGAAGTAGATTTTCAAGCCGCGTTGCAATTGATAGAAGTGCCAACAGAGCAAGTCGCTGAGATGGCGAAAATCAAGCGCTCAGCGATCGCCAATCTACCCCCAGTAATGACGCAAGTGGAGTGGCAGTTGGATTTGGTGGTGTCGCTACAATTTCCCAAGTTTATCCACACCCTGCCAAAAAACATGATTCAAAATACGGGCGATCGCTTGCTTTACCAAGTGGTCAAGCAGATCTCTCGTCGCCTCACTTATAAGGTACAAGAAGATTTTCATAATGAGATTGGAGTTCCGTTTCCAAAACACTTCAAGCGGAAATCGGCTTAATTCAAAACTTAGTTCAAGCATGCAAAAGGGGCGCAAGTTGCGCCCCTTCTTTTTGGTTCAATGAGCCAAAATTCTGTCTAAGTTACCAACAAAGTTGCCAAGCCTAGGTAGGATTTAAAATGCGCTGAACAATTTGCATCCCCGTAACGGCTTGCCAGCTAAAAAGTCCTAGGAGTACGAAGTTGATGGCAATGTGGGTGTAGCGAGCCCAGTCCTTGCCCTTCTGCATAAAAGGGGTGAGCGCCGCAGAAACTGCAATCATTCCAGTCATACCTAGCCCTGCTAAAAGGTGAGGTCCGACGAATAGTTTGCCGTTATTAATGTAGGTGACAGCCATACCACTTAGCGTTCCGATTACCATGACAGCCAACAACAGCGAACCAAATTGATGGTGGCGAATGTTGAACCGACCTTTGAGTAGTTCTTTTTTCTCGTCCCCTTCGGCTGTACGAGTCCGTTGCCATTGGAAGCCTAGATAGGTTGCGTAAAAGGCGATCGCTAACAAAACCCACATCATTACAGGATGTAGAAAGTTGAGCCAGAATTTTGTCGATTCGGGGATCTCGAAGCTCATAAGGTGCTCAGGGGAATCAAGGATTGGCTAAGGAACTTCATAAAAGTTAGCATAATAGTCAACTCTCTATTGATAGAAAATCCACTACTTCACCAAATTAGATTTACGGGATAGTGTGGGCGGGCGAGCCCCAACCAGCAAAATTAAATGGGTGAACTATTACATTTCGCACGGGGTGATGTCAAAAAATGACCGCTGCTAACAATCTTGCATTTCTTCAGGCGGTTAGACGGGGTGATGTGGGTCAAGTACAGGCTTTACTGGCATCTGGTGCGAGTCCTGATGCTGAAGATAAAGATGGCACCACGGCTTTAATGTTTGCAGCTCACAGCGGCTACACCGAAATTGTGCGGTTGCTCTTGGAGGCGGGAGCCGAGGTTGATGCTGTCAGAGTGACGTTTGGCATCACGGCCCTCATGCTAGCAGCAGCCAATAACCGAGTTGATAGCGTGCAAATTTTGTTGGCCCACGGGGCAGCGGTGAATGCTCGCAATGATGACGGTAGTACAGCGCTAATGGCAGCAGCGCTGAAAGGCCATATCCATACGGTGCAACTTTTGCTACAAGCGGGTGCAAAGCCAGATGTGCAGGACAAAGATGAGGACACGGCGCTTAATTTAGCTGTGGCTCAAGGGCATACAGCAGTTGTCCGCGCTTTGCTAGAAGTGGGGGCCAATCCCAACCAAACCAGTTATGGTGAAACTGCCCTGACTTTAGCGGCCAGCGAGAATCGGGTAGAAGTTGTCAGAGTGTTGGTTGAGCACGGAGCAGCGATAGACGGTCAAACCCCAGACGGTAGAACTGCTTTGATGCAAGCGGCAGAGCTAGGCTTTGGGGGTGCGGTGCAAGCGCTGTTAGCCAAAGGTGCTAATGTCAATGTTCCAGATGGGGAGGGAGAAACAGCCCTAACTTTGGCAGCGGACCAAGGGCATTTGCCAGTAGTGCAAACTTTGCTGGCGCAAGGTGCAGATGCGAATGCCAAGAACCGAGAAGGTGCTACCGCTTTAATGGCTGTGGCTGCTAGTGGAGAAATAGCGATCGCCACTGCTTTACTCAACGCAGGCGCAGATATTAATGCCAAAGATCAAGAGTCCGAAACGGCATTGAACCTAGCGGTGGTGGAGGGGCACACCGCAATGGTGGAGTTGCTGCTGAGTCGCGGCGCAGATTGTCAAACCCGCAACCGTTTAGGCGATACACCCCTCATGGTGGCAGCGATTCACGGCTACTGTGAGATTGCGATCGCTCTGCTGCGTCAGGGAGCAGATGCAGCGGCGAGAAACTTTGGTGAAACGGCTCTGAGCATTGCTACGATGCGAGGTCGTACGCCTGTCGTACAAGCCTTGCTCGCTTATGGTGCCGATGCCAACACTCAAGGCGACGATGGCAAAACGCCTTTAATGAAAGCTTGCGATCGCGATTACGTCGATGTTATGCAGGAGCTGCTGCAACAGGGAGCGGATGCTAATCTGCAAGACCAGGCGGGAGCCACAGCATTAATGTGGGCAGCGCACCGAGGGCGAGTTGAGGCAGTTCAGATGCTACTTAAGGCGGGAGCTGATGTCAACTTGAAGAATCGAGGTGGCTACACGGCGTTAATGCTGGCTGAATTTAATGGGTTTGATCAGGTAGCGCGATTGCTGAAACAAGCGGGGGCAGAGTGAAGAACCTAACCCCTGGCCCCTTCCCTCGTAGGGAAGGGGAAATAGAGGCAGTGTTAGAGGTGGGTGGTTAGTGGAGGAAGTGGCGCACGCCTGTCAGCACCATGATGATGCCTAGCTCGTTGGCTGCTTGAATTGAATCTTGATCGCGCATGCTGCCACCCGGTTGAGCGATCGCGACGATGCCAGCGGCGGCGGCAGTTCGCACGGAGTCATCGAAGGGGAAGAAGCCGTCACTGGTTAGGGTGGCTCCTTGAACTTTGTCGCCTGCTTGCTCTAAGGCAATTTTGACGGAACCAACGCGGTTCATTTGGCCTGCCCCCACTCCTAACGTGGTGCGATCGCGTGTCACCACAATTGCATTGGACTTGACATGCTTACAGACTTTCCAGGCAAACAGAAGTTCTTCTAGCTGCTCATCGGTGGGTTGGCGCTCTGTCACTACTTGCCATTGAGTAGGATCTTCGACCGCATCATCGGACGATTGCACTAGAAAGCCTCCAGCGATCGCTTTGACGTTATCTTTCGCTCCACTTCGCAGGTCAGGTAAGGTTAAAACGCGAACTTTCGATTTAGCTCCCAGAATTTCTTGAGCCTCAGCATCGCAACCTGGAGCAACCACACATTCCAAGAAGGTTTTGGTGAGTTCAGTCGCCGTTGCCGCATCAATCGGGCGGTTGAGAGCCACGATGCCACCAAACGCCGAAGTGGAATCGGCATTGAAGGCTTTCTGGTACGCTTCCACTAGGCTATTGCCTAAGGCAGTACCACAAGGATTGTTGTGTTTAATGATGGTGGCGGCAGCAGGACTTTGGGGATCACTAAATTCAGCAATAATCCGCCGTGCCGCTTCAAGGTCCACCAAGTTGTTGTAGCTCAGCTCTTTGCCTTGGAGCTTAGTCGCTGCGGCCCATCCGGTTGTTGTGGCTCCAGTTTGGTACCAAGCCGCAGGTTGGTGCGGATTTTCGCCATAACGTAGCGGTTGCAATTGCTGACCAGAGAGAGAGAATTGCTGGGGCAGATCCGCCGATTCACCCTGAGCGGAACCGACTTGACTCAGATAAGTGGCGATCGCTTGGTCATAGGCAGCCGTATGTTGGAAAGTCTGTAAGGCGCAAGCCCGACGGAATTCTAGAGACGCTGCGCCGTTGTTTTGCCGTAACTCTTGCAAATAAGTATTGTATTGAGTGGGATCGCACAGTACGGTCAGGTGAGCGTGGTTTTTTGCCGAGGCTCGCAACATTGCTGGCCCACCAATATCAATCTGCTCGATCGCTTCGCCTAAAGTTACCCCTGGTTTCGCGATCGTTTGCTCGAAGGGGTAGAGATTCACTACAACTAGATCGATGGGGCGAATCTGGTGCGCTTCCAAATCCGCTAAATCTTGGGGCACATCTCGCCGGGCCAAAATGCCGCCATGAATCCGAGGCTGCAAGGTCTTGACGCGACCCCCCAGGATTTCGGGAAACCCCGTGTAATCGGACACTTTAGTTACAGGTAGCCCAGCGTCTTTTAGGGCTTGGGCGGTGCCCCCACTGCTGATCAGGTCAAACTCAAATTCTTCTACTAAGCTGCGAGCGAGGTCAATGAGACCTGTTTTATCCGATGTACTCAGCAGTGCTAGACGCGCCATGACGCCGAAATCTCCCCTAGTGCACAAACAGTCAGAAAACTTGCCTTACTCAGGATAAATGGAATTTGCACCGATGCGAAATTATGATTATCCAGGCAGCGATCGCTATTTGTCGCAATTCTGAAAGGAGTCACTTTGAGTCTACAGGCTATCTCAATTCCACCCGCAACAGGTCAGGCTCCTGAAGGACTGATCGTGGTCCTACATGGTTGGGGTGCAAATGCTCAAGATGTAGCGTCGTTACTGCCCCTGCTGAGTTTGTCGAGTTGTCAATTTCTCTGCCCAGACGGGCCGTTGCCTCATCCTTACAACCCACCTTCTGGGCGCATGTGGTACAGCTTTGGTCAAACGCCGACCTTCCCCGTTGCCGACGGAACAGGTCTAGCAGCAAGCCGCCAACTGCTCACCGATTGGCTCCAATCTCTAGAAGGGCAGACAGGAGTGCCACTATCGAGAACGGTTCTGGCTGGTTTCTCCCAAGGCGGCGCAATGACGTTGGATGTGGGGCTTAGCTTACCGTTGGCAGGTTTGGTTTCTTTAAGCGGTTATTGGCATCAATCATCCCAACCCAAAAGCGATGCCTTTCCACCTGTGTTTATGGCGCATGGTCTGCAAGATAACGTCGTGCCTCTCAGTGCAGCGCGAGATGCGAGGGATCGGCTCCTAGCATTAGGGGTGTCAGTGCAGTATCAAGAATTTCAGATGGGGCACGATGTTCGTCCAGAAGTGTTGCAGCTCATGCGGACGTTTGTGCTTCAAGTACTGTCACAGAATCGTGCAAAAACTTCTTATAAAGTTTGACGGGTATACTGACTGAACTCAGTAGTATAGAGGGGTACTTGGATCAAGCTATCCACTACATGCTGGTGCTGCTGACGGGAGGTGCGGGCGATGACTACGTTGAGTATTTCGAGCCGACAGATTGAAGCGTTGACTGAGTCTGATGTTGCGGATTTAGCCACACGTCTAGAGCAGGATAGCTATACCAATCCGTTTGATGGATTGAATGATTGGCATCTCCTCCGGGCGATCGCCTTCCAACGTCCCGAATTGATTGAACCTTACATGCACCTGCTGGATTTAGAGGCCTACGACGAAGCCTAGAGTTGTGATTTAGCCAAAATCAAACCTCACCCTGCCTCCCCATCCCCTCTCCTAGTAGGAGAGGGGATGGGAGAGGTCAATTCCAGTCAATCAATTCATGCTTCAAGGTAAACGAGTTTTAATCGGCATCAGTGGGGGCATTGCTGCTTACAAAATTTGTGAGGTCGTTTCCAACCTCGCCAAAGCAGGTGCAGAAGTCAGAGTGATTTTGACGCAGTCGGCCCAGGCATTTGTCACCCCCCTAACGTTTGCTACGCTGTCGCGTCATACTGCTTATACCGATCAAGACTTTTGGCAGCCAGTCCAGGGTCGTCCCCTCCACATAGAGTTAGGGGAATGGGCTGAAGTATTGTTGTTGGCTCCCCTCACCGCCAACACTCTAGCCAAGTTGGTCTACGGTTTAGCAGATAACTTACTCACGAACACGGTTCTGGCTTCTACTTGCCCGGTTCTGCTCGCTCCAGCGATGAACACAGATATGTGGGAGCAACAGGCAGTACAACGGAACTGGCAGCAAATTCAAGCTGACTCCCGCTATCACACCGTTGGGCCAGGAGCAGGTTTATTAGCTTGCGATCGCGTTGGGGCAGGTCGGATGGCAGAACCAGAAGAAATCTTACCGCACTTGCTTTCCCTGTTGCACACGCGAGGCCAACGAGATTTAGCTGGCAGGCAAATTTTAATTAGTGCCGGGGGGACTCGTGAGCATCTCGACCCCGTTCGCTTTATTGGCAATCCTTCCACGGGCAAAATGGGTCTAGCTCTAGCGCAAGCAGCTCTACATCGTGGTGCTCAAGTCACCCTGGTTCATGCCCCCTTAATTGGAGTAAGGGCGAACGGCCGTTCGCCCTTACAAGGAGCGCGATCGCTCCCCGTGGTCAGTGCCGAGGAGATGCGCCGAGCTTTGCTAGAGTGCTTACCTAATGCCGATTGGATTGTGATGTCAGCAGCAGTAGCCGATGTTAAACCTGCCGAATATCACGCCGAAAAACTCCCAAAGCGATCGCTCCCTGCTACCCTACCGCTGGCTTTGGTGCCTGATATTGCTGCCGAAATTGGTAGCCTCAAGCAACCCCACCAGCGCTTAGTTGGTTTTGCAGCCCAAACTGGAGATATTGTCACCCCTGCCTTAGATAAACTGCGGCGCAAGAAACTAGATGCGATCGCAGCCAATCCGGTAGATCAACCTGATAGCGGTTTCGGCACAGATACTAATCAAGCAGTTCTGCTCGATGTCTACGGTCGTCGAGTTCCTGTTCCCCAGTGCAGCAAGCTAGAAATGGCACATCGTTTGTTTGATTTTGTGCAAACAATGCCGTCTACCTAAAGCCTTTCTACTGGAAACGTCTCAGTAACGGTCGGCTTGATTGTAGATTCAGATTATTATCTTTTCTGGTCTGGTGCGATTTAGAAGAGATGAAATCCATATGAAAAAAGCTGGTTTGGTTGGTGTATTACTGCTGTTGCTTCCCCTGGTGGCTTGCTCACCTCAACCAAACTCAACAGCATCAGCACCGAATGCAAGTGGTCAGGTACAGTCCTTGGTGGCAGGAGCCATTCCAGACCAAGACCCAGAGAAGTTACAGCGTTTATATAGCAAGCTGACAGACTACTTAACCAAAGAATTAGGGGTGACAGTTCAGTACAAACCTGTGAATGACTACACCGCCGCTGTGACTGCCTTTAAGGTGGGTGATTTAGATTTGGTTTGGTTTGGTGGTTTGACAGGGGTGCAAGCGCGCTTACAGGTGCCGGGGGCAGAAGCGATCGCCCAACGGGATATTGACGAGAAGTTTCACAGCGTTTTTATCGCCAATAAATCCAGCGGTCTCACTCCCATTCAAGAGCTAAAAGAATTAACCGCATTGAAGGGTCGTACATTTACCTTTGGCAGTGAGTCCTCAACATCGGGCCGTTTGATGCCGCAGTATTTCCTCCAGCAAGCGGGTATAGGTCTGAACGACTTCAAAGGTCAACCAGGATTTTCTAGCTCACATGATGCCACGATCAAATTAGTAGAAGCAGGAACCTACGACGCTGGAGTGCTGAATCAGCAAGTTTGGCGCGATCGCGTTAAGGCTGGGGAAGTCAATCTAGACAAGGTTGTGGTGTTGTGGCAAACGCCCGCTTACTATGACTATCACTGGGTAGTCAATCCCCAGGTCAAACAGCGCTATGGTGAGGACTTTCCGCAGAAGGTACAAGCAGCTTTACTAAAGCTGGACCCCAAGGTGCCAGAGCAAAAGGAAATTCTGGATTTGTTCGGGGCGCAGAAGTTTATCCCCACTCAGAACGGTAACTACGCCAAAATTGAAGCCGTAGGTCGCGAGATTGGCAAGATTAAATGAGTGCGGCTAGCCCGATTTTGGAGTTGAAACAGGTTGGTCAATGGTTTGGCTCGTTTCCCGCCTTGGCCGAGATTAACTTGCAAATTCAAGCGGGAGAGCGGGTAGCTTTGGTTGGCCCTAGTGGGGCGGGAAAAAGTACATTAATCAGCTTGCTCAATGGCACCTTGTTTCCTACCCAAGGAGAGGTTTGGGCCATTGGTCGCAATTTGTCGATGCTTTCCCCTCGGACGTTGCGACGAGTACAGCAACAGATTGGTACTATCTACCAGCAGTTCCACCTGGTCGATAATCTACGAGTGGTGCATAACGTCAACGCAGGTCACTTGGGGCACTGGTCTTGGTTGAAATCAGCCCTTTCTCTGCTTTGGCCTCTGGAAGTGGAAGTTGCCGCCAAAGCTCTGGTTCAAGTGGGCATTCCTGAAAAGCTCTACGATCGCACCGACCAACTTTCGGGGGGACAACAGCAACGGGTCGCTTTAGCGCGAGTACTAGTGCAAAACCCGACGGTGATTTTGGCGGATGAACCGATCGCTAGCCTCGACCCAGAGCGCAGCCGAGAAATTATGGATCTGTTACGCCATCTCAGCCAGAGCACAGGCAAGACCTTAGTGATGAGCTTGCACTCCATTGAACTGGCACAAAGCCACTGCGATCGCATCATTGGCTTAAGGCAAGGACAAATCCTCTTTGATGTGCCTTCGACTGCGATCTCACCTGAAATGATTGCAGCGCTCTACCGAATTGATCACGAAAATTAGATTTGCTGTGTGGCCGACTCGCAATCGCTCCTTCGCTAAACTCTCTACCAAACTACCTCCTCGCCCTTCGCTGTTCAATCCACGAACGCTGTGGGGAGCCGTCTGTTTGGCTGCGATCGCTTGGTCTGTACAACAAACTGGCATTTTTAGCCGTAGCCCTTTCAATCTAGGGGGTTGGAGCTTAGTCGGGCGCTTTCTCGAAGCTAGTCTGCACCCTAATCTCAGCCCGGATTTTCTTTGGCTCACTTGGCACTCCACGCTCACAACACTCGCCTACGCTGTATGCGGAACTAGCCTTAGTGTTGCAATCGGTGTAATCGGTGGTGTTCTAGCCTCGGAGGTTTGGTGGCAATCAGTTTTTCTAGGCAAACGTGAGGCGGTTCGCTTCCAGTCCTGGGGGAAAAAGCCCCAACGTTGGTCATTGGCCAATCGCGATCGCTGGCCTTGGCTCAGTATTAGAGCAGTGTTGTCGGTGCCACGTGCGATTCATGAAATTATCTGGGGATTGTTTTTCGTCAACGTTTTCGGGTTAGACCCACTCACAGCCGTATTGGCGATCGCCCTTCCCTTCGGCGCAATTACAGCTAAAGTCTTCTCCGAAATTCTGGATGAAACTCCTCGCCAGCCTTTGCTAGCACTGCTAAATAGCGGTGTGTCACCACTGCAAGCATTGACTTATGGCTTAATTCCTCAAGCTTTTCCCAATCTACTCTCTTACACGTTCTACCGATTTGAATGCTCAATTCGTTCGGCGGCTGTCCTAGGAATCATTGGAGCTGGTGGCTTAGGCTATCAAATCTTACTGAGTCTGCAATCTCTACGCTACGAGCAGATGTGGACGCTGTTCTTGGCGCTATTTCTTCTCAACGGCTCCGTTGACTTTTGGAGCGCTCTCCTGCGCCATCGCCTGGGTTTACCGAATCGCCTGGATCTCAATACTCTCAATTTGACTCAGCGCCCCTCTCTGTTTTATCAGCGCGATCCGGTGGTGATTGGTTCTTGGCTGGGGGTGGTGCTATTGCTCCCGTTTTCATTTTGGTATGTCCAAGCAGATGTCAGCAAGCTTTGGCAACCTCGGACTCTACAGCTCTTGAGCGAAGTATTTCAAACTGCTTGGTCGCCTCATTTAACTGGCATTTCCAGCAGTCAACTTTGGGAATTAGCAACGCAAACACTGGCGATGTCAATCTTGGCAATGGCGATCGCTGGAGTCGGTGGTGTCCTACTTTCCTTTCCTGCCGCCCACAACTTTTTTTTGCCAGGTGGCCTACTGAACCCAACGAAAACTAATCAAGCCGCCAAATTCTGGAGTCCAACGGGTTTATTACTGACTCGCTTCTGGTTGCTTGTTAGCCGAGCCATTCCAGCCCCCATTTGGGCTTTGATGTGGCTGTTTGTCTTATTTCCCGGAATCTTACCTGGTGCGATCGCCCTTGGCTTGCATAACTTAGGTATCTTGGGCCGCTTGATGGCTGAGGTGAATGAAAATTTAGATAGGCGACCCTTAAAAGCCCTCAAATCTCAAGGTGCAGCAGGAGCCCAAGTCTTTCTATATGGCGTCTTGCCTCCCACATTTCCTCGCTTTATCGCTTACATCCTTTACCGTTGGGAAGTGTGTATTCGAGAAACCGTGATTGTGGGGTTAGTCGGTGCGGGCGGTCTCGGTCGATTACTGACAGAACAACTCAGCAGCTTTGACTATCCAGGATTACTAGTCACGTTGAGTTGCTTTATTGGTTTAACATTCGTAGTGGATCTCATTAGCGCGACTCTTCGCAAAGCCCTGCGATAGCTTGATTTTGACTATTAACCCTCTCCTGTCACTCTCGGAAAATAATAAATAGCAGTGCTGTTGAAGCATTGTTTCCACCCGTACACCCAAGCAGCACTCAACGAAGTTTGGGGCTTTTAGCTATTCTCTAACAGGAGTGACAGAAGAGGGATTAAAGAGTCTTCGTCCTGATGCGGCTTTGCAGGCCAAGCTTAATAAACTGAATCGTTAGATGAACTAATTTTGCAAATTGACTAGACAAGTTCAAACAAATTGTCTAAGATGTTTTATTGTCGCCAAAAAACCGGGCTAACAAATTCTCCCCAGAATTTCAGCAAAGTAAAAGCTTTGCTGCCTTTGTCTCAGAGTTGATAACTCAGACAAAGAGAAATGCTTCTGGGTCCGTTAATTGAGAGTTAAGGTCAGGCTGAGATTGAGTGAACCAAAGCGTGTTAGCATTGGCTTCCAATCAATAGCTTGGCTTGTGCCCTAAGGATACTGAGCGGTTTTGCTTAAGTCCCGGCGAAAGTAGGCAGCGTCAAACCATATTGGTTTGGCATTCATCGAAAAAGCTAGCCTCAAGTATTGCAGGACTTCCAAGAGAAAGATTCTGTTGATTCAGGTCTTACTCTTGGCTGGTCTCTGACAAGGTTCATCGGAGTTATGAATCATTTTTTGGTTCAGCTCCTTTGTAGTGTGTACAAAAGGGAGACCAGTTGCTGTGTCTGTGGGTATTCTCGGCACCAAACTTGGCATGACTCAGATCTTCGACGAAACAGGGAAAGCAATTCCTGTAACTGTCGTTCAAGCGGGTCCATGCGCTATTACGCAGATTAAAACAGCATCAACCGATGGCTACTCTGCCATTCAGGTTGGCTTTGGCGAAACAAGCCAAAAGGCGCTGAATAAACCTGAACTAGGCCACCTGGCCAAATCGAATGCTACGCCGCTACGCCATCTACAGGAATATCGGCTAGATAATACCAGCGAGTTTGAGCTAGGTCAGCAAATCAAAGCAGACATCTTTTCTGCTGGTCAAATCATCGATGTCATCGGTACTAGTATCGGTCGCGGCTTCGCTGGCTATCAAAAGCGTCATAATTTCGCTCGTGGTCCTATGGCCCACGGTTCTAAAAACCACCGTGCCCCGGGTTCGACGGGAGCTGGTACTACGCCAGGACGCGTTTATCCAGGAAAGCGGATGGCTGGTCGTTTGGGTGGCTCGCAAGTCACGATTCGTAAATTGACAGTGGTTCGCGTAGATGCTGAGCGCAATCTATTGCTGATCAAAGGGGCGGTTCCTGGTAAGCCGGGTGCGTTGCTGAGCATCGTTCCTGCTAAACAAGTAGGTCGTTCAAAGTAAAAGCTCTGTAGGCGTTATGCTGGCTGATCTTGGCTCGCAGGCCATCGCAGACAAGAGGCTACAGGACAGGGATTAAAGAGAGATATGGTTAACTGTGTAGTTCGAGACTGGGAAGGAAAGGAAGTCGGAGAGGCTCCCCTAGACCTCCGCGTTGCAAAAGAAGGGACGGCTTCTCACGTTGTTCACCGAGCATTGGTTCGTCAGTTGGCGAATGCTCGTCAAGGAACTGCGAGTACCAAGACCCGTGCAGAAGTGAGTGGAGGGGGTCGTAAGCCCTGGCGGCAGAAGGGTACAGGACGTGCCCGTGCTGGTTCCAATCGTTCTCCCCTGTGGCGGGGTGGTGGTGTCATCTTTGGCCCGAAGCCAAGAGATTACACGATCAAGATGAACCGGAAAGAGCGTCGTTTAGCTTTGAGAACTGCTCTGCAAAGTCGGTTTGCAGATTTGGTGGTTGTGCAGGATTTTGCTGATCAACTGCCTCGGCCGAAAACCAAAGAATTGGTATCCGCGATCGCTCGTTGGGGAATTGAGCCAACAGCTAAAATCCTGTTGATCATGCCTGAGCGTGCCGAAACTGTTTACCTCTCAGCTCGCAACATCCCTAACCTGAGACTCATCTCTGCGTCCAACTTGAATGTCTTCGACATCCTTGCTGCGGATCAGATTTTGACCACAGCATCTGCTCTTACAAAAATCCAGGAGGTCTACGGTGACTAAGGCTAATCCTCGCTCTTTAGCAGATTTGATTCGCCGCCCTCTGGTGACTGAGAAAGCAACTCGATTGCTAGAAGACAACAAATACACCTTTGAAGTTGCTCCTCAAGCAACTAAGCCACAAATCAAGGCGGCGATCGAGGAACTATTTGAAGTTAAAGTCGTGGGTGTCAACACTCAAAGACCTCCCCTCAAGCAGCGTCGAGTTGGTAAGTTTATGGGTCATCGCCCCCAGTACAAGCGGGCGGTCGTAACTTTGGCAGCAGGAGATTCTATTACTCTGTTCCCTGAAGTTTAGGGTTTTCCCTTGTACTGTCGGTAGGGGCGTATTTTGATATGCCCGTACTAGCAACATTGTTGAATGGTCTACTAGTGCAACCAAGAGTTTGAGTTATGGGCATCCGTTCTTATCGGCCATATACCCCTGGAACTCGTCAGCGTACCGTCTCAGACTTCGATGAGATTACACGTAGCGAGCCAGAAAAGTCTTTAACGATTTCAGTTCACCGCGCCAAAGGTCGGAATAACCGGGGTGTAATTACCACTCGCCATCGGGGTGGTGGTCACAAACGCCTCTACCGTATCATCGACTTTCGTCGTGACAAGCGCAGTATTCCAGCGCGGGTTGTATCGATTGAGTACGATCCCAACCGTAATGCTCGCATCGCCCTGCTGCATTACCGTGATGGTGAGAAGCGTTATATTCTCCATCCTTTAGGTCTTAAGGTCGGCACCCTAGTGGTCGCTGGTCCTGACTCACCCATTGAGATTGGTAATGCTCTACCCCTGAGCAATATTCCTCTAGGTACCGGCGTACATAACGTTGAATTGGTGCCAGGAAAAGGTGGGCAAATTGTCCGGGCTGCTGGAGCTATCGCTCAGGTGGTTGCTAAAGAAGGAGCTTATGTCACGCTGAAGCTACCCTCTGGTGAAGTTCGCCTGATTCGCCGCGAGTGCTATGCCACGATTGGTCAGGTCGGTAATACCGAAGCTAGAAATATCAGCTTGGGTAAAGCAGGCCGCAAGCGCCACTTGGGCCGTAGACCCGAGGTTCGGGGCAGCGTTATGAACCCAGTGGACCACCCCCACGGTGGTGGTGAGGGTCGCGCTCCTATCGGTAGAAGCGGGCCTGTCACTCCTTGGGGTAAGCCAGCTCTAGGCTACAAGACTCGTAAGAAGCGGAAACTGAGCGATGCCTTGATCGTCCGTCGCCGTCGTAAGTCTTCCAAGCGGGGTCGTGGCGGTCGGGAGTCCTAAATCTCTTGGCTTCTGATGTAGGCCCTTAAATAGGGTCTGCATTGACTCTTGATTAGAACGATTTGTAATCACCGATAGGTTGACTGAGCTATGTCTCGTTCCTTAAAAAAAGGCCCTTTTGTCGCTGACCACTTAATGAGCAAGATTGAAGCGTTGAATGCTAGAGGCGAAAAGCAAGTCATTAAGACTTGGTCTAGAGCTTCCACCATTCTGCCGCAGATGATTGGTCATACGGTGGCAGTTCATAATGGTCGTCAACATGTTCCTGTATATTTGACCGAGCAAATGGTGGGTCACAAACTAGGAGAATTTGCTCCGACTCGCACATTTCGTGGTCACTCTAAGAGTGACAAGAAGGCTCGTCGGTAAGAAGATGTGAGGGTTTAGCCGTTTGCTTCAGCCTGTGAGTTGGAGATTGTAAACCCATTTTGCAGGCTGCTAGCCAGAGGGATAGAAGGGTAAATTTATGGCTGTTGATACTACTGAAGTAAAAGCGATCGCACGCTACATCCGCATGTCCCCCCACAAGGTTCGGCGGGTTCTAGACCAAATCCGGGGTCGGTCTTATCGAGAAGCGCTGATTATTCTGGAATTTATGCCCTATCGGGCTTGTGAGCCTGTACTTAAAGTTTTACGCTCTGCTGTTGCTAATGCTGAGCACAACGCTGGACTTGATCCAGCCACCTTGGTGGTTAGCCAAGCCTTTGCTGACCAAGGTGCTACCTTAAAGCGCTTTAGACCTCGGGCTCAAGGTCGCGCCTATCAAATTCGTAAACCTACCTGCCACATTACTGTAGCGGTTGCGCCTCAAGGGGATGCATAGATAGGACGCTTCTTGGTATCTCTATCCCCTTAACTTAGCTAGCCCTTTACTGCTTTTATCGAGGACGTATTCGTGGGACAGAAAATTCATCCAGTTGGTTTTCGTTTGGGTACAACCCAAGAACACCGCTCCCGCTGGTTCGCTGAACCTAGCCGCTATCCAGAGCTTTTGCAGGAAGACTACAAAATCCGTCAGTTTGTTCAGAAAAACCTGAGCAATGCTGGTATCTCTGAAATTAGAGTTGAACGCAAAGCTGATCAAATCGATCTAGAAATTCGTACCGCTCGCCCTGGCGTAGTCGTGGGACGCGGTGGTACAGGAATCGAATCTCTACGCGCTGGACTGCAAGCTGAATTGGGTAGCAGCGATCGCCAAATCCGCATCAACGTCGTAGAAGTTGCTCGGGTGGATGCAGATGCAGCCTTGATTGCTGAATACATTGGTCAGCAACTAGAGCGCCGAGTTTCCTTCCGTCGAGTGGTGCGTCAAGCGATTCAAAGAGCCCAACGAGCTGGGATCGAGGGCATCAGAATTCAAGTGAGTGGTCGCTTGAACGGAGCAGAAATCGCTCGACCAGAATGGACTCGTGAAGGTAGAGTCCCTCTCCATACTTTGCGTGCTGATATTGATTACTCCTATCGCACTGCTCAGACCATTTATGGTGTTTTAGGAATCAAAGTTTGGGTGTTCAAGGGTGAGATTATTCCTGGTCAGGAAGAACCAGCACCCGCAGGCAATACTCAGCCTCGTCGTCGCCAGCAACGCCGCCGTCAGCAATTTGAAGACCGCTCTAACGAAGGCTGATTTGCTAAGTCTGACATAGACATAGGATGACTAAACATCAGCTTTGAGTGATCGCCTACAGATTGGAATCGAACCATGTTAAGTCCAAGAAGAACTAAGTTTAGAAAGCAACAGCGCGGTCGGATGCGCGGTTTGGCGACTAAAGGGAGTGCGCTGAATTTCGGTGATTTTGGGTTGCAGGCATTAGAGCCAGCCTGGATTACTTCCCGCCAAATTGAGGCTAGCCGTCGAGCTATGACTCGCTACATTCGTCGGGGCGGCAAAATCTGGATTCGAATTTTCCCAGATAAGCCTGTAACGATGCGTCCTGCTGAAACCCGGATGGGTTCTGGTAAAGGAAATCCTGAGTTTTGGGTGGCAGTCGTCAAGCCCGGTCGCATCATGTTTGAGATTGGTGGGGTAACTGAAGAGACGGCTCGTGAGGCAATGCGTTTAGCTGCCTTCAAACTACCCATCAAAACTAAAGTAGTTGTCCGTCAAGTAGAAGCGGCAGTAGAAGCAGAAGCGTCTGCTGAGGAGTCGTAGAACATGTCTCTTCCCAAGATTGATGAGGTAAAAAACCTCAGTGATGAAGAACTTAACGAAAGAATTTTGGCTGTAAAGCGTCAGTTGTTTGAATTGCGAATGCAGAAAGCAACTCGACAGCTAGAAAAGTCACATCAGTTTAAGCATGCTCGGCACCAGCTGGCTCAACTCATGACAGTGGAAAGAGCGCGCCAGATAGCTGCATCCTCAACCACGCAGTCAGCTACAGAACAGGAGTAGGCGATCATGGCAGTTAAAGAAAGAGTTGGCTTGGTTGTCAGCGACAAAATGGACAAGACAGTAGTTGTGGCGGTAGAGAACAGAGCGCCTCACCCCAAGTACGGCAAAATCATGGTACGCACCAAGCGTTACAAAGCCCATGATGAAGAAAATAAGTGTCATGTGGGCGATCGCGTCCGCATTCGTGAAACTCGACCTCTCAGCCGCACCAAGCGCTGGATTGTCAGTGACATCCTTAACAGTGCTTCACAAGTCTAGAACCAGGGAGACCAGACGTGATTCAACAAGAGTCTTACCTCAATGTGGCTGACAATAGCGGTGCGCGCAAACTGATGTGTATCCGCGTTTTAGGGGGAAACCGCCGTTACGGTGGTGTTGGCGATGTCATTATTGCTGTCGTTAAGGATGCAATTCCTAACATGGCAGTCAAAAAGTCTGATGTGGTCCGCGCTGTGATCGTTCGTACCAAAAAAGGCTTGAGACGTGATAGCGGCATGAGCATTCGCTTTGATGATAATGCTGCTGTCATCATCAACGCCGATGGCAACCCCAGGGGAACCCGCGTATTTGGCCCTGTAGCCCGTGAACTACGCGACAAAAACTTCACCAAAATTGTTTCTCTGGCTCCGGAGGTGCTGTAATGGCAGGCAAAAATCAAGCAACGACGCCAGTTCGTCACAGAATGCATGTGAAGAAAGGCGACACAGTTCAAATCATTGCTGGCAAAGACAAAGGGACGATCGGTGAGGTCTTGAAGACCTATCCTAAGCTCAGCAAAGTAGTGGTTCAAGGGGTTAACGTTAAGACCAAACACGTTAAACCCCAACAAGAAGGCGAATCAGGCCGCATTGTGACGACTGAAGCGCCAGTTCACAGCTCCAACGTCATGCTGTATTCGACCAAGCAAAAAGTGGCTAGCCGCATTTGCTACACCTTTGATGACAGTGGTCGCAAGGTGCGGATGCTCAAGAAAACTGGCGAGATTATTGACTAGACAAAGTCAAATCTAACTCCAGGTAAATCACTAGGCTTCATTTCCCTGACAAAGCCCAGGGTAAAAGGACGAAATTATGGCGGGAAAGCTGAAAACAACTTATCAAGAACAAATCGTACCGAAGCTGATGGATCAGTTTGGCTACACCAACATCCATCAAGTGCCAAAACTGGTCAAAGTCACCATCAACCGTGGTCTGGGAGAAGCTTCTCAGAATGCAAAAGCTCTTGAGGCTTCTGTGAATGAAGTCGCAGTCATCACAGGTCAAAAGCCGGTTGTGACTAGAGCAAAGAAGGCGATCGCTGGCTTCAAGATCCGTCAAGGAATGCCTGTCGGTGTCATGGTCACCCTGCGGGGCGATCGCATGTATTCCTTCCTAGAGCGACTAATCAACTTGTCGCTGCCCCGAATTCGTGACTTTCGTGGTATTAGTCCCAAAAGCTTTGATGGCCGTGGTAACTACACTTTGGGTGTGCGAGAGCAACTCATTTTCCCAGAAATTAGTTACGACAGCATCGACCAAATCCGTGGGATGGACATCTCAATCATTACAACTGCAAACAATGACGAGGAGGGCCGCGCCTTACTGAAAGAGATGGGTATGCCCTTTCGGGAGTAATTAAGGCAGACGGTTTCATAAAGAGGGAACTATGGCGGCTAACGACACAATTGCAGACATGCTGACGCGTATTCGTAATGCAAATCTAGCGCGGCATCAGACTACAGAAGTACCAGCAACTAGAATGACTCAAAGTATTGCCAAAGTCCTCAAAGACGAAGGTTTTATCTCTGACTTTGAGGAGGTTGGTGACGGGGTGAAGCGACATTTGGTCATTGCCCTGAAATATAAAGGAAAAAATCGTCGACCTATTATTACAAACTTAAGACGGGTTAGTAAGCCAGGTTTGCGTGTTTACTCCAATCGCAGAGAACTACCGCGCGTATTAGGCGGCATTGGCATTGCGATCATTTCTACTTCAAGCGGCATTATGACGGATCGTGAGGCACGTCGTACTGGTGTTGGCGGTGAAGTGCTTTGCTATGTTTGGTAAGCCAATTTACCAAGCAGAATCTTGTCGAGATGCACAGGAAATCCTAGATCCTGTTCATCTACATCAACCAGGAGTATTCAGTCATGTCTCGCATTGGTAAGCGTCCCATTAGTATTCCTCAGAAAGTGACTGTCACAATTGAGGGGCAGCAGGTCGCGGTTAAAGGACCTAAAGGTGAACTTTCTAGGATTCTACCGAATGAAGTAATTGTAGAGCAGGAAGGTGAAACGCTGCTGGTGAAGCGCCGGGACGAGTCTCGTGCGGCTCGCCAACGGCATGGTTTGTGCCGCACCTTAGTTTCCAACATGGTAGAAGGTGTTTCTCAAGGATTCCAGCGTCGCCTAGAAATCCAAGGAGTTGGTTACCGGGCTCAAGTTCAAGGACGTAATTTAGTACTCAGTGTCGGTTATAGCCACCCAGTACAAATTGAGCCCCCTGAAGGTGTGCAGATGGCTGTCGAAAATAACACCAACGTCCTTGTTAGTGGCATTGACAAAGAAATCGTTGGCAACATCGCAGCCCGCATTCGAGCTGTTCGTCCACCAGAACCCTACAAGGGCAAAGGTATTCGCTACGCAGGTGAGTTCGTCAGACGCAAGGCTGGCAAAGCAGGGAAGAAATAGATATGAAACTTAGTCGTAAAGAATCAACCCGTCGTCGGCATCGTCGGATTCGACGGGATGTAGTGGGTACAGCAGAACGTCCTCGGCTATCCGTTTTTCGCTCACATCAACATATCTATGCTCAGGTTATTGATGATACTAAGCAACGTACCTTAGCATCTGCTTCAACCTTGGAATCAGACTTAAAGTCAAAGTCAGCGTCTGGCTCTACCTGTGATGCCTCGGTTGAAGTCGGTAGGTTAATTGCTCAGCGATCGCTGGAGCAGGGCATTAAGCAGGTTGTCTTTGATCGAGGTGGCAATCTCTACCACGGTCGGGTTAAAGCTCTGGCAGATGCAGCTCGCGAAGGTGGGCTAGATTTCTAGGCATCCTGTCATTGTCACTGCTCTTTAGAGTTCAGCAAGAGTTTGCTGAGTTACGAGCAAAAAGCTCAGAATTAGATATCGCTTCAGGTTATCAAAACTCAGGATAGAAACATGGCGAATCGTCGTAAAAGCAACCGCACTCGTGAAAAAGAGGCCGACTGGCAAGAGCGAGTTGTGCAAATTCGCCGCGTGACCAAGGTGGTCAAAGGCGGTAAAAAGCTCAGTTTTCGTGCGATCGTTGTTGTTGGTAACGAACGAGGCCAAGTTGGTGTTGGTGTCGGTAAAGCCAGTGACGTGATCGGCGCAGTAAAGAAGGGTGTCGCTGATGGTAAGAAGCATATTGTTGATGTGCCGCTAACCAAAGCCAATTCTATCCCTCACCCTGCAACGGGTGGTGGTGGTGGAGCTAAAGTGATGATGCGCCCTGCTGCACCTGGTACAGGGGTAATTGCCGGGGGTGCTGTACGTACAGTTCTAGAATTGGCAGGCGTTCGTAACATCTTAGCCAAACAACTCGGCTCCGGTAATCCGCTAAGCAATGCTAGAGCTGCGGTTGAAGCTTTGGGAACTTTACGAACCTTCTCAGAAGTAGCTGAAGAACGCGGCATTCCTATCGAAAATCTCTACGCTTAAACCGTTTTCAACTGACGGTTTGGCTGCTGTAAAGCACACGGCGCGATCGCGTCTGTACAAGTTGTTAACGGATTTAGAATCATGAGACTAGAAGATGCTCATCCCCAGCCGGGCTCTAAGAAGCGCGGTCGTCGTGTTGGGAGAGGAATTGCTGCTGGACAAGGCGCTAGCTGCGGCTTTGGTATGCGTGGTCAAAAATCAAGATCAGGAAGTGGCACACGTCCTGGCTTTGAAGGGGGACAAATTCCTCTCTACCGTCGCTTGCCCAAGTTAAAGCACTTTACTGTAATCAATCGTGAACAATACACCACGATTAATGTCAGTAAACTAGCCTCTTTACCAGCAAATACTGAAGTTACTTTGGCTTCCTTATTAGAACTAGGTTTACTGACGTCTGATGATGGTCCCCTAAAAGTACTAGGGGATGGTGAACTGAATGTTTCTCTGAAAGTTCAGGCGGCAGCCTTTACTAAATCTGCTAGAGCAAAGATTGAGGCTGCAGGCGGTAGCTGCGAAGCATCAGAGGCTGAATAAGGTTTAGCATGAATGCAGGAGTGATCTTGATTAGGATTGCTTCTGCAACACTGCATTTAGCTTTGTAAAGGGAGCCCTTCATGGTTGTTAGCCGGGACAAAACTCCAAGCGCCCAAGAAACTTTCGCCCAAATGGCTCAAGCTGCTGGTCTTAGAAGCCGGTTGCTTTTAACTATTGGCTTGTTAATCTTAGTTCGCTTGGGCATTTTTATTCCTGTACCAGGAATTGACCGAGTCGCATTTGCTCAAAATATTCAGAATAACCAAGCGTTAGGCTTCCTGGATTTATTTGCCGGAGGCGGGCTAATGGCGCTTGGTATCTTTGCGTTAGGTATTCTACCTTTCATTAATGCTTCTATTATTCTGCAATTGCTGACCGCAGCAATTCCTGCGCTAGAAGATTTACAGAAAAATGAAGGAGAGGCTGGGCGACGCAAAATCTCCCAGGTTACCCGTTACGTTGCTTTGGGTTGGGCCATTATTCAAAGTGTTGGAATTACAGTCGGTCTGATTAAACCGTTTGCCGAAAACTGGGGTCCCTTCTTTGTGGTTCAGACAGTTCTGGCTTTGACCGCAGGCTCAATGTTTGTCATGTGGGCGGGCGAAGTAATCACCGAACGGGGCATTGGTAATGGTGCTTCTCTCCTGATTTTTCTAAACATTGTTTCTGGCTTGCCTAGATCTCTAGGGCAGACGATCGAGCTGGCTCAAGGTGGCGATCGCAACATTGTGGGCGGTGTCATTATTCTGCTCCTAGTTTTCCTGGCAATGATTGTGGGAATTGTGTTTGTCCAAGAAGGCACACGCCGCATTCCCATCATTTCAGCTCGTCGTCAAGTGGGACGGCGCATGTACTTAGAGAAGAGCAGCTATCTGCCTTTGCGGCTCAATCAAGGCGGCGTTATGCCGATCATTTTTGCGTCTGCTGTGCTAACTTTGCCAGCTTTCTTGACACAGGTTATTAAGAATCAAGCGTTTAGTCAGTTTATCAGCACCTATCTCAGTCCTACTTCTTGGCTGCATGTGGTGTTGTATCTCGTACTGATCGTATTCTTCAGCTATTTCTATTCTTCCTTAATTGTGAATCCTGTAGATATGGCTCAAAACCTGAAGAAGATGGGAGCTAGTATTCCCGGTATTCGTCCTGGTAGAGCTACTAGCGAATATGTGGAGCGAGTCATCAACAGATTGACTTTTCTGGGCGCTATCTTCTTGGGCTTAGTAGCCACGATTCCAACTGCTGTCGAAAGTGCGACTCGAGTTCCTACATTCCGTGGATTAGGAGCAACTTCTCTCCTGATTTTAGTAGGAGTAGCGATTGACACAGCGAAACAGATTCAAACTTATGTGATCTCTCAGCGATACGAAGGAATGGTGAAGCAATAGTGACGCGATTGATCTTCCTGGGGCCACCGGGAGCGGGTAAGGGAACTCAAGCAGAAGTCTTGGCAAATCTCTTAAATATTCCCCATATTTCCACGGGTGATATCCTACGAGCTAATGTCGCTCGCCAGAGTGATCTAGGGCTTAAAGCCCAGTCCTATATGGACCAAGGGGAGCTGGTTCCCGACCAGTTAATTCTGGATATGATCCAGGCAAGATTGAGCCAAGAAGATACAGCGACTGGCTGGATTCTTGATGGCTTTCCTCGTAATGTTGCACAGGCTGGATTTCTAGATGAGCTGCTTACGAAGATTAATTCTTCCTACGATCGTGTAATTAGCCTAGAAGTTCCAGATGAAGTTCTAGTGGAGCGCTTGCTGAAGCGGTTACGCAAAGATGATACGGAAGAAGTGATTCGGCATCGCTTAGCCGTTTACCACGCGCAAACAGCTCCACTAATTAGCTTCTACCGCGATCGCCAGCAAATCGTGTCCGTCAACGGTAATCAACCTATGGAAGCAGTTACTGATGCCTTACAAGCAGCCGTAAAAGTGTGATTTTTACGTTTTCGGTTCACTCAATAACTGCCGAATAACTATAGTGATTGCAATAGATATCAATCGCTGTAACTAGAATGAGTGAGCTTCGTAAGTACCAACAGCCGCGTTCTAGATTTGATAGCCTGTTAATGAAGGGTTAATTATCTATACTCAGAATGTCTTGATTCTGAGATAGACAATTAACCTGTCTTTGTGTCTTTGAACCTAAACAACCCAATTTTGAGGAGAAGTGAATTGTCTAAACAAGATCTGATCGAAATGGAAGGGACCGTTACAGAGTCTTTGCCTAATGCTATGTTTCGCGTTGACTTAGACAATGGATTTAACGTTCTCGCCCATATCTCTGGGAAGATTCGTCGCAATTACATTAAGATATTGCCCGGCGATCGCGTCAAAGTAGAATTGACTCCCTATGACCTCACCAAAGGTCGCATCACTTACCGTTTGCGCAATAAGAAATAAGGGGCATAACTTTAGCAAAAGTTATTGTCAAGAAAATTGTTTGACGCAAATTATAAGAATTTGATATAATATCACTTTTGTAGTGCTGCCGAGACAAGGCATGAAAGTTCGAGCATCTGTCCGGAAAATTTGTGAGAAATGCCGCGTGATTCGCCGTCGCGGTCGGGTGATGGTGATCTGCTCCAATCCAAAACACAAGCAGCGCCAAGGTTAACTCACCCATCTTATGTAGATGCTAACCAGCATCGTTGTTGAAGACCACAGCAGGAAAGCAAAACTAGGGAGTAGAAGACGTGGCACGGATTGCCGGGGTAGACCTTCCTCGCGATAAACGCGTTGAGATTGGTCTGACTTACATTTATGGGATTGGACTAACGCGATCCAAGGAAGTCTTGGCTGCAACAGGTGTGAACCCTGATACGCGAGTCAAGGATTTAAGCGACGCTGATGTTGCTGCCCTCAGAGAGACCGTAGAAACCAACTACGAGATTGAGGGTGACCTAAGACGCCTGGAGGCGATGAACATCAAGCGGTTGATGGACATCGGTACTTACAGAGGGCGTCGCCACCGCATGGGCCTACCAGTGCGTGGCCAAAGAACTCGTACGAATGCTCGTACTCGTCGTGGTGGTCGTCGCACCGTTGCCGGTAAAAAGAAGGCTCCTAGCAAGAAATAATTACCCCATGAAGTGCGTAGCTACGCACTTCTGGCATTGTCGTAATTCATTAAGCAAGTCAACACTTCAATCTAAGAAACTCATATGGCGCGACAACCGACCAAAAAATCTGGACCCCGTAAACAAAAGCGGAATGTACCCAGTGGTGTGGCTCATATCCAATCAACGTTCAACAACACCATTGTTACCATCACTGACACAATCGGTGAGGTAATTTCTTGGGCATCTTCAGGCTCAAGTGGCTTCAAAGGAGCTAAGAAAGGAACACCCTTCGCAGCCCAGACTGCGGCAGAAAGTGCAGCTCGACGAGCTGCCGATCAAGGCATGCGCCAAATTGAGGTCATGGTTAGTGGTCCTGGAGCTGGCCGCGAAACCGCCATCCGAGCCCTTCAAGCTGTTGGATTGGAAATTACTCTAATTCGAGATGTAACTCCAATTCCTCATAACGGTTGCCGTCCGCCTAAACGTCGCCGTGTTTAATTTTGATTTGAGTCGCTAAGGAACTTCAGCTCTCAGTTAAGCTGAAACGTTTTGGCTCCGTACTGATGACTGAGCATTTGTGCAGGGTTTTGGATTAGGAAGGCTATGCCTTCTGGGGATATGGAGAAGGGAGGTCGCTCCGTGGCGCAGTTTCAGGTTGAATGTGTAGAGTCTAATACTGAAAACGATCAGAGTCAGTACAGTAGGTTCGTTCTGGAACCCCTTGAGCGTGGTCAAGGAACTACGGTTGGGAATGCTCTTAGACGAGTTTTGCTATCTAACTTAGAAGGATCAGCAGTTACATCTGTTCGGATTGCAGGCGTAAATCACGAATTCGCAACTATTCCAGGTGTTCGGGAAGATGTCTTGGATATTCTGCTCAATATGAAGCAGATTGTTCTTAAAAGCTATTCTTCTCAGCCTCAACTGGGTAGATTGTTGGTGCATGGTCCTGCAACCGTTACAGCTGCTCAGTTTGATCTACCGTCTGAAGTAGAGTTGGTAAACCCCGATCAGTATGTTGCTACGCTTTCTACAGGGGCAACCCTGGAAATGGAGTTTAGAGCTGACCGTGGCAAAGGGTACCGAGCTGTTGATCGTGGACGTGATGAGGCGGCTGCGCTAGATTTCCTCCACATTGATGCAGTTTTCATGCCTGTTCGGAAGGTGAACTATAGCGTTGAAGACGCTCGCGTAGGTGGTTCACTCGAAAAAGACCGACTGATTATGGAGGTCTGGACAGACGGAAGCTTAACGCCGCAGGAAGCGCTGAGCCAAGCTGCAAATATTTTGGTTGACCTGTTCAATCCTCTCAAGGACATCACCTTTGAACCAATGGACAAAGATGAGTTCCCGGATGAGGATCCGATTGGTCAGGTTGCCATTGAAGAATTACAGCTTTCAGTACGGGCTTACAACTGTCTGAAGCGGGCTCAGATTAACACTGTTGCAGACCTGCTGGATTACAGCCAGGAAGATTTGCTGGAAATCAAGAACTTTGGCCAAAAATCTGCTGAAGAAGTGATTGAAGCGCTGCAACAACGGATGGGTATTACCCTGCCGCAAGAAAAGTCTGCGAAGACTAGTTAAGAGGCTAGTCTGGTCTTTCGCGGTCAATTTGACCTATCCTCGCAATTCAGACTTTGGTGCTCACAAAACTGAAGTCTGAAATTAATTAGGCTGTTTACTTCCTACAGAATGTCATGCGTCACCGTTGTCGTGTTCATCAACTTGGCAAGCCTGCCGATCAACGTCGAGCGCTATTAAGAGCGCTTGCAACTGAAGTTATCCGCAATGGTCGGATCACAACCACTAAAACTCGAGCTAAAGCAGTTCGATCTGAAGTGGAGCATATGATTACTTTGGCTAAAGATGGTTCCCTAGCAGCTCGTCGCCGAGCTCTAGGTTATCTCTATGACAAGCAGTTGGTTCATGCCCTGTTTGAGCAAGCGAGTACTCGGTATGGCAATCGCCAGGGTGGCTATACCCGGATTTTGCGTACCGTTTCGCGCCGAGGAGATAATGCTGATATGGCTATTATCGAGCTGACTTGATCAAGACTCTTTGAGATCTCATGTCCTCTGCACTGCCTCTGTCACCCAACGCTCTGGATTCGGTCGCTGAGCGAAAGCCAAACAGATTCCAGCGAGTTGCCCTGGTAATTCAATACCTGGGCACTCATTTTCATGGATGGCAGCGTCAGGCTCAGCATCGGACGGTGCAAGAAGAGATTGAAATGGCTCTGGAGTCGGTGTTAGAGCGCCCAGTTGTCCTCTTTGGAGCAGGTAGGACTGATTCTGGAGTTCATGCTGCTGCTCAAGTGGCTCATTTCGACGTCCATGATTCAGCGATCCCAGCCTGCCGTTGGGCTTCTATTCTCAACTCGCGTCTGCCAAAAGACATCTTGATTCGGGCCTCGGTAGCAGTGGATGCAGACTGGCACGCTCGATTTTCAGCTTCCTGGCGACGCTATCGTTACACCCTGTATACCGATTCGGTGCCTAACCTGTTTGTGCAGTCATTTGCCTGGCATTATTACTATGCTCCCCTGGATGACTTGCTGATGCAGGAAGCCCTCAATCCTCTGCTAGGCCGACATCACTTAGCTGCTTTTCACCGTGCTGGATCTAAGCGGGCTCACTCTTGGGTTGAAGTTCAAGATGTGACTTGTCAGCGCCAAGGACCAATGGTTCATATGGAGATTCAAGCAAGTGGTTTCTTGTATGGCATGGTGCGCTTATTGATGGGCTTGTTAGTAGAAGTCGGTAGGGGGACGCGATCGCCAGAGGAATTTACAGAGCTTTGGCAGGCTGAGCGTCGAGACCAGGTCAAGTATGCTGCCCCTCCTCAAGGGCTTTGCCTTTTGAGAGTGGGATATCCCCAATCTCCTTTTTCACCCGATATTTGGTTTGATACTCAACCAAAGTTGGTTCTGCCAACAACCGCTGTTTCAGAACACTGCTTAATCTGAGCACCGTTGAAGGCTTTCTGTAGACTCATCCCTTTGTCAAGGATACAAAGACCTTTATGAACAAAACCTATCTTCCTCCTCAGGATACTTTAGACCGCAAATGGTACGTTGTAGATGCTGCTGATAAGCGTCTAGGCCGCCTTGCTAGCGAAATTGCGATGGTGTTACGGGGTAAGAACAAACCAACTTACACCCCATCCATGGACACGGGCGACTTTGTAATTGTGGTGAATGCAGACAAAGTTGCTGTGACTGGTAAAAAGCGAAGCCAAAAGCTATATCGCCGCCATTCTGGCCGTCCGGGGGGCATGAAGACTGAAACTTTTGCTAAGTTGCAAGCTCGTGTACCAGAGAGAATTGTTGAGCAGGCTGTGCGGGGCATGTTGCCAAAGAATACTTTGGGTCGTCAGCTATTTACAAAGCTCAAAGTCTATGCAGGACCGGAGCACCCCCATGCAGCTCAGCAGCCTGAAGTATTAAATATTCAAACCATTCCTGGAGGAGAGAAGTAATGCAAGCAATTGAACAGAGCGATCGCGTTGTTTACTGGGGCACAGGCCGTCGTAAGTCTGCCGTGGCGCGAGTCCGTTTGGTTCCAGGTAATGGCCAGCTAGTGATCAACGGTAAGCCTGGAGACTTGTACCTGCAATTCAATCCAGCCTACTTGTCTGTTGCCAAGGCTCCCTTGGAGACATTGGGTTTGGAAAACGAATATGACATTCTTGTCAACGCTGAAGGTGGTGGTTTGACAGGTCAAGCCGACTCTATTCGCTTAGGCGTAGCGCGTGCTTTGTGCCAGCTCGATCCAGAGAATCGGAAACCTCTGAAGATTGAAGGGTACCTCACCCGTGATCCCCGGGCTAAAGAGCGGAAGAAATACGGTCTGCGCAAAGCTCGGAAAGCACCTCAGTTCTCCAAGCGTTAACCATTTTCTCAGCATTCCTGGTCCGGGAATGTTTTTCATCCCTAGCTTCAGCCTCTACCAGCGAGAAGCTAAAAGCTAAAATTTGTATAGAGCATAGCCAAGTTAGAGAGAAAGAGTCATGCCTAAGTCAGAGATTCATCCTGAGTGGTACCCAGAGGCTAAAGTGTACTGCAATGGGGAAGTAGTGATGACCGTGGGATCTACTAAGCCAGAGTTACATGTTGATGTTTGGTCTGGTAACCACCCGTTCTACACCGGTACTCAAAAGATTATTGATACTGAGGGTCGTGTAGAGCGCTTCCTACGTAAGTACGGCATGATGGATGGCCAAGCAGAGCAAGACACAGCTCAAACGAAGAAAAAGTAGATAGGTGCTTAGTTGGTATCGCCCTGGATGAGCTGCTAGGGCGTTTAACTTTTTTCTAAACACCTCTCTTTTGTGTGAAGCGGAAGCTGTTCTATGGCCGAAACCTACCTGTTAGATAAATTAAGATCCGTTGAGCAAACCTTCAATGAGTTAACTCGTCGGCTGGCTGACCCGGATGTTGCAACTGACCCGAATGAGTTTCAACGGGTAGCAAAAGCACGTTCATCCATGGAAGAAGTGGTCAACACCTATGATGATTGGAAGGCAACTCAAGAAGAACTGGTAGGAGCTCGTCAGGTTTGGAAGGAAACGGCGAGTGATCCAGAGCTGCAAGAAATGGCGGCTTTGGAGGTGGAAGAACTAGAAGCAAAAACCGAACAGCTAGAGCGCCGCCTCAAGATTTTGTTGCTACCTCGCGATCCCAATGATGACAAGAACATTATGCTGGAGATCCGAGCCGGAACTGGTGGAGACGAGGCCAGCATCTGGGCAGGCGATTTGGTGCGGATGTACTCACGCTATGCTGAAGGCCAAAACTGGCGAGTCAAGCTAGTGAGTGAGTCTACGGCAGATATGGGAGGCTTCAAGGAAGCTGTTCTGGAGATCCAAGGTGAACAAGTTTACAGCAAGCTAAAGTTTGAAGCAGGAGTGCACCGAGTTCAGCGGGTGCCTTTGACAGAAGCTTCGGGCCGTGTGCATACCTCAACTGCAACGGTGGCAATTATGCCAGAAGTTGATGAAGTGGAAGTTCACATTGATCCCAAAGAGATTGAGCTGACGACAGCGCGATCGGGTGGAGCAGGTGGACAGAACGTCAACAAGGTAGAGACAGCGGTTGACTTGTTTCACAAACCGACGGGAATTCGCATTTTTTGTACTGAGGAGCGATCGCAGCTACAAAACCGTGAACGAGCCATGCAAATTCTGCGAGCGAAGTTGTATGAGATGAAGTTGCGAGAACAGCAAGAGGCAGTAACCTCTATGCGACGCTCTCAAGTAGGAACTGGCTCTCGGTCTGAAAAAATTCGCACTTACAACTACAAAGACAACCGAGTTACAGACCATCGTCTTGGTCAAAACTTTACCTTATCGCCGCTCCTAGAAGGGGATTTAGAGTTGTTAATTCAGACCTGTATTGGTCAGGATCAGCAGGAACGTTTAGAAGAGTTGGCAGCTTCAACTTCTACATCTGCCTAAGTTGGTTAGAGTTGAGAAAAGCACGAGTGGCTCAGTCACGCCTGTACTGTTAGTAATGAAACGGTACAGGCGTTTAGTTTTTTTAGTTGTTAGAGAAATTGAATAGAGCGTGACTGTTAAATTCTGATGATTTAGTTTTATAGGGATCGGACTTACGGATGTAAAGGATCGTTGACCGCCAACTATAATTAAATTTTGTTGCAGATTTAGCCTGAGCGATCGCTGGGAAAAACTGCACTCCTGCCTCATACCCAATCTCCCCACCCTACCTGCCTTGGAGGCTCTGAATGCTACGGTTAGAGCGTATTAGCAAAATTTACCCCACTGGCGAAGTTCTCAAGGATGTCAGCTGGGAGGTCAAACCGGGCGATCGCATTGGTTTAGTCGGGGTAAACGGGGCAGGAAAATCGACCCAGTTAAAGATTATTGCAGGGGAGATGGAGCCGACGACGGGTGAGATTATCCGACCTTCTAGCTTGCGGATTGCTCATCTCACCCAAGAGTTTGATGTGAATCCATCTCGGACTGTCCGAGAAGAGATGTGGCAAGCTTTTGAAGAGGCGAACCAAGCTCATACGGCATTGTCAGAAATCCATCGGCAAATGGAAACTGCCACTCCAGAAGAACTAGACGTGCTGATCCGCAAGATGGATCGGTTCCAACGGCAGTTTGAGGCTTTGGATGGTTACGGTTTGGAAGCGCAAATCGAGAAAATTTTACCAGAGATCGGTTTTGAACCCGAAGATGGCGATCGTTTAGTCAGCGCCTTTAGTGGGGGGTGGCAGATGCGGATGAGTTTGGGCAAAATTTTGCTCCAATCTCCTGATCTCTTGCTACTAGACGAGCCGACGAACCACCTCGATCTAGAAACGATTGAGTGGTTGGAAACTTACCTTAAGGGACTGAGCACGCCGCTGGTGATTGTTTCGCATGACCGAGAGTTCTTAGATCGCCTCTGCACTCAAATTGTAGAAACGGAGCGCGGAGTTTCTACCACCTACTTGGGGAACTATTCCGCTTATTTACAGCAGAAATCTGAGCTGCGCGATGCTCAACTCAGTGCTTACGAGCGTCAGCAAAAAGAGCTTGATAAGCAGCAAACTTTTGTGGATCGTTTCCGTGCCAGTGCAACTCGTAGCACTCAGGCTAAGAGCCGTGAAAAGCAATTAGAAAAAATAGAGCGGATCGAAGCTCCCACTGGGGATGTGCGAACCCTCCATTTCCGGTTCCCCCCTGCTCCCCGCAGTGGTCGAGAAGTAGTGATGATTGAAGATTTAGTCCATACCTATGACGAGAAGATCCTCTTTCTAGGGGCAGAACTGCTGATCGAACGGGGCGATCGCGTAGCTTTCCTGGGGCCAAATGGAGCTGGCAAATCGACAGTTCTCCGCATAATTATGGGCATGGAGCAGGCGACTGAGGGTAGCGTTAAGTTAGGGGATCATAACGTTATTCCCAGCTACTTTGAGCAAAATCAAGCTGAAGCACTGGACCTTAATAAGACTGTCATGGAAACCATTCATGACGAGGTTCCTGACTGGAAAAATGAGGAAGTTCGGACATTATTAGGGCGATTTCTATTTAGTGGAGACACCGTTTATAAACGAGTGGAAGCATTGAGCGGAGGCGAGAAAGCCCGTCTAGCTCTGGCTAAGATGCTTTTGCGTCCTGCTAATCTGCTGATCTTAGATGAGCCTACCAATCACCTCGATATTCCAGCTAAAGAAATGCTAGAAGAGGCGCTGCAAAACTATGATGGGACCGCAATTATTGTTTCGCACGATCGCTATTTCATCTCCCAAGTCGCTAACAAAATTGTGGAAATTCGAGACGGAGAATTTCGAGTTTATTTAGGAGATTATCACTACTATTTAGATAAGGTTGCTGAAGAGAAAGAAAAGGATCAGCTCGCTGCCATTGAAGCTGAAAAAGCGGCCAAAGTAGCAGCAAAACGGGAAAAGCAAAAAGAGAAAGAGAAGGCTAAAAAAACGCAGGCTCAAGCTTAATCCAGAACTACATCAGATTCTTGTGGCATCAGCAATTTTAGATTCAAAACTCGATGGTATGATTGCGGAGAAATCACTGAATGAAAGGGCAACTTAGTATGGCGCAAGCACCTGTTTCTCCGGTGGTGCTAGTCATCTTAGACGGTTGGGGATACCGGGAAGAAACTGATGGCAATGCCATTGCCGCTGCCAAAACACCCGTGATGAACAGCTTGTGGGCTGCTTACCCCAGAACTTTGATTCGTACGTCTGGGAAAGATGTCGGCCTGCCGGAAGGCCAAATGGGCAACTCCGAGGTTGGTCATCTCAATATTGGTGCGGGTCGAATTGTCCCTCAGGAGTTGGTGCGGATCTCAGATGCGGTTGAAGATGGCACTCTACTCAGCAACCCAGCTTTATTGAAGGCTTGCCAAGCCGTGAAGCAACGGGGCAGCAAGCTGCATCTGGTAGGGCTGTGCTCCGAAGGGGGAGTGCACTCTCATCTCAACCATCTGTTTGGCTTGTTAGACCTAGCCAAGGAGCAAGGCATCGCTGATGTCTGTATCCATGCTATTACTGATGGTCGCGATACACAGCCGATGGATGGGAAAGGGGCAATTCAAAGTCTCCAGGCCTACATCCAGCGTACGGGTACGGGTCGCATTGTTACGATCAGCGGTCGCTACTACAGCATGGATCGCGATCATCGTTGGGATCGAGTCCAGCGCGTTTATGACGTGATGACGAATGATGGTCCTGGAGACGGGCGTTCGGCACTAGAAGTGCTACTAGCTGCTTACGCAGAAGGCACAACGGACGAGTTTTTATTGCCCACTCGGATTGCGCCAGGGGCGATCGCGCCGGGAGATGGAGTGATCTTCTTCAACTTCCGTCCTGATCGGGCACGTCAACTCACCCAAGCTTTTGTTGATCCCAACTTCAAAGGATTCGAGCGGGAGCAAATTCAACCGCTCACCTTTGCTACCTTTACTCAATACGACTCAAGTCTGCAAGTGCTCGTAGCGTTTGAGCCGCAGAACCTTAGCAATATCTTGGGCGAAGTGATTGCTAGTCATGGCTTGCATCAGTTCCGCACTGCTGAAACTGAAAAGTATGCTCACGTCACCTACTTCTTCAATGGGGGCATTGAGGAGCCATTTACTGGCGAAGACCGAGAATTGGTGCCCAGCCCAATGGTGCCAACTTATGATCGCGCCCCCGCCATGTCTGCTGAAGAAGTCACTAATGTAGCGATCGCCGCGATTGAAAAGCGGATTTATTCGCTAGTAGTGATCAATTATGCTAACCCTGACATGGTGGGTCACACAGGCCAGATTGAAGCGACAGTCCAGGCGTTGCAAACGGTGGACCGATGTTTGGGCCGTTTGCTAGAGAGTATCGGCCAAGCGGGAGGCACCGCGCTGATTACGGCTGACCACGGCAACGCTGAGTATATGCGAGATGAGCAGGGCAGCGCTTGGACCGCTCACACAACAAATCCAGTTCCCTTTATTGTGGTAGAAGGGGAAGGACTGAAAATTCCAGGTCATGGGACAGAAGTTTCCCTGCGATCGGATGGTCGCTTAGCGGACATTGCCCCAACCATTTTGGATATTTTGAAGCTGCCACAGCCACCCGAAATGACAGGTCGTTCAATGATTCAGCCAGCCACGATTGATGTGCGAGCGAACCGAACTCCTGTGCGAGTGTCCTTATAGAATTTCTGTTTCGTTAAACTTATTGCAATTGAGCTGGCTGCGATGACACTAACTTACATCATTCAGGCAATCTGGGCCTTGTCGGCGCTTGGTCTTATTATTTTGGTTCTCCTCCATAGCCCTAAAGGGGATGGGTTGGGAGGTATTGGTGGACAAGCCCAACTTTTTACCAGTACTAAAAGTGCTGAAACTACCTTGAACCGGGTTACCTGGACCTTAGTCGTGGTCTTTATGGCTTTAACGGTCGGTCTCAGTGCAGGATGGTTTAATCGGTAGCATAATTTGAGAGTACATTGAGCGTTATGTATGGGTTGCAAAAGCGATTGGTTCTACTGTTACGCAGAGGCCGATCGCTTTTTTTGCAGAGGAGCTCTGCGCATTCGGGCGATCGCCAACTAAAGCAATTTAGCCAAGGCTTCTGGTTGGCCTTAGGAACCGTTGTGCTTATCGTACTTAGTGCTTCCTGGCTTGGTCCCATTGCCGCCTTTGAGTCAGCTCAGCCACCACTAGTGCAGATAATTCCGTCTGGGCCTCTGCTAGCTCAATCAACAACTCCGTCTCCTCAGCCGCTGCCGCCGCTACAGGTGCATTCCTTACCAAGCACATTGGCGAGTTGGCGCGATCGCTCCAACCAGGGTGACTATTTTGACCAAATTCAGCGGCTACCCATCGGCGCTTTAATTTGGTCTCAGTTTCCGATCAAGGTTTACGTTGAGTCGCCAGTAACTACCACATCAACTGGGGCAACCGCAAAACCAGAATCTCCAGCTCAATCCTGGACGCGGGCAGTGACCCAAGCAGTCACGGAATGGCAGACCTATCTACCGTTGCAGCTAATCGATCGCCCAGAGCAAGCTGATATTACTATTTGGCGATCGCCACCTCCTTTAACCAAAGGGGGGCCGAAACCGAGCGATCGCAATTACCGAGTCCGCTCCGCCGAAACCCGCTACGAACTTTATGCCCAGCAAACTGGTACCACTTCACCTGTGCTGTCTCATCGTTGCAAGATTTGGTTGCGTCCGAGCCAAACAGCCCAATATATTCAGGCAGCAGCCCGTCACGAACTAGGCCATGCTTTGGGGTTGTGGGGACATAGCCCGTTGCAAACCGATGCCCTTTATTTTTCGCAGGTGCGTCAGCCAGCAGCTATTTCTCCTAGAGATATCAGCACCTTGAAGCGAGTTTACCAGCAGCCCACCCGGCTAGGTTGGCGTCTACCTGCTGCCGCAGCACCCCTTAGCTGAGCGCCAATCCCTCTAATATGCTGACTAAACTCGGCTACCAACTTGGACCCGCCCTCGTTGTAATACCTGGGCGTAAAGCTCTTCTATTTGCGTGATATTGCCATTGAGGGTGTAGCGTTCTAGCACGCGTTGGCGAGCTTTTTGGCCTAGCAAAGCCGCCAGTTCCGGTAAGTTACGGAACATGGGCAAAATGTGGCGTAATTGTCCATGCACGCCTTGAGGCTTCAAAATGACACCCGCATCCCCACTCACTCCATTTCCCGCTAAAACCTCCCCGTCTGCCCCAGCATCAGTAGCGATACAAGCAACGCCACAGGCCATTGCCTCTAGCAGGGACAGCGACAACCCTTCTACAAAAGAAGGCAAAATAAATACATCTGAACCGCGCAAAATCTCGATGCGGCGTTGCTCATCGGCTTCAAACCCCAACCATATGATGCCTGCATCTGGACCGTAGAATGGTTCTAGTGAGGGTCTCAGAGGTCCGTCTCCCACAATGACTAGCTTGCACTCAGGCCCCATATTCGCCTGCTTCCAGCCGCGCAATAAAGACTCGACGTTCTTCTCTAGAGCAATGCGGCCTTGATAAACGTAAATTTGCTGGGCCTTTAGCTCTGCTTTCAGACGGGAAGGACCGGGGGAGTATTTTTGAACGTCAACTCCATTCGGAATCACTGCCACTCTGTCGGGAGAAACGCCCAAGCGCACCAACAAATCTCGTTGAATATCAGAGAAGACAATGACGCTATCGTAGTTAGCTAGGAAAGGCGCGTAGAGCTGGTAGGTCAAGTGCTGAGTACTGGAAGTTAGTCTACGCCTGCGATCGAACGCAGGATGAAAGGTAGCCACCAACGGCAAATCTAGCTCAGCACAAATCTCTGGCAGCAAAAAATCGAGAGGCGATAGCGTTAAGGAAGCATGGACTAGGTCAGGCTTGAGTTCCCGGAGCGCCTGCGCCAGAACTTTGCTGGATTTGAGGGTGGGAATGGTGTAAACCTGAGACTTATAAAGAAAGGGAATAGAGACTTCCTGATAGTCTGACCAAGCTGCTGGAGTGTCTTCTTCCTGTGCAAAGTGCAGAAAGCTAACCTGGTATCCCCGATCTAGCAGATTATTGGTAACTTCCCGACTATAAGTAACGTTGCCGCAGAAGGGCGATTTTTTTCCAAGCCAAGCAATGTGCATTCAGATGAGTGTCAACCTATGATTTGTCAGTGTTGGCTAACGGATTTGATCCTGTACGGGAAATATACCAGGTCAGGAGCCCTCCTGCGATCGCCAACAGTGCCAAGCTGACAAATACAGCCCGCAGACCCAAGAATGTCTCTGCCACCCCCGCTAAGGCAAGCGGTAAAGTCAAGGCAATATTAATAGCATTATTTTGCAAGCCAAAAATCTTGCCACGCATTTCTTCAGGCGTTTCTTCTTGAATCGTGGTTTGCATCGGCACCCCTACAATGGCCGCAAAACCACCTAGTGAGGTAAGTAGTACCAAGACTGGCCAAAGCTGATGGGTAAATAGAGCTAAGCCGAGCAGGGAAGCTGCCATGCCAATCGAGCCAATCAAACTCAACTGATTGTGAGAGAAGCGTTGCCCAAATTGCCCTAAAATTGTGGCTCCACCCGCCATGCCGACACCGCCAGCAGCGAGTAGGAAACCAAACTGAGAAGATTTAATCCCTGGAATCACTTCTGCTAAACGGACGGCCAACACGGCTAGAGCTGCAAAGATTGAGAATAGAATGACCAGTTGAATGAGAGCGCTGCGGACACGGGTTTGCTGCCTTAAGTAATCCAGTCCCTCACGCACGTCTTGCCAAATGTGGGGGGGTGCTTGCTCTGGGACAGTAATTTTTTCACCTGTTCGCAGCATCAGCAAAATGATCCCGGCGATCGCATAGCCGCCACCGACGACAAGTTCTTTGCCAATATTTAGGCCCCCGCTAATTTGAGCCGTAAGATGATCCGCGATCGCCAACAGCGGCTCTCCCACAGCAAAGCCAATAATCACAGAGGCCATCATGGTGGTGGTATAGAGGGAATTGGCGGATAACAAATGTCGCCGCTCCACCATCAAGGGAATCACTGACTGCTCAGCCGGAGCAAAAAACTGGGTCAAGGTGGAAACGAGAAAGGTGACCCCTAATAAAATGCCAAAACCGATAGGAAAGCCTCCAAGGGGTGCCCAACCTTGAGAAATCCATAGGAGCGGGGGCAACGTTAAGACCAATCCTCCCCGAAGCAAATTGGTGATTACCAGCACAGGCTTCTTAGGCCAGCGATCGACTAAGGCTCCGGCAACAGACCCAAACAAGACGGCTGGGATGGTAAAGGCAATCATGATCGAAGACACCCAACCACTGATGGTTTGATCTTCAGCTTGAAAGCGGCTAGCAATCAGCGCAATCATCAGGACTAAGTAGACTTTGTCAGCTAATTGCGAAAAAACCTGGCCACTCCACAACGCTAGAAAACTACGATTTTTGAGCACTGGTAAAAATCCCTGCTCAAAATCCTCTGATAGCTCGGTAGAAGATTCAACGCTGGGACAAGTGCCATTGCCAGTTGAGCCATTACTAGTGGGCAAGGAGCTGACCCCTGGAAGAGGCGCTAATCCTGCGAGCGTACTAGGCCCCTCAAGACCGCCAGCAGATGTGTTTGGTTCAACGCCTTGGTCAAGTTCAACATCTTTGCACTGCTCTGTCTTGGTGATTTCTGCCAGCTCCTCTTGAGAGAGGCGATTGTGAGCTGAATGGTATTTCGCGGGACCCATTTCCGGATCGGCATCGCGATCGCCATTTTGCTGAGAATGATAGCGGTTACTAGCTTCCATTTCAGAATGGGCCATCCCAGAATTGGCATGGCTGAGGGATGGCAAAGCCAGCAGTTGCAAATCAGAATCCGACAATCGCATCATAATTGAGGCAGTTAGGGAGCAGTTGGCACAGACAGGAAACAGGTATCAATCAAGGCAGCGGAACGAATCGGGCGATCGAAATGATACTGAGCGCACTGGCGTAAAATCCGCTCAACCTTCAGCCAGGCAGCTTGATAAGCCGAGGTGTTAAAGGCATTTTGCTCTAACTCTAGAGAGAATGCATCTAACTGAAGGAGTTCAGGTTGAGCCAGGTGTTGCAGGAGAGATAGTTCAACTGCGTTGAGTTGGAGACTGGGAACGGAAGATTTTTGCTGATGATTGACAACGTGGTAGTTGGCAGGGGCAGCAGCGATCGCCTGACCTGTAGATGGAGCCATCGCAGTCACAGTAGACGAGTGGCGATCGCGCAGGATTGGTTTTGAGGTGTTGCCCTGAGTGCCTTTGGCAGTCTGAAATCCAGCGTTTTTAGTGCGAGACGGTACTCTAGCACCTTCGCCTAAATGCTCTAGTTCTGCCAAATCAATTGCGCCACCCGCAGCCATGTTGAAGCCAATCCGCCAGTTATCGTCATTTAGGTCTGGAGTGAGAGGACGTTGAGTCACGCAGCAGGTTTGTACCTGGGGTGCGACCCCTGCCAAAGCGAGTAAGTGAAAGACCGCTTGAGCTAGATGGGCCAATACACCAAACGATGCTAAACCGTTGCCTGCACTGCTACTGGATAAACTTTCTAAGCGACAAAGGTGTTCGTTGAATAGGCAAAATAACTCTTCTTGAGGTTGATCGCTCAACGCCTGACAGAGGACCAGTTCTGCTAAGTACTGGCTGGCAGTTAACTTAGCTAGGTCTTGGCTTAAACCTGGATAGGATTCCAAGGTTTCTGCTTGTGTAATTTTATCGAGCGATCGCCCCTTTGAAATCAGTAATTCATTCACGACAAACAAGCCGCTACGCCCCCCCAGTTTGGAGTGGTGCTTGCGTGCCCCAGGTGCCACAACCCGAATCAACCCATGTTCCCGCGTCAAGACAGTGAGCAAGCGATCGGACTCGCCGAGAGGAGCACCCTTGAGATTAATTCCAGTGGCTTTATAAGTTCGACTCATACAGAAGTCAAGGCAAGGGTTACAAGCAAGAGAGCGGCAACAAAAAGTCAGGGTCGCTAACCATCAGCTTCCTGCCCCTTACCTCCTACTCCCTCTAGGGTATCGCGCTGACGCAGGAGATCGATGCTGCGAGACGTACCTAAGCGAGTTGCCCCTGCCACAATTAAATCCAAAGCTTGCTGGGCGGTGCGGATACCACCCGATGCCTTAATTCCCACTCGGTCGCGAGTTAGTTCCTTTAATTGGCGGACATCCTCAACAGTTGCTCCCCCATGCCATCCCGTACTGGTCTTGAGAAAGGCTACTCCAGCATCCATACAAATCTCAGTTGCCGTCTGCTTTTCGGGAGGCGTGAGGAGGGTGGTTTCTAAGATGGCTTTAATTGTTTGGTCGGTCGCTTCACGGATGGCGGCAATTTCTTGAAACAGTTCGTTGGTTTTGCCAGTTTTGAGCCAACCTAAATTCAGCACCACATCTAATTCAGTGGCTCCGTTATCTACAGCCTCTTGAGCTTCGTAAAGCTTGACGGCAGAGGTGGTAGCACCTGTAGGAAAACCAATCACTGTGCAAACTCTTGGTCGCTTGTTGTGCAAGAGATGGGTGGCTTGGCGCACAAAGATGGGGTAAACGCAAACTGCTGCAAAATTAAAGCGTATTGCCTCATCACACCACTGCTCGACCTGTTCTGGTGTAGCGATTGGACTGAGCAGGGTATGGTCAATAAACGGCGCAAGGTCAATATCTATCTCAGATGCAGCCATTACTGGTTCTTCACTAGAAGCTTATCTTCCACTTGTATCAGAAAGTTAAGACATTCGCTCAGGTTTAACGCCTAATTGTAAAAAGTTTGGCGATCGCCCATAAGTACAATTGCAGGTTACGGCTTTTGATTAGTACTTTGTGGCCTGCGGCTTGGTTGAAAGGGGGTGACCTTGCCACCTAACGCTTCAACAATAGTCTGAGTATTAACCACCATCATTTTGATGTAGGAGTCGCCATCACTCCCCGCAGCACCAATAGAGTCTGAGTAAAGCGATCGCGGGGCGAGTTGTACGCCTGCCTCTTGAGCTACGGTTTTGATCAAAGCTGGATTAATCGTGGTTTCGGCAAAAATGGCTGGTACTTGAGCCGACTTCACTGATTCAACTAGGCGTTGCACAGTTTGGGCGCTAGGTTGTTCTTCGGTGCTAATGCCAATTAGGGTGCCAATAATGTCGAGATTGTAGGCGCGAGCATAGTACTGAAAGGCGTCATGAGTGGTGACTAAGCGCCGTTTTTCTGGGGGAATGGTTTGGATTTGTTGAGTAATCCATTGGTCCAGCTCTTCTAGCTGCGCGGTGAGCTGAGCGGCATTCTGGGTAAAGCGATCGCGATCGTCGGGTGAAAGTTCAATTAAGGCATCGCGAATGGCCGTGACCATCTGCATGACATTTTTGACATTGCCCCAAACGTGGGGATCGGGGACAGTTTCTCTCTGGCCTTTCTGAAGCTGCAACGGTGGCACAACTTCGCCTACGGCAACTTTTTGGGCCTGCCCCCCAGCGGCATTCATCAGCTTAATCAAACCTGGCTCCAGGTTGTAGCCGTTGTAAAAAATTAAATCTGCTTTTTCTAAGTCTCGGCTGTCTGCGGGCACTGGTTCATAAACATGTGGATCGGTTCCAGGTTCGAGGATGCCGATTAGTTGCACTTCATCTGCGGCAATCTGAGCGGTTAAGTCGGCCAGGATAGTGCTGGTAGAAACTACGCTGGGCTTAGCCGCCCCGTTGGCAGCCGATTGATTAGGGGCAGGCTGGGAACCGATATTGCAGCTACTCAACCAGACACTGAGCAAGAGGCCCGCGATCGCCTGTCCGTAACTATGAATCCTATAGCCGCTTTGGGGGTAACCGCTTTGGGGGCGATGTGGAGCAGTAATCATATGAGAAGTCAATATTTATTTTCATATTCCTTTCATTTTTTAAGTTACCCTATTTTCATATTCCTTTCATTTTTTGCTTAGGCTGAGTGGAGACGCTGCCATGAAGACTCAACCCCCGCCTTTTGATACAGGTTCAACCCAGTGTCCAGATGCACAAATAGTCTATATGAATGGCAGTCACAAGATTTCGGTGCGCCAGTTGGCGGTGCAGTACCGAGCGGTACAGGCTCTCAGAGATATTAATTTCGTAATTCACCCTGGGCGGGTAGTTGGGATTATTGGCCCGAATGGTGCGGGTAAAAGTACGCTGCTACAAGCCATGTTGGGCTTGGTGCCAGCCAATCACGGTACGGTTTTACTCGGTGAGCAGCCGCTAGCCGAGCAACTAGCGCGAGTAGCTTATGTGCCGCAGCGATCGCAGATTGACTGGACTTACCCTGCCACCGTTTGGGATGTAGTAATGCTGGGGCGAGTGCGTAAGACAGGGTGGTTTCGTCGCTTTTCTACCACCAGTCGGCATTTAGCCGCAGCCGCTTTGGATCGTGTAGGCATGAGTGCTTATCGGCATCGTCCCATTGGGCAATTGTCGGGAGGACAGCAGCAGCGGGTATTTCTGGCGCGATCGCTCGCCCAGGAAGCGGATATTTATTGCTTCGATGAACCCTTCGTTGGTATTGATCAAAAAACCCAGGATGTGATTTTCCAGATTTTTCATGAGCTGGCCGCCGCAGGCAAAGTGGTGGTGGTGATTAATCACGATTTGGGCGAGTCGATTACGCACTTTGATGACTTGATTTTGCTCAACACAGAATTAATTGCGAGTGGTCCGCGCGAACAAGTGCTCAGCACTGAAAACCTCTATCGCGCCTACGGTGGCAAAGTGGTATTTCATGCGGGAGAAGCGGCCTAATGTTGCAGGCACTGCTAGAGCCGTTGCAGTACGAGTTTATGCAGCGATCGCTGGTGATTGCGGTCTTGGTGGGGCTGATTTGTGCGGTCGTGGGCAGTTACTTGATGGTGCAGCGCTTAGCTTTACTAGGAGACGCGATTAGCCATTCAGTACTGCCCGGTTTAGCGATCGCGTTCATGGTAGGAGCCAATATTTTTGTCGGGGCATTCATTGCGGGCGTGCTCAGCACAATGGCGATCGCCTGGATTCGGGCGCGATCGCCCATTAAGGAAGATGCCGCGATGGGGATTGTGTTCTCAGCTTTTTTTGCCCTTGGCGTGACGCTGATTACGCTGATTCAAAAAGACAACAAGATTGACCTGAATCACTTTCTGTTTGGCAATATTTTGGGTGTGACGCAGCAGGAAGTCTTAGATACAGCCTTGATCTCGGCTTTTGTCTTGCTGGTAGTTGTCCTGCTTTATAAAGAATTACTCTTTTACACATTCGACCCTTTAGGGGCACAAGCCGCAGGCTTACCCGTGAACCTGTTGAACTTCGGCTTGATGGTGCTGATTGCCCTGACGATCGTAGCCAGTATGAAAACCGTCGGCGTCATTTTAGTGCTGGCGCTCTTAATTACCCCAGGCGCTACGGCTTACTTGCTGGTGCAGCGGCTACACAACGTCATGTGGTTAGGGGCAGGCATTGGCGTTGTGGCGAGTGTCAGCGGCATGTATCTCAGTTATTTCTACAACGTGCCTTCTGGCCCTGCCATTGTTTTGGTGGTGTCGGGGCTATTTTTGTTAGCGCTTTTGTTTAGCCCGACGCAAGGAGTTTTTACATATCCCGCAGCTCAACGAGGCGAACCATTGTTATGGCGGGAGTTGAAGGGGCTATTGCGCGGCTCGGGTTAGCTATCTGTGACTAAGTCGCGATCGCCTAACAAAATGTTTTATAAATTGTTAAGTTATCTTACTAAAGTGATTGCGATCGCCCCTTGTGCATCTTGTGCGTCTTGGCTTCAATCACCGGCAACCCAAAAAGTATAAAAACGAGAAAGGAGGAAAGATAGTAGTTTCATCCTTCCTCCTAGGTTCTGGTCTGGAACTGGTTGGCTAGAAGCTGGTTATAGCTTCGCAGAATCGAGTTTTTCTGTCACAGCCTGATTACTATGGGCGGTCTTGCCATTTTTGCCATTCGTGGAGATCTGGCCGTTCGTATTGCGAGGCTGAAGCACACCGTAGCCCCCGTGATTTCGTTCGTAAACCACGTTGATTTCACCCGTCTCAGCATTCCGGAACATATAGAAGTCGTGATCGACCAGCTCTAGCTGCTCCAAAGCTTCATGGATGGTCATCGGCGGCATGGCGAAATACTTGGTCCGAACTACATCTTCAGGTAGCTCTGGGGTGCGATCGCCAATCAAAGTCTCCACTGGCAGTTGATCGACCACTACACCTGTACGAATTTGCGTGTGGTTTTTGTCTTGCCGCTTCTCTTTGAACTTGCGGAGTTGGCGAGCAATTTTGTCGGCAACTAAGTCAATGCTCGCATAGAGGTTCTCACTGCTCTCTTCGGCGCGAATGACTGTACCGTTGGCGTAAATCGTAACTTCTGCGGTTTGCTTAGTGGGGTTTATCCGGGGGTTGCGGGCCACAGACAGATGCACGTCAACTTCGGTCATTAGATTCTGAAAGTGGTTAACCGCCTTTTCAATCTTCTGATGCACATACTCATGAATCGCATCGGTGATTTCGATATTTTTGCCCTGGATAACAAGCTTCATAGAGCTTCCTCCCCTTGGAATTTGGGTGTTAGTCTCACCCTAGCACTTTGTATTCTGGAGAACAGGGGCCTTTAAAATCTTTTGCATCTGTTGATAATTCTTGATTTCGCCGCTTTACACAAACTCTAAAATTGCGTTAAATTTCGCTTGCTTTTGCTAATGGAATTAAGTACATCCCCATCCAGCGTCTCCGTACCAAGCTTGCGTTACCAAGATTGCTGGCTTTACACACCCGGTTTGGTGCCCTATGAGGTGGCTTGGGCTTGGCAGCGATCGCTAGTCGCCCAACGGCGTGAAGATCCAGAACTCAGCGATGTGTTGCTCCTGTTACAACATCCCCCCGTTTATACCCTTGGCCAAGGTGCCAGCTTAGATTTTCTTAAGTTCGATCCCGCTCAAACTGACTTGCAGTTGTGCCGAGTGGAGCGGGGGGGAGAAGTCACTTATCACTGTCCAGGACAGGTCGTGGGTTATCCCATTTTGAACCTGAACCGCTATCGCAAAGACCTGCATTGGTATTTACGGCAGCTAGAAGAAGTATTGATTCAAGTGTTGGCAGCATATGGATTGCCGGGAGAGCGCTACCCAGGTTTAACAGGGGTTTGGGTAGAAGGATGCAAGGTAGCAGCGATCGGGATTAAAGTCAGCCGTTGGATTACGATGCATGGCTTCGCGCTCAACGTTTGCCCAGATCTAACAGGGTTTCAAAATATCGTGCCTTGTGGCATTGCGGGTAAGCCTGTGGGCAGCTTGGCTGAGTTTGTGCCTGACGTAAATCTGGAGCAGGTGCAACAACAAGTGGCGATCGCCTTTGCTCAGGTGTTTGGGGTCAAGCTAGTGCAATCTGTGACCCATGACCTCACCCCTTGGGATTTGGCAACAGGTGAAGCTCTAGACTAGGCTAAAGAACGCAATTTGATTGAATAAAGCAGTTAGAAGCCATTGTTTCCCGATCTAAACCCCTTTCTTTACCGTTCCGCTAGCGATCGCCCTGATGCTACTCATCGCTTTGATGGTTGGTCTTTAGAAGACCGCGATCCTCAAGCCATCCAAGCCTGGATGCCAATTTGGGGTTGGCTGTATCACCATTATTTTCGAGTGCAGACAGATGGTTGGCACCACCTGTCCCAGCAAGGCCCGATGCTGATTGTCGGCTCCCACAACGGCGGGTTGGCTGCTCCTGACATGTTTATGTTTTTGTATGACTGGGTGCAGCGCTTTGGCCCAGAGCGTTTAGCTTATGGCTTGATGCATCCGAGTGTTTGGCAGGCACCTGTTCCTTTAGTCGCGCCCGCTGCGGCTCAGATTGGGGCCGTGATTGCCCATCCACAAATGGCGATCGCTGCCTTCCGTCGCAACGCAGCAGTATTGGTTTATCCCGGAGGTCCAGAAGATGTGTTTCGGCCTCACAATCAGCGGCACAAAATAGAATTTGCAGGACGACGAGGCTTTATCAAGTTAGCGTTGCGGGAAGGTGTGCCGATTGTCCCCGTGATCTCGGAGGGAGCCCACGATACCTTCTTCGTCCTAGGAGATTTTTATGAGCAAGCGCGGCAATTACACGAGTGGGGCATGCCTTGGTTACTAGGGATCGACCCGGTGGTGTTTCCCCTGTACTTGGGATTGCCTTGGGGACTCGGCATTGGGCCTGTACCAAATATTCCGCTTCCGGTACAAATTCATACTCGTGTTTGTACTCCGATTGTCTTCGAGCGCTCTGGTCGAGCGGCTGCTAGCGATCGCGCTTACGTAGAAGTCTGCTATCAGCAAGTCTGCGCTCAAATGCAGGCTGAGCTAGACCGATTGGTGGCAGAAGTGGCAGCAGCTAAGCGATCGCCCCAGCGGTAGCTCTACCTTAGACAGAGTTCGCAGCCCTCGGTTCTCTATTAAGCTTTAGTCTTGATGCTTTTGCCGTAGCCTCAGCAAATTCATCCAGTAGGATTACTACACGTTTAGTAACAATATGAGCAATGAGAATACGTGAAAAAACGTAACTTTTGGTTGCTCATTCCCTGGTGGGGGGATGTAAGGTTGAGGACAGGGAAAGTACAAAATCAATCAGGTCATCACAGCGCTAAACCTGTATAACTGCTTGAACTGCTTGAGCAAATTTTGGGTGTGAGATTCATCAAGCCGCTGTAAGAGCTAATCAGGCTTTGCATCTACTGAAAAAACGCAACATGGCTGCACCTACTTCTAAGTCTGGTGCCTAGACCTTGTAAGCCATGCTTCAGTGAATTTTCCTCCGCTCGACTGCGCGACTGCATTGAGGCGGTTATTTGGTGCACTCCATGTTTAATCCTTCCTCCACGGACGATGCCACCTCGTTTCCGGCAGAGTTGAATCTCTTACGCACTCAAGCGGCCCGTTCTACCCCCGCTCGACGACTAAACGCAGTTAAATCAAGATACGGAGCCAACCTGTCAGCTCCATCTTTGACCCCAGAGCGAATGGGGCCGCTAGGAATTGTCCCTACCCAAACCTCTGACGCAGGGAGTTGGCGACCGCCTCAGCCTGAAGCAGAATACGAGGGGTTTTCTAGCCTGCTCGATAGCTACGCTGCTCCTCTAGCCCCCATGCGAGAACGAGATTTAACGGCTCTAGGTGGTCTATTTGAGCGAGAAGATATTCACGATGTTGAGACAGATATCATCCGCAATCTGCTCACCCGTTGGCCAGAACCCTGCTGGGATGATGATCCGTTTGAGTTTCTACAAGACTTTCTCTGAGCAAACAAAATAGGCAAAGCAAAATAAGCACCAGAAGTACAACTGATGCTCTGACAGAGATGACCTAGATGGTGCTAGCGCTTGGAGCTAGAAAGGGATGTCGTCGTAGTCTGGTTCCGCAACTGGAGGAGCTGGAGGCTTAGATTTTGTTGCCGCTCTAGGGGCAGCGTCAGGAGTACTCACGGCGGACGCAGCTCGGTTAGCCGTAGTGGCAGCGGGGGTGCGAGCAGCGGCGGGTGCAGGTGCGACTCTAGCGGTTGTTGTTGTGGCAGGAACAGCAGCACTACTGGAAGTGCCATCTAAGCTGTGGATGCGTTGCACCGTTAACTCAGCACGTTTTTCCTTGAAGCCCTCGGGCCGCTCGATTGTATTCATGTTCAACCGACCCTCAATCACCACGCGATCGCCTTGGTGATAACGCTCTTGAATTTCCTGAGCCAGGTTGCCCCATCCCACGACTTTAAGGGTGGCTGGGGGGTCATCTGCCCGCAACCCGGAAAACTGCACTATCATTTCCGTGATCGGAGTTTGAGTATCAGATGTGTAGCGCAGCTGCGGGTCTTGGATAATCTCTGCCATCAAGATACAGCTATTCATAGATCAAAATTCTCCTAATCCCAGGGAGTTCAGTTTAGGGCGACAGGAACTGTTATATCAATCGTGACTCATGCTTTACCCTAATAGATCACATCCTAAGAGTTAAGTGATTTTTTGGGGCTTGAAAACAGCTTTTCCTCAATCTCAGCTATCAGTTCTCTGATCTTAATTTTAGTACATTCGTACTTGGATTGGATGTTGAATTAGGAAATTGCAGGACCCGTTAGGACGGCGATCGCAGGTCTTGAGGTAAGTTAGCGTCCCAACAGGCAGCAAACTCAGGCTAGACAAAGTCTTTGCCATCTGATAACGTTTACCCGCTACATCTGCAAAAGGCTGTAAGATTCAGTTTTGGAATCTTCCCTCCCTTCCTCGCGATCGACAAAGTCTTGGACTCGTCCACGATATTCGCGCAGAATTTCGTCTACCCAACCACGGTCATCGCTGTTGGCAAAAATATGGACTAACGGTTCTCCTGCATCCGGTAAAATCAGAACCCAGCTTTCGTGCTGATTGTTAAAGATTTTCACGCCATCGACCAGTTCTAAGTTTTCGGCTGAATGAATTTCTACCAAATGCCGCATCAGCGCCCCCTTTGCCGTCCAGGGGCAACGAACGGTATAAGTGCGATGGCAAACCCGTGGTAAGTCGGCCCGAATTTGACTAATGGAGCGCTCCTGTAAGGTTAGCAGCTCAATCATCTTGGCAATGCAGAACATGGCATCGAAACCAGGATGCAGTTGCGGGAAAATAAAGCCCATCTCGCCACTGCCACCCAGGATGACATGAGAGTTGGTATGGCAGGCTTCCATGAGAGCGGTCGGGTTAGCTTTTGTGCGAATGACCTTGCCATCATGACGACGCGCAATTTGCTCAACAGCGCTAGAGGCATGGACTGGCACTACCACGGTGCTGCGTGGATGGCTGGTCAGCATCATGTCTACCATCAAGGCAGTCAGCATTTCTCCGCGAATCGGAATGCCTGCTTCATCCACCAAAATCATCTGCTCGCCATTGGCAGAAACTTGGACGCCAAAGGTGGCCCGTAACGCTTCCACTACGTGGCCTAACTGGTTTAATAAGCCCTCGCGATCGGCTGTGGTTGGTGAGTTCTGGCTGAGGCTGGCATTTAACACGACGGCATCGCAACCAAACTTGCCCAACAACTGTGGTAGGACTGCGCCAGAAACCGCGTATACGTAGTCGATCACGACTTTGGAGCTGCTGTGCCGCACGGCCTCAATGTTAATGTGCTTCTCAAAGGCAGTGCTGTAAATGTCAATAATTTGGCTGGGGTAGACGACATTGCCAATTTCGTGAATTAAGGCACGCCGAAAATCTTCTTTGAAATAAGCACCTTCGATTTTTTTCTCTTGTGCCTTAGAAATGTTGATGCCTTTTTGATCAAAGAACTCAATCAAGATGTGGTCGGCCCGCTCTGGATGCACTCGTACATGAATGCCACCCCGCACCGATAACGTGGGTACTGCCGTCCGAGCTACGGGAATCGCCGTGGCTTCTAAGTTCTGGACATTGACCCCGACTGACATCAAGCCAGCAATGAGCGATCGCGACACCATCCGAGAAATGCTGCGCTGGTCGCGAGAAACCGTGACTTGTGCGCCTGGTTTCAAGGTCGAACCATAAGCTGCACCCAGCTTCACTGCAAACTCTGGCGTAATATCGACGTTGGCTAATCCGGAAACTCCCCGCTGCCCAAACAAATTGCGCTGAGCGGCATGGCCCCAAATCAAGTTGATGTTGAGCGTCGCCCCAGACTCAACCTTCTTACTCGGCCAAATGCGGACGTTGGGGCTAACTTGAGCCTCTTCCCCAATGATGGAAAGTGACCCAATCACAGCTCCTTCCAGCACATGGGCGCGACGATCTACTCTGGTGCCACGGCCGATACAGCAAGCCCGCAAATGAGCTTCTTCTCCGACGATCGCCCCGTTCCAGATAATGGGTCGCTTCAAGTCAGCGTCGGCCCCTACCGTGACATTGTCACCAATGACAGAGCCAGCACTGATCTGAACTCTCGACCCAATTCGGCAGTTATGCCCAATTAGAACAGGCGCTTCAATTTTGGCAGTGGAGTCAACGTGGGTATTTTGACCAATCCAGATACCGGGCGATCGCTCTTCATAGGCGTAATCCAGCTTGACCCGTTGTTGCAACCCATCGTATTGAGCGTCTCGATAAGCTTCCAAATGGCCTACATCGCACCAATATCCCTCAGCGATATAGCCATACATTGGCTCGTCTTTTTCGAGGAGCAAAGGAAAGAGATCTTTAGAGAAGTCAGACTCCTGATTGTTGGGTAGGTAGCCTAAAACTTCTGGCTCCAAAATGTAGATGCCAGTATTAACAGTGTCCGAGAAAATTTCGCTAGTTGAAGGTTTTTCTAAAAAGCGTCGAATGCGATCTTTTTCATCGGTAATGACAACTCCAAACTCAATTGGGTTGGGCACACGGGTCAATACTAAAGTTGCTTTTGATCGCTTTTGTTTATGAAATTCAATGGCAGCAGTTAAATCAAAGTCGGTGATACTATCACCACTAATTACTAAAAATGTTTGATCAAGTAATTCAGAAATATTTTTAACACAACCTGCCGTTCCTAGAGGCTGATCTTCCTCTACGGCATAGGTCATTTGTACGCCAAAATCACTCCCATCCTGGAAGTAATCCCGCATTACATCAGGTAAATAATGCAGCGTCGCAATAATCTCAGTAATACGATGCCGCTTTAATAAATTAACAATGTGCTCAGCGATCGGTCGATTTAGAATCGGGACCATGGGTTTAGGAAGATCACAGGTTAGCGGTCTGAGCCGCGTCCCTGAGCCTCCGGCCATCAGCACTGCTCGCATAAATCCTCCTTCCTAGTTTTTATTTGCGTGCTGTACTCAGTCGTCAAATGACTCGTTTTCTCTAGTCTCCTATGGCAGTAAGACTGTGGGTATCCTCCAGAAGGTAAGCTTCATGGGGGTTAGCGCCATCTTCCTTGACAAAGCAAACCAACCGGATCGCGGAGTCACTCCCTCTGGTCAACCATCTTGTAGATTGCAATGGGTGACTATCTCAAGCGCTAGAAACTAACGAATAGCAGAGAGAAAAGTAATCTAGATTCTGCTTACGATTGAAGTGAAATTTTTAGACCGTATCCATGCTCTTACAGAATACTGAAATCTCCGATTTGCTGCATAAAGTTCTTAATTCATTAAGTTTTCTGGCGATCGCCAAGTCAGGTCAGGACCAAGCATACGTTTCCAGCAAATCGAAGCTACATTGAGTGTAGAGTAGGCGCTCAGCTAAAGTTGATGTGTGAATGGGAGAGATAGATACATGACTACACTGCTTAGCCTGTTGTTACTAGGTGCTTATGCAGGTGGAGCCTGGAAGTTCTGGAGCGGTTTTCGGCGGACGAACTTTAGCCAAGGACGAATCTACTTAGGGCTGCTTTGGCCAGTGCTGATCGTCAATAAGTCCTATCGCCAAAACTTTACCAAAGCCCTAAAGGGTTAAAAACAAGCGTAGTGTTTTACAGAAATTTAGCTTCGTTAGAGGAATTAGGCGATGTCTGAGAAACGTAGTAGCCGTTCCTCGAAAGCGTTTTCATCAGGCGATCTGCTCTCTAATGTGTTAAGTCCCTCTAGCGGCAACTGGCAAGCCCAGATTGCTGGAGTTGCCCAGCGTTTCGATCGCGAATATCGCCGAGAAGCCTTTGAGCTGCCAGAAGCTGTAGAAGCGATGCCTATTTTTCAAGAATGGACCGCAGGAACCCTGCAAACGAAAACTGCCTCTCCGTTTTGGAAGATGGCTCAACCCCAAAAAAATCAGCGCTGCTTAGATTTGGGCTGTGGTGTGAGCTTTTTGATTTATCCCTGGCGTGACTGGGGCGCTTTATTTTATGGGCAAGAGATGAGCACCTTTGCCCGTGATACGTTGATTGCCCGTGGCCCCCAACTAAACTCCAAGCTGTTCAAAGGGGTAGAACTGGCTCCTGCTCATCAACTCAAATACGAGCCTGCTTTCTTTGACCTGGCGATCGCCACTGGTTTTAGTTGCTACTACCCATTGGAGTACTGGCAAGCAGTAATGACCGCAGTGAAGCGAGTCCTCAAACCAGGAGCATCCTTTGTCTTTGACGTATTGAATCCAGACACACCCCTGGCAGAAAACTGGGCCATTCTAGAAACTTACTTGGGTGCAGAAGTGTTTTTAGAATCGTTAGAGGATTGGAAAAAAACAATTCAAGCGGCAGGCGGGAAAATTATCAAAACCCAAACTGGCGAGTTATTTCAACTCTATAAAGTGCAGTTTTGAACCCTCAATTTAATTCAAAAAGATAAGCAAGTTGAGTGAAAACAAAAGGACGCATTTGGTTAATTGGCGGCACCCAAGAAAGTGCTCAGTTAGCTGCTGCGATCGCTGAAGCTCAATTATCTTGTATCGTCTCAGTCACAACAGAAACCGCCAAACAGCTCTATGTTTCTTCTGTCGAGAAGGCGGTTAATCGTTCGACCCAAACTCTTAGGGTCGAACGATTAACCGTAGAGACAGCCGCATCTTTCCTGCAACAGCAACAAATTGTGGCAGTGTTGGATGCCTCCCATCCCTATGCGGTAGAAATTTCACAACTCGCGATCGCCATCACAACCCAACTTGGCATTCCCTATCTCCGGTTTGAGCGACCAGATTGGAAGGATGAAGGAGGAGGGATGAAGGATGAAAAGGGACAGGAGAAGGGATTAGTTTTTCAGAGTTTTGCTGAACTTGTGGCGACGGATATTCTTCAGGGGCAGCGGGTGTTGTTGATTGTGGGGTATCGACCTCTGGTCCTCTTTCACCCTTGGCAAGATCGTGCCACCTTATTTGCTCGGCTCTTACCCTCCGTTACTGCTATTGAAGCCGCGATCGCCGCAGGCTTTACTCCCGATCGCCTGTTCGCCATGCGTCCTCCCATCTCCCCCGACCTAGAGAAAGCGTTGTGGCAACATTGGCAAATCTCCTTAGTCGTGACCAAATCCTCTGGCATTGCTGGTGGAGAAGACGTAAAGCGACAAGTTGCTGCTGAATTAGGGATACCCTTAGTCGCGATCGCCCGTCCCCCCATCACCTACCCGCAACAAACAAGCGACCTAACCGCAGCCCTGAAATTCTGTCATCAGTACCTTAGTTGTAGCTCTTAAATCTTTGAAAAGAGCGAATTTTAGACCCCAGCGCCCTTTTGGAGGAGGCTTGGAGGACGCAACCGTCCTCCAACAAGAGGGTTTGGGGGACATCCCCCAAGGCTCGGATTCCAAGAGCAACACCGTGACCACTACTCCAAGTAGTCGGCGACAAGCGTTAAACCGCCTGAATCCACTCATAAACGTTGTACTCCGTCCAAACCCCATTTTGCCAGTAAGGATCAGCCTCAACCAACTCCCGAACCGTTTGCTCATCCTCCGCCTCATAAATGCCGAAGCACTGAGTCAAATCCTTCGTTGGCCCAATTGTCATCAAAGTTCCAGCCGCCTTTTGAGCCGTAAGACCATCTAAATGAGCTTGGCGAAAAGGAGCGCGTTTCTCTAGGACATTCTCACAGTAACGTCCCTGCATCACATATTTAGGCATAAACGATTAACTTCTCAGCTCAACACGGAACTTTTCTACTAAAGCCTCGCGCACCTTCTGGTGTACAGGCTCAATATCTGCATCCGTCAAAGTGCGATCGCTAGCTCGATACACCAAACGAAAAGCCAAGCTGCGTTGTCCAGTCGGTACACTCTCACCCCGGTACTCATCGAATAACTCAACCCGATCCAGGAGATCTCCCGCCGCCTTAATAATCGTGCGTTGCAATTCAGCCACAGAGACTTGTACGGAAGCAAAGAAAGCAATATCGCGATCAGACGGTGGATAAGTTGAGAAAGGACGGAAGGTAGGTGTAATATTTTCGTCTTGGTCTAACTCATTTAAGAGTACATCCAGCACCAACTCAAACACATACACAGACTCAGGCAAGCCTCGTTCTTGCCGCAGCTGGGGATGCAGTTGACCAAATGTTCCTAAACGGTTGCCCTTGATCCACAGGGAGGCAGTACGGCCAGGGTGGAGACGAGAGTCCCGACGATCTGGCTGATATTCCACCGCAATATCTAGGCGCTGAAAAACGCTGTCCAGAATTCCTTTGGCTTCAAACCAGGACAGCGGAACATCCCGACCACTTTGGAGCCACTTGCCTTCTTTAGAATCGCCGCCCAGGATACCGCCCAGCGCATCGGCCTCTGCTAACCCATCCTCCTCTTTCCAGAAGATGCGGCCAATTTCAAAACCATTCAGGGGACCGTTACCTTGCTCCAAATTGTACTGGAACGCATCAATTAAACCAGCGATCAGATCGGTGCGGAGAGCTGAATACTCCACAAACAAAGGGTTGGCGATCGCAACCTGCCGTTCCTCGCCAGGCTTTACCAGAGAATATTGAATAAGTTCAGTTAAACCAGCAGCCCGTAAACATTCGCGGATTCTGCGAGTCAAAACTTGGTCAACCGAGAGATATCCAGGTTCCGTTTTGTTAGGTAGCGTATCGCAGAACTTGTTGTAGCCGTAGAGCCGCGCAATTTCTTCAATCAGGTCAATTTCTCGCTCTAAGTCGCGGTAGCGATAGGGTGGCACCGTAACCGTCCAAACCCCTGGCTGAGAAGTGGGGGCCAAGCTGCATCCCAAGCTCGTTAAAGTCCGCTCTACCTCAGCAGCAGGCAAGTCACCCACATCATCCCCGACCTCAATCGGACCTAAGATTTGGTTGACGCGATCCAAACGCAATTCAATCGAACGGGTCCAAGATTGATCTGCGCGGGTTTCTGTCTCTTGAGCAACGACTGTACCTTGGGCTAACTCTGTGAGTAATTGCAAGGCGCGACGGCAAGCAACCGTTAGCTCGGCTTGGTTGACTCCTCGCTCATAACGAGCCGAAGCTTCGGTACGTAAACCCTGGCTACGAGCCGATCGCCGGATAGCCCCTGGATCAAATAGCGCTGCTTCTAGCACTAAGTTTTGGGTGCCTTCATGGACTTCAGTTTCTTCTCCGCCCATTACCCCTGCTAAAGCAACGGGGCGATCGTTGGCTGTAATTAACAGTGTTTGTTCCTGAAGCGTGCGGGGCTGACCATCTAGGGTCTTAAGCGATTCTCCTGTTTGCGCGAATCGAACCCCAAGGGTGAGGTTAGAACCTTCAGCTACAGCTTGTAGGCGATCGCGATCGAAGGCATGCAGAGGTTGGCCCCATTCCAACAAGACGTAGTTTGTGATATCGACCACATTGTTAATCGGTCGCACACCAGACGATTGGAGTCGCTGCTGCAACCAAACTGGAGATGGAGCAATCTTGACCTGCTCAATCACCGTACCAATGTAGGTCGGACAAGCTTGTGGTTCAGAGATTTTTAAGGTCAAGCTAGCGGAACTCGTCTGAACTGCAACATCGGCAGGCTCAGGTAAGCGCAGTGTGGCTCCCGTAAAAGCGGCAACTTCCCGCGCAATTCCAACCAGGCTGAGGGCATCGGCTCGATTGGCCGTGGAAGTGACATCCAAAATCACATCTTCTAAACCTAGGAGGGGCCGCACATCACTACCAGGCTTTAAGTCTGCTTGGGTAAAGATGTGAATGCCTTCCGATTCTTTGGCTAAACCTAATTCCGTCAGCGAACAAATCATGCCTGCTGAGGGCACGCCTCGCAATTTGGCTGGACGAATTTTTAGGTCAATGTTTGGTAGATAGGTGCCTAAGGTTGCTACGGGTACATAAGCGTCGGCTCGGACATTCGCCGCCCCGCAGACAATATTGGCAGGTTCTTCTGCACCAATATCGACTTGGCAAACCCGCAACTTGTCAGCGTTGGGGTGAGGTTGGCACTCTAAAACTTTTCCGACCACCACCCCATTCGCCCAAGTCCGGCGGTCTTCAATATCTTCAACCTCAAACCCAGCCATCGTCAGGGCTTCAGCCAGTTCCTCTGGGGTCATTGTAATGTCCACCAGTTCCCGCAGCCAGTTCAGAGAAATACGCATTGCCCTGCTTAAATACTTATGTCAACCGATGTCAGCCAAATTATTGTAGCGCTCAAGGATCCCAATGCCTGGAGTTGCGATTGTCAGTTTAGAAGAAATCGTGACAAAATCTGTTAGAACTGACTCAAGCCTGAAGAGTTCGGTCAAAATTAAGTTATTCATTGGCTGATACGGCTAGAAGCGATCGCACTTTCTAGGCAGAGCTGCGCCAGATAACTAACACCAAAAGGTTAAACCACTGCAAAATCAGCTAATTGCGTGAGTTATTAGTGGTTTGCAGACGAATTCAGGGCATTCTTTCTACAGAATGTATGGTTGAAGTAACGACGATGACCGTAGATACTTGGGGATTTACAGATGCTTTAAGGAATCTCCACGTAACTTTAGCAAGTCTTCAAGGGTTTTCCCGCATGACCTACACTACGCTTCGTCGTTTCTAGCCAGATAATTAAGGTGGAATAGGAATATTCCCAAGTGAGCGAAGTTGTAGTGGGTGATGCTGAATGAGCTACTGCATAAATCCAGCCTGTCCTAATCCTGAGAACATAACCCACACTGAATTATGTCAGGCCTGTGGCTCTAAGCTATTGCTTCGCGATCGCTATCGAATTAGCCAAGCGCTAGGACAAGGTGGATTTGGAGCCACCTTTCTGGCAATTGATGAATCGTTGCCAGGAGAACCCAACTGTGTCCTCAAGCAGTTGCGGCCTACCTCAACCGCGCCCCACGTCCTGCAAATGGCACGGGATTTGTTTCGTCGAGAAGCAAAAACTTTGGGCAAAATTGGTAGCCATCCCCAAGTGCCGCGCTTGCTTGATTATTTTGAAGCGAACCAAGAATTCTATCTAGTTCAGGAATACGTTGGCGGTGCCACTCTACAGCAAGAGATCAAGCGAGGTGGCCCCTTAAGCGAAGCAGGAATTAAGCAATTTCTCAGCGAAATTCTGCCTGTTTTGCAATACGTCCACAGCCAACAAGTCATTCACCGCGACATTAAGCCTGCCAACATTATTCGCCGGACTCAAGATGCCAAGCTGGTACTGATTGACTTCGGTGCCGTGAAAGATCAGGTCAGCCAAACCTCCATGAGCGTGTCGGAGCAAACGGCATTAACTGCCTACGCGATTGGGACACCTGGCTATGCGCCACCAGAGCAGATGGCGATGCGTCCTGTATATGCCAGTGATATTTATGCCGTCGGTGTGACTTGCATTTATCTCCTAACCGGAAAATCTCCTAAAGATTTAGACTACGACCCAGCCACAGGGGAACTCATGTGGGAGAAGCATGTGCATGTTACGGAGCACTTTGCGACTGTGCTGCGGAAAATGCTAGAAGTTTCGGTACGTCACCGCTTTCAGTCTGCGGCTGAAATTCTCCGAGCCTTAGATCTAGAGCCTTATCTAGACAGTCTGGCTAAGAGTATGTCAACTCAGAACCAGGGTAATCCTCAGAACCCGACTCGTCGTCAGTCAGGCGATCGCACAGATGAGACCGGTAGCCCTGTCACCGCTTCTCCCGCCGCACGGGTAGCAATGGCAATTCGAGCTCGACAGGCAAAATCAGACTCCACGAGTTTGCAGTCAGGCATGTCTCGTAATCGAGTGTTAGCTGCGAAACCCTCCTCACTGACTGCCCTACGCAGTAAAGGGTCTACTACTGGGCAGCCAAAAGTACCACCAAAAATTGATGCCCAAGCTTTACAACTGGCTTACTCTAAAGGCCGACGTGATTTTGCAGCCTATGACTTGAGTCTCTTGAGTTTGCAACGCGCTAGTCTGTCCGGAGCAATTTTTCACCAATCCAAACTGAACAATGCCAACCTCCAAGGTGCGAATCTCTTCAATGCTGATTTTGGGCGAGCCAGCTTAAACGGCATTAATCTTCGAGATGCCAACTTGTCTAGAGCTTATTTAAGCCATGCGGACTTGGAAGGGGCTGACTTACGCGGCGCGGATCTGAGCCATGCTTACCTCGCGAATGCCAACTTGCGGGGTGCGAATCTCTGTGGCGCTAATTTGACAGGTGCTAAAGTAACCGACGAGCAGTTGTCTGCGGCTCGCACCAACTGGGCAACGGTGCGTCCGGGTGGTAAAAAAGGACTTTGGTAAGTTATTTAGCCGAGGAGTCCATTCATGCTCAAGCTCTATGGTGGAGCCCGTAGTCGAGCATCTATTGTGCAGTGGTATCTAGAAGAAATTGGCCTTCCCTACGAGTTTGTCTTGCTAGATATGCAGGTGGGGGCGCACTTACAGCCTGAGTTTTTGGCAATCAACCCAATGGGGAAAGTGCCTGCGATCGCGGATGGAAACTATCATCTTTGGGAATCGGGCGCGATCTTGCTGTACTTGGCTGAGAAATACAGCCAGACCCCTACTTCACCTGAGCAGCGAGGTGAGATTGCTCAGTGGGTTTTGTTTGCTAATGCAACGCTGGGGCCAGGAATTTTTGTTGAGGCGAGTCGAGAACGGGAATCCGCCCGCCTATTTCCTGCGCTGAACCAAATTTTTGAGCAACAACCTTATTTGCTTGGCCCTGAATTTAGTGTTGCAGATGTGGCAGTGGGGTCAATGCTAGCCTATATGCCCTTGATGCTGAAATTAGATTTTAGTGCTTATCCTGGCATCGTAGCTTACTTGCAGCGAGTCACAGAACGGCCAGCCTATCAAAAGGTAATGTCTGCCCGTGCAACCTAATCTCTGCTGAGACTACTTGCGACCCAAGCTGTTCTCATTAAGATCCAAAAACAAATTAAAAAAGGATAGCTACTCATAAACAGAATAGCTATCCTTTTTTAATCAGGTATCTTATCGGTGATTTAGACAGGTTTATCAGCTTATCTAAAGCCCACAGCAGCTTGCCAAACAAAGGCGAGCAGCAAGAAAAAGACTGGAATGATGGGTAAAACGTCCACTAGGGGATCGAAGATTGCGTAAGCTTCAGGCAGTTTTGCCAACAGCAGTGCTGCTTCCATGAATGACTCTACCTCTCCAACACAGATTTCAGAATTGGTACGTATCTTAACACGCTTTGCTGGGCGGCGCTGAGGTTACAACGATTTTGACTGGCGCTTCTAGGGGACGGAGGCAGGGGGTGAAGTAGGTGTTAACCAGTGAGCAAAATCCTCTGCAAAGGAGCCTTGTAAGATCGAGGCTCGAATCTCTTGAGTAAAGCGAACTAACTCAGTGATGTTGTGAATGGATAGCAGGGTGTAAGCCAGAATTTCCCGCGATCGCAATAAATGGCTGAGATAGGCGCGAGTAAACTTTTGGCAGGTATAGCAAGGGCAAGTGGCATCCAGTGGCGTAAAGTCTTCCCGAAACCGCGCATTCTTAAGGTTCCAGCGATCGCCTCGAACTAAAGCGTTGCCATGCCGTGCCAGCCGAGTGGGAATGACACAATCAAACAAATCCATGCCAGCCGCGATCGCTTGAGCCATTTCGCGGTAAGTGCCCACACCCATGAGATAGCGGGGTTTGTCTACAGGCAGCAAAGGCGTAGTAGCTTTAACAATTTGTTCGATCAGCTCGGGTGGCTCGCCCACACTCACACCGCCGATCGCGTATCCAGGGAGATCTAGGGCTGCTAGAGAGCGAGCGGCTTCGGCCCGTAAATCCAGATGCACTCCACCTTGCACAATGCCAAACAAAGCTTGATCAGGTCGCTGGTGGGCCGTAATGCAGCGCTCTAGCCAGCGATAGGTCCGGGCTGTGGCTTCGGCGATCGCTTCCCTGGTAGCGGGGTAGGGAGGACATTCGTCAAACGCCATAATCACGTCTGCACCCAGTTGATTTTGAATCTGAATCGATCGCTCGGGGGTCAGGTGAATGATTTGACCGTCTTTGGGAGAGCGAAACTTCACGCCTGTCTCGTCGATTTGGCGCATTTCACTCAGGCTAAACACTTGAAAGCCGCCTGAATCAGTCAGCATTGGGCCAGACCAACCCATAAATTGATGCAGGCCGCCTGCCTGGGCCACAATCTCCTCGCCTGGTTGGAGGTGTAGATGATAGGTATTGGCGAGTACCATTTGGGCACCAGTGGCTTGAAGTTGGTCTGGTGTAACGGTCTTAACATTCGCCAAAGTGCCCACTGGCATGAATCGAGGCGTTTCGACCACACCATGCGGTGTTGTAAACAGACCTGCTCTAGCTTGAGTACGACAACACTGTGCCTGACATTGAAAAGTAAACTGAGCGCTCAAGACAAATTCAACCTAGAAAGTGAACAACTGCTCTCTGGCAAGCAAGGTAGAGGCTAATAACAGACAAAGGCGAGAAACTTTACAGCATAGACGATGAATTACACTGGAAGGGCTACAGATGCCAATCTCCCTCATAAATCAGCTATCTTTATCTCGGCTGACTTTTGCTTCAGGGTGTTGCCATGATTGGGGTGAGATGGTCTAAGCTAACTGAAAACTCGTGTTCTTTATCTTTAGGACTGTACTGTGCCTAACCGCTCTCCTCTGCTTCCTCTCCTAATCGCCCTTGGTTTGTGGAGTGTGGCTCAACCCGCCTCGGCGCAAGCAATGATTCCCCACACTTTGCAATTGAACTCGAATCAATTAGAGCAGCAGGGCCTCAGTTTAGCACAGGAAGCAGCTCAGCTGGCCCAGTTCCAGCAGTACGAATTAGCACTGTCCAGAGCGCAATTAGCGTCTCAGTTGGCTCCTAATAATTCCCAAGTTTGGTCATTGCTGGGCAGCTTATATTTGCAAGAGACTGAGCTAGATAAGGGCATTAGGGCTTTGGAGCGGGCGCGATCGCTAGACTCCAAAAATACTGCCATTCTATTTGCCTTGGGTTCAGCGCATTTTCAAAAAGCCCAGTACGCCAAAGCGGCTGATTATCTGCAAGCAGGCTTGAAGCTCAAGCCAGATACAGCTGGAGCTTTATTTGATCTGGGCAATGCCTACTACATGCTGGAGCGCTATCAAGAAGCGATCGCCCAGTACGAAACTGCGGTAAAACAAGACCCCAAGTTTTGGCCTGCGGTCAACAACATTGGCTTGATTCGATATGAGCAAGGCTCGGTAGATGCAGCGATTAAGCAATGGCGGACTGCGGTCTCAATGGATGCCAAAGCAGCTGAGCCTCAATTAGCGCTGGCGGTGGCACTTTATAACAAAGGTGATCGCAACCAAGGATTAGTCTTGGGCGAAAAAGCGGTTGAGTTAGATAGTCGATATGGCGATCTGAAGTTCCTCAAGGAGAATCTCTGGGGCGATCGCTTACTCACAGATGCCAAGAAGCTGCTAAATACACCGAGAATCCAAGCGACCCTAGCTCGGAGCCAGCCGCAACCAACCCCTCAGCAACCTCCCCAGTAGCTACAAGCAGGAGCAAAGCCTAGGGTGCCGCTATCAATAGGAGCTAGGAGAACTCAGCTTCAGATAGCTCCTTGGTCTCATTCGTTGCTTACCTAAGTTAGGCTTACCTTGCTATAAACACATAAATCAGGAATCGATCAGCCAAGTAGAGACTCCCAGCCAGCCTAAACCTATTGTCAGTAAGACTTGCTACAATTTCTCTAGTAGTACATTTGTATAAGACTAGAAAAACCTGCTGTATGGTCCAAGCTAAACAGCTTCCATCAATTCAGAAATCTGGAAGGATACTTGAATTGGATCTAGTCTTGAGGCAATAGAGCGGTAATTTGATCAACAAACTGCTGATGATCAACGACAGGCTTGGAAATATAGCCGTCGGCTCCACTCTGCTTCAGAAAAGTCTCGCGATCGCCCTGCATGGCATGGGCTGTAACTAGGATGATGGGAAGTTGAGCTGTCTGCGGATCTGCTTTCAGCATTTGCGTAATTTTGATGCCATCAACCGACTTGCCTTGATAAACACTTCGAGCCAAAGAAACATCCATCAGAATAATATCGGCTTCACCAGAGCGGGCAATCTGTATCACCTCTTCGACATTTTCTGTGTGCTTCACGGCTAGACCCCCACGTTTTGTCAGAATTTTGCCAAAAACGCGAGCGTTTACCAAATCATCCTCCACAATTAAAACGGTTTTCATCTTGATTTCCTTACTCATGGCCCCACAATGCAGTAGTTTACCCTTCGGTATGCCTATGCCACATCCCTCCCGTTTGATCCTACTGTGAGGAATGCTGTAAACAGGGTCATTTGAGGTATGCTGTGCCTCACTGTTTGCAAGTTATCAAGAGATTGGTTTGAAGTCAGGAATTAAGGAATAAAGCTCATGGCGAAACAGTTGAACCTGATCCAAAACGGACAGGTCATCCCCACTGCCCTGCACACAGAGATGCAACAGTCCTACCTGGAATACGCCATGAGTGTGATTGTGGGGCGGGCGTTGCCAGATGTCCGGGATGGCCTCAAGCCAGTGCATCGGCGCATTGTGTATGCCATGCATGAACTCGGTCTCACCCCCGATCGTCCCTACCGGAAATGTGCCCGTGTGGTGGGAGATGTGTTGGGTAAATATCATCCCCACGGCGACCAAGCGGTTTACGACGCTTTAGTCAGGCTGGTGCAAGACTTTTCCAGTCGCTATCCGCTCTTGGCAGGGCATGGCAACTTTGGCTCGGTGGATGACGACCCTCCCGCCGCCATGCGTTACACCGAAACTCGGCTAGCGCAGATTGGCAATGAAGGCTTGCTGAGCGAGATTGGCGAAGCCACAGTTAACTTTATTGGTAACTTTGACAACTCGCAGCAAGAACCTACCGTTCTACCTGCTCAATTGCCATTCTTGATCCTCAACGGCAGTTCTGGCATTGCTGTGGGGATGGCGACTAATATTCCTCCGCACAATTTAGGCGAAGTTGTCGATGGCTTGATCGCTTTAATCGATCGCCCGCAACTATCTGATGAGCAACTGCTAGAAATTATTCCTGGCCCCGATTTCCCGACCGGAGGAGAGATCGTGGGCAAAGAGGGAATTCGGGATGCCTACACCACAGGGCGAGGCAGCATTCCCATGCGAGGAATTGCCCAAGTAGAAGAAGTGCCTGTGGGCAAGGGACGGCAGCGCCGCACGGCAATTGTGATTACGGAGTTGCCCTATCAGGTCAACAAAGCGGGCTTGATTGAGAAGATGGCTGACTTGGTCAACCAAGGCCGCATTGAAGGAATCGCTGACATCCGGGACGAGAGCGATCGCGATGGCATGCGGATCGTGATCGAGCTGAAACGAGATGTCAATCCGCAACTGGTGTTGCACCACCTTTACAAGCAAACTCCATTGCAGACCAACTTTGGAGCCATTTTACTGGCCTTAGTTGATGGTCAACCTCGTCAGCTCACCCTCAAGCAACTGCTACAACATTTTCTCGACTTCCGCGAAGTCACTTTGACGCGGCAATATACCAATGAGCTGAGTCAAGCCCAGAGTCGCGCCCACTTGGTAGAAGGGCTATTAACCGCCTTATCTCACCTAGACCCTGTAATCGAGATTTTGCGTCACGCTCCAGATGGCACTACTGCCAAAATCAGCCTGCAAAACGAGTTGAACCTGAGCGATCGCCAAGCCGATGCTATTTTGTCCATGCCGATGCGGCGTTTAACGGGGCTAGAGCGACAAAACTTGCAGACAGAGTATGACGAACTGACCAGCCGGATGCAAAACTTGCAACGGTTGTTGGGCGATCGCCATGAACTCCTGAAAGCTTTGAAAAAAGATTTTCGGGCTTTGAAGAAAAAGCATGGAGATGTTCGCCGGACCCGCATTGCTGGCAATAGCTCAGTGGCAACCGCCCCGGAAGAAGAACTGCTAGCTGAGGCACCCAGCGCCGAAGAGGAAACAGTGCTAGAGCTGACGCAACGCGGTTATGTCCGGCGACTATCAGTGAAAGCTTTTCAGCGGCAGAATCGCGGCAAACCTGATTCATCGGTATCTACGAAACCGGAGGAAAGCAGCGATGCCGTTAACCAGACCCTCTGGACCAACACCGCCCAAGAACTGCTTGTTGTTACTCGGAGCGGCAAAGCGTACACGATTAAGGTCGGAGATATTCCGATTAGTGCAGGGCGCAATGCCAAGGGAACTCCTCTCGTCACGCTATTGCCCAACGCGGCTCAAGGTGATCCAGAAACGATTAGTGCTCAACTTTTAATTCCAGAACATGTTGAAGAGTTGAGTTTGGTCATGCTGACCCAACAAGGCCGAGCCAAGCGCGTACCACTCTCAGAATTTACCAACCTCACGAGTCGCGGGTTGACCGCTCTCAAGCTGAAAGATGATGATGAACTAGTGTATGCTTGCCCAGCCTTTATTGGTCAGCAAATTGTCCTAGCAACTTCAGGCGGGCGATTGCTACGCTTTGAGGTAGACGAAGACCAACTCCCGTTGATGGGACGCGCCGCCCAAGGCAACCAAGCTTTACGTCTCCGCAAGCAAGAACGACTGGTGGGTTGTGCCGTCTTGGAAGCAGACAACCATCTATTGCTGGTATCAGAACGAGGCTATGCGAAACGGATGCCTGTCACAGCTTTGCGGCTGACTAACCGGGGTGAAATTGGTATCCAAGCGATTCAATTTACTGCCAAAACCGATAACTTGGCAGCTATGAGCGCCGCTCTGCCTAAGACTGAAGTGCTGTTGTGGACCAATCAAAACCGTTTAGCTCGCTTGGGAGTTGAGACAGTGGCGATTCGGGGTAAAGATAGTCCAGGCGACCGCCTCTTCCCGCTCAATTCCGGGGAGAAAATTGCCACGATTACAGTGCTAGAAACTTCAACTAGTTCCTTGGAGACGGATTGACGACAGATTCATCCAGCTACGAGGGCTAGCGACAGTGCAATCTGGCGATAAAGTCCAGTAAGCTAAATTTCAACGCTTTGGATCGCAATTATCGTGGCGCAGGTTGTTCTAGAAAATATCTATAAAAGCTTTGCCAGTCGGCGCGGGGAAGGGACGAGTGTTCCTGCTCCAGCGGAGCCTTTACTCGCTAAGGGCATTGCGCCTGTGGGTGAGGTGGAAGCGACGCCAACCGAGCCTACACCATCGCCAACGCCTAATGTGAGCGTGTTGCGGCGCATCAACCTGACCGTGAATGACGGCGAGTTTATGGTACTGGTGGGGCCATCGGGTTGCGGAAAAAGCACCTTACTTCGGTTGATTGCTGGGCTAGAGGAGTTAACTGGAGGCAATATTTGGGTGGGCGATCGCTTAGTCAACGAGTTACCTCCCAAAGCGCGAGATATCGCGATGGTGTTTCAGAGCTATGCGCTCTACCCGCACATGAGCGTCTACGATAATCTTGCCTTTGGCCTCAGGCGCACTAAACTAGGCAACCCAGAATTAGGCAATCCAGAATCAACCAGGACCCGGAGAAATAGCAGACAGCAAGGATTACCCGTTTGGGCTGAGAATTTGTTGGTTAGTTCCACGCGATCGCTACCCAAAGGGCTGCGTTACTGGTCGGATCGAGAACGCGCCGTGGATGAACGAGTGCGAACCGTGGCCCAAATGCTCCAGATTGAGCCACTCTTGCACCGCTTACCCAAACAACTTTCCGGTGGGCAAAAGCAGCGAGTCGCATTGGGACGGGCGATGGCTCGCAATCCTCAAGTTTTCTTGATGGATGAGCCCTTGTCCAACCTGGATGCCAAGCTCCGCACCGAAACTCGTGCCCAAATTGTGAAATTACAACAACAACTGGGCACCACTACCATCTATGTCACCCACGACCAAGTGGAAGCGATGACGATGGGCGATCGCATTGCCGTAATGAATGCGGGCCAGATTCAACAGATTGCCTCACCGTTAGAGCTGTATAACCGACCCGTAAACCGCTTTGTGGCAGAGTTCATCGGATCCCCTACCATGAACTTCTTGCCAGTTCAGGTCAAAGCCCCCCTACTAATTACCCATCCCCAATTTCGGCTTACCTTACCTGAAGTCTGGGCTGCAACCTTGCAAAAATATGATGGACGATCGCTCCTGCTCGGAATTCGGCCAGAACATGTAAGCGTCAGCGTACCAGCACCCAAGAATTTACCCGTTCGGGTAGAGCGAGTCGAAGCACTGGGCAACGAAACCCAAGTGCTTGTGCGTCTAGTGGGCGCTGAAACCTCAGAGTTAACCCTACAAGCCCGGATCAGCCCTGACCAAGCGGTGCAGTTGTGTGAGGAGATGTGGCTCGCGATCGCCACTGACAAAATTCACCTGTTTGAACCTGAAACGGGTCACGCTGTTTTTTCTAGTTAGAAATGTATACAGAGTAAGTTGGAGCCAAGGGTCCGAAGTTAGGAGAGTTATATACTCTCTGCCTTTTGTGAAACTCTACTATTTCATCCTTATGAGAGAGGCGCTCTAATCTCAGTTAAATTTACGTTTATTTGCAAAGCTTAACAGGCTGCCTAAAAAACTAACGACCCCAGGAAGAGCAACTGATGCAAAACTCTACGAAAGTAACTCCTCCCACAATGGACGATCGCAATGCTTGGCGGGTCGGTTTTACGCCTCAAGCTGAGATTTGGAATGGTCGTCTTGCCATGTTGGGATTTGTGGCAGCCGCTTTAATTGAATTGGCCTCAGGGCAAGGATTTCTACATTTCTGGGGCTTGATGTAGCCTGAACGAGGCTATCATAAATTCCCCTGACAATAGGTAGAGCGATCGCGAAAACTCACATTGCATGTAGCAAGATTATTGGTTACATTAGTTCATATAAGTTTAATAAAAACTTCGTACCAACCTTCTTGCTTAGCCAAACCTAAGTTGTTCGCTGAGTGCTCTCTATTTATCTCACACCTTCGGAGAGAAAATGATGCAAGACATCAACAAGACCAACACTCCTGTCATGGACGATCGCAACGCTTGGCGTTTTGGTTTTACTCCCCAAGCCGAGATCTGGAATGGTCGCCTGGCAATGTTAGGCTTCCTAGCCGCTACTTTAATTGAGCTCTTTTCCAATGAAGGGTTTTTGCACTTTTGGGGCTTAGTGTAATCGCTCTAGTTAAAACGTCTTGTCAACCTCAAATTACTAAGACACTGGAAGTTTCATAATAAGCTTCCAGTTTTTCATTTCTGCTTTTCTAAATAACAAAAAAGGCTCAATAGCAGTATGCTACGAGCCTCTTCTGAAAACTGTACTAAATCAAAAATCGCTTAGCGAATATACTCTTTAAGTACGCTGTTGCGGTTGGGGTGACGCAGTTTACGCAACGCTTTCGCTTCAATCTGACGAATCCGTTCGCGGGTGACGTTGAAGATTTGGCCAATTTCTTCCAGAGTCTTCATCCGTCCATCGTCTAGGCCGTAGCGCAACCGGAGCACATCGCGCTCACGGGGGCTGAGGGTACCCAAAACACTTTCCAAATCTTCCCGCAGCAAGTTCTTAGAGACTTGATCTTCAGGTGTTTCGCCATCGGATTCTATAAAGTCGCCCAAGCGGGAGTCTTCTTCCTTACCAATGGGAGTTTCCAGAGAAATTGGTAATTGAGCAGACTTGGCAATAAACCGCAGCTTCTCGATGGTCATTTCCATGCGAGTCGCAATCTCCTCTTCTGTGGGTTTGCGGCCCATTTCTTGAGAGAGCAGCTTTGTAGTTTTCTTGATCCGAGAAATGGTTTCGTACAAGTGGACTGGCAGACGAATCGTCCGAGATTGATCTGCGATCGCTCGCGTAATGGCCTGACGAATCCACCAAGTTGCGTAGGTAGAGAACTTGTAACCCTTTTCGTGGTCAAACTTTTCAGCAGCCCGAATCAAACCAAGGCTACCTTCCTGAATCAAGTCTTGGAACGATAGACCCCGATTCATGTATTTTTTGGCGATGGAGACAACTAGACGCAGGTTAGACTGCACCATTTTCTCTTTAGCCCGCCGACCGAGGTGGAGGCGAGAGCGGAAAGCTTGCAGCCCCATATTAACTTCGCTTGCCCACTCACCGTCATGGGGTTCACGCTCTAGCTTATCGGAGAGCCTTTCGCGAATTCGCTCTAGCTCCAACAGGTCAGCAATCTTTCGCGCTAGCTCAATTTCTTCATCTGCCCGGAGGAGACGAATTCGGCCAATTTCTTGAAGATAAAGCCGAATTGAGTCTTCGGTGTAATGCTTCTTTTTAGCTTGAGCCCGTCGTCGGGTAGTGCGACCCTTGCCAGGCTTACCATCTTCTTCATCCGGCTGCACATCTAGAGAGTCATCATCTTCTTCTTCAACTAAGAAGTCATCCAGCTCACCATCCGGCTGTTCGTCAGAAGCGTCGCGAAGCGATTCGATGGTTTCGAGTACGTTATGGGCCTGGGTCATGCCGCGTTCCTCATGCTCCTTATATGTAGAGAGTCAAAAAAGTTAAGACCATAAAGATCTAAATTGAAAAACTTGTTTGGCGAAATCTCAAACAAGTTGTTTAGGTGATCATGCCGTCGAGCACGCGACGCTCATCTAGCTTTAGTATCGCTATCCCTACAACAGCATTCACCTCAACAAGCTAACAGAGATTTAAAGATCCCTATCCATCATTGGTAGCATGCTTTTTCAGAAGATAACCCCCTGAAGTTAGAGAATTTGGTCATAAACTTTGCGAAATACTCCAACCGCTAATTGTTAGCAACGCAAAAATCGACCACATTCCCAAACATACAACGCTTGGTTGAGGCTTTGCCAAGGTATAGGTGAATACTGAAATTTTGAATGTCTCTCCGATTGTAGCTTTTCTCACAAAAGTTGCATCCTTTTGCCTGCAGTAACTTCCAAAGGAAAGTTGACAGGATATGCACACTCAGCATGATGCAGCCAAGAGGGAGTTTGATTTTCATCAACTACACTCGTGAGAAATCCGTGAGCTTCTGATGATAGCGTAAACATCACGAAGAAGTGGAACTCAGGCAAACATTTCATGCAATAACGGGTTGCCAATAACCGTAGCAAGCTAAGAATGTGATTTCCAGTCCAGTAAAGCTGTAAAAGTCAGTAATTTTGACAGGTTAATTTAGCTTTCTAAACTAGAACGATGAGGTTTTCATCAAGGGAAGTCACAAAACTGGGCAATTTTCGGAGAGCCTTAAAGCGTGCGGCTTTAGGACCGCCAACGGCATCATTGAGTTTAGTTGAAAAGGCGATCGCCCTTGCCGTAGGTTAGCTCACAAGTCGCCAGCGGTTGATTCAACTTACCCACCCTAGCTCCGTGAACTTACAGTTAAAGCATGATTATTTTGGAGAAGAGATTAAGAGATCTAAATTGCTCCACTCGGATAATTAAGTTTTTCCATTAAAGCCTAGGCAGCTAATAGCTGGTTTCTTCAGCTTGAGGCGGGTCAGAAGCTTCTACTAAGGAGAACGGCGGCACCTTAGGTAAGTCTAAAGTTCCTGAATCCGCCAACATCGTTTTAAGCGCAGGATCGCGCAAGCTAATCCAGAGACTGCAAGTGTTGAGGCTGGAACTAATGACGACTGAGGTGCCTTGTTGGGCAAGCTTGCAACCGAAGTGATAGAGCTGAGGACGGTACTGTAGCTCTAAAGTTTGCAGTCGGCAAAATAATTCTCCTTGATAGGACAAGCCGTCTTGAACGCTATCACCAAACCAAAACTTAAAAATAAGAATTTTTCTCTCATCTACAACAAAAGGTAACACTTGATGTACCTGCCAGAGAGTTGCTTGATTTTAGATTCAGTAGCCTTCCGTTATAAATGAGGGAATTGCTAGGACTGCATAAGAGTCTTGCTCCCCAGCCTCTCAACGGAGAGGGTGAAAAATCAGTAGATTGTTAAGTTATTTGATTTTGAGCTGAATTGAAATTGTGCAGCTTACTATTGCACCCTAGAACCTAGCCTAGGAATGAAAATTAAACCCAAAAGGTTTACAACCAGTCAAATCATGCAACCCTGATGATTATTTATTGTAGTGTTGGCTTTGCATCTGCCAAAGTTGATCGACCGTAACAAAGTGATAACCGAGTTGTAGAAGTAGAGGAATCAGCTCAGCTACTGTGGCTGCCACGTCAACTCCCCCAAAATAGCCATCGTGCAGAACAATCAGCGAACCCTGTTGCACTTGTTTAAGTACTCGCTGCGTCACGATGGAAATGCCAGGTCGTTCCCAATCTTCTGGAACTACACTCCACATCACAGGGCGATAACCCCAATTTTTTAGCAGGTTTAAGGTTTGAGGGGTAAAAAAGCCATTAGGTGGCCGCACATCGGTCACATGCTGCTGTACATAAGCTAGATCCAAATGACAAGCTTGGGCGATCGCGTTTTGAGTTTGCTCCAAGCTTTGCTTTAAGGCTGCTGGTGTCAGTTTGGGAAAAGCTCGATGATTGTAACCGTGTAAGCCAATCCAGTAGCCTTGTTCATAAACAGTTTGAGCTACAGCGGGCGCTTGATCGACACAAGCACCGAGCCAAAAAAAACTCGCTGGAATATTGTAGGTATTGAGGACTTCTAAAAGCTGAGGGGTGTACTCCGGGTGAGGTCCATCATCAAACGTAAGGGCGATCGCGGGTGAGCTACAATGACCACTCCAGAGACAACCCGGAAAAGCAGGCTTGAGGAGCTGATATAAGACTGGATAGAGAGGAGCAAGCTGCATGAGTAATGTGGCTTAAGTTAGAAGCAAATTGCCTCGATCCTAACGAAGTTCAACTCTTTACCAAACAACTGCGTCGAACTTTAGCCGATTGCACTAACGAGGAAAGGATATCGCCACTGATCGGTTTGACTAAGAAGCCATCAAATCCTGGATTTTCTTCCTGTGGTAGCCAGCTAGGAGCATGACAATCGGTAAGGGCCACAATTGTCGTGTTACAAGTCCGAGTCATGCTACGCAAATGATGAACTAAGCCTCGTGACCATCTGTGGCGATCGCCTGACAAAATTACTAGATAAGGTGGTTCTCGATTGGCTTGAGCTACGGCCTGTGCTTCTGAGCTAGCCACACTGACAGCACAACACAGTCGGTCTAGTAGCGACTTTAAGACATCTAAATCATCTGATTGTTGGCTCAGAACCAACACATAACTCGAAATTGATTGCATAAATAACCCAGCACGCTACAAAACAATATGTCTATAAAAAACTGTTCCTTGTATGGTCTTTAAACTGCTGAAATCTCTTGCCTTAATTATCTCCTGGTTGTGTAGAAGCTAAATCTGGCTTTTTACTTTCTTTAGCTTTGAAGTGTCAAACTGGAGCTATTCATATTGCTAAAGATTAAGGTCTGCTTAAATAAATATGTTTTTTGCAGCATGATCATTGATGAAAATCAGTTTAAGTAAAGGATATTAAGGTTCACTTCGACCCAATTCTTAATATGTCTGCTGTACCTCAAAGCTTCTTCAGGCTTGTCTTTATGATTGGTGAAACCCTTTACAGATGCTGGCTTCAAATTAAGGTTCAAGTTAAAGAAGGGGTATCCCAGGCGAAAGTAATAAGGTTCAAGACTTTGGGAGAAGGTAAGAGTTGTTTTGAACGGTTGTTGCGACGAAGTGTTAGTTGTTTCTGTTGTTGTTAAATCATTAAGAAATAGTTTTAATATGGAAATGTAGATATGGATTTATAAGCTTTTAACTTTGGTGTAAGAAAAATCTTGGCTAAAAAGTAAAGATTTTGTTGAGAAATGTCGATTCGTCTTTTGTTACTCTGCTTAAGAGCAAAGCTAAATTAGCGATCGGCTTAAAAATTAATTATTTCTATATTTGTTCTCTAAGAAACTAGCTTTTTGTTAAGGAATAGGCAAAAAATTAGAATTTGATGGGGAGGTTTTATGACTTACAGGGTGGGTGCTTTTGTGAGGCTTTTGAGGCTTTGCATGGGAGCTAGTTTGGCGATCGTGCTGGCAGGGTGTGAAACTCTAACCACCAGTCAATATGAAGCGACTGCCCGCACCACCTATACGTGGCGGGTAGAATACTCCACTAATCCAGGCCGTGATCAAGCCACTCGTACCGAAGCCTTTGCGACGACTTCTCTACTGAATCGCAACGGCAATCGGCCTGAAGGTGCGGTTACAGGACCAGACGATCGGGGACTATGGTGGCCTGCTTTACCGCCTCGGCCAACTGTAGATGCAATGGAGCAGCGGCAACGCACCTATGAAAAAATTAGTACTCCCCAGATCCTCAAAACTGTGGAGTATGAAATTACTTATCAGAGTGGCGATCGCGCAACCACCGCCTTAACTAACTATGACGTGTACCGAACCGTCGTCAAGGCATTACCAAACAACACACCTCTAGAGCTGACTTTGGGGGTAGATGAGCGATCGGTTACCAAGGCAGAACCTCGGTAGCGACAAACTTCAGTAGCGACAAAAAAAGTAGCGAGCTGAAGTCAACTCCCTACTAGATTGCAATTCAGAGGCTAAGTGAATAGTGAATATAGGCTATTTTTTGTCCTTTTTGCCTTTTTTCTCCTTCACTTTGGTGCTTGACTTGTATTCATAATCGCTGGTGCTGGTAACGCTGCCTTCGCTGACCCCTACCGCCTTGTAGTTCAGGATCAGATTGCTAGCTTCATATGTTGAGACATTAGTATCGCTCACATCGATTACTTGTACGACTTGACCCGGAGGTGCAGTAATTGCAGAAGCTAAGTTGGAACTGAAGACCTGTACAGTACGGTTGACGACCGCAAAGCTGCCATTCGTAAAAGAGTTGGTGTAAGCGCAGTTTTGGGGTGGGGTGGGTAGACCCGCAATCTGGAAACTGCTGGTGTTGATCGTCTGAGAACTGCTGAGGAAAGTCACTCGCTGCGCACTATAGCTAGAGCCTGTGACTTGCGTAAAATAATCGTAGGTGTTGGTTCTAGCGTCAATCAGACCATCCTGGTTGGCATCAATTCCGTAAATAGTCCGCACTACACCATATTGGCTGGGTTGGTCGGGCAGAATCAGGGTGATGGCAGCGTTATCCGACAGCAGATCGCACTCGGTGTAACCGATAAGCTGATTTTGTTGGTTGAACAGGCGGATCACGACGCGATCGCCTTCGTTCAAGCCTCTAATAAACTTCGCCTTCGACTTCAGCTTGTACTTGCCGTCTTTTTCCTTAATCTTGCCTTTCAACTTGTAGCGAAAATCTCCGATCAAGCGCTCTGCTAAGTAGGTATTAGAACGCTTGGCCTTGAGCGAGACGCGAGCAGTGACGTAGGAAAGCGTACCTTGCGGTTGCAAAATCGTTAAACCAAAGTGACCCCGGTGAGCATCCAACTTCTTGGCAATCTGCACGGTTTGGCTAAGCTGCATATCAGATGCTACAGCCGTTTCTGTGTTGTCAGTGCTGGTTTGGGTAAAAGCGGTGGCTTGTTGAGCGCTATAGTTGCCCAAAATCATCGTTGAAGCGATCGCTACAACTGAAGCTCGCTGCCAGAGTGGACGACTCGGCTTGGAAGTACCATGCACAGTATTCTTCATAGGTCGATGAAAGTAGGTGAAAGAGCACGGACTCGTAAAGTTTTACGCTTGACTCTTAAAAGTCGCTCGTATTTCCACCCACTTGACTGCTGAGCAAATTCGGAGGTTCCTAAACTCGAGAAATATGTTTTAACGGTAAAAAATTCTTTTACCGCTTGACTCTGGCACTCACAAAGAGCTATGGCGCTAAGCGAGCTTTCTTCAATCGGTTGGTTTCGTACCACTCCGCGATCGCCGGAACCCAAGCCTGGAAATGTGGCCAAATGAGCTCACAGAGCTTTTGAGCTTCCAGTTGAGCATCTGCTTTCCAACGGAGGTCGATCAAATGCATCAGCGATCGCACGTTGGCCGACATCACCCAATGCTGCCGCACATCAAAGGGAATTAGGCTGCGGGCATGTTCCTCAGAGAAACCTTGGTCAATGCGGAGTTTGTAGCGTTCGCAACCTGCAAAGCACCACTCCAAGTCTTGCTTTCTGAGTTCTTCGGTGTATTCGTAGCGCTTACCTTGGCGATCGGTGTAAAAGCCTAGGGGACGTAGATAGAAAACATCTTCAACATCTCGCTTTCCCTCCACGACATCAATAATGCGCTGGCCTGTATAACGGAAGGATTGAACATCAAAAGAGACGCCCACGCGATGAGTACGAATTTGCTGCATGGTGGAGTGGGGGAACCAGCCGCAGTTGAGAATAATCTGGGGATGTTCTAGCGGGCCGTAGTGGCCCCGATTTCCGGCTAGTAAGTTTTTGGTGATTAACTCGCCACATTTGGCTTCATCAGGCCAGCGATCGCGCTCTCCGTAGACCCAGGCTTCGCTGTAGTCCTGGTGCATGGCTAAATAAATCGCCTGTTGAGGATTTGAGGTTGCCCTCAGGACTTCAACCTGGAATCTCTGCATGTCCGCCCATCTCTAAAAATCACGGGAACTGATCATACTGCTTTTCTGACTTCCTTATCGCCTCTTAATTGCGCCAAGAAGTTGGCAAGAATGCAATATTGCGGTTGAATTCAGCGAAAATTGAATCATTCCTGGTAGACTCGCTGCCGCAACAATTTTTTCAGCTTGGAAGGTCAATGACAATCACAATTTCGCTCAAGCTTGAACATTTCAATAGCCTAGATGTATCGCCCGTGCAAACTGTGATTGAGAAGCTCATTCGAGAGGGGGCGATCGCGGCTACAGAACAGCAAATCACCTTTGAAATTGAATATCCGCGTGAGCCTGAAGACCCTAGAGAATTGCCCGAAATCCCTGAGATTCGGCTGTGGTTTGTGCGGCTTGATGCCGCTTATCCTTGGTTACCTTTTTTGCTCGATTGGAAGGCGGGAGAACTGGCTCGTTACACTGCCATGCTAGTGCCCCACCAGTTTCATCGCGTCGAGGGCATCCAGTACAACCCAGAGGCTTTGGAGTTGTTTGTGATGAAAAAGGTATTTACCTTGGCGGATTGGCTGAAGCAGTATGGCATCCCCAGCAAAGCCCGCGTCAAGTCAATGGCTCAGATGTTTGGTTATGAGCTGGATGACGAATTTTTTAATTTAGTGGCTGTGTAGCTAGCTGTTTGAGAATCCATTCAGCAGCAGCAGGAAGATCGGCGGCAATGTAATCGGGGCGGGTGTGATGTTGGTACTCGCCAATTAAGACGCGATCGCCAAAACCAGTCTGGACTAGAATGCCCGTACAGCCTGCATTGTGAGCCATATCAATGTCTGTCGCCTTATCCCCGACCATAAAGCTGCGGCTGATGTCCAAGTCATGCTCCCATGCCGCTGCAATCAGCATGCCTGTGTTGGGTTTTCGCCAGGTACTCCAGCTCGCCAAATCGGGATGTGTCCCACCTTCTGGAGGGCTTAAGCTGGGGCAAAAATACAGCGCATCTAAACGAGCCCCTGACTCTTGGTGCAAGAGAGCGCAAAGTCGCTGATGTAAAGCCTCGACATGGCTGATTGGGTAGTAGTTGCGGGCTGGCCCCGATTGATTGGATACCAAGCAGCAAAACAAGCCTTGGTCATTTAACCGCCGCACTGCTTCAGCTGCACCTGGGACCAAATGCAAATCTTCAACGTTGTGAATGTAGCCAGCCTCAATATTCAGAACCCCGTCACGGTCCAAAAAAACCGCAACTCTACCTCCTGCCCCTTCATCCCACCCTGCGGGAACGCCAAAGGCGTACATCCTGCCTTTAACTGCCCCAAACTTTTTTGAGGACCGTTTCCGGGGTGATGTCTGCCATCTTGCCAGTAGGAGATTTGATGCTCACGAAGCGAGTTTCTCCCGACCCGTTAGTTTGAGGGAGGAGTTTGTCAGGATTGGTAGGCCCAAACAACGCTAGCGTAAAGGTTTTGACCGCAACCGCGAGATGCATCGGGGCGCTGTCGGTGCAGAGCATCAAGTTAGCCGCCGCAATCATGGCTGCCAGTTTGCCAATATCGCTCGGTTTGGTCACTTTTACATCTGAGGTTGCTGCCTGTAGTTCAGTGACAAACTCCGCATCATCTGGCCCTTGCACCACCACAACAGGGAGATTTGGTTGCCGCTTGCGGAAATCTTGAATAATTTTTTGCCAGTTTTGCACCGGGTAAATTTTATCAATACCTTTAGCTTTAGACAGTTTGCTCGATCCACCGTGAATCAGGACATAACCACTTTCTTGAATACCTAAGCGCTTTTGCTCCGCTTCGGCCCACTCAATATCTTTTTTAGGAACATTAATGGTGATTTCGGAAGATGCCCCAGAGATGTTAAGACCTTGCAAGAGGTCATGGTACATCTGAGCGGCATACTGCTCTTGCTTCAGCGGCACTGGATTCGTTAAGAAACGAGCCCCAACCGCTGCGTAACCAACCCGCGTGGGAATGCCAGTAAGCCAAAGTAACAGCCCGATCGCCCAACGCTGACCGAGTGACAAGGCAATATCGTACTCGCGATCGCGAATAATACCGAGCAGATTGCCCCAGTCTGCCAAACTATTGTTTTGTTTGAAGTCGAAAGGAATGATGTCGTGAACAGACTTACAGACTCTGTAAGCATCTTTGGCGCGGGGTTCCACGACAATATCAATCTGGGCATCGGGGTATGCCCGTTTTAGGTCATCAAGGGTCGGGAAGAACAGAAGTTGATCGCCGATCCCGCCAGGGACAAGGGCCAGTACTCGCATTATTAGAAGAGTTTAAGTTGACTGACGCTCCCTATTTTAGGTGAAGATATACCTAGCAAAACAATCATTCCTAACTAGTCAGTCTTGTGTACTTATTAATTCCAGCCGCCGGAATGGGTCGTCGCATGGGTAGCGATCGCAATAAATTGCTTCTGACCCTCTTAGAAAAACCTTTGCTCGCTTGGACCTTGCGGGCGGCGGAAGCGTCTCATCACATCCAATGGATTGGCATTATGGGCCAGCCAGAAGATTGGCCTGACTTCAAAGAAATTATTGCTAGCGTCTCCCTCACCAAGCCTGTAGAGCTGATTCAAGGTGGATCGACTCGTCAGGAATCGGTTTACAACGGTCTGCATGCACTCCCACCAGAAGCCGATCGCGTGCTGATTCATGATGGTGCCCGCTGTTTAGCAACTCCAGAACTACTCGATCGCTGTGCTGAAGCCTTGTTCGAGTGTTCCGGGCTGATTGCCGCCATCCCCGTCAAAGACACAATCAAAGTTGTAGAGCCAGAAACCCCTTGGATCAACAGCACCCCCGATCGTCAATTTTTGTGGGCTGCTCAAACGCCCCAAGGCTTTGACGTAGCGCAACTGAAGCAATGTCACGAAACAGGGCGATCGCAAGGTTGGGAAGTCACGGATGATGCCGCCTTGTTTGAGAAGTGCAACCTGCCTGTGCGGATCGTGCCTGGAGAAGAAACCAATTTGAAGGTGACAACTCCGGTAGATTTGGCGATCGCAGAGTTCATTCTGCGCCAACGCTTAAGCTCCTCAACTCCGACTTAAAATTTACTGCTGCTTTACTTCCAGAAAGCCAAGTCCCTAAAATAACGCCAGCTTAAGGAATAGGGACGCTGTTATGAGTAAAAGATTGGCAGGTAAAGTGGCTGTAGTGACAGGTGGATCCAAAGGTTTGGGGCAAGCCTTTGCCAAGCGACTGGCGGAAGATGGAGCTGATGTCGCGATCGCCGCCACCTCACTAGCCACCGAGACCGAAGAAATAGTTAAAGCAACAGGACAACGGGCGATCGCGCAAATTTGTGACGTTACTGATCCTGAATCTGTCGCTGAGTTTGCAGCGGTAGTGCAAGCGCAACTGGGAAAATGTGACATTCTGGTCAACAACGCAGGCATTTATCCCTTTCATGCTTTTGATGAGATGAGCTTTGAAGATTGGCGCAAAGTCCTAGCTGTAAGCTTGGATGGCACATTCCTCATGTGCAAAGCCTTTATTCCAGGCATGAAAGAGCGTCAGTTTGGCCGCATTATTAACCTCACTTCCACCGCTAATTGGCTAGTGATTCCCAACCTGGCTCACTACAACGCCGCCAAAATGGGTGTGATCGGCTTAACCAGAGCCTTAGCCACCGAAATGGGAGAATTTGGCATTACCGTCAACGCAGTTGCTCCAGGCTTAGTCCGCACAGGCACCACAGAAGCAGGACCACAACTGCATATGTTTGACCCGATCGCCCAGATGCAAGCCATCAAACGAACTGCTGTCCCCGACGAGATCGTTGGTGCTGTCTCATTTCTCGCCTGCCAGGATGCCGCCTTGATCACCGGACAAACCCTAGCGATCGATGGTGGCTTAGTGCGGTTGTGAATTTAAGGATGAAAGGTGAGGAGTGAGGAGTCAGAGAAAAAGACTCGAAACACTTACCGTCAGCTTCGTTTGGAGGGGGTCTGGGGGACGCAACCGTCCCTCAGCGGGAGTTTGAGGGCAGGTGCCATCAAGGGATCGGATTTTCCAAATTGAGCTTTACTCAAAATCCAAGCGATCGCCAACAGACATGCTAGAACTGACTGGACGACCTAGCTGTGCAATTGACTCATGCGCCTCCTGAATAAACTGATTGGTCTGGCTCTAGTTTTAGTTGGAGTCTACTTCCTCGGTCAAAACATCATTTTCACCACCCGGATATCACCTTACTGGTGGCGAGATATTCCAGCCGCAGGTTCAGTAATTTCCATAGCCAGCGGTATCGGCATATTAGTTTTGGGAAGTCGCAGTATTCGCCAGACAGGATGGTTGTTCGTGGGTCTAGGAATTCTCCTAGTATTTATGAGCGGCGGAGTAGTGTTGCGGCCTACCAGCCTGTGGACACTATTTTTATGCTTGCTCTGTTTAGGTGGGGGTTCTAAATTAATCACCACAGGCCGAATTTAACGATCGCCCAACTCAAGTTCCAGTTGCGGTTGAGTCAGCAGTTGACGTTGGCATCACCCAAGACTCACTCGGCAAAAACTTAATCGGAGTCCCCGCAATCATCGCCTCGATTTCACCCTTAATCACCTCATCCGCCAAAAAGTTGGCCGTGAGTAAGAACTTGAGAATTTGAAACGATCGCGTGTTGGTTTGAAAATAACCGCCATGCACATCCAGCTTTTTGATGCCAAACAAAAATAGCGTTGTGTTGATCAGGTCAATCAGCAAACCATTAAAACGATTGAGCGGAAAAGCTACCGCATTCACGCCACCTGTTTCTTGATCACCCCGCATCTCCGAGCAATCTAAATAGTTGAACTTGCGGAACAGCTCATAAGACGAAGTTGCCTGCACCGCTCGCTCCGAATGCACCATGATGCGGATGTAAGGACGGTACTGGATACTACCACTGACCCGAATCGGCTTGAGATAAAGATTACCCAGCCGCATCCCCGCCATTTGAATACTTGGCTCACTAAACCAGTTGCTCACCGTAGACAGATAACGCAGCACAATATCGCGATCGCTCGACATCAAATAAATTCGCCGACAGCGCCGCATCGCCGATCGCACATAGTTGTTGCGTCCCTCCCGCATAAATTCCAAGGGAATATCTGGTGAGGCCAAAATCAATGTGTCTAAGCGCAGATGCTCGCCAATGCTGTCAGCTTCTTCTCCCACTGGGCTGCTGGGGTCAGGCAGTAAGCTACCTTGGTCATCCTTACCAAAGCGATCGGACAAAATTCGCAGCACAGTGACCACCAAAAGCCCACCCATGCTGTGGCCGATGAGATTGAGGCTGAGCTGGCGATCGCTTGTGGTTGGTGCATTTGTCTCTATTGCCTGAGACGAATTAGATGCACTCTTGGCAAGATTGCTCAAGGCTCGATCCAACCGCCAGAAAAACTCGGCTAAATCTGGAGCGCCATAGTGAATCGCTCGGTAGCGATCGCGCAGATAGACCACAACCCGCAGCAGCAAAAACACAATTGTCCACAGCAGAAATATGGTGGGCACAATCCAGTACCACTGCACCGCCAAATCGACGGTGTCCACAAAATCGCTCCACTCCCAGACTTGAGCAACGCCAGGAAGTAGCCCCAACAACTTCAGTACTGGAATGCCAAACAGCTTCAGAAAAATGTAGAGCAACGTACCGAAAATTCCCGCTATCCCGCTCACCACGAATAAAAACTTGAAAACAATGCCGAGATGGCTGCGGTAGTCAGCCCACAAACCAGGACTAGTCACAGGCTGTTCGCTCGGCCATTGGTAGCCGATGTAAAAGTGGTCGTCCTGTAGCGTTCGGGCGTGGGTCGCGGGGTCAGGACGGTTTAGCTCGTCGGCTTCATTGGTAAACGATTCGTAAAAACCTGAAGCAGGGCTGGAATAGCCATGAGTTCTAAGGCTAAGCCGCTTAGCGTCACGCTCCTGAACGATCCGAGCGAATTCATCGACGTTGAATAGAGGCCGAAATCGGTGTGAAGGAGGCAGTTGGCGATCGACCTCTAGCGAAACTGGAGCGGTACTCGTCACCAAAAAAGTATTGGGATGCTCAAGATCGGCGTAAACCTCAAAGTTGCGGCTAATTGCTTGAGAAAACTGGCGCAACTTCCAACAGTTGAGCGTTTCCGTCACAAACTCAACATTCACTTTGCGATGAAAGTCAGGATACTTCTCTGGGCTGCACAAACTCTGCAAAACTTCGGCGATCGCTGCTTCCGAGCCTAACCCCGCATAAGTTGGTAAGGGCTCTGCTGTCGTGACTAGCGGATGGGGAGGCGTGGGATAAGCCAGCTGAACAATCCGCGCTTTAGTCCACCAGTCAGAAAATGGGGCCGCATTGCGCGTAATGGATTCTAGCCAACGACAATCATTCTGAATGGTTTCAGCAGATTTTCCTTCCCACGAGAACGGTAGACTGTCGAAAAAGCGCCGAGTAACCATAAGCAACTTCAAACTGAGGATCAGTAAACAGGTCGGAGGTCAATAAATCCGAGTGAATTGGCAAATTCTAAACTTCGGACTTGACTTAACGCCTGAAAATAACTAATCCTTCACAGTTCTCAATTCCGGTTAGGGCTGTTGAGCTTGATTTTGAGATTCAGCATCTTGACGAGTAAAAGCTAAGTGCGATTTAGATTCGCCAGTTGTCAAGCTGACCCAACCCAATCCTTCACTGGTGCCTACCCACACTTTATTTCCCGTGTCAGGAGAGAGGGCCAAAATTTCATCAGAAGGCAAGTTAGGGATTTGACCCGCGATCGCTCCGTTGTAAGGATTGACCCGCACCAAGCCCTTAGTGGTGCCAACCCAAAGACTCCCCACTTTGTCGAACTGTACCGATATGACATTGCGACCCCGGAGCTGAGTCACCGATCGCAGTACTTGGCCAGTCCTAGGGTCAACTTCGAGCAGTGCATTGGGAGTGCCAGCCCACAAAGTCCCTCTAGGACCCAGCGTCAAAGCTTGAACTGTAGTTCCGGGCACATCCGGCTGTTGTCTTAGGATAAAGCCATTGGCAGTATTGATCTGCACCAATCCCTCTAAAGTGCCCACCCACAGTTGCCCTTGCGGGTCGAGGCTTAAAGCATTGGCACTCACCCCTGGCAAATCTTTCACGGTGGTCATTAGCAGCCCTTGGTCGGGGCTAATCAGTGCCAAACCGCGATCGGTGCCTACCCACAGATAACCCCGACGATCGGTTAGCAGCGACAAGACCCGGTTAGAAGGTAGGGAGAAATTTTGGGCGGTCGTTTCATTGCTCCGGGGGTCAACGCGCAACAGACCTGTATAAGTTCCTACCCAAATCCGCCCCACTTTGTCTTGCGCCAAGGCTCCAATGGTGTAGTTTGGCAGTTTAATTCGCGCCAAAATGTTGCCTGTATTGGGGTTAATCCGGGCTAAACCCTGCCAAGACCCCACCCACAAACTGCCTGTAGACCCTGGCTGTAAGGCAGTCACCCGGAAATCTGCTCCCAGGGTTTCAGTTTCTTGTGATTGACGATCGCTAGGTAGCGGCCTCACGCGTAGGGGTGGCGCTTCTCTAGGGTAAACGGGCGCGCTACCTCCAACTGCTGATTGAGCCAAGGTACGGCTAGCTAGCCCGTTAAATTGACTAATTACCCCCGGCAAACCTAGCCATAGCAATGTGGCACCAAAAATCACACCAAGATGAGTTCGCAAAGCTGCCATGACAAAGCTCCTACCGTGGGAAGTAAGCAGTGAAATAATAGACGTCAAATGAGAGGCTCTCAACCCAGTAAGTGTATGAATTTCAGAGCGCGATCGCCCTTAATTATCTAGGAATAGAGAATTTCGACCCACCCTACTATAAGCCTTAGGGACAGCCGAGTTGAGTCCCTAGAGCTAGAACAGTCGGGGCTGAATAGCATCTTGTGCATCAGCATACCCTGCTAGTTCCTGAATCAGTCAGGAATTCGGCAAAAAATGTTCCGAATTTAGAGCGATCGCCAGCTACTAGATGCAAATAGATGCAAATAAATTAAGCGTTAAAAATTGCTTGGCCGTGAAAAAAACATAGGCTTGATCAGTGGGCGATCGTAAGGCCCCCTACTTTGAATACGACTTGATGAATTTATATAATATTTCCCTGAGATTCTTGATCCCCAATTTATTTTCAATTGAACTCTACATGCATAAAATGGCAAGTTTTCAAATGAACTTAATTTAAGAAAACGACGAATTAATGCGGTTCTACTCCTGTTTGAATTGAGATCCATCAAGAAAAATATGTAACTTTTACTTTTAAGATCTTTCTATAAGTAAAAAATATAAGTGAGTAAAGAATGTTTAAGGTTTAGCTTATTGAATTCCTGATATATTTTGTTTGAGCTTACCGATGGGCACAGAGTGAACCAGGTAAAAGGTGGGGTCGCACCAGCTTAGTGAAGCTTTGGCAATGTCAAGTTCATAGGCAAAGGTACCTACGCACAGTATTCAGACTCGGTTAGAGAAGTATCTTTATAGTCTCAATTTGGTCTGGATGCACTCAGTTAATCGATGTAAGTTGAGTGATTCCTAGGAAGGGAAAGTATGTCATATTCGCAAAGTAAGACTCAGACAAAAACTGGGTATCAGGCTGGTGTTAAAGATTATCGCCTGACCTATTACACCCCAGACTACACACCCAAAGATACAGACGTGTTGGCTGCTTTCCGGGTAACTCCTCAGCCTGGCGTTCCTCCCGAAGAAGCTGGCGCTGCTGTAGCTGCTGAGTCTTCCACAGGTACTTGGACCACTGTATGGACCGACTTGCTGACCGACCTCGATCGCTACAAGGGTCGTTGCTACGATATCGAGCCCGTTCCTGGTGAAGACAACCAGTACTTCTGCTACGTCGCTTACCCTCTCGACCTGTTCGAAGAAGGTTCTGTGACCAACATGTTGACCTCGATTGTAGGTAACGTGTTTGGTTTCAAAGCACTCCGGGCTCTGCGTCTTGAAGACATGCGGATTCCTGTTGCTTACTTGAAGACCTTCCAAGGTCCTCCCCACGGGATTCAAGTTGAGCGCGACAAACTGAACAAGTACGGTCGTCCTCTGTTGGGTTGCACCATCAAGCCTAAGCTTGGTTTGTCTGCTAAGAACTATGGTCGTGCCGTTTACGAATGTCTACGGGGTGGTCTCGACTTCACCAAAGACGACGAAAACATCAACTCTCAGCCTTTCATGCGCTGGCGCGATCGCTTCCTGTTCGTTCAAGAAGCAATTGAAAAAGCTCAAGCTGAAACTGGCGAGATCAAGGGTCACTACCTCAACGTGACTGCTCCTACCTGTGAGCAAATGATGCAGCGGGCTGAATTCGCCAAAGAAATCGGCACCCCCATCATCATGCACGACTACCTCACCGGTGGTTTCACTGCAAACACCACCCTGGCTCGTTGGTGCCGTGATAATGGAGTCCTGCTCCATATTCACCGGGCTATGCACGCGGTTATCGACCGTCAGAAGAACCACGGTATTCACTTCCGCGTTTTGGCGAAGTGCTTACGGATGTCCGGTGGTGACCACCTGCATTCCGGTACCGTTGTAGGTAAGCTCGAAGGTGAAAAAGCGATCACCATGGGCTTCGTTGACCTGATGCGTGAGAACTACGTGGAGCAAGACCGCTCTCGTGGTATTTTCTTCACCCAAGACTGGGCTTCCATGCCTGGTGTAATGCCTGTGGCTTCTGGTGGTATCCATATTTGGCACATGCCAGCGCTGGTAGAAATCTTTGGTGATGACTCCTGCTTGCAGTTCGGTGGTGGTACCCTCGGTCACCCCTGGGGTAACGCACCTGGTGCAACCGCTAACCGCGTCGCCTTGGAAGCTTGTATCCAAGCTCGTAACGAAGGTCGCAACTTGATGCGTGAAGGCGGCGACGTCATCCGTGAAGCTTGCAAGTGGAGCCCTGAATTGGCGACCGCCTGCGAACTCTGGAAAGAAATCAAGTTCGAATTCGAGGCAATGGACACTCTCTAAGGCTGAAGGAAATACAAAGGATGAAGGCAAACTTCATCCTTCATCCCTCATCCTTCATCTGTTTCCATTGGCTGGGGTCGTTGCATGGATATCAAAAGAATTGCCAAAGATACAACGAAGGTGCTAGTTAGCTACCTGACTTACCAGGCAATGCGAACAGTCCTAGCTCAATTAAGTGAAACGAATCCGCCATTAGCCCTTTGGTTGCATCGCTTCTCTGGTCAAGGCACCATCCAAGACGGAGAACTATACCTCAAAGCGCTCCTGAAAGAAAATCAGGAACTGGCATTTCGCATCATGACCGTAAGAGAGCATCTAGCGGAGTCAGTAACCGAATTTCTACCCGAAATGGCGCGTGCTGACATTAAGCAGGCCAACGTTGAGCACCGGCGTCAACAGCTGGAGCGAATGAGCCAGCTCACCACGACTGATGCTCCCCCCCAGCCTGAACCTGTCCAAGATTCTGAATCTAATCTGGATAACCTACCGGGTTAGCAGTGAGATTTAGTCCACGTAAACGTAAGAAATAGCAACAGGACCCATGAGAACTCTACCCAAAGAGCGTCGTTACGAAACCTTATCCTATCTTCCCCCTCTGTCTGACGCTCAAATCACCAGACAACTCCAGTACATCCTCGACCAAGGCTACATTCCTGCTGTAGAGTTCAGCGAAGATTCTGATCCTGAGCAGCACTACTGGACTTTGTGGAAGTTGCCTCTGTTTGGTGCATCTAGCACTCAAGAAGTTCTCAGTGAAGTACGCGCTTGCCGCTCTGAGTACTCTGGTTCCTACATCCGTGTTGTGGGTTTCGACAACATCAAGCAGTGCCAAGTGTTGAGCTTTATCGTTCACAAGCCCAACACCAACCGCTACTAAGCTTGTATCTACCAAGTAAGCCAGGACATTTGCCGACCTGTGCTTAATATCAACCTAGTGCAATCACTCTCCTAGGTGAAAGTCTGGAGGGGTAGAAGACTCTACCTCTCCTTATTTTTTGGATTATTTAAGACTCTTTGCGCCATTTAGCGATCGTGTTTGTCAGAAAAACTTAACATTAGTTTTAGGCCCAGCAGTTTACTTCCCCCAACGTCATGAGCTACTACATCTCGCCTCGCTTCCTGGATAAGCTAGCTGTTCATATCACAAAAAACTTTCTCGATTTACCCAACGTCCGAGTTCCTTTGCTTTTAGGCATCCACGGTCGTAAAGGTGAGGGGAAATCTTTTCAGTGCGAGTTAGTTTTCGAGCGCCTGGGGGTCGAAGTTGTCCATATGTCGGCGGGCGAGTTAGAGAGTCCAGATGCGGGAGATCCGGCTCGCCTAATCCGCCTGAGATACCGAGAAGCTGCCGAGTTGGTGCGGACGCGAGGCAAAATGACCGTGCTGATGATCAACGACTTAGACGCTGGAGCTGGGCGACTTGATCAAGGGACGCAGTACACCGTAAACACCCAGTTGGTGAACGGCACCTTAATGAATATTGCCGACAACCCTACCAACGTCCAACTCCCTGGCAGTTACGACTCGACCCCATTGCACCGCGTGCCGATCATTATCACAGGAAATGACTTGTCAACTTTATACGCCCCCCTGATCCGGGACGGGCGGATGGATAAGTTCTATTGGGAGCCGAATCGGGACGACAAAATTGGCATTGTTGGTGGCATTTTTGAAGCGGATGCGATTCAGCAGCAAAACATTGAACAGCTTGTCGATCACTTTATCAATCAGTCTGTCGATTTCTTTGGAGCGCTCCGGGCTCGGCTCTACGATGAACAGGTGCTGAACTTCATTAAAGATGTCGGGTACGATCGCGTCTCCCTCAGGGTGGTTAATAGTGGCGATCGCCCCCCCGAATTCCACAGACCTGACTTTAGCTTGCCGCATCTAATTGAAGTCGGTGAATTTATGGTGCAAGAACAGCAACGGGTGCAGCAAATGCGCTTGTCAGAAGAATACAATCGCAACTTGCGGCTAGGATTCCATCGGACCAATGAAGAGGAATCTCGCCCGGCTCCCCAACCTCGACCTGAACAGCCAATCGCTCCTCCTCAGCCTGTCAATGGCAACCGTTCCAAAAGCGTGAACCAGGAATCTAACCAGCGTCCCCAGCCTACAGCTCAGCAGACCCACTCTACTAGCACCAAGTTAAATGTTGAGGCGGCGGACCAAGTCCAGCAAATTTTGGCTCAAGGCTACCGCTTGGGCATTGAATTTGTGGATGAGCGTCGCTTCCGTACTAACTCCTGGCAATCCTACGCTGCGATTCAAGGCCATGAGTCAGAAGCGATCGCAGCGTTAGAGGCCTGCTTAGCAGAGCATAGTAATGACTACGTTCGGGTGGTGGGCATTGATCCCAAAGCCAAGCGCCGCATGATGGAAACGGTAGTTCAACGCCCAAATGGCAAATCGAGTTAATAATTTGAGTTGCTAGATAGAAAAATTGACGTAACTCGAGCTATAATAAGGATCGACTCGGACCCACGCGGCCATAACGCCCAAATCTTGTCAGGACCGGAAGGTAGCAGCAATACGGGATGCTTATAGCAGGCGTGGTCTCCGGGTCTCCTTTGTTTTAAAGGGTACTTACAGACTGCCAGGGGCGATCGCTACATATTACGCTTACCTGAGCTTATAGAGTTTTTCATTTAACAAGCTAAGCTAGCAAGCCAAGCATTATAGCTATGGGCAGTGATTTCGATTTCTGCTTATCCTAGAAGCATCTGCTTCAAGAGTCTGGATGCTAGAAGTGCAAATATGGCAAAACTTCCAGCATGGCTCACTACAATTAAACTTTTAAGCTGCTAAGGAGCTGTGGTTGATATGGCTGGATTTGGAGATCTTGTCCAAAAAGCGTTTTACCTAGGAGTCGGACTGGCCTCCTATGCAGGCGAGAAAGCAGGCGGCAAGCTAGGGGAACTACGGGTACAAGCCCAAAAACTAGCAGATGAACTCGTGGCTAAGGGCGAGATGAGCACAGAAGAAGCCCGTCGATTTGTTGACGATATGGTGAATCGAGCCCAGCAACCTGGGGCAACTCCCGCTCCAGAGCCAACAAGCTCCGAACCGCGACGGATCGAAATTCTCTCAGATGATGAAGAGCCAACTAAGGCTGAAACGCAAAATGTAGACAATTTGCGCCAGCAAGTGATGGATTTGCAAGAGGAACTACGGCGGCTAGAGCGAGAGTAGTTGCTGTGTGTAAACAGAATGCTACGGAGTCATCTATCTAAGTTATGATTTTTGATCAGTCTCCCTCACCAATTGCTAAAGCTGAAGTTGGTAGATGGGGGTTTCATCCAGTGTGTTGGCGCTGACTAGAGACAAACTCGGCGCAGTCCCAGATCTCGCTTGCAGACAAGCAACAAACCTATGGAAGATTGGTCAAAAGATTTCTTTACTGGTTTCGAATTAGTAGCTGATGAAGTAGAGCTGTTCTTTTTAGAGGTAAAGCGAGATATTGATGATGCGATCGATATCTTTGCCAAGCTCTCAGAGGAAATCGTAGAACAAGTACAAGGCACGATTTTTACTGAGGTTGACCAGCGACTTGATGAGCTGACCAGCTCGTTCCTCGAGCTATATTTTGGGTTGGAGAGTTCCGACATAGAATCGATGGAACCTTTGTTCTACAACGTAGAGCCAATTGTCACTAAACATCCTGCTTGCATGGGATGTAGCCACTATCATGGGCAAATCTATGGTGGTAATCCCCTAGTCTGTGGCATGCACCCCTACGGAGTAGAGACAGAGAAGTGCTCTGACTGGGAATCGTTCTAGGGGTTCACTATACCTACAGCTAAACTCTTAGCGGGATAGTAAAGGGAAAAAGTGCCCTACAGGGCCTTGCCCTTGCCCAATATTTAGGGAATGAGTTAAGGCTGTAGTCACGTAATCTTTAGCCATCTTGGTAGCAGACAGTAAATCTTTGCCGTCTGCTAGATTGGCGGCGATCGCGGCTGAGAGAGTGCAGCCAGTGCCGTGGGTGTTTTTTGTGTCAACATTAGAAGTGGTCAAAGTTTCTAGATGCTGGCCATCAAACCAGACATCAACCCCTCGCAGTTCGCCAGCCATGCCCCCGCCTTTGACCAATACTGCTTTAGCTCCTAGCTGATAAATCCGTTGAGCCGCTGCTTGCATGTCATCGAGTGTGTCGATTGTCAGACCGCTTAAAAGTTGAGCCTCGTAACGATTGGGGGTGACGATCGCAGCTTGGGGAATTAAGGCATCTCTTAAGGTGGCGATCGCCGAGTCATCGATCAACTGTGCTCCAGTCCGAGACACCATGACTGGATCGACCACCAAATTCTGCAATCGCAAAAGCTGTACCTGCTGTGCCACCGCTGCGATAATTTCTTGGTTCAGCAGCATCCCCGTCTTAGCCGCTTGCACCCCAATGTCTTGCACCACCGCTTCTATCTGAGCCACGACAGCCGCAGCAGACAACGCATCAACGCGATTGACTCCTAAAGTATTTTGGGCCGTGATACAAGTGAGCGCACTAGTGCCATGCACTTGATGAAAGGCAAAAGTGCGTAAGTCAGCCTGAATTCCTGCCCCACCACCGCTATCAGAACCCGCGATCGTCAGTGCTACAGGAATCCGAGCATTCCCTGTCAGGGTCATATTAAATCAATCCAAAGTGACGAACTGAAATATCACTGCCTAAGGGCACTCAACTCTTGAGCGAGTCTTTAACGGGTTGGGGGTCTCTCTCTTCTTCTTTGAAGAAACTCAGGAATGTCTGGTTCACCAGGTCTATTTCTCGGCTCGTTGACTGGGGTTTGAGGAGCCTGAGGCGTAATCGGAGGGGTGACACCTCGGCGCAGTGGCGCGACTCTAGCGGGTTGAGCTGCGGGTTGAGCCTCACCCGTAAAGCCTGTGGCAATGACCGTGATCCGAATTTCTCCCTGCATACGCTCGTCGATGACTGCCCCAAAGATGATATTGGCATTGGGATCAACGACTTCATATATGATTTCGGCAGCCGCATTAACCTCATGCAGCGTTAAATCAGTGCCGCCCGTGATATTGAAGACCACCCCTTTAGCACCATCAATGGAGGATTCCAGAAGCGGTGATGAAATAGCTGCCATCGCAGCTTCTCTCGCCCGTGACTTGCCAGAACCAATGCCGATTCCCATCAATGCAGAGCCTGCATCAGCCATCACGGCTCGTACGTCTGCAAAGTCCACGTTAACCAAACCAGGGATGGTAATGATGTCCGAAATTCCCTGCACCCCTTGACGCAAAATATCATCGGCGACTCTAAAGGCCTCTTGAACCGGAGTCTGCTCGGAGATCACTGACAATAATTTGTCATTGGGAATAACGATCAGGGTGTCTACTCGGCTCTGTAGGGCTGCAATGCCCTCATCGGCTTGGCTGGTGCGTCGTCGGCCTTCAAAGGTAAATGGGCGAGTCACGACTCCCACCGTTAAAGCGCCAACTTCCTTAGCAATCTCGGCCACAATCGGAGCTGCACCAGTCCCAGTGCCACCGCCCATGCCAGCGGTGATGAACACTAAGTCAGAGTTTTCTAGGGCCGCCGCAATTTCATCGCGCGACTCTTCCGCTGCTTTCTGCCCGATCGCCGGATTACCACCTGCACCTAAACCACGAGTCAATTTTTGGCCAACTTGTAAATGCTTAGGGGCCATCGCTTGAGCTAAGGCTTGAGCATCCGTATTAACGGACCAAAACTCAACTCCTGATACGTCGCTGGCAATCATGCGATTGACTGCGTTGCCACCCCCTCCACCAACGCCAATTACTTTGATTTTGGCAACACTACTGGGGACAATCCCATCCATCCGAGATTCTTCTAGCACAACTTTTGCGTCGCGAGATTGATTAAACCGAACTGTAGAGTTGCTAAACGGGTTTTTGGCAGTATCTGCCACTGAGAAAGAGGATTGCTCTTCTGCGTGGGAGCCTTCGGTGATAGAGCCCAATTTACTATTAGATGTACTATTAGATGTCATTGGATCGGGGATGGCTTATAAACAACTTTTTAATTCTGGGCAGCGCTGGGCAACTCTAGTTAACTATAGGGTAAGTCGATTGAAAAACCAATGATAGCATTAGGCTCCCACCCATCTTTAATCTGATTTGATCTGACTGATCAGCAGCATTCCTAAAGATAGTTATCGCTGACTTATTACCTACAGGTGGCAAGCTCAATCAGTGCTATCCGTATTAGATTTTACCGAGTTATTGGCCTTCTGCATTTGAATTGAGGGAGCATCTGGATTTTGTAGATCGACATAAGCAACTTGCTTGGGATTCAGCTTGTCTGAGAGTTTTCGTAGCTGATCCATCGCTTGGATTTGCTGAGCAAATCTAGAACTATAAGAGCCGAAATGAAAGATTCCTAACTCAGTTTTAAGGACTATATTGCTTGGGTCACGCCAGTCAATTTCTGTGACTTTAACAGGGCTTTGGCTAACTGCTTGATACAGCTCAGCCCACTGCGATCGCTTCTGTTCTTGATAGCCAACAATTTTGAGAGTTGGCAACTGGAACGATTGATCAAAGGAAGTATAGCTCTCAATGGGAATCCAGACACCATTCGCATCCAGAAATCCCACATTTGAGAGACCTGTTGCTGGTTTTGTCTCTTTGTCTTTAACAGCTTCAGCGTTAGGGAGATCGGAGATCATGGCGACGGGATAGCGTTCTTTGACCTGCACAATCAGTCTGGGGGGGAATAGCTGACGTGCTACAGTGGCGTCCTCGATCGGCGCTTTTGATTCTAGCTGGGCTGCGATCGCTTGAGGTTCGAGTTGCAGCAACGATTGAGGATAAGCCATTGGCAATAAAGACTGAATGGCTTGGGCGGAGAGAAACCGATTACCTGCGATCGCCACTTGGTCCGGTTGGCGAATCACCCAACCTGGCAAGGTGATCACCCAAGCGAGCCCTCCCGCTAGACCGCTGACTGCTATGGTGCGCCAACTGGTCTGTAAGGCTTTCAAGCGTCGTTCTTGGCGGAGCTTCTGGCGTCTTTGCGCGAGTTCGTTTTGAGAGACTGATGAAATACTAGTCATCGGCACCTCTCAATTCGAAAAAGGAAGAGTATGGAGGGACGGGGGAAGATGCATAAGTTTGCGAGTGCAGCGAGGAATGGGCAATTGGGCAATTGGGTGAAGAGCGGACTGGTTACCAAACCATCAACTGAATTGACGAGGAATTGACTGTGGTTGCAACCAACCCTGTAGAAGTTTAATCGCTACTGGCTTAATTTGCGATCGCTAGAGCCAAATCTAAGAGGGGATCGCTCCTAGTAGAGGAGGAATTGGCCGCTCGTTGCCCTAGGTTGCCAGATTTAGCATGCAACGTGGCAAATTCCAAGAATTTTACTAGCTTTTATAAAATACGTTGGGGCGATCGCCGGAGTCGCGAGGCGCTAAACAGCTAGGAGTAGCTAGCAAGTTCTTGTTGCAGATGTCTACCCCAATTCGCTGCTAATGTGACATCCGTGAAAGGGATGCGAATGGGCTGGGCTGGGTTAGGTAAAGAAAATTCTAGAAAAATACTACGACCTTTTTGTGGCAATGCGTTTAAGTCTACTGCTTGGTCGTCCACTAGTAGGCGAATGGCTTGAACTTCCTTGAGTGAAAAAGCAGCTAAATTAATCGGGCCGCGACGGGTGGGTTGCCCCCAAGTAAGGTCACTGCCCTGCTGCCCCAGAACGGCGTAAATATCGTATTTGGCTCGCTCAAATTGCTCTGCCCAGCGGCGGTAAGCTTCTACTTTTTGATACTCGTTCCAACCTGCCCAAGCGAGCCAAATAAAAACGCCTAGCAAGGGTAGCCACAAAAGACCTCTTTCCATAATCGAATTTAGAGATAATCTAGAAAAATTATCAGTCCGTAACTATCCTGCAATATTACCGCTACCCCCTAGTGCGTGAGCTATGGTTGAAGGCAACGAGCTGTAGTGATGAGTTTCTATGAGAAGGCTGGGGCTGGTGGGCTTGTTTCTGGCGGGGCTAATGTTAGCGATCGCCAGCTTTAAAGGATTGGCAGCAAACGGAACCTACGAATCGATTGTGCTGGATTTTCGCGAGGATATTCCAGCAGTGCAAATTCAACAACAGTTGGATGCGATCGCGCAGCAGTACCAAGTGAAGCCTCGGTTAAATAGCGAGTTCTCCGAGGGCGATCATCTTTACATTGTGGAAGGAAATTCTCGACTTCTACAAGCGCTACAAAAATCTAAACTGGCTAAGTCTACCGAAGCGATCGAGCCGAACTATATTTATCGAGCCTTTTTCACCCCTGACGACCCCGAATACAGCAAGCAATGGAACCTCAGAAGCATTAATGCGGAAGCTGCTTGGGATGAAACTAAGGGCAGTGGGGTTACCGTCGCCGTAATCGATACGGGAGTTAGCCGGGTACCTGACCTCAAAAACACTCAGTTTGTGGAAGGCTACGACTTTGTCAGCGATCGCAGTGATGCTAGTGATGACAACGGTCATGGTACTCACGTCGCAGGCACGATCGCTCAATCTACCAACAACGGTTATGGCGTGGCAGGAGTTGCTTATGAAGCAAACCTGATGCCTTTGAAGGTTTTGAGTGCGGCGGGTGGCGGCACAGTGGCCGATATTGCCGAAGCGATTAAGTTCGCTGCAGACCATGATGCTGACGTGATCAACATGAGCTTGGGGGGCGGCGGTGAAAGTGAAGTCATGCAAGAAGCGATCGCCTATGCGCATGACAAAGGCGTGGTGATCATCGCTGCCGCAGGCAACGCCAATCAAAACTCAGCTTCTTACCCCGCTCGCTACCCACATGTGATTGGAGTTTCCGCTTTAGGCCCGACAGGTGAAAAAGCCATCTACTCCAACTATGGGGCAGGTGTAGATATCGCAGCCCCCGGTGGCCAAACCCAAGGTGAAGACAGCACAGGCGGCATTCTGCAAAATACCATTGATGCAGAAACGGGCGAACCGATCTTTGCGGCTTTCCAAGGCACTAGCATGGCTGCTCCTCATGTGGCTGGTGTAGCAGCGCTGATCAAAGCGTCTGGGGTACAAGAACCCGATGCGATTCGGAATGTACTTTTGGAGTCGGCCCGCGCCGTCACAGATGACGGTCTCAACTACTATGGGGCAGGTCACTTAGATGCCGCCAATGCTGTGAAACTGGCAATGCGAGGGCAAATCACCTTCCGCGATTTCTTCCGCTGGCTGCGGGATAATGGCTATCTCAACCCCCGTTTTTGGATTGATGGCGGTGCCGTGGCCATACTACCTAAGGTCGCAATGGTGCTGGGGTCTTACTTGCTGGCTTGGTTCCTCCGCAACTACTTACCTTTCTGGAGTTGGCCGCTCACTAGTGGGTTAGTTGCTGGAAGCGCGGGGCTATTTGTCTTTCGCGGCTTTTATATTATGGATTTGCCCCAGTGGCCCTTCCGGGTGATGGGTAGTTCAATTCCCGAATTAGGCACGGCCCTTCAAGGGACAAATGCACTGAATCCTGTCTTTGCCAGCGTTTTGATTCCCTTCCTCTTGCTGGCCTTGTTTCTCGGCCATGCGGAATGGAAGTGGTTTGCCGTTGGCACAACTTTGGGAGTCGCCTCTTGCTTAGCCATTAGTGCGTTTATGTCTCCACACCTGCTTTGGCTCGGTACAGGCGCGATCGCCCAAGCTTACTTAGCCGTAAACGCCCTGTTGTGTTTCGGGTTAGCCTATCTGGTAACGAGAGGAGAAGGAGAAGCCGCATGAGTGTGAAAGTCACGGGCAAAATCGAGCGCAAAGGCATCGGACCTGGTACCTGGGCGTTAGTTGGCGAAGACGGCCAATCTTACGAACTGCACAAAGCTCCCGATGACTTGAAAAGGTCTGGCATCCAAGTCACAGTGGAAGGCCAAGTCCGGGAGGATGTGATGACATTCGCTATGATTGGCCCCGTTTTAGAAGTCACTAAATTTGAAGTGAAAGATTAACCTTCGCCAGCCGGAACTGTTTCTAGAACCGCCTGTAACCGACTTCTAAACTCACCTTTGGGGTGGCCGCCTTTGACTTCTCCAAGAATCTTAAATTCTGCATCAGGAGAGTCACAAACAATATAGGTGGGCCACCCCATCCCTTCTTTGTCAGGATATTGGGCCAACAAAATCTTGCGATACTGACGGTAAGTGGCCGTATCTTGCATCATGCAATTGATGAAGCGGAGACCGAGTTCTTCAGCCACCTTTTGGTCGTAGAAAGACATTTTGTGGCAAGTCCCACAGTCTTCTGAAGAAAACTTGATAACAGCTCGATCCATAAAATTTCCTTGCCTTTGGCCAGCGAAACTGGTTAGCGAAACATTCAGCAACCCTGCGATCGCGGCTCACAAGCTGACGCTAGGGTTTAATTTCGATCATAGGTGCTGATGCGCGTTTACAGAGGTGGGTTGACGATATCGCTGAAGCGATCGCAAAACTTCCTGCTGACAGACCAGCCACCAGTACAAAGTCAAATTCACCAGTCCCAAAAGCTTTGTGCCATCTTCTAGCAGCATTCTGGCAGGTGCCCCTGGAGCCGCAATTCTGAGCAAATCGACCACCCTGGAAATGACAACTAGACTAATCGCTGCTAAGAGCAAGGCGTAGGGTGTGGAGTGAATCCGTTTCCGAAAGCTGAAGATATAGCCCAAGGCAGCTACGCCATAAAGGCTGGCAATTAACACTTTAGAAACGCCAAACCAAGTTACCAAACTAATCGTAATCCGGTAGACCTCATCAATCAAAATGACCGAAATTCCAGTGGCAGAGAGCAGGAGAAAACGGTCCAACCTACCCTGAGGGTGAATCTGCTTCATCAACCCTAAGCTAAAGGCACAATAGGCCACTGGTAAGCCCCACAGCACATTGGAGATCAGGGTGAGAAAGCCTAGGTGAGGCTGTTTGGTGGGGTCTGCTTTATGAAATAAGAACTCAATTTCCTGGGGACTGCCCCAAACTTTGGCATGCGTGAGCAAAACCAGGAAAAGTACCAAGGTTAAGCCATTGATCCACAGCACAGAACGATTGCCCAAAAGCTGTTGACGAATATTCTTCGTAATCGTGGATAAAGCGGATGCCATCTGCGAACCCGGGGGCTAGCTGCTTTCCGACCATAGCATCGAGCTTATGAAGCCGCAATCAAGGCAGTTGAGCGATCGCATCAAGCTCTAGTGAAGATCCAGGCCTTGAGCCAGCCCACAAAAGAAAACCCCCCGACTGCCCGAAGGAGCCAGGGGATTAAAATCAGGGTGCATCTACCAAACTACTTTTCTAGCGCCCTGCCTTGAGATCCGGAAGTTTGTCTGTACAAATGGACAATTTCTCTGATTAAGTGGCAAATGACTGGTAACTTTTTGCCTAACTTTACCGTCATTCCCTGAAGAGCGAAGGATGTTGTGCTCTCTGTAACTACTCCGCTCGATCTAGCTCATTTCAAGCTTTTTGGGCAGGATTGTCATTAGAGTAGAGTGAGAGCCGATTTGGCATCAGTGGTGGATGGAAGCTCTCAAAAAAGAGCTTGAGAGCAGGAGTGCATTTGTAGGTTAATGGTCTTGCGGAGTGTAGCTGTGACGCAGGAATTTCATCTTTCTGTTACCCCAGTTGGGGAAGATGAGTATTTAATACGGACGGAGCGAGTTGCCCCAGGGGTACCTCTAGCCGAAGAACAAGTGGTTTGGCCCGTTGAAGAGTGGCTAAATCAGGCGCGTCAGTTGATGAACGACCCGCTGCTGGGATTGTTGCAGGAAGATGTTTTTGATCCTGGGATAGATAAACTGCATAACCCAGGCAATCGCGAACTGGAATTGGTGCTCGGAGGCAGCGAGCCGAACCAAAATCTACCGCCACGGCATTTGGTAGCGTTAGGACAGCAGCTCTATAATGCTTTGTTCCAGGGTACGATCCGCGATAGCTGGATGACCGCACAAGGGATTGCCCAGCATCGGCGAGAAGTTTTGCGTTTACGTTTAGGTTTGAAGGGAGCCCGCTTAGTTCGCTTACCGTGGGAGGTATTGCACACCGGAGAGCGGCATCGCGTAGGTGGTGCTTCTCGGCCCTTAGCGACGGGCACAGATGTTTTATTTTCTCGCTATCAACCCAGCCCAGGTTTAGTCGGGGCAACAACCGCTCTGAGAGAGTTGATGCGTGAGTCGCAACAACCGCTCAAGATTTTGATGGCGATCGCAGCTCCAACGGATCAAGAGCAACTGGAGCTGAAACGTGAAGCACTACACCTGCAAGAAGAATTGCGTAGCCGTCATGGAACTGCCTCAGAAGCAGGGGGCAGCACAGCAGAAATTCAGTTGACGATCTTAGACCAACCCGATCGCGAGCAGTTGACTCAAGCTCTAGAGCAAGGCCAGTTTCAAGTTTTGCACTATGCGGGCCACAGCAACTTAGGGGCCGCAGGAGGCAACCTCTACTTGGTGAACGGCAAAACTGGGCTAACTGAGGTGCTGAGTGGAGATGACTTGGCTGGGCTTTTGGTCAACAATGGCATCCGCATGGTAGTGTTTAACTCCTGCCGTAGTGCCTATACCGCCACTTCAGATTTGGAGCATGAGATTGGCGAACAGAATCTCGCTGAAGCTTTGGTGCAGCGGGGCATTCCTGGCGTATTGGCAATGGCTGAGCGGATTCCAGATGATGTGGCACTGACCTTAACCCGCTTGTTTTATCGCAATCTGAAGCAAGGGTATCCAGTGGATCTCAGCTTGAGTCGGGCACGTCAGGGGTTGATCTCGGCCTATGGCTCTCACCAGTTGTACTGGGCTTTGCCCATTCTCTATCTGCATCCCGAATTTGATGGGCAGTTGATCACTGGGAACGTACCAGACCTTTACAGTGCGGCTCAAGAAATGGCGACTGCACGTTGGCGGAGTCCTAGCGATCGCCCTACCAATCACTTAACTCCCTTAGGAGAGGTTCATCATTCTGGTTTGACTGACGAGGAAGCCTTCCTAGCCTCCGCTCAGTCTTTAAATGGCATAGCAGCAGATTTAGAGGACGATCCCTACGACTACGGTGACGAAGACCTAGGTGAGTTAGATGATCTGGAGTTTGATGATGAGTTCGGGTCCGAAGCCGACTCGGCTTTAGTGGCTGAGTTGATTGAGCAGTTGTCAAAAAATCCTACCGATCCCCAACTGACCGCAGAAGAACCGTTTTTGTCTGCTCCTGCGGCTGAAAATCTCCGATCAGAGTCTCAGCGCCCCCCTTATCTGGATTTGCCAGGCTCACCCAAACCCCAACCTACCTCGCCTAAGTCCACGCCTCCTCGCAACCCGCCACCTCAAACGCAGCCGTCTACCAACTCAGCGATCGATCCGCGCTTAAGTCAAGTCTTCTCGGATTTGGAGCAAGGCTTAGCTGCCCCTACCAATGCTAGTACCGCGATCGCCACGGCTCGAAGAGCAATTCAAGCAAATCCCAATGATGTTGATGCCTACAACCAGCTAGGATTAGCCCTCTATCAACAAGGTAACTTTGCGGATGCGATCGCTGCTTACCAAGCAGCCCTAAAAATTAACCCCAGCTTGGCTGAGGTGTATAGTAACTTGGCTTTAGCGCTATACAAGCAAGGCAAGGTTGCAGAAGCTAAAACAGCGTATCAACAAGCGGTGAGCCTAGCGGCACTGCCTGGCGGCACGAACTCAACCGCAGGTAGAAACTCAGCGTTACAGCCTGAATATCCTCGTCGAAGTTCTAATGGCTGGGGTGCTTGGTTGCAGCAGCCTCGCAGACGCTCTAAGTTGTGGCTGATCTTGGCGGCAGCAGGAGTCACGGCGATCGCCTTGTTCGGTTTCTGGTGGTTCCAGCGAAACCGAAGTCCTCAAGTTTCGATTCCAGCCTTGCCCGAATCTATCTCTAACAACTCCAACAATTCTTTTGCCATTGATCCGCAAACCAACCAAACTACATTAGACCTGAAAGCAACTAATACGGCTACAGTCACAGCTGCGGCCATTGACTACCTGAGTCGGAAACAACTGGTCGCAGGGCAACAAGCGATCGCAGAACTGCTGGATCGTGGAGCCTTGCCTCAAGCCAGTGCCGCCTTGGCTGCCGTTCCTAATACTGTGATTGATGATCCAGCCGTGAGTTTTCTACGCGGTCGCTTGGCTTGGCAGTCGATGCAAACAGGCAACCAAGACTATAGCGTTGATGATGCCCGTCGTTACTGGGAAACTGCGGTTCGCCAACAAGCTGAAGCTGAACAGACTGATGCAGCATCGCTAGCTCTGTATCAAAATGCCTTAGGCTTCGCTTACTACGCTGAACAGAATTGGGACCGAGCTAATCGGGCTTGGTTCCAAGCACTCTACTTGCAAGAAGAAGCGCAAACGACTACGCCATCTGAGCCAGGTGTCATTGCTACCACTCCAACGGCAGCAACCGCGCCAGCCGCAACTGCAAGGCCAGGAAACCAAGAGAATCTGATGGCTTATGCTGGCCTAGCCCTAGTGCTAGCCAAGTCCGCCCAAAATCAACCTGCCGAACAGCGCGCTAACCTGCAAAATGAAGCGCTCAAGCTTTATCAAAAAGTGATGACTGAGAATCCAGTGGCCTTCCAGCCCGATGCCTTAAGCAAAAACTGGATGTGGACTGAATCTACGATCAAGGACTGGGGAGGGATCGCTAAACTCCAGCCGCAAACCTAAGATGCAATTTTTCTTGGACTGCACTCAGCTCAATGGCAAGTTTCTGGCCGTAGAGCTAAAGCAAAGAGGAAAGGGGTTTCTGTTTGCGCAGGTCCATCATCTCTGCTAGGCTCGCCTCGCCCCAGTCTAAAGGATGGCTTTCGTTCTCTGGAACCACAGTGACGACTGGTTCTATGATCACAGAATTTGGTGGGTAGCCCCTTTGACTCATGCGCACAGGCTCAGCGTGGAGAACAGTGGTCGCTGGAGCATTGGCTCGTTTGACTGAAACCGCTGCTGCTTTTTTGCGGCGCATAGGTGAGCTGGGCCGGCGAGTCGCTGTTGCAGGCTGACGTTTTTGAGCCGCTTTCATTTGGAAGGGCATGGCTCGTTGCTTTGACTTTGGCTGTGCTTGCTGGGGCTTCGGCTCCATTCGTTCAATTCGTCGAGAAATGAAAATAGAACCGGCTGCACATCCTAAGGCAACAGCACTAAATAACCATAAATTGAGGTTTTGCTCCTGAAGCTCAGGAGAAGGAACTTTAGCGGGCGCTGGAGAAGGAACTTTAGCGGGCGCTGTAGCTACTTCTGGCTCAACAGGACCAGGATAAATTAACCCTTTGAGGGCAAATCCTCCCAGCAGTAGGACCAAGACTAAAGACGCTCCCCAAAGGATAAAAGGATGCTTTTGTATCAGTTGTGAAGTCGTACCCAAAAGCTGTGGCTGCCGATGGGGATGAGTCTGGTTAACCATAGCTACTTTCATCTTGGCTAGGGAGTCCAAAGGGTTTAGAAATGGGGATTTTAGCTAGAATTCCCTGTTGTCTCTAGATTGTACTGAAGCGATCGCCTTCTCGCCAAAAATTGTGATTTGGTTTTAGGAATGTCGCTCCAGAGCAAACTGAATGAGTTGATCAACCAAGGTTGGGAAGGCAACCCCACTAGCGGCCCACAGTTGAGGATACATGCTAGTCGCGGTAAAGCCAGGTAATGTATTGATTTCGTTAATCAACACTTCCCCCGTAGACTCCACATAAAAGAAGTCAATTCGCGCTAATCCCGCTGCATCGACCGCAGCAAATGCCTGCAAGGCCAGTGTTTGCACTTGAGCGGCGATCGCTTCTGGTAGAGGAGCAGGAATATGTAAATCGGCTCGCCCTTCCGTGTACTTTGTTTCATAGTCGTAGAAATCACTGTTATAAGTGATCTCTCCTACGATAGAGGCTTGCGCTTGGTCATTCCCTAAAATTGCGCATTCCACTTCTCTAGCCACGACTCCAGCTTCGACAATTAAGCGGCGATCGTAACTCGCGGCACTGTCTAATGCTGCTTCTAGTTGAGCGCGCGATCGCACCTTGGCAATACCGACTGAAGAACCTAAGTTAGCAGGCTTAACAAAGCAGGGATAGCCCAAGGTCGCTTCGATTTCGTCACAGAGTTTGGGATACACGCAGGGGTTAGACCAAACTTGGGAGCGGTTGACCGTCATATATTTGACTTGTGCCAAACCTGCCTGAGCAAAAGCGCTCTTCATGGCGATCTTGTCCATGCCTACTGAGGAAGCCAGTACGCCTGACCCGACATAAGGCACTTGCATCAACTGCAACAAACCTTGAATGGTGCCATCTTCTCCATTAGGTCCATGCAGAATAGGAAACCAAACATCGATTTCGGCGGTTAGGGGTGGAAACTGCCAAAGATGAGTGCGGCTACTAGCTGTTGAGGATGTTTCTTCAGAGGGCAGCGGCACGCCAGACTCTAGAACTGACTGAGCAACTTCTGGAGCTTGCCAACGGCCATCTTTTTGGATGTAGAAAGGCAGCACTTCGTACTTGCTAGGATTTGGGTCTGTGTTTAAGGCGTTGGCGATCGCCCTGGCCGAACGAATCGAAACTTCATGCTCCCCCGAGCAACCGCCGAACAGCAACCCCACCCGCAGCTTCGTCATGACTGATCCTTCTGGCACAATCTATCGCAGCTAGCGTATCACACCCACCTGATCTTGCCAGAGCCAATCTAGAACAATTTCTGGGATTGTAATTTCTGGAATTGTTTAGATCAGCGATCGCTAGCTAGATAACCAACTGTGCTAAGGCACTGGTAGGGAAATCCCTAAACGCAAATCGCTGGAACGACGGGTTGACCTGTCAAGCTAAAGGCTCGCACTTCCGTAATCTTGACCTGAACCACTTGGCCTTTAAGTTCGTTGATGTCGCCGGGAAAGAAGGTAAGGCGGTTGCCACGAGTGCGACCCATGACTTGGGTGGGGTCTTTGCTGTTTTGGTCTTCCACCAAGACTTCCTCGATGCGGCCTAAATAACGCTGCGACCGCTCGGCGGCTTTGGTATTAACCAGATGATTGAGGCGTTGCAGGCGATCGCTCTTCACTTCCTCACTGAGTTGGTTGTCCCATAGGGCAGCAGGAGTGCCAGGACGTGGGGAGTAAGCGGCTGTATTAAGTAAGTCAAAACCAATTTCATCGACAAGCTTCAGGGTGCTCTCAAATTGAGCTTCGGTTTCACCAGGAAAGCCAACGATCGCATCCGCACTGATCGAGGCGTCGGGCATATAGCTGCGAATCGTGTCGATGATGCGGCGGTATTTTTCTTGGGTGTAACCGCGAGACATGGCCTTGAGAACTTCGTTATCGCCAGATTGGAAGGGAATATGGAAGTGCTCACAAACCCTTGGCAACTCAGCACAAGCTTTAATTAAGCGCTCGGTGAAGTAGCGGGGGTGGCTCGTGGCAAAGCGAATTCGCTCAATGCCAGGGACATCATGCACATAGTAGAGGAGATCGGTGAGGGTGTGCTGGTGCCGACCTTCGGGAGTCGCGCCTGGGAGATCGCGCCCGTAAGCGTCAATGTTTTGGCCCAACAACGTAATTTCTTTGTAGCCTTGCCGTCCCAGTTCCTCAATTTCAGCCCGAATCGCCTCTGGGGTGCGCGACTGCTCCACTCCACGGACTCCGGGAACCACGCAGTAAGTGCAGCGCTCGTTGCAGCCGTAGATGACGTTGACCCAAGCGGTGACTTTGCTATCCCGACGCGGCTTGGTGATGTCTTCAAAAATGTGGACTGCTTCAGTCGCCACCACTTGGTTGCCGCTGAAGACTTGCTCTAGGAGATCCTGAAGGCGATTGGCATGCTGCGGTCCCATCACCAGATCCAGTTCTGGCACTCGCCGTAACAGAGCTTCGCCTTCTTGCTGAGCTACACAGCCTGCCACTACCAAAGTTAGGTCCGGTTCTTCGTGCTTCCGCTTGGCTTGCCGACCAAGGTAGGAATAAACTTTTTGCTCTGCATTATCCCGAATGGTGCAGGTGTTGTAGAGAATGACGTTGGCCTCATTCGGGTCTTCTGACCATTGAAAACCCATGTCTTCTAGAATGCCAGCCATGCGTTCGGAGTCAGCTTTGTTCATCTGACAGCCAAAAGTGGTGATGTGATAGCGGCGAGAAGAAGTGGTCATGGTGAGCTACAGGCCAAGTAGAACAAGTGTCAAACCTTCATTATAAATTTTTGTCGGCACTCTGCCTGGAGATAGAAATTAATTCGGTGCGATCGCTAGGTAACTCTCAGCATTTCTACTCATCTAAACTTACCCACTAGTGATTCAAGGAAATGGCCCTGGGTTCGAGACCATAACCTTGCTGATAGTTCCTGAGTTTTGGCTGTTTGAGGAGAATCGGAGCAGTGCATCTTTGTAATCATGGTTTGCAGAAAAACAACTTTAAGCTTGAAGAAGTCAAGGATTTTGTGTCTGATTAATTGTAAAAAATGACACAGCTGAAAATGCTTGAGATGTAATTTTGGTTGGAGACTCTGTGATGAAATCCTCGCATTTAAAGGTATTTAAGTAATTGTAGATACTGTGATCTATAGGTTTACTAATTAATCTGCTAGAAGTTGCTTCAGAATTATCTCTTTAGAGGAATAGGTTGCCCCCATGCCTATCCGGGAAGCTGCTTCAAGCCATACTGCTACCTCTCTAAAAAAAGGAAAGAGTCAAGTTCGATCTTGGCAAAGTTTATCAACCACGTTTGAGCTGTTGTTGAACTACCGGGTTGCTGGTAGTTTTTTTGTGCTTTTTTGTGCTTGCTACTTCGTATTTTTTTGGCATCTTGATGCTCTCTCTCTGCGCACCTATGACGAGGCTAGGCGGGCAGTGAATGCTTTAGAGATGTCACTCAATGGCAATTTCATTGTCAGCTATTTTGATGGGCAACCCGATTTGTGGGGAACCAAACCACCGTTGTTGCTTTGGTTGATTGTTGCCTGCATGAAAGTGTTTGGCTACAACGAATTTGCGGTGCGTCTGCCTTCTGCGATCGCCGCCACCACAACTGTCCTAATTTTGTTTCTATTTTCTACCTTTTACTTGCAAAGCTTGGTGGTCGGAATTACTAGTGCCTTTGTCTTAATGACTAGCTATGGGTATGTGGCAGAGCATGTGGCACGAACAGGAGATTACGATGCTTTATTAACTTTATGGATTACAGTTTATTCCCTCGCTTATTTTGCCTATATCCATGCTAGTAGCTCCAGAAAGCCTTGGTGTCTTTGGTTGACAGCGATCGCGATTGTATTGGCAATGTGGACAAAAGGAATTGCTGCCTTGATTCCTTTACTGGGTCTTTTTGTTTACACAATCTATCAAAAACGGTTGGGTAAATTACTGCGATCGCCATCATTCTATGGCTCGGCAATTTTCGTGATTGGAGCTGGCTTAAGCTACTACTTGCTGCGGGAGTATTACAACCCAGGCTACCTAGAAGCAATGTTAAGTAATGAGGTGGGACGATACTCAGAGTCGGTAGAGGGACATACAGGTAACTTTTGGTTTTATCTGCAACAGATGCAGCGTACATTTATCCCTTGGCTGTATCTGCTTTTGCCTAGTTTGGTCGTCGCTCAAATCAGTCAAAAGCGATTGATTAAAGCTTTGGGAGCCTTCTGTGGTTTTTACTTGATTTGTCACTTTCTAGTTGTTTCTAGTTCTCAAACTAAATTGGCTTGGTACAACGCCCCACAATATCCGATCGCGGCATTGCTAATTGGGCTAGGAGTTGCTGAAGCTTGTCACTGGTTAATCAAATATTTACGGGTAAACCCACGTTCTAAACAACAGCTAATTGCAGGTTTGTTTGTATGCGCTTTGCTGTTTTTACCTTCTCTGAGAATGGCTCGTAAAGTGAGTGGCACCTATGTTCATTCTCGCCCTCACGACCCACCAGAAGTACAGTTGGGATATTACTTGCGTCGCCTACAAAAAACTCAGCCAGAATTAACTACATTTCAGGTGGTGGATGTGGCTAAAGGAACGGTGGGAGGACGCAGAGCCCATACGCTTTTTTATGTGAAAGCGGCTGATTTAGATCCTAAATATGCGATCGCATTGGTGACTCCTGAGCAACCTGTACCGAACAATCAAGTGGTTGTGACTTGTATTCCGGCGATCAAAACCCAACTGGTGGCGCAATACCAACTGCGTACGATTGATACGAAGGGAGCTTGTAGCGCGTTGATAGTGAAACAAGCGAAGGCTAGTTAGGGAGGCTCAGCAACCTGTCACAAATAGCATTTGCGTTTCAATTTCTTCCCAAGTTTTGGCCGAAACCCTCACGGCTGCTTGCTTGCAACGGACGAGTAGACAGTTGGCGTAGAGATAGTGTTCTAGTGCCTGTAACTCAGCGGCAGACAAATCCACCAAAGCAGCATCCAGTTTCAGGGCGTGGAGCCACACTTGGGAAAGGCGATCGCGGAATGCTTGCTGCACTTCGTAGGGTTGGCTGGTATCAGGGGCTTTGGTTTTGAGGGCATCCAGACGGGCAATTAATGGGTGAAAGTTGACGCTGTTAAACAATTGGCTCTTGCTGAACTCTTGAGCCAAAGAGTTGGTAACAGCGCGAGCTAAAGTTCGGGCAGGAATTCGGTTGAGGCTGCGAGTACGAGCACGGGCACGAGCGGGGACACAATCTAGATCCAAGTTGCGGGCTAATTCCATCGCACGAGCTAAATCGATCGCCTGCACCGGAGTGGGGGCACAAACCAGATCCAGAGTTCGCACCAGATCCAAAACGCGAGCGGTGTTGGGATGGAGTACCCGGACGAGCTCCAAGGCGCGATCGCGAGCTAAAGCGAGAAACAACGCTGAAGCCCGTTTCACCACTGGTTTTACAGTAGTCCCTGGCCCCTCCGTAATCTGGTGCGCCCATTGCAATAAGGCTTGGAGCTTAGGAGTGGTGATGTAGCGGCGAGTTTTGCGGGCCATGCGAATGAGCAACTCATCAGCACCATGCCGCATCAAGCCAGCTACCAGCAAAAACACTTCTTGCCAGCGCGGGTCGGTGAGGTGATCGGCAACCAAGCGAGCAACTTGATGATTATCGGCAATGTACTGGGCAGCGAGATATTCTTGCAGTGTCAAATGGGAGAAGGAAAATACATCTTCGGCTCGTTCGACTAAAATTCCTTGCTGAATCGCGATCGCATCCAACACGGCCTCTCCATTCAAATGTTTAGGCGCGTTTAAGTTGTCGGTTAAAAAAGTCTTAATTTGGCTGACAATTTCAGCTTGAGAGAAGAAAAGTCGGTCTGATTTGAACGCGCTATAAGCAATTTCTGACAACAAAATTTCTTCTAATTCGGTGCTTAAACCTTGATAGATTTCATCGCGTAAAATGCGCTTTTCTGAAGCCCATTCTTCTAGCAGAACTCGAAGCGCTTTGCGATAAAGTACGCTGCGATTGTTGGGGAAATTTTGAGAGCGATCGTAGACCAAGCAAAGCAACGTTAGCAGTAGTGGCGAGTGAGCTAGTTCCTTGGCAGCAGCATTTTCTGGTTTTAACAGCAACTCCCAACACTTCTGCCCAGTGCCTGCCTGTTGGTCTGCGTCGGAGCGAAACCAGTTGTGAATGAACTGCTTAATCTGAGAAGCATCAAAGTCAGCCATTGCCACATCCGTAAAGCGCCGGAAGTTATGGCGATAGGCGGCGAGACGGCAAGAGGCGATAAAACGGTTTTGGTCGTACTGATCGACAAAGTTTTGAATTTGGCAAATCGCTTCATTCAGGTTTTTGCCAGGAACTTCATCCAAACCATCTAATAAAATTAAGAGTTTGCCTTGCTCTAACAGTTGAGTCGTGGCTTCTTCGGAGTGGGGAAAGCCACAAATTTTGAATTCTTGGGCGATCGCTTTCTCGATGTTGATTTTGCTGCTAGTAAAGCTCTTGAGCTCAATCAGAACCGGGATACATTCATGCTCATAGCCACCTTGGGTTCCCTTGAGTGCTTCCAACCCCAACTTGCGGAGAAATGTGGATTTACCTGCCCCCGGACCACCCAGTACCATCAAATATTGTTTTTCATTGGCGACTCTCAGGCCATCTTGACGGCTAGATTCGCGGGGTTGAAAGCTGCGCGATCGCGTTTGGCGATAGGCTTTTTCTAGCGTTTCAATCGATTCAAACCGCCGCAAATCCCACTTGTCTAGCAATTGCACCGTCGTATAGACCGACTCTAAAGGCGCAGGTTCACGCATGCCCAAAACCTTGAGGATGCCGTGACGCTCGCCATAGTTTTGGATGTACTGAACGGAAGCTTCCGCGATCGCCTGTTTGGTTTTTTCGTCTAGGCTTTTCTTGCCCATCCAACCGAGCAGCTTGCCGCCTCCCTCCCAAACCACACGGCTGAAAATGCTAGCCAAACCCATACTGGCTGCTTGAAGGGCGATCTTTTCCAGTCCAATCATAGGAAGGTGGGAGAAGAAGTTAGAACAAGTTTGTCACATAGATGAGCGGTTGCACTAACTCAATCGTGTTAGTTGAGGCCCATACTTTCTATCTTTTCGTAGTTGTTGAGCGATCGCTGAGTGTGGGAGGGTGCTAGCGGAGAAATGTAAGTCAGCCTTGTTTATGAGTGCGCTAGTTCAAGAAGTTCGCTCCAGTTTATTGAATCTCATTGGTCAGGCAGTGGAGGCATTTCCAGGGCTGGTTCTGGCTCTGATCGTGCTGTTGTTAACTCGCTATGCTGCCAACGTGTTGCAAAACCTCACAGCTGCCACAATGGGGCGCATGGTCCGAAGTCCATCTCTGCGATCGCTGCTGATGCAAATGAGCTACGTCGCCACTTGGGTGGTGGGAGTAGTGGTCGCCAGTGTGATGGCGTTCCCCGATTTAGGCGTGGGCGACATTATTGGCTTGTTGGGGTTAAGCTCAGTTGCGATCGGTTTTGCCTTTCAAGATATCTTTAAGAATTTTCTGGCGGGCGTCTTGCTGTTGCTAAATGAACCCTTCCGCCTTAATGACCAGATTATCGTGAACGACTTTGAAGGCACGGTGGAGGAAATCACCATTCGCTCCACTCAAATTCGCACCTATCAAGGCGAGCGGGTCGTAATTCCCAACTCAATTGTCTTTACCAGCCCGATCCAAGTTCTGACTGCAATGCCCCACCGCCGCACCGATTTGGCCATTGGGGTTGATTACAATACACCTCTGCCCCAAACGATTCAAACTTTGCTACAGACGGTGAATCAAATAGACGGAGTATTAGTCAAGCCAGCGGCAGAAGTAGATATTGTGGGCTTTGGTGAAAGTTCCATTGACTTAATGGTGCGTTATTGGACGCTGCCACCGAAAGCCACAGTTCGTCGGATTCAAACCAATGTGATGATCGCATTGAAAGCAGCTTGCGATCGCGACGGTATCTCCATTCCTTATCCAATTCGTACCGTTTACTTTTACAATCAGCAGCAGTCTAAAGCAGCGTCAGTCGATGGCTTACCCAACTCAGCGATAGAGGCTAAACGCAGCGATGCTCGGCGCAGCTAACTAGATAGAAATTTAGTCGGCACTGCTGGATTGTCGCGATCGCTTGTTTGGGTTCATCTGGGCTTCTAGGAAGCTAAAGGCTTGAGAGGAAAGTAGATTTAGCACTAAGTAGACCAGGGCTACAGCGGCATAAATTTCAAAGGCGCGGTAGTTGTCGGCCACAATCAATTGCCCGCGGCGGAGGAGTTCCTCAAACCCAATCACAGAAACCAAACTCGTATCTTTTAGCAGAGTGATGAACTCGTTGCCTAAAGGTGGCAACATGCGCCGAAACGCCTGCGGAAAAACCACATAACGCAGTGTTTGTCCTGGCCCTAAACCGAGGGATTGCGCCGCTTCTACTTGCCCTACCTCAATGGATTGAATCCCCGCCCGCACGATTTCAGCTAGATACGCTGTGCTATTCAGGCTAAGAGCCAACACCGCTGCACCCAAACGGTTAAATGTAAAGGTAAAACCTAGCCCCTGAACCAAAGCTGGAATGCCAAAGTAGATCATCAAGATCTGCACCAACAACGGCGTACCGCGAAAAAAGTCAATGTAGGCTCTCGCGAACCAACGTAAAGGCCGAGAAGCAGAAAGACGCGCTAACCCCATCAACGTGCCACCGATTAACCCTAACAAAACTGAAAGCGCAGTCAATTGCAGCGTAATTAAAGCGCCTTGTAGCAGGATGGGTAGGGCTCGCGTAATAACCGCACCGGAAGTAGCGAGGGGAGCGGTTTCAGATTGAGAGGTTGAACCAGGAACCGTAGCTGTGGCAAGAGAAGGAGCCTGCGCGTTAAACCATTTGCGGTAGATCTGGTCATAGGTGCCCTTGCTAAGGATGCGAGTCAGGCCAGCGTTGATTCTGTCTAAGTTTGGCGAATTTTTGGGCGTGGCAATGCCGTAGAACTCCTCCGTTAGCAATTGGCTCGTGACCTTAATCCCGGTGAGGTTGTTGGCTTTGATCGCATACAACGTCACAGGCGCATCATTAATCACCGCACTCACGTTGCCGTTGAGTAATGCTTGCAACGCTAAGGGAGCCGAATCAAACGTGCGAATGGTTGCACCTGGAATTTTGCGGGCGGTTTCTGCGCCTGTAGTGCCAATCTGGACACCGATGGTCTGGTTCTGCAAACTAGCCAGGTCAGTCGTGTTGGTGTTGTTGGCCCGAACCGCAATCGCCAAACCTGCCTTGAAATAAGGCTGCGAGAAATCTACCGTTTGCTGCCGCTCTGCCGTGATCGTCATCGAACTAATCGCCGCATCGACGGTTCTGGCTTGCAAGGCAGGAATCAAGCCATCAAACGGCAAACTCTGGAACTCCACCCGCAACCCTTCCGCCTGCGCGATCGCCTGCATCAAATCAATATCAAACCCTTGCAGCCCACCCCCAGGCGCTTGAAACTCAAACGGTGGAAAAGCAGGTTCGGTGCCAACTCTCAGAACGTTCTGACTCTGAGCAATAGAAGCTGAGTGACCCAGCAGAATCAGCAGCAAACAACTGCAACCCAAAACCCACCGTTGCAGCCAACGTGACCTTAAAAAATTCGGCATATGTTTAGAGCTTCCACTCCCCTCCGCCGCAGTTAAAAAGCAGGATGATGGCGATCGCTAAGCTGCGCCAATCAAGAGATTGCGTCAATCTTACAAGCTGAACCGCAGAGTGTCGCTAGAATCAGCATTATTAAATGATCCGTTCCTTCTTCTGGCCCTATGGACAGCACAACCCCAGCTATCTTGTTTGAGCAGGTAGAAAAAAGCTTTGGTGACTTAAAAGTTTTACAGGGAGTCAGCGGTGCCGTCCAGCCAGGAGAAGTCGTTGCCGTGATTGGCCCCTCTGGATGTGGCAAAAGCACCCTACTCCGCTGTTTCAACCGCCTCGAAACCATCAATAGTGGGCGCTTACTCGTCAACGGCATGGATCTATCAGCACCTCGACTGAAGATGAACCAGTTACGCCACCTGCGATCGCAAGTCGGCATGGTCTTCCAACAGTTCAACCTGTTCCCTCACCTCAGCGTCCTCGAAAACCTCACCCTTGCTCCCCAAAAAGCCCTCGGCAAACCTCGCTCAGAAAGCATAGAACTCGCCCAGACCTACTTAGCCAAAGTTGGTTTAGCCCACAAAGCCACCGCCTACCCAGACCAACTCTCCGGCGGCCAAAAACAGCGAGTCGCGATCGCCCGTAGCCTCTGCATGAACCCCAGAATCATCCTCTTCGACGAACCCACTAGCGCCCTCGACCCCGAACTCGTCGGCGAAGTCCTCCAAGTCATGCAACAACTCGCCGAAGACGGCATGACCATGATCGTTGTCACCCACGAAATGCAATTCGCCCGCGAAGTTGCTCACCGCGTCCTCTTCCTCCACCAAGGCCAAATCGAAGAAACCGGCGCTGCCCGAGAGGTGCTAACTCAACCACAGAGCGATCGCCTGAGAGCCTTCTTGAGCCGAATGGGACGAGGAGAGTGAAAAGAGGAAGGATGAAAAATGAGGAAGCAGGAGACAGAAGCCAGAAATTAGAAAACAGAAGACAAAAGTGAGCCACCAGAGACCCCAGAGTTACCTCTGGAGGGGGTCTGGGGGACGCAGCCGTCCCTCAGCGGGAGTTTGAGGGCAGGTGCCCTCAAGTCTTGGTTTTGCAATAACTAACCAACCGCAACAGATGCCTTTAGCGAGAAAATCCGCTCAATCACATCCTCCACCACCTTATCCGGCGTAGAAGCTCCCGAAGTAACCCCAATCACCAACGGCCCCTCGGGTAGCCAACTCTCCGCCACCTCAATCTCCCGGTGTAAAGGCTTGTGCTCAATGCGATCGCGCGACAAAATCCGCTCCACACAATCAATGTGATAAGAAGGAATGCCCCGCTCCACCGCAATTTCTTGTAAGTGAGTAGTATTCGATGAGTTGTAGCCACCGATAACCATCATCAGGTTTACCTGCTCATCCACCAGCTTAAACATGGCATCTTGACGCTCCTGAGTTGCGTCACAGATGGTATTGAAGCTGAGGAAATGCTGATTTAACTCCGCAGGGCCATACTTCTTCAGCATCGTATGCTCAAACATCTTGCCGATCTGCTCAGTTTCGCCCTTCAGCATCGTGGTTTGGTTAGCAATCCCAATTCGCTCCAAATCTTTGTCGGGGTCAAAGCCCTGCGAGCAAGCCTTGCGGAACTTGGTTAAGAACTCCTCGCGATCGCCACCCTGCAAGATGTAATTGCAGACATACTCAGCCTCAGCCAAATTCAGCACGACCAAGTAAATTCCTGCAAACGAACTCGTCGCGATCGTTTCCTCATGGTTGTATTTGCCATGAATAATCGAGGTGTAGGTGCCTTTCTTGTGCTTCTCTACCGTGTTCCACACCTTCGACACCCAAGGACAAGTCGTGTCAACAATGGTGCAGCTTCGCTCATTCAGCAATTGCATTTCCTGCACACTGGCCCCAAACGCAGGCAGAATTACCACATCGCCTTGCGCTACCCCAGAAAAATCTTTTTGCCCCTGGTTGACTTCAATAAACTCGACCTGCATTTCCCGCAGACGTTGGTTTACTGAAGGGTTATGAATAATTTCATTCGTAATCCAAATCCGCTCGGTGGGGAAGTGCTGGCGGGTTTCGTAAGCCATTGCCACCGCTCTCTCTACTCCCCAACAAAAGCCAAATGCCTCTGCCAGCCGAATCTTTACGTCACCCCGCTGTAGCGTATAGTTGTTGTCTCGGATTTGCTGAATCAAACTGCTCTGATATTCCGACTCCAAAAGGCTGGCAACTTCGGCTTCATGCCCGAACCCCTTGCGATGGTAGTTTTCAGAACTGTTGAGTGATCGTTTGAAGGCTTTAGTATCCATTCAGCTTTATCCCTGAAGTGATGGCGCTACACCGTTTTTAATTCCCCTTGATCATAGAACGCGGTGGGAAGGATGCAGGGGTGTTGAGGGGAAGTTCTTCGGAAGGAGGAGGGAGGAAGGATGAAAAGGAGAGCCGGGAGTCAGAATATAGAGTTAGGGTTGGGCGGCTAGGGGTTCTAGTTCCATTTGGCGGAAGAGTTGTAGCGCCGATCGCCAGACTAAGTAACCTTGAGAACTTAAGTGCAAACCATCGGTCGTGAATTCAGACCGTAAATTGCCTTGGGCATCTGTAAACAGCGGATGTAAGTCGAGAAAATGCACCCCTGACTCCTCAGCGATCGCCTTTAGCTCCTGATTTAGCTCCCGAATGCGATCGTTGGAAATGGCTTTGAGTCGTTCTTTGCCTTGCCAAGTCGCGTGATCGCCTGCGTGCGGCAATATAGACTGCAAGACAACTTGGGCTTGGGGATGCACCTGTTGTAAGTCGTAAATAATCTGCCGCTGATTTTCGAGTAATTCGGCATCGCCAACCCCTCGAATCAGGTCATTAATACCAATGAGAACAAAAATAGTTTCTGGCTGGGCTTCATCAAATAACTCTAGACGGCGGAGTAGCCCGGCGGAAGTCTCTCCAGAAATACCTTGATTGAGCCAGTTTTGCTGAGTTGGTAGCAAATCGGGTGGAAACCAGAGGCTCAAAGAATCTCCAGCCAGAATATTCAGGTGCTTGGGATGGTCTGCTGCTGCCGCATTAGCTTCTTGTTGCAAGAGAGCCAGCCATTGCTCATAGGTGAGTTGATGACGCGCTCCTAACTCTGGTGGTGCAGAAGCCGTGGGACGCGGTGGCTGGCTTTGGGTTGCAGCAGCACTAGCTTTCGCCAGTGACGGCAAGCGGTGGCCTCGAAGCAGCAGCAGCACAGTCAATAGCAGAAGGCTATTCGCTGCGAGTGACAGCAAGGCCCAAGCAGGAACGATTTTTCGAGAGCGAGTAGGCACTGAAGCAAACTCAACGTCGTTTTGAATCAGATTGTAGTCGCAATCTGGTATTCGTCCAAAAAATTGGGACTACTCCCTGTTGTAGCTGAGTCCAGAGGCAAATTCTTGGCCGTAGCCTTCTTCCCCATGTTCGTTGACGTCCAAACCTTGGTCTTCCACTACAGGCTTAACCCGTAGATCCATGACCAAGCTGAGGAGTTTCAAGATCACAAAGGTACCAACCCCCGCAAAGATGTAGGTGACGACCACTCCCACAATCTGCTCCCATAACTGAACAGGATTGCCGAAGAACAAGCCATTGTCACCCAGTTCGTTAACGGCTTTAGTGGCAAAGAAGCCTGTCAGAATTGCTCCAATGGTGCCACCTAAACCGTGGATGGGGAAAGTGTCTAAAGAATCGTCAAACTGAAGTTTGGCGCGGAGGCTAACCGCGAAGAAGCAGCAAACAGCAGTAATGGAACCAATCAGAAGTGCACCAATGGGTGTAACGAACCCTGCTGCTGGAGTTACACCGACTAAACCTGCCAAGAAACCACTAGCGATACCAATGGCAGTCGGTTTGCCACGGAGTAGCCATTCTACAATCACCCAAGTCAGTCCACCAGCGGCGCTAGACACCATCGTTGCCACAAAAGCAACCGTTGCTAAAGCACCAGCACCTAGGGCGCTACCCGCGTTGAAACCAAACCAACCAAACCAAAGCAAACCAATGCCGAGTAGCACGTAGGGCACGTTGTGAGGAGCGGCAGGCTGCACAGGGTAAGTTTTCCGAGGACCGAGCACCCAAACCGCAACAAGCGCAGAGACACCAGAGCTGATGTGAACGACCGTGCCACCAGCGAAGTCAAGTGCTCCCATCGCACCAATCCAACCCTTACCCCAAACCCAGTGAGCGAGGGGCGAGTAGATCAGGGTAGACCACAGCGCCACGAACCAGAAGTAAGCTTTGAAGCTCATCCGCTCCACGATCGCACCAGAAATTAAAGCGGGCGTGATGATGGCAAACATCATCTGATAGGCCATGAAGAGTTGGTGCGGAATGGTGGTGGCATAGCCCACAGGGTCGGGGTCTGTGCCGACGCCATTCAAAAATAGCCAATTCAGGCTACCAATGATGGGATTTGCTGTAAATGCAGGCTCAGCTCCAGGGGTAATGGAGGTAGGAGCAAAGGCAAGGCTGTAGCCCCAAAGGACCCAGGTGACGCCGACAACGCCCATGAGGATCAAGCTCATCATCATGGTATTGAGCACGTTGCGCGATCGCACCAATCCTCCGTAGAAGAAGGCTAAGCCTGGAGTCATCAATAATACTAATGCTGACGAAACAAGCACGAAGGCTGTGTCGCCTGTATCAATAGGATTTGCGTCCGCTTCCTGGGCTAGAGCCGTTCCCATTAAGGGACCACTCAGAAGCCACAGAGCGATCGCTCCAATCATCAAACCTTTCTTCAACACTTGTGTTAGCCCTTCCACGTCAAGAGAAATGAATTTGATTGCACCAATTTTTGATGAGTCAGTTCTGTATCAAGGTATACAAAAATCTTCTGTAGCAAATAATTAGTGAAGATTCAGTAGAAATTTATATCGTGGTGACGATTTACTCCTGACAGCTAAAAGCTGCCTACCTCTGTTTCTTGAAGATCGCGATCGCGGTATTTTTCGTCAAGAGAACTCCATAGAAAAGAGCTGCTAAGGCTCACCTTTAGCAGCTCTAAGCTCTTGACAGAAGGTATAACTAAGCTGATTTAGCAATCAATTAAGTTAGCTAAATTTAGAAAGCTCAATCTCAGCGAATGGTGCTACCAGTCATGCCGCCCGCATCTTTGAGGAACCCACTGTACGCTTCCATACCGTGCTCACCAATATCCAGACCCTTGAGTTCTTCTTCTGGCGAGACGCGGATGCCCAAGGTTGCCTTGAGAGCGAACCAGAAGATAGCGGAGAGAATTCCGATGGTCAAGGCAATAGCAGCGGTGCCTAAGAGTTGCAGGCCTAGTTGATTCAGCCCGCCGCCTAGTAGGAAGCCTGTGCTAGGACCAGCGGTATAGAGGATATCTTGACCCACTTTGACATTGGGACCCACGGCAAACAGACCCACGGCGATCGTGCCCCAAACACCGTTGACTAAGTGAACCGAGATCGCGCCTACAGGGTCATCAATTTTTAGACGGTCGATCCAGAGAACGGCAAATACAACCATCACTCCACCGATCGTGCCGATGATGGCAGATGCCCAAACTGGAATAAAGGCGCAAGAAGCTGTGACTGCCACTAATCCTGCCAGGATGCCGTTGATCACCATTGAGAGATCAGGCTTGCCTAAGACGAACCAGGCGGTGATGGTCGCAGCCAAACCACCAAAAGCAGCAGCAAGATTGGTGGTCATGGCAATGTGGCCGATTTGCCAGGTGATGCTCATGGTGGAGCCTGGGTTAAAGCCAAACCAACCTAGCCAGAGAATTAAACAACCCAGAGTGGCGATCGCAATGTTATGTCCTGGCATGGCATTGGAACTGCCATCTTCGTTGTACTTGCCAATGCGGGGTCCCAAGATTGCCGCACCCAGCAGTGCAGCCCAACCACCCACAGCATGAACTACGGTTGAGCCTGCGAAGTCCCAGAAACCCAGGTCGGCGAGCCAGCCACCACCCCAAATCCAGTGTCCTGTTAGGGGATACGCAACTCCAACTAGCAACAAGCTAAAGATTAAAAAGTCAATGAACTTAATTCGTTCTGCCACCGCACCGGAAACGATGGTAGCAGCAGTGCCAGCAAAGGCAAGTTGGAAGAAGAATTTTGCCAACAGCGGGACACCTGCCCAGTTCAGCGAACCATAGGCTCCTTGGTAGGCATCCAGGGTGGCTGGGCTATTGTCAACACCAGAGAGGAAAAAGACGCCATCGGTACCAATAAACTCGCTACCACCGCCAAACATCAAGCCGAAGCCCGCGACCCAAAAAGCAATGGTAGACATGGCAAAGACGATTAAGTTTTTAGCCAAAACGTTAACCGCATTTTTCTGGCGACAGAAGCCAGTTTCTAGCATGCAGAAGCCAGCATTCATAAAGAAAACCAGCATTGCAGCTACCATTACCCACATTGTGTCTAAGCCCACTTTTAGGTCAGACGTCGCCTTAGCTACATCTGTCAAGTTAGGAGCGGTTTGAGCGACACCCGCGTAGCCCCAAGCCAGCACAATGACGAGGGCTAAAGGAATGCAGGCTTGCCAGCTCGGCGAGAGCATTTTGGCGTACCAGTTAGGAGAAAACCACTTGGCCGCTTTCGGTAAGGACAGCTGTCTATGTCTGCCCCGCGACTTCTTGGTGAGCATTAGTTTTGACATTGCCAGTGAATGATTCCTTTGTGAACTAAGGCAGTGAACTCGCACAGGAAAGTACAGCCTGACTGCGAGCAAAGCCACCCTCAACTTTGCTACGAGCAGACTGCGAGAAAGAATCGACAATTGCGCCGCTCCAAGAGCCGGACGCCTAACTAGAAAAACTTAAAGATCTTGGTTAGGAAGTAAAAATGATTGCACCAATTTCAGGGCAGTTCGTTCTGTATCCGATGTAACAATTTCGTATTTGGTTCACCTTTTGGGGTGGTTAATTTTGCAGTTAAGCTCTCTAACAGGCGATCGCGCTGATTCCGCCTGCTTGTTTCACTTAGGCCAAAACTATAAATCCAGGAATTCGATGAGGCAGTTGACAAAATACTAGATTATCAATACATTTGTACTAAGTGTTACCTCATCACTCCTTTAGGAGCTGGCCCCCAACGACCTCTGGGGGCTATTTTTTTAGAGATATGTGCTGCTGAATACTCAAAATAGAACTCACTCCATTAAAATAGTAAGCGTGCTAAGTAATGCCACTTGGAGCTGCAATGACCTCTTCCCCTGCCAAGCAAAAGTTACCTAAGGAATGGCAGGAAGTATTGGCTCCCCACGGCTTGGGCTATCGCATCAAGCTACTCTCTCAGCTCTTGAGCCGTAAGTTTCAAGAACGCCTAGAACCTCTGGGACTGACTCCCTTTCACTGGGTGGTGCTGTGTTGTCTTTGGGAAGAAGATGGCTTGGCAACTTCCAGCATCAGCGAGAAACTGCAACAAGTGGGTGGAACTTTAACTGGCGTTCTAGACCGCATGGAAGAGCGAGGGCTAATCCGGCGAGAACGAGACTCTCAGGATCGGCGAATCTGGCGAATTTGGTTGACAGATGCAGGCAAACAGTTGCATGAAGTGTTGCCTCCGATCGCAGTGGAAATTCGCGACAGTGCCTTAGTTGGAATTTCGTCATCAGAGCGGCAGCAGTTCTCAAACTTACTAGACCAGATGATTACTAATATTTCCTAGGTAAAAAATATTTTTTAGATAGAAACAATTGACTGAGTACCAGGACCTCTACCAAATGGGTCCAACAGATTCTGGCCAAAGTTAGATTCAATCCACGCAGCATTTTAGGATATGAGTTTTGTATTGCGTTTGGGAGTCTGCTGAAGCGACGGTTGATTTCCACTAGAGTTTGCTGTGAACTGTGCTGTAGGTAGAGTTCTGGCGAACAACCAGTTAGTAGCTTGAGTAAAGCAGTCAGCGTTAGAGACTAGGACAATCAAGCATGAGGCTGGACACCAGAAGACTCAACTCGATCTTTCGAGCTTTAGAGTCAAGAAACTACCGTCTATTTTTTGCAGGGCAGGGTTTGTCATTAATCGGCACCTGGATGACCCAGACCGCTACAATTTGGCTGGTGTATGACCTAACTAATTCTGCTCTGCTGTTGGGGGTCGTGGGTTTTGCTCAACAAATTCCTAACTTTCTGCTGACTCCTTTTGCTGGTGTATTTGTCGATCGCTGGAATCGGCATCGCACGCTGTTGATTACTCAAGTTTTGGCAATGATCCAGTCGCTGGCGTTAGCAACTTTAGCCCTGACTGGCACCATTCAAATTTGGCAGATTATTGCCTTGAGTGTATTTCAAGGGTTTATCAATGCCTTTGATATGCCAACTCGCCAAGCGTTTGTAGTAGAGATTGTCGAGAAAAAAGGAAACCTGGGTAATGCGATCGCCTTGAATTCTTCTGTGTTTAGTGGGGCGCGGTTGATTGGCCCTGCGATCGCTGGCTTTGTGATTGCCGCCGTAGGCACTGGGGCTTGCTTTCTAATTGATGGCATTAGCTATATCGCTGTAATCACGGGATTGTTGGCGATGCGATTACCAGCTAGGTCAGTCAAGCTGAATGCAAGCAAAGAACCTATCTGGCAAAAGCTAACCGAGGGCTTCACCTACGCCTTTGGATTTCCACCTATCCGCTCCCTGTTGTTGCTTATTGCCTTAGTCAGCTTCATGGGTATGCCCTACACTGTTCTAGCCCCTATTTTTGCAACTGAAATTCTACAGGGTGGCCCTCAAACGTTGGGATTTCTCATGGCCGCTTCTGGATTGGGGGCGTTGATGGGGGCTATTTATCTAAGTTCGCGGCGAACCATCATTGGTCTGGGCAAAATCATTGCTACTGCCCCTGCTGTGTTTGGCTTAGCGCTGATTGTTTTTGCTCTGTCTCACGTCCTGTGGTTGTCCTTACTGGCGCTGCTGTTTGTAGGCGCAAGCTTAATTTTACAAGCGACCTCTAGCAATACGATTCTGCAAACGATTGTGGATGAAGATAAGCGAGGTCGTGTGATGAGTTTCTATACCGTTGCCTTCATTAGTATGGTGACGTTTGGCAACTTAGCAGCAGGTAGCTTGGCCAGTCAGATTGGAGCTGCCAATACATTAGTAATTGGTGGGTTGTTCTGTATTTTGGGGTCTTTGTTGTTTACCAGACAGCTACCCGCGTTACGAAAATTAGTTCGACCGATTTACCTACGCATGGGTGTGCTTTCTAAAGCTCACTAGCGAGCGCGGATTTCTCGGAGGATTTTGGTAGCTAGAATCCTTAAAAATTAAGTACCTGTACTGAAACGCTCAATAAATTAGTTGATTGCATTGATTAAAAACATAAATTTGAGCGATCGCTACTTACGTATTTTCTTAACACTGGTACTCATGGGTTACACCACTACTGAGAGCATAAGTCAGTACCGTATTTACTATTAAATTTCTTGCTTTTGCTGCATCAAGATAGATGATCTTCAAGCCACTTCTAGCAACCTGAATCGATAGAAAATTGGTTAGTAGCCTGCATAATCTGATTGCAGTATTTTGTTTCAAAATGTTGCTCAATCAGCAATGCAGCAATATTTGAATTTATCCAGCAGTTAATACTGACAGTACACCAGCTAACGATTAGAGCAATTTTTCTAAGTCAGCTCAGATGGGTAAATGGTCAACTTAAAAACTCTTGCTAGGTGCAAAGTTTTAGTAAAGATCTAAAAACTATGATTGCACCCGTCTAGTCTATGAGTAGTCTAGAACTGGAAGTTAAGCCTTGTATGTCGCAAAGATGAGTGGTAGAACCAATTCTCTAGCGTTACTCTTAGTTCGAGGTAGCAAAGGTACAAGCGATCGCGCTTTTAAGGTCAGGCATCTACCACGACTGTGGAGTTAATGGCAAACATTGACAGGGCTGTTGATGATTGCGGAGCTAGGTCTGTACTCTCTTCATCTAATACAATTTTGTTACTCAAAAATAAAACAGCCCAGTCGGGAACTTCTACTCTCAAGTAGCGTTCTAAATGTATACGGGTATCCAGTTAGACCAGTAAAGCTAAAGGCGCTTAACTTTTGTAATCAGCTTGAGCGAAGCGTTTTTAGAAAACCACGGTTGCTAATACCCTCTAAACCTTGTTTCTTTTTAGACATCTACTGATTCTATTACTTACTCCCTAGCAAGACTCAGCTCAGGATGACTGGACTAAAAATTTTTGGACTTGGTTGAATTCCCTGCTGCTGGAGTCGCGTTTTCTGTCCATTGTTTGTTCACCGTTCAGTGAGGATTCTTCTGTGATTAATCAATCAACCCGGTATGTTGTTTGTTTGGGTCTTTTAGCTGGAAGCTTGGCGATCTCAACGACCGCTCGGGCTGAAATTTCAGTAACTGGCGGTCGGACAAGTGGCGATGCAGCGTTCTTTGTGCCTGATGCTGCAACTACAACCACAACTACAACCACAACAAGCGGCTGTGGTTGTGACCAGACCAGCACTACTTCCGCTACCTCTACTCCCGCTCCTGGTGGCGACACGGTTCTATTCGATGCTAGAACTCGTCAACTGAGATTAGAAACGTCAGCGGGTGTAACGGTTAACTCTCGCTTTACCCCCACTGCTGGTCGTCTAGATGCCACTACGGGTGTGCCCAAGGGCGGTGAAACTGGACAACTTCAAGGTTTGCTCTCTGGTCGTGCTTTTACAGCCACAGGCAACCCAGTATTCTTCCAGAATGTAAAAACAACTCTGGATTTCAAACTCAACTCTTTTGCACCTGACAGTTTGATCGGCGGTACATTGATTACCCCACTAACAAGTGCGGGTGGCTCTAGCAATACCTCTAGTAATACCTCCAGTAATACCTCTAACAACACTTCAACCAATACTTCGACCAATACCTCAACTAATACTTCGACCAATACTTCGACCAACACCTCCAGCAATAGCTCAACAGACAGTTCTGCACCCCCAATCTTCTTGCCTATCACTGGGGTAACTCTGTCTCAAGAGTCCGCTAGTTCGTTCCAAGCGCAAGATGGTCAGCTCTACGTGGGTCAGTTTGAGGCCAATCTCCCTGGTGGCGCGATCGCTCTACCCTCTGACTATCGCTTCACTACCGCTAGTACTCAGCCAAATTTGCCTCCTAGCAATCCCATTGGCAGTGGCGACACCAAATTTAAATTTGAAGGTAAAGGCAACGGTACAACTACTTTTGTAAGCACTACTGGCACCAACAGCACTGTTGACTTCGATAGTGCTAGCAGCAAGACAGACTTCAAAATTGAGGGCACAAACTTCAAGATCGATGGTCGGAGTGATGGTCCCACAGATTTCAAACTTGGTGGTATCACTAGCACCGGCGTAACTGGCAACATTGCTTTCAAGGGTGATACCCAGTTCAAGATTGAAGGTCAGGGGATTGGTAATACTCAGCTTGATACTGCAACAGGTGAAGTTGGTTACAAGAGCACCAACAGCAACACCAAGTTCAAGATTGAAGTAGGTGCCAACAAGTTAGAAGGCAGCAGTGTTGGTGAAGCAGAAATCAATGTAGGTGGTATTGGCATCAGTTCTACTGGTAGCACCACAACCACTGGTGGCACAACGGGTGGTACAACCACAGGCGGTACAACGGGTGGTGCTACAGGTGGTACAACCACAGGCAGTACGACTGGCAGCACAACTACAACAACGGGTGGTGCATCCAGCGGTACAGCTAGCGGCAGCTTCACAGCCCAAACCACTTACATTCAACTCTTCACCGTTGACTCGCTCTCAACTAGCCAAGTTGCATACGTTGTCTCTCCGTCTAACAGTGATGACGACGGTGATGATGACGATGATGATAACGAGCTTGAGGTACGCCGTAGTGAACGTAATGAAGGCCGTGGTCGTGGTCGTCGGGTAGCGCGTGGTCGCCAAGGACAGACAACTTATGTCCTCGTTGGTCCTTCCAGCCGTGTCTTCCCCGGTTTGGTTGGTTTGAGACAACTACCACCCGCATCCAGCACCTCTACCAGTACCACTGAAGAATCGACTACCACTGAGTCCACCACTGGTACCACTGACTCGACTACTCCAACAACTGAGTCCACCACTGGTACTACCGAAGAGTCGACCACCACGACTGAGTCCGGTGCAACTGAATCCACCACCACAACTGAGTCCGGTGTAACTGAATCCACCACTACGACTGAGTCTGGTGCAACTGAGGCTACCACGACTGAATCCGGTGTAACGGAGGCTACCACGACTGAATCCAGCCCAAGTACGACTGATACCACAACCGAGGCTACCCCGACTGAGTCTGGCTCTACCACTCCAACGACCAGCCCTACCACTGGCACGAGTGATGACTCCACAACCATCAACTTCTCTAGCCCAGCGGGTACTGGAACGGTTCAGTTCACTCCTGCTCCCAGCACCAACCCATAGTTGGCAACTCCCCAGTTTATGACCTTGGTTAGCCGTGTAACTAAGGACAGACTAGGAAAGTTCTAAAAAGTTGTGAGGCAATCGCCCTAGGTTAATTCCTGGGGCGATTTTTATTCAAGATTCATCTACAAAGTTTCTAAGGTGTGACCCAACGGCGATCGCTTGCATCAATCAAGCAACTGCTTGGCTGACAATACCAGACCATTGCACTCGTTTTAAGCCATCACGACGGTAGGAGAAAAAGTGTTCTGGCTGTTGATAGGTGCAGTGGGGGGCGATCGCGACTTGTTCCGGACTAAGGCCAAGCTGTTCTAACTGCAAAGCATTGACTCGCCGCACATCAACTCGGATGCGATCGGGTTCTGCATCAGCAAGCACAGGTGGCTCAGGCAGTGCGTGAAGTTGCTCAATGACAGCCTTGGTGTCAGTATCAGCCGCTGGAGTGATGGTTACGCCCAGAACTGCCGCTACATCCAGCGAGACTTGATATACATCTCCGGCGATCGCGGGTCCCATCGCCACTCGGAGATTGTGCAGTTGGCTGCCTTGAGCTTGTAGACGAGCGATCGCTTGCGGCACAATTTTAGCAGCAGTTCCACGCCATCCCGCATGCACAGCCGCAACCTGACCTGTTGTCGCATCCGCAATTAGTACGGGTGTGCAGTCAGCACTACAGACCCAAACTGCTTGCTCCGCTTGTTCGGTTAGTAAACCATCAGCAGGTGGCAAATCTGGTTCAGAAGCACTTGTGTCATTGCCAGAAGTTAAGCTGAGTTCAATTTCTGAGGGAGCCAAAACGACGTTGCCGTGTACCTGCCTGACTCTATAAACCTGAGCCTCTGACTGTAAGGCGCTAACTAGATGACTTGGCGTTTGGGGCCAAAAGTGTTGCGTAAAGAAGCCATGAGACCATCTCTCTAAAAGGCTACAGGTAAGATAAGGCCGTCCGTCCCAAGTTTGCCAATGCCAAGTGTGCATGAAGAAGGTTCAGAGCTTTACAAAACGAAATCAGTCAAAAGGCAATGAGTCCATGCTAGCCTAAGCGACGATCTCTCCAGACTTTTGCCCGTGGGATTTGAGCATCAACGGTTTGAGCTAGCGCTACAGCAAGTACGACAACATCTATCTACCATCTTTCAACCACCCCATGTCTCCAATGTCTTGCCCCTGTCGTTGCAGGTATTCGAGGCTTTAGCTTCTACGAATCAAACCCTGTGGGAGTTGGTCAGTCAGGGCGCGATCGCGGGTACTGCTGTTTTAGCTTTGCAGCAAGAGTCAGGGCGCGGGCAGTGGGGCCGCCAGTGGCAGTCTCCTTTAGGGGGCTTGTACCTTTCGGTCGCGCTCAGTCCCGCTTTACCAGTTGCCAATAGTGCTCAACTGACTTTGTGTAGTGCTTGGGGAATCGCGACAGCGCTACGCAGCTATAACTTACCTGTGCAGTTGAAGTGGCCAAACGATTTAGTGCTCAACGGGCGCAAGTTGGGAGGCATTTTGACTGAAACTCGGATTCGTCAAGGTCAAGTGACCAAAGCCGTAGTGGGTGTCGGTATTAACTGGACGAATCCAGCTCCGACTACAGGGATTAACTTGGCAACGGCCTTAGCAGAACAGACGCAACCTGCGATTGATTCCTTAGAAATGTTGGCTGCGATCGCCCTACAAGGAATTGCGTCCGGATATGCAGCTTGGCGACAAGAAGGGATAGAAAACCTCTTGCCTGCTTACCTAAGCTTGTTGACGAGTTTAGGCCGCTCGATTGTGCTTGACGGTGTCGAGGGGACTATTGTAGGAGTCTCGGCAAATGGTGAATTACAGATCCGTTCAGCATCCAATGACCCGTCTTCTAGGGAAATTCTGCTAAAGCCCGGTACAATCAGTCTGGGTTATGACGTCTAGTTCCAAAAACAATCAAAAAAGCGCCCTTAATCTGAAGCTCATCCCCCCGTGGGATGACAGCCGAGGAACAAATTAAGTAAATAAAACGACTGATACTGCTAGCTTGAGCGACTTAAATGCGTAATAAGGGGACTGAAATGAACCAGCAGACTCGTTCTGCCCAACCTACGCTCAAAACCTCCCGTCAGCGTCCGCTTTGGATGCAAAGCCTTGCCTGTCTGGGTGGAATTGGACTTTTGAGTGCAGGGACGCTAGGAGCCCAAACCGCTCCGGTGGATTCTGTTGTAGTACCTGCAATTTCTGAGCCTCAATCAGCGCTGGAAGCCACTCCTATAGAAGCCGCTCCCGTTGATGCTCCTGCTGTAGTCGCTGAGCCAGAACAATTTGCGCCAGAAGCATCAGCAGAATTTGCGCCAGAACTCGCTCCAGAGCCCGCGATCGCAGCGCAGGAAGAGCCTGTTCCTAGTTTGGCTGTCCCAACTCAAGAGGAGCCGATTGCGGCCCCGCCAGCAGCCAACTCACCAGACGCGGTAGCAGCAGGGTCTGAACCGCCGAACTACAATAACGCCTATATTGACCCAACCCGTTACAACCTTGGAGCCACCGACCCTTACGAGCAGCCTAGCTCGGTAGTCTTATCGGAACGCTCAACAGGGTGTCAAGCGGTTCTATCGGGAGGCCAAGGCTTATCCGGTGGCATTTGTGGCACTGCCTCAGAGCCTGCTTCGGCTCAATCTGCACCTTGGCGTCCTGGCTCTGTAGAGAATACTTGGGCGAGCACATCAGGTGGCAGTCAAGGCGACAGTCAATGGGTTGCCGCCTCAAACTCACCAGCAGTGCAGTTAGGCCCGATCAACATCAGTGCTAGAGGGATTGGCATTGGTCAAACGACGGCTTCTGGACGCTCGTTTTACTACCAGACCGCTCGACCCACAGGCCGCTTGGGGAATGGCAACCTCAGATTGATCTTTCCTCTGTCACTTCCTGCTCCCATTACTTCCATTTTTGGTTGGCGCATTCACCCGATTAGCGGAGATAGCCGTTTTCATTCTGGTACCGACCTGGGTGCCCCAATGGGAACGCCAGTTGTGGCAGCTTATGCAGGTAAAGTCGCGATCGCAGACTTCCTGGGTGGCTATGGCCTAACCGTGACAATCGATCACAACAAAGGCAAGCAAGAAACCTTATATGCTCACCTTTCGGAAATCTTCGTCAAACCAGGCGAGGTGGTGAAGCAAGGCGCTGTAATTGGTCGGGTTGGCAGCACAGGTAACTCCACTGGCCCCCACTTGCACTTTGAGTTGCGCCAGCAAACGGCGAATGGTTGGGTGACGCTAGATCCTGGTGCACAGCTAGAACTAGCCGCCGCTGACCTCATTAAGTCCCTACAAACTGCCCAGACAGCCACTAAGTCAGTTCCTCAACCTCAAGGTTAGGAACCACACAGCTACACAGCGATCGCTAAGGTAAGGGAGAGTAATCACAACTCTCCCTTAACAGTTTTAGGCACTTATAAATAGCCGTGTTCGGTCAAGAAGGTGGGAGTAATCACCTCAGAGTTTGAGTGGACTGGCTCAGAATCATTGGATAGCTCGTTATAGCTGGCTGAGTTGAGGGTGTGTTCTAGCGCCTGCCCAGAGCCGAAACGGAGAAACTTTTCTACATACTTGCCCAGAACATCGCCCTCCAGGTTTACCCAACTGTCTGGCTGTAAATAATGCAGATTGGTTTCAGCGTAGGTGTGAGGAATCACGGCCACCTTAAACCAAGTGCCAGTGGTGTTGCACTCCGCTACAGTCAAGCTGACACCGTTGACAGCAATGCTGCCTTTCGGCACGATATAGCGAGCGATCGCTGGATCAGCCACCGTAAAACTCATTTCCCAAGAATTACCCGTTTCCTCTGCCGACTGAAGGCATCCGATCCCATCTACGTGACCTGTCACAAAGTGACCTCCGAGCTTACTGCCCACCCGCAGCGATGCCTCCAGGTTGACGTAACCTGCTTCTAGTTGTTTTTCTAGCGTGGTGCGACGGATGGTTTCGGGGGAAACGGCGGCTAGAAACCCTTGAGGCAAGATTTGTGTAACTGTGAGACAGACTCCATCCACCGCCACACTGTCACCCAGCGCTAAATCTTGCAAAATAAAATGGTAGGTACCAGAGGTACAGGTGACTTGGAGTTCATCTTCTCCCAAGCGTCTGATGGTTCCGAGTGCTTGCACAAGTCCTGTAAACACGGTTTTTAAATCACTCAAAACTGCTGAACTAAACTCTGATCAAAGGAAGCTCTGACTTTGGCTGGCTCTGTGCCTGAGTGACTCACTGCTTCGCTAGACTTTAGAAATATACTCATGGATTCAGGTCAGGGATCAGGGCATACTGAAGGTCAACCAATCAATTAAGCTTAATGACAACCAAGCGGAACTGTGATTTTGTGCTCCACCTTCTATGGTAGAGATAGCCTGGTTGGATTACTGTAGTTTTATTTATCCCGGTCATACTTTCACACGTCTGAATTTCGTTAACTAAGAGTGTATAGAGAACTAGGTGTATATAGAGGTAATGCGAGTTTGCTTCCAGGTCCAACCAGTCCAAGTGTATTCTCGACTCACAACTCTCTTTGCCAAGGATTGAGGCCAAACCAATGATTGAGATGAAAGTTGCTGGAATTGCGCTGGATGCAGCAACCCGCCACCCAATCGTACTCTTGAGGGATGCTTCTGAGCGTCGGGCTTTGCCAATCTATATTGGTCAGGACCAGGCCAGGGCAATTATCAATGCACTCGAAAACCAAGCGCCACCTCGGCCCCTTACCCACGACTTGATGATTAACATCCTGGAAGAGTGGGATATGGTTTTGGAGCGAATCATTATTCACTCCTTGCAGGACAACACTTTTTACGCGATCTTAACGGTTCGGCAAGGGGAGGTCAAAAAAGAGATTGACGCTCGCCCCAGTGATGCGATCGCCCTGGCTCTGCGGACGAATTGCTCAATTTGGGTGATGGAGGAAGTGGTAGCAGATGCTTCGATCCCAGTTGACCGAGACGCGGATGAAGCTGAGCGACAAGCCTTCCGGAGCTTCTTAGAAAATCTCCGCCCAGAAGACTTTACCCAGCGACGGGAATTCGGCAACGACTCCTAAAAATCTAACTTTAAGCATGCGCTATCGTCGGTTTGGTAAAACTAACCTGTTGCTGTCTGTCTTTTCTCTCGGAACGATGCGCTATTTGGCTTCTGAGGAAACGGCAGCCCAAACAGTCAGCCGAGCGATCGCTTTAGGCATTAACCATCTAGAAACGGCTAAAGGTTACGGTAAGAGCGAGCAGTACTTGGGCTATGCTCTGGCGCAATTGGCGATCCCTCGCTCTCAGCTTTACATCACCACTAAAATTTCTCCCACGCCTGATTCTGCCTCTATGTCTCGGCAGATTGATGAGTCTTTGGCTCGCCTAGGCACAGATTATGTGGATTGCTTAGCAGTACATGGCCTCAACACCGAGGAGCACCTAAGTTGGATTGAGGCGAAAAACGGCTGTATGCAGGCGGTGCAACAGGCTGTTGTGGATGGCAGAGTCCGGCATGTAGGTTTCTCCACCCACGGGCCGCTGGAGCTGATTCTGGCCGCGATCGCGACTGATTTATTTCAGTTCGTGAGTCTGCACTACTACTACTTTTTTCAGCGCAATGCGCCTGCAGTGGCATTAGCAGCGGCAAAAGACATGGGTGTGTTTATTATCTCGCCTGCTGATAAGGGAGGGCAGCTTTATACCCCGCCGCCGAAGCTGCAAGAGTTATGTGCGCCCTTATCCCCTTTACATTTCAACTATCGGTTTCTGCTTAGTGACTCCCGCATCACCACGCTGAGTGTCGGAGCAGCCAACCCAACTGAGCTAGACTGGCCTTTGAGCATAGCGGACTCTGATGGCACCTTGAACCCTACAGAAACAGAGATTCTGCAACGTCTGCAAGCTCATCAAGCCTCCGTACTAGGGCCAGATCAGTGCAGCCAGTGTTATGCTTGCCTGCCTTGTCCAGAAGCGATTCAGATTCCAGAAGTATTACGGCTACGGAACTTAGCGATCGCCTACGATATGACCAATTTCGGCCAATATCGCTACCGTATGTTTGAAAATGCAGGTCACTGGTTTCCGGGTATAAAAGCGAATCGCTGTACGGACTGTGGCGACTGCTTACCAAAATGTCCAGAACAACTGAATATCCCCGCTTTGCTCCAAGATGCTCATGAGCGCTTGAATGGCCCAGCGGGTCGGCGGCTTTGGAGCTAATCCAATTCCAGAGTTTGCGGTGAGTGGGATACTAACTCTATCCGAGTTCGTCATTAATTTCGTGAAGTGCTGGGCTGGGAGGCTAGATCTGTGCAAGCAAGAATTGTACAAGCTAAAACTGTGCAAGCAAGAATTGTGCAGATCAAAGGGCAGCGAGGAGCAAAATTACCATCTGGCAGGGCGAGAATAGCGCGATCGCTGGAACTGCTGGGTTTTGCGGGGGCGCTCGTAGTAGGTTTGAGCCAACCGCTCCTCGCTCAAGTGCCTTTAGAGCCTATTCCTGACCCTTTAGACACTGAGTTGGTTGAGCAACAGCAAGAAAGTGCGCCAATGCTGACTCCTGGTGCTTGTACCGTAGGTGATGCGGTGATCACTTCCAATACCATTTGCCAGAGCAATATTACAATTCCGAGTTTGTGGTGGCTAGAGGAGCAATATCGGCAACTGAATGGCAAGCTTGTCAACACTTGGTTAGCTTACCCAGAGGCTAGTGGCAGGTCTCGGCGGGTAGATTTAGTGGTGAATCAACAAGTCTGGAGCTTGCTCGATTACTTGGAGCGCTACAAATTTACGGACTGGTTTGGCACAACCGCTAGAGATTACGGCTTTAGCACCAGAGTTTTTAATAGTCAGGGCCGCTTGTTAGCAGCTTATACCTGCGCTTTTTCACCTGCTAGCCCATCTGCTCAGGCAACACCGACCTGCCGCCTCTTTGTTGATGCTTTAGGGAAAAACGGCTTGGGTAGACCGATTCAGTCATCCCCTTGAGGAAGTTGGGCGCACTGCAAGCCATAAAGATTGATATTGCTCGCTCGCCTTTGCCGATAGGGGGTAGAGAAACTCACTCTTCTCAATCACTGATGGCTCAGGTAGTAAGACGGGTTGCTTCTGTAAAGCCTCGGGCAAGGTGGCGCGATCGCGTCCTACTACTGCGGGCGAAGCAGCTTGGCTCAAAATTGAAAGCTGAATCGCGGTTTGGGGTTGTAAACAGAAATCTAGCCACTGTTCTGACAAACTTGGTTGGCCGCTATTGCTGGCTGTGGTTGGGGGGGCTACCGTAGGACGTACCCAAAGCTCTGACCAAAGCTTTGTGCCTGAGCGTGGAACAACAGCAGCAATTTGGCGATTATTTTTCATCAAGCTTAGAACATCAGTGGACCAACCTACCGCCAGCCAAGTGTCCCCTAAAATCAAGGGTTGCAGATAATTGGTGGAGCTATAGAACTTAACTTGTTGGTGTAGCGCCTGCAATTCTGACTTGAGAGCAGCTACCTTGGTCAAATCTTCTGTGTTGTAAGAATGATTTAATTTCTTCAGCGTTAGGCCAATGACTTCCCTGGGTTGATCTAATAGCGAGATGCGATCGCGCAGTTCAGGTCGCCACAGGTCGCTCCAATCGGTAGGCACAGCCCAGCCTTGCTCAGCAAATTTGTCAGCACGGTAAGCAATCACAGTCGTACCCCAACGATACGGCATGCCCCAAACTTGACCCTGCTCCGCCACTTGTCCTTGGCGATCGCGAGTCACGAGCTTTTGCCAAGCAGAGGGTACTTGGGCCCAAGCGGCCACCTGTTGAGGGTTGAGGGGTTGAATCAAGTTTTGTTGAATTGCCTGAGCCAACCAATAATCTCCCAGAGTTACCAAATCGGGTACTCCTGTAGCAGCACCTTGCCGATTCCGAGAAACGAATGGCCAGGAGGTCTGGGGTTGGGGCTGCGTGGAGGCTGCTGGACGCTTCCAATTCTGTAGAAGCTGAAACAACTGACCGAGTTGAGGCTCTGGGGCAAAGTCAAGCCGAGCGGGCTGCTGGAGACTCCGACGAAATTTGTCCAAAATCTGTGGTGGAATCGAACTTTTGAGTAACCGAACCCTCAAAGCTTCGCGGGCTGAACCGTTACACCCTGCTAGCGCTTGGCTCAGCCCTAAAACGCCAACTCCTTGAAGAAAAGACCGTCGATCCATTGAACTGCTGCGACTCCTACGCCGACTGTTTGTGCTCAACCCCAAAGCCAATTAGATCAATTACGCTCGGAATTTCGTGGGGTCGAGGCCGCTGATACGTCACGATGGTGCGGAGGCGTACGTTTGGTGCAATTAAACGCATTTGATCAACCGCTACAGAACGATTGTAGAACGTTGTCATTTCCAACGTTTGACGAGTGCGCTGATAGGTAAAGCGACCCGCGATCGCACCCGCTTCTGAATAAGCTGCATTACGTAGGTAAAACCCCTGAATAATTTCTCCTGCTGTTTAGGTCGAGATCTGGGCTGCGATCGGCAACAGCGGCGCGTTGCCAGTGGTATTGGAAGCTACAACTAAGCTATCCGCAACAAATAAGGCTTGCAGGCTCATTGCCACGGTTTCTCCAGTCTCGGAGCGAGTATTAAAAGTGATCGCAAATCCTGGCAAGTTGTCTTGATCCTCGATCAAAGCTGAAAAGTCATTTTCCGCCACTTGTAATTGTAATGTTGCGGTCTCAGAGAGAAGCAAAATCTGCTTTTTATCTGCCGCAGTCAGGGGTTGAACTTGGTATTCCGTGTAAGAACGCTCGAGCCTACTTTCAGTAACAAAATGGTAAGTTCTCTCAGTTGTCCCTGTCCCAGCACAGGTAATGAAAAAATCCTTAAAGCTCAGCATTTCTTTCGACAATGACGGTTGGATTTCTTTTGAGTAACTCTTTAGCCAATTGGACAGTTAGCTTTAATTAGCAATAAGTAGTACAAAAGTTTAATTAGTTGTTAGGACTAGCGCTTATTTCATATAGATAGCAGCATGAGTATACATCCTGAGCCGAGTAGAGAGATTAAGCAGGGCACAGAGCTACAACTAGTTTGGCTACGCGCGATCGCCTGAAAACTTGAAAAAGCTGCTCAGATTAGGCCTGCTGCAACCGTTCTAGAAGCTGAGACTACCAGGGAGCTGGCTAGCAGCTGTTTTTTTGAAGCTGAGATACCTTCCTAAACCTAAGCTTAAGAATCGAGGTTGTTACAGTTTGAATGATTGTGATGGTAACTACCAAAACTCTTGCTGTTCTAGGAGTACAGTCTAGAATTGGGCAGGATTTAGATAAATTCAATAATGAGATTTTGCATTGAGTTTGATTAATTTTTGGAGAGATTAAATCGTTTAATTGTTGGCTCAAATTTATTAAAAAGCTGATGAATTGCTACTTTGTCGAAAGGTTAAATTATTCAGCACTAGTCGTCATATTTGGGAATCCTTTCTTAGGATAAAGAGAATTCATTAGGCTACTAGGGCACCCCATGGATCCAATTCAAGAACAAGTCATTGCCTTAAATACAAAAGTTGATGGACTTCAGAAGCAGATGATTGAGCATTTCAACCATCGACTTTCAGAAGCTGTAGCTGAAATGAAGCTATTGGTAATGCAGGGAGCACCATCGACTCAGCTAGAAGCTCACGGCAGACGATATCCCTATTCAACTCATAGCAGCCGTGAGATGGGGATGGATCATAAAGATGTGTTGACTGATACCAGCTACCCCAGCATGGAAGATCAAAGTAGCGAGCGCGATCTAGCGCCCGAGATTCAAATTCGTCGGCTAACAGTTCAGTTGACTGCGGCTTACAATCGCATTGCGGCTCTAGAAGAGCAATTGCTATCTCAAAGAGTTCACTAGCGAACGCAATCCTGCAATTCGAGTGCAATTGAGTTCATAACTAGCTTAAGAGTGATTGAGAAGCAAATTTTGCCTTGAGTCAGCTTGACAGTAGCGTTCTGCCAACGCCTCGATCGCTTGCAGCAATTGCGCTTGACTCCAGTTTTGATAAAGAGAAGCTGCGATCGCACAACCGCCAGCCCCTACGCCTTCTTTCACATATCCTTGCTCATAAGCTTGGAGCTGTGAGTAGCGAGCTGCTGTAAATTGCAGCTGGGTAGCTAAAAGCGGGACCGTGCCAATTAGATTGGCTAAGCCTACCGTGTCTCCTGTCGCATCTTCAGCAACCCAGCGAGTTGTGCCGACGACAATCTGCTCTGGTTGCCATGACAAAGTGTAAGTAGTCGCGATCGCTCGTAACAAAGCATAGACCGCCAACATCTGGGTGCCTCCGGCTAGCATGACGCCACAACTTCGACTAGCCGCGATCGCCATGCCCGCAACTACAATTTGCATCGGATCGCCTACTGCGGCTACCAACTGAAGCGGATCAACCTCGGAGTTAACCAAACCCGCTTGCCGCAAACCTGCCTGGACAACTGCCCACTTTTGGCTATGGTTGCAGGTAGGGTGACTGCTGTTGACTTTGCCAGCCGCTGCAAGACCGAGACCTGTCAAAATGGCTAGAGCTGTGGTTGTGCCACCCACAACGCATTCTCCCAAAATTAAGTAGCCTTGGGGAACTTGAGCCGCGAGCTGCTGGCCCCAAGCCAATCCTTGCTCCAGCAGATGTTGAACGACTGGTCGGCTTAAGGCTTGGCCTTGGCTTAAACATGCCGCAGCAGTCCCCCCCAAATCAACGCAAGGAACTGGGGGGGGAACGGGTAAACCAGCATTAAATAAGTAAAGTGGAATTGCTTGGGCCTCCACGACAGCCCGTGAAATTAAAACCGGGGATGCACCAGCCTGGAGGGGCGGCAAAGCATATTGAGAAGCAGCTTGAGGTCCCTGGTAGAGGAATTCGGCATCAGCGATCGCGGTATAGCGCCGATCTTGTGGGGTAGCACCCGCCGCAGAAATGCCTGGAATTAGACCCGTGGCTGTAAACCCAAGTACACAGGCGAATAAAGGGCGACGCCGTTGGTAGCGCTGGAGCCAATGCTGTCCTAACTGCGCTTGCGTATAAACCCGAATCATCTCGGCTAGAGACATTAATCAGCCTCGTAATCCAGAATCACCTGTACCCACTTAGGAGGCGCTGGGATCGGGTTGCCTAAACGCTCTAAAAGCAACCAAGCTGCTAGATGGACAACAAAAAGATAAACAATATTGTTGATTACAATCATGATCGCCGCGATCGCTTGAACCAACGCTAGTTCAGGCTGGATCAACAGCCCTAGCTTCACAAAACCCCATTCCACCAATTCTGTAATTTGAGTGGTGATATAAGCCCACAGATCGTCACCCAGCAAAATCGAAACTAGCCAAATCCGGAAAAAGAAGCCAAAAGTGCCAATAATGGTGCCGATACTGATGGAAACAAACCAGTTTGCTCGCCGCCGCCAAAGCGCTCCTAATTGAACTCCCAACAGCCCAAAAGGCATTAAAAACAGAATGCTACGGGTTGGCCCCATGAGGACTGATAGCAGCAACCCAGACACTAGGGCTGACATCCAAGCAGCGCGGTGTCCCCAGCGCAAGTAGGTCAGGGCAATGGGGACCGGGAAAAAAATCCGTAATAAAGGCCCCATCGGGAAGTAATAGTTGACCAGCCAAATCAGGCTCGCTGTACTGGCTAAGAAAGCAGTCTCCACCATAGCTAGAGGAGCTGCACTCGTGACCTGTGGTTCAGCTAGAGCCGTTGAAGTATGAAGGTCAGTGGGCCTAGTGGAGCTTGATTCAGGAGATGAAGATTGAGTAGGACCCGGCTGAGAATCAGGCGGTCTCTCTGAGTGGCGGTCTTCGGAAGAATCACTCATGCACAGTTAGGTAAGCTAGCAGATCTACTCTATACCTAAACTCTAGACCCCATCCGCTAGTTCGGGTCAGTCTCGGCAGGAGCTAAATTGCCGCGATCGCCCCTGCCTCACTTAAACCAACAGGCGCTCCAGAGCGTGCATATCCGGAATGCAGAGAATGTCGCGATCGCGAACAATCAATTCCTTTTTTTCCAGCTTATTCAAGACCCGCGTCACAGTTTCACGCGCTAAACCACTCAAGCTGCTCAGTTCCCGGTGCGGCAAGTTAGGAATTTCAACTCCCTTTTGGCTCCGTTTTCCCTGCCCCTCAGCTAGAAACAACAAAATATCCGCCACGCGAGAGGTACTGTCAGACTCTCGCAACCGCAACCGTCGATTCACTTGGCGTAGCCGTCGTGCCATCAGCTGAGCTAGACGAATGCCTGCCGTTGGCTCTGTATGAATTAACTGGACAAAATCTTGGGCTGGCATATTGCCAATCACAGTAGGCGCCAAGGTAATGACATCTGTAGATCTAGGTACTTCATCTAGCGGAGCCATTTCTCCAAATAATTCACCCTTACCAAGAATGTTGAGGGTGACCTCTTTGCCATCTAAGTTATAAGTCCGAATCTTGACCCAACCGTCCAAAATAAAGTAGACAGAACTACCCCAGTCATTTTCTAATAAAATTACTTGGCCAGAAGGATGGCTACGCATGACAACATGGGCCGTAGCCTTTTCGACCGTAGCCTCTGGTAAGCCTTCAAAGAAAGGAGCAGAGCGAATTAGTGCAGGGCTAGACTGAGGTTCACGAGGGCTATACCGATCTTCCATGGGGCCATTGCATTGTAATTTCTATAAAGTCAGTCAGACTAAGTGGCCTAGCAATCTAGGGCCTATTAATGTCGATAATGCTTACCCTAAGGGTAGTCAGCCAGGCAAAGTGGCATTACTCCTATGGCTGAAGTTGACTCTCAATCTTGAAGCTAGCCCCGCAACTCCCTAGCCCACCGACTTGACCCATCTGACTCAACTCAGACGAAGCATCTAAAAATAGGACACATTTGAAAGTCTAAGATACTTAAGCTGATATGAGAAATATCATTGCTACCAATCCGCCCTAGTAGCAAGGAAATCCACAGCAATAATAGCTTAAAGTTTTCCCACTTTTAGACAGAAGTGTTTGCCGAGCTACCAGATTAGTTAGACTGGCCTGACCTGCCGCTTGGATTCAGGGACGAGAGGAGAACAATCTTTTATTGACACTAAATGTGACTCCCAATGGTGAGATATAACCCAATTTGACTGGTAGGCAGCTCAGCAAGTCCTCTAAAGCGAGATAAATTTCGCCAAGTCGTAGAAGTTTTAGCCTGTTCTGGCGTAAACTTTGTCCAACTGTTGGCCTGCTGGTCAACTGAAATCTTCAAAATTATTTCAGTTGGCAAAAATCTAGCAGTGCTTGATAGTGCTTGGAGTTAAATTAATTCTGGCAATCGCAAAACGATGACTAATATGAAGATTAATAACCAGAGCTTCGTTGATTTTTGATTAGCTTCAAACTAGCTTCTACACTGTAGCCTTAACCCACCTCTGGAAATTGCTTAACCCTCACTTTTAGCCCAAGTTCTAGATGAAGGGGGCAAATGATCGAAAAGCTCACTTTAGACTAGAGGAAAATTAGCCCTCTGGCTGGGCAAACTAATCTTTGAAGCATCCAGAGCCGTGATCGCTTTATACCTGTCAAGTTCTAGTCAGGGGTTCCATCGTGACTTCTCAGAAGGACCAAATCCAAACACTGATTGCTGAAATCGATAAAGTTCTCCAGAAACCTAGTACCCGCTTACCTTGGGTCATGTCTGGAGAGACGACTCAGCAGCGCCGAGTGTTAGAGCGAGTTCGCAGCTATCTTGTCTCTGTACAACAGCGGATGGTTGCCGATGAACTCTCTCAGACTAGAACCAAATCTAATTTATCGACCTACGATATCCAGTATCAACCCACTCAGAATCCTGACTACGTCAGAGCCCCGATCGCGCCAGTTGGCAACAGCCAAGACGAAGCAGCACGGCAGATTCTCCAGGTTGTAGCTCAAGAAATGGATCATCTGCGCTCCAGCCTAACGCAGCCCCTACAGGCAGATTTGGAGGCATTACGGCAACAGCGCGAGGCTTTAGTTCAGGAAATTAGACAGTTAGAGTCGCAACGGCATCACTACTCTCTAGCGCAGCAGCAAGCAAATCAGCAGAAAATCATCGGCGAGTTTCTACAAGTGCTGATGGGGCGTCTGCAAGATAGCTTGACTCAGCAGGTTGCCCAAACTTTATCGACTTTACAGTCTCAATCAGTTTATGAAGGTCAGTCTACTGAGGCGATCGCTTTAGGTGGCCGCACGGCTGCTAATCAACCTTTGCTAAACCCAGGCCAACGAGTAGAACAACTGCAAGTGTTGCAAGCCCGCTCGGATCAGTTGTTGATGAACCTGGATTCAACTCTGAGTGTGGTGTTTGAAGCCTTACAAAGGAATGTCCAAAGCTATGAGGAGTCGCTTTCCACGGGGTTAGAGCGCATGCATGACCTAGGCCAACAAGGGGAAGTCATGTTCACCGCTTTGGTCAGTCACTTAGCTCAACAATTAGGTCGAGAAGCATCTTCGTTCCTTTACACTATGCCAACCCCAGAGTTGGAGTCGGGTGATGCCACTAGTCCTGAAACGACGGCCCCATTAACCTCAATTTCCCCGGCTGCTGAGTCTAGCGCTACACCCGCTGCTATATCCCCTAATGAGTCACGCACTCAAGTTCCGCAGGGAATTAAGCTTGATCCAGCCGCTCTAGAGCTGCCTTATGCCGGCGCTGAGCTACGACGCGAAAGCCAGCCGCCGTTAGAGCCACCATTGCTGCCAGAGCTGGAGGATGATGATTCTCTGGAAGACTTAAACCTAGAGAGCCTTAATCTAGCGGATATTGAGTTGGAGGACGATCTAGACAAGCTGCTGGATGTAGACCTCGATAGCATAGGACTGGAGCAAGCTGCTACTCCAACCAATGATTTACCAGATAACTTAACGCCATCAACTCCTCAGCCTACTCTCCAAAGTTCTGCGGCTCCTTCAGCGAGTCCTGCAAACGTGGTCCCTACTGCTTCGGAGCTAGAGTTTTTGGCGCAGCTTGATATTGCTTTGCACGACCAAGATGCTGAAGCGGATGTAGCGGATGCCTTGGAGCCAACCACAGGGTTAGAAGATTTAGTTGGAGCAACTTCTAACGCAGAAGCCTTTAGCCTTGAAACTGCCGAGTCTAGCCTGGCAGATGATGACCTTTATGACAGTTTGTTTGGTTCTGATGATTTAGTTTCTGGCTTGGAACCACAGGCGGAAATACCAGGCTTGACTTCTGCTGCATCAACACCTGCGGCGGCTCTGTCAGATACTCCTGAGACCGCTGATCCAAACCTTGCCTTAGCTGAATCTACGGCAGAATTGCAAGCGCGAACGTCACCAGACAGCTCTCTGTCCTCCCCGGCAACTAACGATTTGTTTGATGGGCTTGAAGAGGTGGCATCAGGGCCAAGTCCAACTCCTCAGGCTGCGATCGCAGAGGATCTCCCAGCAGACTTATTTTCTGCTGCCCCTGAGCCTGATGAAACAGTGACTACCCTAGAAGATTTCTTGTTTGCAGATGCAGCTGAACCAGTTCCTAGTGATGAGAATCCTGACCTGCTCAGCTTTGATTTGCCGCCCACGCAGGCGATCGCTCCCAGTGCAGTAGCAAGCTCAGTGACCAGTTCAGCAGCTACAAATTCAGCGGCTATAGGCTCTGGAGCACTCGATTCGGAAGCACTAAATTTAGAGGAATTTGGCTCTAGCTTTGCAGACGAGTTGGATGACGCTGATCCGTTAGCTGAATTGGCGGAGTTGCTGGGTGGGGCTGAGGTCGTGGACGAGCAACTGACTTCTACGCCTCCTATGGTTTCTGCTACGCCTATGGCTCCGTCTAGCTCAGTAACATTTGAGGCTGAAGATGAGCTACTGCTGTCAGAGCGATCGCTACAGGATGTCCCATCGCTGAGTGGACCTGATGCTTATGCTCTGGATGATACCTACATACCAGCAGCGCCGGAAGAATCGCTCATCGCAATTGATGATGACTTAGGCGATGAAACAGCTGATGGCTTGTGGCTGGATGAAAATGTGGTTCAGCAGTTGAATGAAGACTTGTTTAGCTTAGAGGATTCCAACCTTTTTCCTGACTATTCAGGGACGGAGGCTATGGAGATAGAGACTAGCAACGTGAGTGATCAACCCCTGCCATCCAGCGACTCATTGCCAGCAAAGAACCCAAACCAGTCGCCTGCGTGGGATACTGCTCAGTTTCCTGAGCCTCAGGATTGGGATCGTCTCACCTTGGAAGACTTTGCAGAAACCCTACCGGAAACATTGCCTCCTGTGGAGCCTGAAGCGTCTGTAGAGACGGAAGAGACGGAAGCTCTGTCGAATGACCTCTTAGCTCTTTGGGAGGACGCAGATTTAGAACTACCTGCTGATCCAACGACTGATTTAACCTTGGATGGGTTTGATTTGTTAGCAGACTCTCCTGCGATCGCTCCTCCTAGCTCGTCAGATGTCTCAGTTAAGCCAATGGCTTCTGCCCAGCCTATCGACCACCCACCTACAGAACTGGATACGCAGAACTTAACCATAGATGATGCGTTTATGGATTTTCTGGAAGCTACGAATTCTCCCACAGCAGAAAGTAGCGATCGCACTCTAACGCCTCCTGAAACGTCGAATCTCCAGTCCGACGAAAAAAAAAAGATCCAGTAGAGACACCCGCATCTGATAGGGTGCTGGAGGATCACAACTATTCAGATGAGCTGTTGAACCAAGTATCTCAACCTGCGGGTTTTGATACCGCAGCAGAAGTTGTCCCTGAAACCGTCCAATCTGCTACGACATCCGTCGCTGAGCCGCCCACCGGATCTGACGATCAAACTTTGCCAGCCCAGCCTTCAGTCTCAGAAGCGGTAGGAGGGGTGAAGCAGAGTTGGTATTTGGGGATTGATTGCGGTACCACTGGTTTCTCGGCTGTCTTGCTCGATCGCGTTAGTCAAAAGCTGCATCCGATTTACTGGCGAGAGCGAGGAGGCCTTGAAGCCGAAACTAAATCTTATCGTCTGCCAACCGCTGTCTATTTGCCAGCTCAGCCATTGACGTCTCATGGATTGTCGGAGACTAGGGTTGCGGTGGGTTCGCAAGCAATAGCGCTGGCTTTACGCGATCGCGATGCCATAGCCGTTGATACCTTAGCCTTGCCAGGAGGGCCTGAGCTCACACCAGAGTTATTCATCCAGAACATTAAACCGTATCTGAAAGTTGGTATTCCCCATTACGCTACAGCCACCGATAGCTGGGAACCTGTAATTCAATGGTCTGACTACCGCCAAATTCCTCTCAGTTGGTTACAGCAGGCCTTGCAATCATTGTTGCAAACCCTGAGTCCAGTTACTAGCAACTCCGATGTCATCTGTGCTGCCAATGGTCTAGATGCCCCCGCTCTCAAGTCCGCTTTGGCTCAGTTAGAAGGGGTAATTCTTGGCTACCCAGCTAATTGGCCAGATACCTATAACTTTAATTTGCGAGAAGCAGTTCTAGAAGCCAAATTAGTCTCTCGCCCCGAGCAAATTTTCTTTGTCGAAGATGCGATCGCCGCTGTCTTGTCGGAGCTGCGTAATCCTAACCGCTCTCAGTGGAAAGGTGGCACCCTGGTGATCAATGCAGGAGCAACCACCAGTGAAATGGTTCTGGTGAATTTACCCGACCATCTCCCTGACTTGACCCATAGTGACTTCAGTCTGCGTAGCCTACCCTATGCAGGCAATGTGATTGACCAAGATATTATTTGCCAACTACTGCATCCCCAGTGGTTTCGGCAATCTCGCACAGCCAACCGGAGCAATGTCGTAGAGACTCAATGGCACTGGCAGGCAGAAGCCTCAGCGTTGGATGGTCTATCTTGGGATAGCTTAGGGTTAGATACTATACCACTGCCAATTCCCGGCGAACCCGACCTGGAAACTCGTCATCGCCTACAACAACGCTTAGAAAGCTCACCCTTAGGCCAAGGGTTGTTGGAAGCCGCTAGGCATCTGAAGCTGATCTTGCAACACGAAGAGCAATTCACGTTTGAGTTGGGTGATCAGCGTTGGATGATTATGCGACGGCAATTAGAAAGCCAAGTATTTCTCCCCTTTATCCAGCGTCTGAACCGAGAATTAAATGTTTTGCTAAGCCAGACAGGGCTGCCGATGCAAGCAATTAATCAGGCAATTTGTACTGGAGGCACTGCTTCTTTGCCTGCGATCGCGCGTTGGCTACGCCAGAAGTTGCCTAATGCCACGATTATTCAAGATACTTACCAAGGCGATCGCAGCTTGAATATAGGCGATAAAACTGCCTATTCAGAAGACATTGACGATGTCACAACTTCTGGAGCCGCCGAACCTAAAACCGCTATTCTGGGCGATCGCTTGGTTTCTTGTAGCCGTGTTGCTTACGGATTAGCAGCGCTGCCGTTGTATCCTCAAGTGCTAGACTTGCCTCGCCAGCAGTATGGGGATTATTTCTTGCTTTTAGAGTTATTACGAGCTTTTCCCTCTCAGCCTGTTTCGATCGCTGGAATTATGCAGCTTTTGGAGCGCCGAGGCATTAACACTCATTCTTGTCAGCTACATATTCTGGCGCTGCTGGAAGGGCATTTACCACCAGGTCTAGTGCCCTTGGAGCAAGATAGGAATTGCCTCACAGAATCGTCGAAACAATATCTGGACGGACATGCTCTAACTGCCGCTCCCCTCTTTTTGAAGGAGGGTAATCAAGTCTATCGCCCGAATCTAGAGCAATGTCGGCGTTTACAAGAGTACCTGTCTCAAGTGATGGCCAATACCAAACAAACTTTGGAAGAGCCATTTGCAGTTAATTTGAGCTTGGCTGTTGAATAGGCGGGCGATCGCTTCTACAGGGTCTCTGCCTAAATGCTCTGCCTCTTTCCGGTTCCTTTAGGCTGATACTGGCCTGTTTGCTATCAGTGTTTGCTGTTATGTGCAGTTGAGCTTAACCGTTGATTTGCATAAGGGCCTTCAGTATTCCTATACAAGCTATGTTGTTTCAGGGCTTTTGCTGAAGCCGCTTACTCTGGAGCAGGGGCTTTCATACTCGTACACCGCATTACCACAGCGGTAGCACGAGGTGAAGTTCTTGGAACTCTTCAGAGTCGCACTTTAACTGAGTTTTTTACTGCAACAACCACATCGGAATTTTATATAACCAGTCATAAGTTCAAAGATTGGACGAACCTCCCTTGTTTTCCTTTCGGTTTGTAAAGGTGCCTTCGTATAGTTGCAAGTGAGGACCCTTAGAGCAACTCACCTATCAGCTGTGATTACAACTTCTGATTTCTCTTCTACTAACTTCACCACCAGTGGTTTCACCAAATTTGGTTGTGCTGCTGATGTACACCCATCAGTCAATCATAAAATCAAGCGCTTCCTAGATATTCTTGGTGCATTAGTAGGATTGGTCATGACTGCCGTGATCGCTATTCCAGTTGCGATCGCAATCCAGCTAGATAATCCAGGCCCTATTCTCTACAGCCAGATGCGCTGCGGCTGTCAAGGTCATCCCTTTCGCATTTGGAAGTTCCGTTCCATGGTGGCGAATGCGGAGCAACTGAAGCATTTGGTCACCAATGAAGCTAAAGGTCATATCTTCAAAAACCAAGCCGATCCTCGCGTGACTCGTGTGGGTCGCTTTCTGCGGCGAACCAGTTTAGATGAATTACCCCAGTTTTGGAATGTCTTAATAGGAGACATGAGCTTGGTTGGAACTCGTCCGCCTACCATAGACGAAGTCAAACGCTACAACAAGCGTCACTGGCAACGACTCAATGTGAAGCCTGGTATGACGGGTGAGTGGCAAGTACATGGTCGGTCCACTGTAAAAGATTTTGAACAGATTATTAGCTTAGATCTCCGCTACCAACGCCGCTGGTCTATTGCTTACGACCTCTACCTGATCATTAAAACGATTGGAGTTGTTCTTAATAAGGACGGAGCTTGCTAGATTAATTCCTCAACATTTCTATAACATAAGGTGAAGATCTGCTGTGCGGCGTCTTCACCTTAAACCCGTTTATTCACTCCAGCGAGGAACATCAGTCGGTACGATGGCAGATAGCTTGGCTCATATTACCGACTTTATACTTTATGACTGTTCCTACCTGGATTACCCTATCTCGTTTACTAGGCGTGCCTTTGCTGCTTTACGGTCTGCACGAGCCTACTCCAGAAGCTCGCTGGTTTTGTGTAGCCATCTTCCTCATTGCCGCAGGAACAGATTGGTTAGATGGTTATTTAGCCCGTAAGCTCAATCAAGTCACAGATTTAGGCAAGTTTCTTGATCCCCTAGTCGATAAACTGCTAGTGCTAGCGCCGTTGCTGTCTTTAATTGAGCTAGGTCAAGTGCCTGCTTGGGGAGTGTTTTTGATTCTGGGACGAGAGCTGGCGATCGCAGGCTGGCGGGTAAACCCATCCATGACAGGCGGCACCATTACAGGAGCTAATATCTGGGGCAAGCTCAAAACAGTGAGTCAAATTTTAGCGATCGCCCTTTTAATTGCACCTTTGCCTGCTATCTGGAGTACGCCTAGTCTGATAGCATTTTGGGTTGCGGTCGGCCTCACTTGGGTCTCGGGTGCAATCTATTTGTGGCCCCAGCAGTCTCAATCTGTTTCTTGATGACAGGCAGCAATTCTTCACCATCGCTTGCTATCAAGACACAACTAGCGATAAAATTGGAGACCGTGTCGAATTAAAGCCAGTCCATGCCAAAACTGAAGACTCGTAAGGCTGCTGCTAAGCGTTTTAGAGCCAGCGGCAGCGGTAAAATCCTGCGCCGTAAAGCTTTCAAGAACCACTTGCTAGAGCACAAAAGCGCTAAGCGCAGAAACCAGCTCTCCCATGTAGCGGTTGTGCATGAAAGAGACGAAGAAAACGTGCGGTTGATGCTTCCTTATCTATAAAAGTTACTAGGACAATAAATCAATGACACGAGTAAAACGCGGCAATGTCGCTCGTAAGCGCCGCAAAAAGATTCTAAAGCTAGCGAAGGGTTTTCGGGGGTCTCACTCTCGCCTCTTCCGTACCGCTAACCAACAAGTGATGAAGGCATTGCGGAACGCCTACCGCGATCGCCGTAAACGGAAGAGAGACTTTCGTCGCCTGTGGATTGCTCGCATTAACGCAGCATCCCGTCAGCATGGCATGAGCTACAGTCAGTTAATTGGCAACCTCAAAAAAGCTGACATTCAACTCAACCGTAAAATGTTGGCACAACTGGCGGTTCTAGATCCGGCGGGCTTCGGTAGAGTTCTAGAATTGGCGAGTCAAGCAAAGTCAGCCTAAGTGAAAAACTAGGTAAGGCAGCATCAAAGGTGTTTGAGCCGCTGAATTTCTTCAGCAAAGTATCTAGTCTTTGTTTGGTAATTGGGCTGAGTTTAGCAGGTCAATCAGGTAGTGCTGAAACGTTGAAGTCGATTCAACAACGGGGCTACCTGATTGTTGCTGTTAAAGAAAACCTATATCCGCTAGCGTTCAAAAATTCAGCGCAGCAGTTACAAGGATTTGAAATTGACGTGGCTCGCCGCTTAGCTCAAGAACTGCTAGGTCAGGCAGATGCCATCCAACTTCAGCCTGTTGCTAACCAAGAGCGCCTTCCATCTGTTTTGGCAGGTCGAGCAGACTTCGCGATCGCGAGAGTGACTGCAACTGAGCCCCGATCCCGTTTAGTGAGCTTTAGTCTTCCCTATTATCTAGATGGCACTGCTTTAGTAACTAAAGCGGCAACAGTCAAGCGACTAGCTGATTTAAACCAGCGTCCAGTGGCCGCGCTGAATGGTTCTAGCACGATCGCCACAGTGCGCTATCTGGTTCCTGGCGCTAAATTGGTAGGGGTAGACTCCTACGCAGCGGCATACTCCCTCCTAGAGTCAGGTAAAGTCGTTGCTTTTGCGGCGGATGTCAGTGTTTTGACCGGGTGGGTGCAGAAATATCCTCAATATCATCTGCTGCCGACTTTGTTATCTGCGGAGCCTTTGTGTGTGGTCCTGCCTAAAGGCGTGCAGTACGACGACTTGCGACGTCAAGTGAATAGTGCGATCGCGCGTTGGCATTCTGATGGTTGGCTACAACAACGAGCCGTCTATTGGGGTCTGCCGTGGGCTAACTTATTGAAGGATAGGGATACGAAACCTACAGAGATGTTGCGTCCCTAATCAGGTGAATTCTATTTAAACCAGATTGCTTAGCGGTGCTCACGCATAACAAATATGGATAGCTTGCTTCCCATCGTCTATTTGTCAATCTTGCTAACTTTGTTGGCAAGCGCAGGCTGGGCGATTCTTCGCCAAGTGCTGAAAACTCGCAAGATTGAAACTTCGATTTCGCGCTTGCAGAATAAGTTGAATAAAGAAAAAGGTACAGCCGAAGAATACTATGAACTTGGCAGTATCTATTTAGAGAAAAATTTGTTTTCTCAGGCAGTCATACAATTGCAAAAAGCCCTTAAATCACCCGATTTAGAGGGAGAGGAAAACACAGCGCTAATCTACAACGCGCTCGGTTATGCCTACTTTGCTCAGGAGCAGTATGACTTGTCCATTCGTCATTACAAAGAAGCTCTAAAACTAAGCCCTAATTATGTGACAGCTCTCAATAATATTGGGCACGCTTATGAGCGCAAGCAGCTTATGACTCAAGCTCTCGAATCCTATGAAGAAGCCCTCAAGCTGGACCCCCAAAGCTTAACAGCTAAGCGTCGAGCTGAGTCTCTGAAGAAGCGCTTGGTTTCAACCACAGCAAGTGCTGAAAAATAAAGATCGACGAAGAGCTGCTCTGACGTGCAATACCAAAGCGATCGCCCTGGCTTGAAAGATTAGCTGGGGCGATCGCTTTTTGCCTAGGCTTTTGAACAAGCTAGAGGCTAGAAGGTGAATGTGGTTCGCAAGGCACCAATTCCTACTGTGTCGCTTTCAGGGGCATTACCTGGGTTGAAGAGCACAATCACACCTGGTGTAATCGTGATGTTGTCAGAGACGCGATAACGGTAGAACACTTCTAAGTGCGTTGTTGTACCGGGTTGATCCCCTTCAGTTCCTGCTCCGCCTGCTAGCAAGTTAGGAATGTTCTGACCTGCTGGTAAGTCGCTTTCGGTAATTTTAGGTGGCTGGCCTACATAAATTCCGCCCAAGTTGCCTTCGCCGAACAAGTCGGGGAAGTTGAGGAACGCCATCCAGTTGGTGGTCTCCACATTGCCATCGCGATTAGGAATCCGCGAATTAGTAAAGCCACCCCAACCGCCTACCGTAATCCCTGGGGTAGCGCGCCAAGCTACAGTGGCACCAAAGGCATCCGTTTTTAGACCAGAGCCAATGGTGACTTGGTCATCACCAATTCCTAAGCCTAGACTGCCGGCGAAATTAGATCCAGAAGGGTTATACGAGTTGAGGTAATGGAGCGCTAGGTCAATCGTATCCGTGGGAGAAACCGTCAATTGAGCTCCAGCAGTAGTGGCGCTGCGGCGGCTGCCAAATAAGCCAGCGTCATTAGGGTCAGCAGGGTCACTAGCCGAATAAACACCCTGCAAGCTGATGCGAGGGCTGACTTGCCAGTCGAAGCCAGCACCACCGGTGCCATTACCAACACTAATGATGGGGTTCCGCTGGGCAAAAGCCGAAATTGGGCCTTGACCAGAACTTTCAACTCGGTTAGCTCCGCGGAAAACGTTGACTGCGTTAACGCCAACAGGACCTGCAACCACAGCAAGGTTATTGCCAATTAAATGCCGAAAACTCAAGTCACTGATGAGGAATTGGTTATCGCTGTCTAGCTCATAGCCCAGCCTAGTATCGTTGCTGAGGCGGGGAGCTGTGCTGCCATTGCCAGCGGCTAGCCCAGTTAGCAAGATGCTGCGATTGCTCAGTTGTGTGAACAAGCTCAGCTGAACGTTGTTGATGAAATTAATGTTTGTTGCTGGGTCTTCTGTATCTTTAACGCCATCGACTGGGAAAAAGTCAGCAGTATTGTCAGTACGGCCTTGGATGCCAAAGATAGCTTGGCCAAACAACTTGGTTGTGGTGGAAAACTGATTCGCTTCCAGTTCAGCCGTGCGAGCTTCTAGCGAATCGACTCGGCCTCTGATGGTAGCGAGTTCAGCAGAGAATTCTTCCTGCAACCGTTGTAATGTTGCTAAGTCTTCTTTCTGCACCAGCTCATCAGTGCCCGCCTGAATCAACTCATTGATTCGGTCTAGGCACGAATTAACCCCAGCCGCGAATTCATAGCGAGTTAACGCTCTGTTGCCTCGGTAGGTGCCATCTGGATAACCCGCGATACAGCCATACCGTTCTACTAAAGACTGTAGCGATTGAAAGGCCCAATCTGTTGGTTGCACATCAGAGAGTTGGGAAACCGAAGTAACTTGAGCCATGCCATCACTGACAGCTTCTGGGTTTTCTAAGTCTAGAGTGGCAACATCAATCATGCCTTGGCTGTCGTCAGACGGGCTCAAAGCTTGAGCTTGCAGGGTCGCGTTTGCGATCGCTGGGGTGGCGGAGGTCGTAGTGGCTGCATCAGCTGCTAAAGCAGTTATTTGAGTGGTGCGATCGCTAGGCTCACTCTCCTTGACAGACGCCTCAGGAGCCAAGACCTCAAGAGCCGATAAGCGATTGGCAGCCGCATCTGTACTATCGTTAGTGGCGGCTACAGCTGGAGAGACATTTGCTGTAAATAAGCCTAAAACTGTACACAACAGGGCTAAAGAGACGTTCTTTTCTAAGCCCACTGGGGATTTCATTGTTTTATTCACTCCTTCGAACACCATAAGTGACCAAGCTCTATACTTCATCGTTATTGCCGGTAGAGACTTAGACACACCTCTGCATAAATTTTTTGCCGCTAGAGCCAATAATCAAAAGGCTGCACTCAGTGACGACTCAGTTTTTCAGGAAGTTGATCACTAACCATTTGGAGCATTCCCATCTCGCAAAAAGAATCAAACATTAAACAGAGATGAGATAATCCGCAAACACTTCTTTGAAAAAACTGAGCTAAAACGGCACAAGCTCAGTTTGGGTTGATATAGATTGAACAATCTGCAACCCTCTGTTGCTTTTAGCACCCTAAGTCTTTTTCTATCTCTTAGTAATTATCAGTCATGATGTTGACAGTCAGGCAATCTTGACAAAAAAGGATGCTTAAACTAAGTCAAATTTAAGACAAATTTTATTTGTGCAAGCAATAATTGGATGGCGTTAGGTCCAAAGCAAGGCGATCGCCAACCGTACCGCTTCTCCTACGGATGACAATCGGGCTGATTCGTTAGCTGTTTGTTCCCAGTGCTTTAAGTGCTCTAGAAAAGCTTTATCTTGCTGAGCCCGCTTGACAATGACCTGACTAATCAGTTTCTTTTGAATTTCTTCTGTAGAAATGCCTTGATGCCTGAGGTAATCCAACAGGTGCTCGACACTGCCCACGAACTGACTGGGAGCCTGTGAAACTAAAATATGCTGAATCTGGCGCACCACCTCTTGGTAGAGCCGTAATCGTTTGTCTTTGTCCGTTGCGGCAACTGTGGGTGGCTGTGCTTGAGGCTGAGGGGTGATGACGGCAGCCTCTAAATTGCTAGATCGAGCAGTTATACCTAACAACCCTAAAATTTCCGAGCGCCGAGACAGTACACGTGGCAAAAGCTCAGGATAAAGTTGCAAAATTCGTTGAGCTAAAATTTTGCCGTTTACCGAGCGATCGGTTGTGAGCTTCAGTAAATAGCCGTTGTCTGTTAAGTCGTAGGACTGAATCGTTAAGCGCAAATCAAGGCACTCTAGTTCTACCTGAGCCAGGGTGAAAACTAAGGCTTCCCAATGCGGTAGTTCCTGCCAAACCACTTCGACAATGGCATCGCCACCTTGATACTGACGAGCCAACTCTCCGGGTTCAAAGTCGCGGTTGGCAGGATAACGCTCGGTTGGGCTTTTGGTGGTGTAGTTAAACTGAGTGAAAATGTAGCGGCATTCCGCCTTGGCTAGATCTGACTCTGCAATGTGCCAGTTATAGATGCAGCATCCTGTGAGTTGAGCTCCGTCTAAGTTAGCCCGAATTAGATGGCTCTCTAGTAGGTAAGCATCGCTTAAGTCTGCTTCACTCAGAGTCGCTTCATTTAAGTAGGCTCCACTGAGATCAGCACGACGCAGGTCAGCACCTCGTAAGTTTGCCTCGGTTAAATCAGCTTGTAAAAGATAGACATCTTGTAAGCTCGCTCGCAGTAAATAGGTTTTCTTGCAACTGGTTTTGAGGAGATAAGCACCACTGAGGTTGGCCCGACTGAGATCCGCACTATTCAGTACCGCTTCGCTCAAGTCAGCGCCAACGAGGGTAACGCGGTGCATATCTGCCTGACTCAAATCTGCCTGCCGCAAACAAGCACCACTCAGGTTAGCTTCAATTAAGTTGGTGCCAACTAGTTTAGCCTCCCGCAGATTGGCTTCCTCTAAATGGGCTTCTCGGAGATTGGCTTGGCTGAGGTTGGCACTAATTAAGCTAGCTCGCCGCAGGTTGGCTTCCATTAATTCGGCTGCCACAAACTGAGTGCCATTTAATTTAGCTTTTTCAAGATTAATTTGATCGAGCTTGGCCCGACTCAGATCAGCCCCGCTCAAATCACCTTCTTGCAAGGTTGCCCAATTCAGATCAGCGGCTTGAAGCTGGGCCAGCCGTAAGTCAACCTTGCTTAGGTTAGCTCCGCTCAAAACTGCCTCAGTTAAGGTGCTGCTGCTTAGGCCAGCACTCCTGAGGTCTGCACGTCGTAAACAAGCTCCAGTCAGATTTGCTCGGCTTAACAAGGCCCAACTCAGGTTTGCGCCTGCAAGATTGGCTCCAGTTAAATCTACGTCTTGGAGGTTAATACCACTCAGCGTGGCACCACTAAGGTCAACGTGGGCGAAGTCACGCTCTCCTTGTTGATATCGACTGATGAGCTCCTGTACTTGCATGTACCTGCGCTGACTTTCACTCCATCATTACAGATTAGGAAGCGAGGCCAAACTAATGCCATGTTTAGTTATGGCAGCCAACGGGGGTGAAGTCCAGCAAGGGGGAGTTGTTCCGGTTGCATTTGCGCTGGAGCTTCAGTTGGACTAGGAGGGGTGACAGGCAGTAGCCAGAGCCGACTCGTCGCGATCGCTTTGCCGTCATCAGTACGGAGAGAATTGGTTTCAGCGTTGGTTTCCTTAGCGGCTGCAATGGTTTGGTCGAATAGGAAGCCCAAGCCATCAGGAGATAAGTTCATTTGGATGTCTCGTTGGTCATCGGGCAATCGCAACAAGGGTTTTGCCTCAGCAGTTTTTAGGTTGATCGCCACCAAAAAAGGCCGTTCTCGGTATTCGTTACCTGGGATTAGTTCCGTAATCAGGCTGTAGAGGACTTGCTTGGTGGGATCAAACTGAGCGCTCAAAATAGATCCTTCAGTTTTTAGCACCTCTTTTTGAATGCCTTGGTTAGTGACTAAAAAGAGTGATTTGGTGTAGTTAGTGTTGAATTTCACCATTGCCGCCGCCGAACCGTCCTGAGTAAAGCTCAGGACCATGCCGAATTTGGGTAGAAAATCTAAAGGATCGGCTTGAGGTTGTAACGGCAGAATTGCTAATCCTTGTCCTTGCGCAAAAGCTAAAGCACTACTATCCGGTGTGATTAAGAAATCGCCGCCGGGCTGAGTTTTGAGCGGTTGAGGGGCTGCTCCTTCCTTGAGAAGCCAAAGCCCAAAGTCACCAGGATTACGTTGGTTGACTCGCTGAATCACGATGGTTTGGCCGTCTGGGGAGAGGTCAAACTTAAGGTTCTGGTACTCCTTGCTGTCGAGAACAAGCTGGAGCTGACCTGCCTTGGCGGGTTCTCGGATCGGTTTACCAGGAGAGGCGAAATGCATCCCCGTCGTGACGGTATACAGTTTTTGATCGAGGGTTCCTTGACGATTTGCCTGCCGCTCAGTCGCTGCAAATAAAATCCGATCGCCTTCTGGATAAGCTTTGAAGTCCATCACTACCAGATTTTTCGAGGTCAGGACTCGCTTTTGCTGTTGCGATAGGTTGTAGAGAATCAACCGTCCTTCCTCTTCTCCTTCCACGCCGATGTAAGCAAAGGCGCGATCGCGAGTCCGAAACTGGCCTAAAAATGGTTGAATTGACGCTCGATTTGTACCTTCTGCGGTAAAACGGTCTTGAGCATCCTGCAACTGAACTTGGTACTTGGTGCCGTAGGGGGCGGGCATGGTTAAGGTGTAGGCCATGCGGCGACCTGCCCAACTAATTTTGCCAGGCAGCGGTGGCTCTAGTTTCAAGTTCTTTTCTACACTGGCCTGCTCCATGGGGCGGCTGAAGGTGAGAATAAAAGCTGTATCCTCTGCCCCAATTTGCTTGTTTTGCCAGTTAAACTCCCGAATTTTGGGAGCGGAGCGATCGCCACTCCACAGGAGTAAGCCGATCAGGACCGCCAGCACGAGCATCAGCGCGATCGCCACGCGGTCGAAAGGTTGGGGAAATGGCTTTAAAGGTGCGGTGGAGTTCGCCTTCTGCATAAAAGCTCGTTGCTAAAATGTAGCGATCGCGTCGATTGCGGGATAGAGATTCGTGGATTACACTTTAACACCCTTAGGAGCCGACATCTTTGTGGTCCGGGGCTTGCTGGATGCCAGCATCTGCAAACACATTTTAGAGGTGGTGACCTGCCATCAGTTTCAAGCGGCAGGAATCGAAGTGGCAACGGTGAATGCCCAGATTCGCAGTAATGATCTGCTGCCCCTAGATAGCCCTGATTCGTTGTTGCACTCTACTCATCAACTTTTGCTGGCTCGAATCGCTGTAGTTCAACAACTATTACTGCAACATTATGATGTTGCCTTCCCTCACGCAGAAGCTTGCTCAATTTTGCGCTATCAACCGGGTCAGTACTACAAGCGCCATGTCGATAACTTATTGCTGAGCGATCGCTTTGAGGAAGTAGCTCAAGGCGTGCCAACTCGCGATATCAGTATTGTGGGCTATCTCAATGAGGACTTTGAAGGGGGAGAAACGTTTTTCGATCGCCAAAACTTAAAAGTAAAGCCCGAAACTGGCAACGTTTTGGTATTCCCGTCTTACTACACGCATCCCCATCAGTCTTTGCCAGTCACACAAGGAGAAAAATATTCCTTCACAACTTGGCTATTCCACTAACTCAGGCTGGAATACAGCTTGTACGGATTTTTGTTTAGTAGTCGTACGGATTCTTAGGTTCTGGGATTTTCTTAATCGATTTAGGCTGAATCGTCAGTTGACGCTTTCCAGCGAGATCTTCTGTGATCATCTGCCCTTCGATTTCTAGCCAGGTGTCCACTGGGTAATCTTTGCGGCTTTCTTTTAGCTTCACTGGCAAACTGACTGGATACGCATCGGCGGCACAGCAGGTGATGACAAAGCGAGACAGCAGAAAATACTGCTCTGGCAGTTCCGGTGCATGGATGACAAAGCCTTGGACTTTCACCTTTTGGCCTGTGTAAGCATCTGGTTCCGGATACACGTTGAGCGTGCGCACCCACTCAATCAGCGATCGCGATTCGGAGTTACTAGAGGCTCGAAAAGCTTGAGGTTGAGCCCTGGTTAAAGTAATTGCATCCCCAACTCCGCGTTGGATAGCGGTCTGGCTGGCGAAAGCGCGGGGTGTGACGACAAAACCCAGGATAGCGGTGAACAGCAACAAGGTACTACTCCAACCCGGTGGAAAGAGCGACAGGTGCTGAGTGGTTTGGACTGGAATCGCTGCATTGCGCCGCTGAAATGATTGGGGTAAGAGCGTCAGGGCTTTGCCGCCGCCAATCAACAGCAAACCAATGCCACCAGCGATCGCTAGCCAAGTGTAGTTGGGATGAATTAGCAGACTGAGTTTTCCGGTGAGCCAGTACTTGAGCAGCAAAATGCCCCAAGCACTAATCGCTACTACGTCGAGCCAGGGTAAAAACAAGCGGCGACGTTGCTCACCACTGCGGGGACGGCGGCCAGAAGTAGACTCAACTGACATGCAAGTTAATGAAGAGGGTAAACAAAAAGGTTAACTGCGCGGCCAAAGCAAAGAGGTAAATGACAGCTCTAGCCTGAAAAATAGATAGCATCAGACCCAGACCTTTCAGGTCAATCATGGGTCCAAAAACCAGAAAGGCTAGCAAAGAGCCACTAGTAAATGCAGAAGCAAAGGACAGAGCGAAGAACGAATCCACCGTAGAGCAAATGGAGACCAAACCTGCCATCAGCATCATGGCAATAATTGAGGTGACTGGCCCTTGGCCTAATCCCAAGACCACCTCTCGCGGCACAAACACTTGGATAAGAGCTGCGATCGCACTGCCTAGAATTAAGACTCCGCCTAACTCCCGCAATTCTTGCACCGTATTTTCCAACAACAAATACAAGCGATCTGGTAGAGGCTTACGCATGGTGGCTGCTGCGACCATTGATGCCTGCAATTCGGTGGTGTCCATGCGAATCGGTTGACCAATTTGACCCAACAGAAAAGTCCCGGATTGTAACAAAGGCGAAACCCCACTCTCCGCCTGGCTTTCTTTGGGCTCGCGCGGCACTGGCATAGCCCTGGCTACCGCAGGCTGTAATAAAGGTCGCAGATCGGCTTGAGCGCTAAAGACCCAGCCAATGATGGTCGCGATCGCCAAGGATAGACCTACTCGCAAAAACACAATCTCTGGTTGGTCGCGAAAAGCAATCCAAGTTGACCAAAACACGATGGGGTTAATCGTCGGAGCTGCGAGCAAAAAACCGATCGCCACGGGGGCAGGAGCGCCCTGCATGAGTAAGCGCCGAGCGACTGGGACGTTGCCGCACTCGCAAACTGGAAACAAGAAACCTACACAACTGCCTGCAAAAGCTCCCAATAGAGGATTTTTAGGCAAAACCTTGATCAGTTTGCGCTCATCTACAAAGAACAACAGCAAGCCAGAGAATAGTACTCCCAATATCAAGAAGGGAATCGCCTCGACTAACAAGCTTAAGAACAGCGTAAAAGCACTGTTCAATTGGTTTAGATCCATGCGCCTCGTTCACTCCTCAGATTGAAGAGCGTGATCCCAGTCATTTTATCGGAATCGTTTGGGAATTGAGTTGAGTATCTCACGATCAGTAAATGCACAGGTGCTAAAAGAGGATCGGGAAGAAACGAGCTTTAAAGCAGCCATTTAGACAATCTGTCAATTGTCACACTGGAAAAGGCAGCAGGCTGGGAATAGTAAGAGAAGTAAGCACAAAAATGTCTTGCTTAGATCCGGTGCCGCTAACGATTGCCAAAAGCTATGTCCTAAGTAAGACCGAAGTAGCTACTTTACCACTTGTGAAAGATTGTCAAAGTTTATGAAAAAAGAAAAGCTAGTAAGAAGCATGTGGTAGTAATAAGTCAGAGAAATAGCTACTTGAATTTTGATCAGAAATAATACTTATTTTCAGGGTGTATTAGGGTAACGAATTTAACTTGGTTAAGTTGAATATTTATTGAATCAAGCCATTCCAGTAGCGATCTAACTAATTCCAAAACTACCTTGCTACCGTTGAGCCGTCACGGAAAGCGTGTCTTTGTCAGACCAATCAAGGAACTGACACAGCTTGCCTAGCCTGCTTACGGAATTCTCCGTAAGTTAACTGTAGAGCCCAGGTAGTGCATCAAAAATTTAAAATACTTATGTTCTCCTTCCTGAAGTCACACACCGAGTTGTCTCAGCCCCTTGCACCACCTACAAGCAGACATCATTTAGTTCGGGCTATCGCTGCTGAAGTTACCCCTTTAAGATTAGGACCAACGCAACTTGATTTTGAAGATTTAGTGGAGTTTGAGCGGGTAGAAAATCAGTATTCTACTTTAGGAGTGCAGTTTTGGGGTGCGATCGCGATTCGGCCCTCTAATCCGATCTTTGTACCCAGTTCAGGCTGCTTAGTTTTGATGCCTTCCACGTTTCAAGCTGGCATTCAGGCTCAGTTTTGCCGACCTGTCGCAATCATGCAAGCTTTGGTCAGCGGCACTCGCCCAGTTACCCTTACGGCTCTAGATAGTAACGGTGTCGTCTTGGAGCGTGTGAGTATTGGCTCTTACCGATACTTGTGGGCCGATGGCCAAGCGGAACTAGCGCCCCTCCCCCAACAGCCGCTGCAATTAAAAACCTCAGGAATTGCGAGCATCCTGTTTGAATCTGATGCCCCTTTCACGTTGGACAATTTTTTCTTTAGCCAGCTTTAACTCCAAGGTAGTTAAGGCTAGTCAGTAGCCGTAGGCTGGCAAGCAGAAACAGGTAATACTATTCGAAATTCGGCACCCGCTCCAGGTTGACTGCAACATTGCAGACGGCCCTTGTGCCCTTTAACCACAATTTGATAGCAAATTGATAGTCCTAATCCTGTTCCTTTACCCACTTCTTTAGTCGTGAAGAAGGGGTCAAAGATGCGCTCCTGTAACTCTAGAGGAATTCCTGGTCCGTCATCTCGAATTGAGACAACCACGCGATCGCCTTCATGCCAAGTCTGAATGGTGATATTTGCTTTTTCCCCAGCGGCATCTAAAGCATTGGCCAAGAGATTGAGAAAGACCTGATTAATTTGTCCTGCATGGCACTCTACCGAGGGAAGCTCGCCATAGAGCTTGTCAATTTTGACGCCTGTTTTAACCCGATGCTGCAAGATTAGCAGAGTGCTTTCAATGCCTTCATGCAGGTCAACAGACTTACGCTCTGCTTCATCTAATCTGGAAAAATTACGCAGAGTTAAAACAATCTCTCGAATGCGCTTGGTACCTTCCTCCATAGAACTAATGAGCTTGGGGAAGTCCTCCCGCACATAGCCAAGCTCTTGCTCAGCAATTAACTCTGCGATCGCTTCTGGAGGATTGGGGCAACAGTCTTCGTAAAGGGCGATCGCTTGATTTAAGGCAGTAGTATAGCGTTGGGCATAGGGCAGATTGGCATGAATAAAAGTGATGGCGTTGTTAATTTCATGAGCAACTCCCGCCACCATTTGTCCCAAGCTAGATAGCTTTTCACTCTGAAGCAACTGCATTTGTGTGGTTTGCAGTTCTTCTAACGTCGCTTTGAGCGTCTCAGCCTGAGCTTGCGACTGAGCTGCGGCTGTTTGTACTTGAGTATACAGTTGAGCTTGCTGAATCGCGATCGCGACTTGGTCGGCTAATTTCTGTAATAATTCGGTTTCCCAAGCTTGCCAAACCCTAGGTGCGCCACATTCCTGCGCAATTAAGAGCCCCCATAACTTTGAGCGAATAACAATGGGAACAATCAAATTGGCCTTGACCTGTAATCGCTCCAAAAATCTGACATGGCAAGGGTCTAAACCAGCTTGAAAAATGTTGTGGATAGCACGAACGCGGCCTCCCTGATATTGCTGGGCATACTTGGCTGAGAAGCAGTTGTCTTGGCTCAGTTGGCCCAATGCCGATATCCAAGGGCTAATGACTTCCTCTACAACGACTTCGCCTTGCCAGTTGGCATCCAAAAACTGGTAGATTACCACCCGATCGGTGTCGAGTAAGTGCCGCACTTCTCGCACTACTGTCTGCAAGATGGTCTGTAAGTCCAAAGTGCTGCGAATTTGATTCGTGACTAAGCGCAGGAGAGATTCCTGCTCAACCTGTCGCCGGGTTTCACTATATAGCCACGCTTGATTGATGGCGATCGCCAACTGACTGCCAACGCCCTCTAGCAGTTCCATTTCCCAAGGTGTCCATTCCCGTTCGCGATCGCACTGATGCAGCCCAATAATGCCGTTGACCTTGCCTTGGTAACGAGTTGCCAAAGCCATCATGGAGCGAATTTGTAAGCCCTGAGCCACTTCCCTAATTTGCTCGGTTAAGCCCGGAAACTCTAAAAAGCGAGTGACTGCTAAGGCTCTAGGCTGGGCAATCAAGGCCTGTAAGTGAGGATTATCTCTGAAGGGGACTTTGCTGCCGAGTTGAGAGGGATAGTCGCCTTGGTTATACTCTCCCATCGTTGTCAGACTATCTTCCTCATTTGGCTCCACAACTAAAATACTAGCTCTGCTACATTTCAGGGCTTGGCCTAGTAAACGACAAGCAGAATTTAAGATTTCTTCTAAATCTAAAGTGCTGCGAATTTCATTACTAATTTGATTAATCAGCTTAGAGAGTTGAACTTGCTGCTGTAGTTGTTGCGTTAAGTTTTGATGGCGCTGACGTTTATATAGTTCTAGCTCCAATAGCTCACCTTCAGCCGGATGTGTCCCATTATTCTCCAGAGAAAATGCTTGACAATGTGAATGAAGAGGAGAGCTATTGACTTCAGAGGACATAAATTCTCAACTGCTTTTGCGGCTTTAGGTCTTGTAAATAACGAATGAATAAATTTGACTAAAAGCAGGCTTTTAAGGAATTAAATGTTTTACTAGTTCTTCTAAACAAAGCAATAGACGCTGAAATAGCGTATTGGTTGCTCAAATTATTAAAATTAGATCAATCTAATCAAAATAAATTTTCGTCCTACATCTGTCTTGGGACAGAAGAGGTCTGTGGTGTTAAAAATCACAAGAGGCAATCGCTGCTTGTGCTAGATCTCTGTATTTTTACTTAAGTAAATTGAAGCGATGTCTAGTGGAGATGCTGGTGGAGATGCATAAAGAACAGATTCACTCTTACAAAGAGCTTGCCTTTATCCAGTCTAGCTAGTTCATCGGCAAATTAGACGCACCCGAGATCTAAAACCAATCGCTAAATAGGATAACCGGAAAGCTAAAGAGTCTGCCCTATGGAAAAAATTCTATCGCTTTTGCTTAAGTTTTGGGAATTTATAAGGATCTAAAAGTAATTACTTTTTAGGCTTTAATCAAGAATTTTTTTTAGATATTCCAATCCTTAAGCTAGTTCCTAAGAACGGGTTCCAGTTCTTAAGATAGAAGTTTATGGGTGCTGCAACGGTACAAGTTAGTGATCCTCAAATGCTTCAATCAAGATTCAGGCAGCCTAATTGGAAATCCATCTACCCTTTGGTAGAAGCAGCAGTCATTAATCTCGCCTCAGCAAACTCCCTATTACAACAGATTGTAGAAGCGATCGCCGCTGAGCATCAAGTTGAGTGCCTACTCTGGACGGGGTTTGACCCTGAAGTGGCTGAGGGCATTCAAGTTTATGGCACGGATCGAGCTTTGCAAAGCTTGAAACAGGAGCTGAGCTTAATTCCCACTCTAGCCGAGACTCCCGGATTGATTTTAACTGCTCCGCCAGCCCAGGAGTCGAAAATTCAGATTTGCTATCTATCCAAGTCACCTCAATGGTTGTTAGACCAACAGCACCTCTCACACGCCGCTAGACTGTTTGGGGAAACCTTGATTGTGCCTGCTTGGAATGGCAATCGCCTCCGCTTTGTCCTGCAATTGCAGCGCCACCTACCGCAAGCTGCTACACATTTACCCAATCTAGAGACAAGGCGTAAGCCATTTCTGCGCTCTTACTTTAACCCTAAAGTACCTACGCCTCAGCCTACAGTTGCAGCCGCTCAAGCTTGGATGGTCGAGGAAGTTGAAACGCTAGAAGTGATTTGTAGCCAGGTAGTATTGGCGCTGAATGCGCTGCACTGGCGGGAACGTCTCGAACAATCGCGGCAACAGGCAGCCCTAGTCGGTCGAATTGTGCGGTTGCTGAACTCCAGCCTCAACCCCAATGAAATTGTGGAATGCATTGTGGCAGAGTTGGGCCAAGGGTTGAACAGCGATCGCTGCATTTTAGTAGATCTGCGAGGCGATCCAGTCCATATCTTGGCTGCTTGGGACCATCCAGAGCGCTGCTTTCAGCCGCTAGAGAATCGCCATATCGCTCGTGATCTCTGGCAGGACACAGTTGAGATGTTTCTCCAAGGCGCAGCTTCCTATTTGGAGTTAGAACTAAGCCAACAGGAGTCTGACCCGCTATTAAATTGGTTGCGTGAAATTCAAGCTTTTGCTGCTTTAATTGTGCCGTTGTTTGTCCAAGATGAGTTTTTTGGCGCAGTCCTGCTGTTGTCTTACGAAAAGGAACGAGTTTACGAGCTAGATGAACTCCAGACGATTCGACAGGTAGCAGACCAGGCTGCGGTAGCTTTGACCAATGCCCAGCACTATCAAAGCCTTTGGTTTAAGCAGGAAACTCTACGCTTGCAAAATAATTCCTTACAACTGGAAGTTATCCATGATGAGTTGACGCAATTGCTAAATCGGCGATCGCTAGAGCGGGAGCTGGCTCAACTCAGTGCTCCTGCCCAGTGGAACTTGCAGCCGCCCTTCAGTGTGATTGTGTGTGATATTGACTATTTCAAGCTGATCAACGACTCTTATGGTCACTTGGTGGGGGATGAGGTGCTGTACAGCTTGGCCCAACGACTGCAAAAACAGCTACGGTTTGGCACATCCGCTTATCGGTACGGTGGTGAAGAGTTTGTCATTCTGCTAATGGATGTGACGCTAGACAGGGCATTTGAAGTCGCTGAGCGGTTGCGGCTGGCGATTCGCTCAACCCCCTTCGAGACCACGATTGGACCGTTGGAAATTAGTGCTAGTTTTGGCGTGGCTCAGCAAGATCCAGCTAGCGATCAAGATGCCTGGGATACGGTGCAACGGGCTGACCGAGCTTTGTATGAGGCGAAGCGTCAAGGTCGCGATCGCGCCATCGTACTTTAGACATCCGTAAGTGCAAATGCTAGAGTTGAGCAGTTTAAAGAAACAGCGATCGCGAGAGTGTCTTTGGAGGCGAATTTGAGCATGGTTCACCCTTCCTCTGTGCCAGCAACCGACTCAATTAAATTTGGTACAGATGGTTGGCGAGGTGTAATTGCCGCAGACTTTACATTTGAGCGTTTAGCATTGGTGGCACCGATTGCAGCTCAAGTTCTGGCTCAAGTGTATGGGGCGACAGGTAGCCGCACGATTATTGTGGGGCACGATCGCCGCTTCTTATCGGAAGAGTTTGCCCGTACGACTGCTGAAGCAGTGCAAGCCGCAGGCTTCGATGTCTTGCTAACCAGTACCTACGCACCTACGCCTGCCTTTAGTTGGGCCGCCAAGCAAGAAAATGCTCTGGGAGCCTTAGTGATAACAGCCAGCCACAATCCGGGTAGCTACTCTGGCCTAAAAGTCAAAGGAGCGTTTGGAGGCTCAGTATCTCCAGAAGTCACTAAGCAAATTGAAGCCTTGCTAGCAACGCCACCCGCTGTAACTACTAATTCGCCTGGCACCATCCAAAGCTTTGATCCTTGGCCGAGCTACTGCGAAGCGATTCGCCAAAAAGTCGATATTGCTCTGATTCAAAATGCGATCGCCCAAGGCAACCTAACTGTTTTTGCGGACGTGATGCATGGAGCCGCAGCGGGTGGCTTGGCCCAGATTTTAGGCATGCCGATTCACGAACTCAACAGCGATCGCGATCCACTCTTTGAAGGCGGCGCACCCGAACCATTACCTCGCTACCTCGACAAGCTTTTTCAACAAATCAAAACCCACCGAGCTGCTAATTCCAATCTGGCGGTTGGATTGGTTTTTGATGGAGATAGCGATCGCATTGCTGCGGTTGATGGCCAAGGCAACTTCCTTAGCTCTCAAGTGCTGATTCCGATTTTGATTGATCATCTGACTGCTCGTCGGGGCTTCAAAGGTGAAATCGTCAAAACAGTCAGCGGCTCCGACCTCATCCCCAAAGTAGCGGCTCTGTACAACCTACCTGTATTTGAAACAGCGGTGGGCTACAAATACATTGCCGACCGCATGATGGAAGCACAAGTGTTGCTGGGCGGCGAAGAATCGGGTGGTATCGGCTATGGACATCACATCCCCGAACGAGATGCCCTCCTCTCTGCTCTGTACGTTCTAGAGGCGATCGCTCAGTCTGGGTTGGATTTGGCAGATTTTTACCGCCAGTTACAGGAAAAAACTAACTTCATCTCTGCTTACGATCGCATTGATCTGCCCTTGGCGAGTATGGCTGTGCGATCACAGTTGCTAGAGCAGCTACAAAATCATCCCTTGACTGAAATTGCCGGACAAGCCGTGATTGATTGCAATACTGCCGACGGCTACAAATTTCGCTTACCTGATCAGCGGTGGCTCATGATTCGCTTTAGCGGCACCGAACCTGTGCTCCGCCTCTACTGCGAAGCCGCAACCCTCACCCAAGTTCATGAAACTCTTGCTTGGGCTAAGAACTGGGCCAACTCCTTTTAATGACCTAACCCCCAACCCCTTCCCTATTAGGGAAGGGGAGAATTGTTGTTTCTGCCTGACTTATTATCATGAGACCCCTGATTGTTGCTACTGGCAATCCTGGCAAGCTGCGGGAAATGCAAGAATATCTGGCTGGTTCCAATTGGGATTTGCAGCTTAAACCAGCCGAACTCGACGTGGAAGAAACTGGGGACACCTTTCTCGCCAACGCTTCTCTGAAAGCAGCGCAAATTGCTCAAGCTACGGGAGAATGGGCGATCGCGGATGACTCCGGTTTAGAAGTAGAAGCTCTAGAAGGTGCACCCGGCGTTTACTCCGCCCGCTATGGCAAAACCGACTCAGAGCGAATAGAGCGGTTGCTGATTGAACTCGGCAGTGAACTCAATCGCCAAGCTCAGTTTGTCTGTGTCGTCGTCGTCGCCCGCCCAGATGGTTCGATCGCCCTGCAATCAGAAGGACTTTGTCGGGGAGAAATTCTGCATGCCCCTCGTGGTACGGGTGGATTTGGCTATGATCCGGTGTTCTACGTGCCAGAAAAGCACCTCACCTTTGCGCAAATGACCCCAGAGGTGAAGCGATCGCTGAGCCATCGCGGTCAAGCCATCGCAGCTTTAATTCCACAACTGCGATCGCTGAAAGCAGACTGAGTTGCCAAGAGCGATAGGCTGTTTCCAAGTGTTAGAGAAGAGGAAGAGACAAAAATAAGGCTCACCTCAGTAGGTGAACCTTAAACTTTAATGCCCTGAGGAAGCCGATTGCCAGCCCTGCTCAGATTGCTTCGAGGTTCTTTTCCCCAGTCCGAATGCGGATGATTTGTTCCACTGGCGAAATAAAGATTTTGCCGTCCCCAATTTCACCCGTCCGAGCAGCGGTGATGATCTTCTCGACCACCATGTCAACCTGGTCGTCCTCAATCACAATTTCCACTTTGAGCTTTTGCAAAAACTCAACCGTGTACTCGGAACCGCGATAGCGCTCAGTTTGCCCCTTCTGGCGTCCAAAGCCTCGGACTTCAGAGACAGTCATGCCAACAATGCCAGCATTCACTAAAGCAATTTTGACTTCGTCCAGCTTAAAGGGCCGAATAATAGCTTCAACTTTTTTCAAGTGCTTAACTCCTCAGACCGTTTTTCTACCAATTAACCAGCATGACACTTTCTATCACCGCTCAAACCCAGACTTTTGTAGCAAAAAATACATTTCTTTGAGCGGGCAATCGCAGTACTTGGCTGTACTTTATAAGACTTGACGTGGTCAACAAATTTTATCGTCTAACTAGAGAATTAGTCAGACCTATTTATCACTGAGGCGAATTGAATCGGCTGCAATACATAGCTGCCTACCACCATCTATTTAACGGCTAGGTAAAAAAGGACGCACAATCAAGAAGCCTGCCCCAAATGCTGAGACAACAATCAGAAAGATGACTGCTGCTAACCAAAAACCACCTAACTCAGGTGATTGCTCTCCTTGGGGACTGCGACGAGGCCGTGTTTCTGCTTGCTCAGTAAATAGCTTTTCTGAAACCACCGTCGGTTCGGCTGGCTCTGGCCGAGGATTAAAACTCCGGGGCATGGATCGAGCAGGTTCAGGGGTGAAATAACTCGGCTCAACCACAATATCGGGTCTTGCATACGCTACTTCAGCCACAACACTGCGGCTGAGAGGTTGCTGGGAACCCGCTACCTTTTGTAACTGCAAAGCGGACTGAACAACTTTGTCAACTTCTGTCCGTAGTTGTTGATTTTGCTTAGCTAAATTTTGATTCTGATTGTTGAGGGAATCGAGCATGGCGCGGGTGGCTTGCAGCTCGGCAGCCAACTCGCGGTATACCGAAATAGGCACCGAGGGAGCATAACCATTAGCTGTAGCTTGCCCAGTGTAACTAGAGGCCGTAACGTTGCGCATTGGTGGCTTAGTATTGAGATGGGATGTCATAGGGTTGAGCTGAAATCCTACAGGGCAGCATCGGTCAATTAGTCGATTGATCTATGCCCCAGAATAGATGAAATTAGAGCAATCTAACAGCGATTCGTCAAGGAATTCGCTACAAATCTGCAAATTCAGCCCGCAAACTCAGATCCATCCATTCGTCAACGTTTGTCTTTGCATGACTATGAATCACTCTCCAGCCTCTCCAAATATGGTATTTGAGCCTGATGCGATCGCTGAATCTGTGTCTCAGGTGAAGTACGGAGAACGGCAAATCGCTGAAGGACAACTGATCACTTTTCCCAATCCTCGGCTGGGACGACGTTATGATGTCAGCATCACCTTGCCAGAATTTACCTGCAAGTGTCCGTTTTCGGGATATCCTGATTTCGCTACGATTCACATTACCTATGTACCTGATCAGCGCGTGGTAGAGCTAAAAGCGCTGAAGCTGTACATCAATAGCTATCGCGATCGCTATGTTTCCCACGAAGAATCGATCAACCAAATTTTGGATGATTTCGTCGCCGCTGCTGACCCTCTAGAGATCAGAGTTAAAGGTGACTTTAATCCCCGCGGTAATGTCCACACCGTAGTGGAAGTGCATCACCAAAAGGATCATTAAAGTTAGACAATGAGGGCAACCACAAGGGTTGCCCCTACCGCATATCAACCAATGCCCGAATTTCTAGCGGGCCGATGGCGTAAGAGCTTCAGCAGCGATCGCAGGCTTAGCAGGTGAAGAGGTAGGTTGACTCAGGCGATCGAGAATTTCTAGCAACTCCCGCTCAAAGGCAACTTGCGCCCGATTAGTTCTGCCACCGACATAGAAGCGTCCCTCTTTCTGCAAAGCCCAAACTTGCGAGTGAGAGACATAGCTCATCATGACGCTCAACATTAAGAGCCCAAACCCAGCGTAGACCGCCGGTATCCCTGGGTCAGCCTTGATTTGCAAACCTGTACTGCCAATTAAATCCACCACAGACAGCGTGACGCCATTCACATCGACCGCCATCCCTGAACGTACAGTGGCAACAAGCTTGCCTTGAATGTCGTAGATCAGCAGCATGCCTTGTAAATCTTTAGCTACAAGGGACACGCCAGCGCTTAGATCTGGTTTAGTAGGCACCCAGGTTCCCCAGATTCGGCCTGCACCGCCTGTTTCTAGCTGTCCCATAGGTAAGCGAAACACAGGACTTTTGTTGAGTCGGACTTGAGCAGCCGCGATCGCCCAATCCGCCTGATACAAAGTCACGCCTTTGTGCCGCAATGGCTCGTTCACATGAATCGTCTTACGCTTAATTTCCTGTCCTTGACTATCCAGCACCGACAAGTCTGAATAAAACTGATCAATCGCGCCCTCAGGCGTATAGTCAATCCAAAAACGATTCACCCGAACTGACCAATCTTTCGGCACCTGTGCCCCCGCCCAAGGCCCCGCATCCACAATGTTTTGAATCTTAAACGTGGCTCCACTGGGAATCATTTCTTGAGCCATAAAGCCAGTCATAGCTCCCCAAATAGCCCCCCCCAAGATCAGTAACATGCTGGCATGCACCACAATCGGCCCGACGCGTCCCACTAAGCCTTTGCGGGCATACAGCTTTTCTCCCTCTTGAAAAACTTTGTAGCGTTGCCTTTCTAAAAGAGGAACTAAAGCTTCTAAGGAGCCTATTTCCAACTCCGCGCTGAGCGCTAACTTTTGAAACTGGCGGGGCTGCTCATAAAATTTCCATTGTCGTGCCGCTTTTAGCGCCGGAAATTGGCGAGTAAACGTACAAGCGGTCAGACTGCCCCCAAACAAAATAAGGATCGCCAAAAACCACCAAGTCCGGTAGACATGATCCAACCCTACCGCTAACAGCACTTTCCAAGAGAGAAAGCCAAACAAAGCTGGGTCTTCGGGATAGTTCGCTTGATAAAAAGCGATCGATTGACCTTGCTCAATTACAGTACCGGAGATACTCGCCACCGCGATCGCTAAAAGCAGCACAATGGCCAATCGCAAATCTGCTAGCAGCGGCAGCAATTCTTTTTGAAAAAAGCGTTGAGGACCAGTCCTTAAATTCAAAATTTTGGATAGAAATGTGTTGTCTGTAGTCATTTCTAGAAGGTTGCGGTGGGCAGAAAACGGAATAGCAGCGAAAAAACTCCAAATCCAACTAGCAAGGCTCCACTAGCAGGCGTAATCCAACTAGACCAGCGGCGAAGTTCTAGTAACTTTTTGATTGAAGCCGTGAAAGTACCTGCCAAAATTAGCGGAGCTGAGTAACCTACTGTATAAGCCAAAAGCAGCACTCCCCCCATCACAGGATTGTGGGTGGTAGAGACCCATCCTAGTAAAGTAGCGAGGACTGGAGTGCTACAAGGAGAAGCCACCAAACCAAAAGTTAAGCCCAAGAGATAGGCGCGGACACCGGCTGGTAAATCGGAAGGAATTAGCTCAAAACCATCAAATGAAGGTAGTTGGAGCGGCAGGGCTTCTAGGAGATTCAGCCCCATAATGATGGCGATCGCACTGACAACAATAGGTAAGCCAAGACCAATTTGGCCATAAACTTGACCGAGAGCGGTTGCGGCAATGCCCAAACCTGCCAACGTGGTAGCTAATCCTAGGGAAAACCAAGTCGATTGCAGAGCTGCCTGCCAACGGCTTTTGGCTTCGTAACCTCCGATGTACCCAATGGTAATCGGCAGCATTGACAGCATGCAGGGAGTCAAACTAGTCAAGAGCCCAGCCAGAAAAATGACTACAACACTCGTCACCGTCAGATGGGTCAACTGCGTCGAAACGAGACGGTTGGCAAATTGTTCTAGTTGGTACAGTTGGGTCCGCAATAATTCAATCATGCTGAAGCTGGCTCAGTTCGCTCAAACGCTATCCTCATGATCTTATTATCGAGGTTTCCTTGAGCTAAAGGCCAGAGATTATGTGAGTGATGGCTCAATGCACTGTTCAATTAGCTTCTAGCCGAAAGTCGCTGTTCTGGCAGCGAGACAACTTCGGCTTCACTACTTTCACGCGCTACTCGAATTAATAACCCCGCCGCTAGTAGGCTAGCGATCATAGAACTACCGCCATAGCTGAATAGCGGAAACGGTAATCCTGTCGTGGGTAGAGCGCCCGTTGCCACCCCAATGTTTAAGAGGGATTGCCCCACCATTAAAATCACCGCTCCGATCGCAACCAGTTGATGGACAATCTTGCGGGCTTTCAGGGCAACAAACAGACCTAAAGTGCCGTAGATTGCCAGAAGCAACAACAACAGCAAGCTACCCATAAAGCCAAATTCCTCAGCAAACACTGCAAAAATAAAATCTGTGTACTGAATCGGCAAGTAAAAGAGTTTCTGCTGCGACAGCCCAAAGCCTGTTCCCCAAACTCCCCCAGAACCAACGGCCAGTAAACTTTGAATCAACTGATAACCATCCTGAGCAGGGTCTGCCCAAGGATTCAAGAAAGAAATGACTCGTCGCCGTTGATACTCTTTAATGCTGATACTCAGTGTGGCTAAAAGCAGTCCTCCTAACGCAGTCCCTCCCAGGTAAGCGTAGGGAATGCCCGCTGCCATCGCGATTAACCAAAGGGTAATGCCACACAGCGCTGTCGTGCTCAAATTAGGTTGCAACAAAATGCCCGCCAATATAGCAGCAAAAACAGCTAGCCAGCTCCATCGGTAAGTTGGGCTAAAACGGTTCCATTGCCCAAACAACCGAGCACTTTGCAGAACCAAGAATGGCTTCATTAACTCTGATGGTTGTATTGGTACAGGCCCCAAGGCCAGCCAACGCGTTGCACCATTCACAGTTGTGCCTAAACCCGGCACCAAAGTCGCAAAAATGAGACCCAATATCAACACAACAAACCAATGTGCCATACCCAGGGCATAGCGCAGTGGAGAATGCACTAGTAGGTTAAATCCTACCAAGCCAACTAAAATCCATAGAATCTGGCGTTTAAAGTAGTAAAGCCCATCGCCAAAATCTGCATCTGCAACCGGGTAAGAAGCAGAAAATAAAGCTGCTAGCCCAACCATCAACCATAGGAAAGTTAGCCACCGCAGGAGACGAGCCTCTAAGCTCCAACTCTGTGCAGACGTGTCAAAAAATGGGATTAGATAGCGAAGATTCACAGCAGCCGTGGTGTGCAATCAAAGAGTATCTGTTAAGAGTAGCGCAGGCAGTAGAAGAAATATAGGCAATAAAAAAGAGGCCATCACGGCCTCAAGGCTTGTATTCCAAGTCGATAAAGAGTGAGAGCCTTGGTAGGCGTTGCTGAATGATTTAGAGGAGGCCAGTGTTGGTTCCGGGTCTGCCAGTTGCCAACTCAACTTTAACGATCTTGCCGCCCATTTTCATGATGCGTTGCTGCTCACGAAACCAGTTCTCGTAGGGAACTAGCTTCGTGAAATAGGTGTTCTGTAGTTCCCGCTGGGTGCGAATCCGGGTTTGGCTAGGAACACAAGCCGTAACCTTAAACATGCGCATGGGTTATTTCTCCTGACTAGTGTGCAGAGTTAAAGTTTGGAGATCAAAGAATTTCAAGTTCAGAATCTTAGAGATGTAGCACCAACTTCTGAGCAACCAAAGTGTCGCTGTGAAGGTGGCATCTAAGAGTCTGCTGAGGTCCGAAGAATGCTTACTGAGTCAGTTGCGACGTTGCTAGAGGCGCTATAGCAGCTAAAACGTGATGCGATCGCTTAAATCACGAATGTAATAGCGAATAAAAATCAAAGCTTCTCGATATAGAGGAGCGATCGCAAGACCCCAAAAATCCTCTAAATATGCTGAAGGCTGGGAGTCAAGAGTCAATACTAGACCGCTAAAACCAATCTACTTATGAGTTAGACAAGTCTTTAACAAGCTAGCACTCACTCTAGACTTCCCAGACCTTACAGAAGGGATTGAGCTTTGAGTTTGAATTAAAGCTAACTCAGCACTCAGCACTCAGAATCTAGCGATTAGCTCAAGCCAGAGGAGATGTAGTCGAGGTAAACACCCATTTCCTTACCAGCATCTGCACCAACCAAGCTAGCAGTCACTTCTTTGATTGCTTGGATAGCTTGTACAGTAGCAGCGATGGGTACACCCAAGGAGTTGTAGGTTTCCTTCAAGCCATTGAGCACGCGCTCATCAAGGATGGAAGGATCGCCAGCTAGCATTGCGTAGGTTGCATAGCGGAGGTAGTAGTCGAGGTCGCGGATGCAAGCAGCATAGCGACGAGTGGTGTACATGTTACCACCGGGACGGGTGATATCAGAGTACAACAAGGACTTAGCAACAGCTTCCTTCACGATTGCAGCTGCGTTAGCGCTGATGGTGGTAGCTGCACGAACGCGCAGTTCACCAGATTGGAAGTAGCCCTTGAGCTTTTCCAAAGAAGCGGTGTCTAGGTACTTACCTTGAACGTCAGAAGAGTTAATAACAGCAGTAATTGCGTCTTGCATGGTTTTGCTTCCTTAAATCACGTAATCTCGAAAAGTATTTGACTGTGCGTAGGCAAGGTCAAAACCTTACTGCATTGCACCGATCACGTAGTCGAAGTAGGAGCCAGCTTCAGCAGCGTCTTCACCAGACAACAGAGAAGTAGCAACGTTCTTCAGGCCGCGGATACCTTCAGCAACGCCATCCACGGGAGTACCCAGAGACTTGTACATCTCACGAACACCAACGATACCGATTTCTTCGATGGGGGTCACATCGCCAGAAACGATTCCGTAGGTTACTAGACGGAGGTAGTAGTCGAGGTCACGCAGGCAGGTAGCGGTCAGCTCTTCGCCGTAAGCGTTTCCACCAGGAGAAACAACATCAGGGCGCTTTTGGAACAGTTGGTCGCCAGCTTGCTTAACAATGCGCTCACGAGAATCGGTCAAAACTTGAGCGATGCGGAGACGACGCTCACCAGAGGTCACAAAGCTCTTGATCCGATCTAGTTCGCCAGGGCTGAGGTAGCGAGCTTCAGCATCAGCATTCACGATGGATTTCGTGACAATACTCATTGATGGATTCCTCCAAAAGAAAAAGTAACCAGACGTGTCTAAACTGGCATTTGTAATTCAAGACGGCTGAGTGCTTACTTGCAAAGTTGCCCTAGCAGGATTTGGCAATCAGCAAATTTTTGCAACTCAACAATCTGCCTTCCGCAAATATTTTGCGGCATCAGGTTCACATTCTAAGGTTGTTCGTAATAGTTTGTAATATTACCCTCAGCTTTCCCCTTAGGAATATTACGCAGCCTATCAATCATCTCTCACAGATACACAGCAGAAATAGCGAGCCATTGGGATCGAGAAATCGCCAATGCCCGCTAGGTAGATTTATGAGTCGTTATTCAGTAAATGAGAGCTTCTAACCTACCCATTTATATGTGAGTAGGTTAGAAAAATCCCCGGAGTGTACCTACCGACTCGCTAGAGCGACTAAACGTTGCGAGAACGCCCGCCTAGGTAGGAAGGAGATAAATCAGACCAGGATTGCTTCACCAAATCAGCATCCGCCTTGATGCTACCCAGGTAGTTACCAGCGGGCAGAGTCGGGAAGCGCTTGTAGGGAACTACGTCCTCGCCGAAGTAACGTGCGTATTCTGGGCTATCTACCATTGCTTCTACCGCACCCTTGAGACCTTGATCAGCCAACAACTTGTTGTACTGACGAATCTCCGCTTGAGTCGCTGGGGCGCGTCCCAGGATGTGACGGAAGAGGAACTCAATCACCTTCGTATTGGGATAGGGCGTGTAGAAACGACGACGGTAGATGTCAGAGCTAGCTAAAGCTCGAACAAACTCCCGCACAGGAATTTCGCTGTTCCGCAGTTTGCTTTCTAACTCAGAACGACGGAATTCTGCCGGAACTTGGCCGCTAAAGACATCCAACACTTGGCAGTAGATGGCATTAATGACGTTGGCTGTTTCCGTTTGGTCCATACCAGGATTCATGCGGTAAATCCGGGCGGGTTTGCGGCGAGACGTACCCACGCCTACTTCTACAGATTGGCCCGATCCATTAGTAAAGGAGCGACCCAGCTCCAGGAATAGAGGCTGAGTTTTGTCCATCTGACGAGCTTTGGCCGCCAAATCAGCCATGCTCTTAGACATCAACGGCATCTTGGTGATGTCCATGCGGGACTTGACTGGCTCAAAGCTGGGTACAACCAAGTCATCGTTTTGCTTCGTGAGTTGGTTGTAGAGCTTTTCAGTGTTGGGGAAGTTAGCAGCAGGCAAAGTGGGGAAGCGGCGGTAGGGCACCGTGTCTTCACCAAAGAGCTGTCCATACTCAGCGCTGTTGACCATTGCCCCAACAAAGCCCCGAATTCCTTCAGATGCCAAGAGCTGGTTATACTTCCGAATTTCGGCTTGGTCCTTAGGAGCGCGGCCTAAGAAGTGCTTCGTTCCTAACTCGATTACCTTGGTGTTGGGGTAGGGAGTGTAGAACTCTTTGATATACAGTCTGGAACCACCTAAGGCTTCAATAAATTCCTTAAGGTTGATCTCGCCATTACCAAGTTTGCTTTCTAGAGCGGTGAATTCGTTCTGTAGAATGTACGGCTCGATGTCACGCTCGAAGATTTGCCGATAAGCGGCACGAATAAGAACGGGTAGAGCTGTTTTATCCGTGGTGGTGGTGAGCTTAAAGACTTTCGTCTGTTCGCGTTGCTTGTTGACCCCTTGGTTAATGCGGAATTGCAGATCGGGTTCTGTCCGGACTTGCTTAACTTCGCCCAGTTCCACAAATCTTGGCGCTTCATCAGTCTGAACTCGCGCGCCAGTTTCACCAATGCTGCCAACCCGCACAGAACGAAGAGCTAAGCCACCAGGGGTAACATAGCGCTCGTAAGGAATGGTATCTTCCCCAAAAGCTTCGCTGTACTCTGGGCTGTCGAGAATGGCATCAACCAGAGCATAGAAACCTTTCTTGGCGCAGATATCGAAGTACTTGTTGGTTTCTTGACGACCGTAAGTAGGACGACCTAGCAAGCGGCGATGAATGTACTCGATCGCCTTGGTGACGTAGAGAGAGGTCCAGTACAGTTTGCGGAAGAGATCAGACTTCGCTAACTGACGGATGAACTCCCGGACTGTAATCTCGCCATTTTCCAGCTTGATTTCCGAGACTTTGATGCGTTGGCCTTCGTACACATCGCGACCAAAGACTTGTAAGTAAGCAGCGCGAATGACTTTCTGAGTGGAGCTTTCAGCAAACTTGATGCTGGCGTTTTTGTCGTAGCGCTTGCCACTAAAGCTGGGCAGTTGATCCAGCTTGAATACCTTGGGCCCTAAAGTTCCAGGGGCAATTCCTCTTGCGGCTGGGTTGCTGAGTTGGTTATTGATGCCAGGACCCCGGTTAATCAGAATCCGGCGAGTATCTTTGCCGAAAGGAGCGGGACTCGCGCTGGGGTTGCGAGTCTCTTTCGGGAAGATGGCACCAAATTGGATTTCGAGGGGATCGTTACCAGAGCCGTAAGGGTGTTGGTCAGGTAGTGGGCGATCGTACCCTGCAAAGGTGGTAAGGAACTGAGGTACCTTGCGGAAGGGAGCGCTGTAGTTAAACAGGTCTTGCTGGGGTCCCCAGTTACGACACTCTTGAGCTTCCTGACCCAAACCGCGTAGGTAGGGTACGGTTTCTTCCCCAAAGTAGTCAGAGTACTCCTGAGAGTCTACTAAGGCATCGACGAGAGCCGACAAACCACCCTTGGAAACGATAGAGAAGTAATTCTGTACTTCTTCGCGACTGCTAGGACCCCGACCGAGGAAGTGACGGAATGCTAGTTCTAGAGCGCGGCTATTGATATAGGGTTCAAAAAAGTTTTTGCGATATAGAGGTGATTTACCCAAGCGGCGAACAAATTCCTTCATAGAAATGTCGCCATTCTTAACCTTGGACTCTAGGTCAGAAATGGATAACGAGTAAGCGCGGGTAATATCACGCTCAAAAACTTGCCGATATGCTGCTTTAACAATTTCTTGTTTCTCAGAAGCAGAAAGACCCGGCTTCATTGCATACTTGGGTCTACGCTCAGCAGCATTGAAGTAGATCTGGGGCAGTTGTAGCCCTTGCAAATCACCAGATTGGCGTTGACGGATTTTGTCAGAGGGGCTAGGAGCCTTAAATTCGTTGATTAAGACATCGAAGTACTGACTGACAACATTGGTTCCGTTCTCATCTTTGCGAAAGTAACCCAGGGCTGCTTGGCGCATTTCTTGCAACGCCACAATGGTTGCTTCACCAGAGCAAGCATTCTCGATGATTTCTCGCAAGCCACGGGTGTTGACTGCAATGATGTTGGGGTCGCCAGCGACGATCGCGTAGGTCACATAGCGTAGGAACCAGCTCAAGTCTCTGAGAGATTTTTGCATGTTGCTAGGGCCATAACGGGCGACGTTAATGGGCCTAAAGTTTGCTGGGGCTGGGCCACCACCAGAAGCGCTAAATAGCGATCGCAATCCCTCTAAGAAGCCACCACCGCTAGATACATAAGTCGCGGTACCCAGCTTCATAGCTTCTCGAACATCACCAACTTCCATGCCGCCAGCAGTCGCCATCGCGGTTTCCCTAGGCTTCTCCAGGTAAGCCATCGGTGAACCACCGACGAAAATGCGGTTGGCGGCGCGAGAAACGATAATTTCTGAATTTTGAGTTAACGTTTCTGCAATTTCGAGGCGTTTGAGTCCAGAGTTGAAATAGCTTGTTAGCTCGCCCAACTCGGTCGTGCCTAAAAAGCGGTCTTGCTGTTCAGCTTGCGAAATTGTTGCAACTGGTACGGTTTGATAAAGTTGCGGGCGCGCAACCGAGCTTCCACCACTTGCCTTAACACTCATTGGATTTCAAAAGCTCCCTTCAGATCATTAATGCGTTGAACCTGACCAGAGTGCCACTTGGCAACCATCCACAAGCCGATTCTCTACGAGGTTCATTCAACAAAAGAACAAGGCTTCTGGAAAAAGTTAATAAAACGACTGCCTAGGGTCAACCAGCTCAGTTTTTAGATTAAAACGTTTCGGACGCTCCACAGGGCTTTATTAAAAAGTGTGTAGAGTCCTGTTGATAGGTTTACGGTGCGATCATACGAGATCTAGGTAAGACACCTGAGAAAAAAGATAAGTTTTGTTACTTTGGTTTTAGTCACTCGTGACAAATTCCTCTGACCCCATAAGGCATTCAACCCTTTTGCGATTTTGGAAATATGGGAGGCGATCGCAACTGAATTGAAAACAGCTATCTCAGCAATTAGAAGGGTAAACTTAATGTTTCTTTACTCAACAGAGAGATATATAGGAGGCGAGAGTTAGGAGTCAGGAGTTAGAAAAACTGGTTTTTGTTTTTTAGCTTTTTTGGCTCTCAACTTCTAACTTCTAAAATTCTGGCTCTTGACTTCTGACTACTCACCTCTAGCTCCTCACCCCTGTAACAACGCCAAGACATTCGCTAAACTCAATCTTGCTGCGATTTTGCTCATCATGTCAGATTCTCAAACGGTTAGCGCTGCGGTTGCCAAACTCTACGATACTTACCCATTTCCCCCAGAACCACTGCTGGATGAACCACCTCCGGGCTACAACTGGCGCTGGAACTGGGTGGCAGCCTACAACTTTTGTACTGGGCAAAAACCTCAAAAGCAAAATGTGCGAATTTTAGACGCAGGGTGTGGGTCTGGGGTTGGTACTGAATATTTGGTGCACTTAAATCCGCAGGCTCAAGTCGTAGGGATTGATCTTAGTGCTGGAACGCTGGCCGTTGCCAAAGAACGCTGTCAGCGATCTGGAGCCGATCGCGTGGAATTTCATCACCTCAGCATTTATGACGTGGCTCAAGTTCCGGGAGAATTTGACCTGATCAACTGTGTGGGCGTGCTGCACCATTTGCCTGACCCGATTCGTGGCATTCAAGCATTGGCTCCTAAACTCGCTCCCGGCGGTTTGATGCATATATTCGTCTACGCTGAATTGGGACGTTGGGAAATTCAACTAATGCAAAAAGCGATCGCGCTGCTGCAAGGCGATCGCCAAGGTGATTACAAAGATGGCGTGCAGGTGGGGCGACAAATTTTTGCAGCACTACCTGAAAACAATCGGCTGGTGAAGCGAGAACAAGAGCGCTGGTCTTTAGAAAACCAGAAGGATGAATGCTTTGCGGATATGTACGTGCATCCGCAAGAGGTGGACTACAACATCGAAACTTTGTTTGAGCTGATTGACGCTTCTGGCTTAGAGTTTTTGGGCTTCTCCAATCCTCGGCAATGGCAGCTAGAGCGATTACTCGGCAAAGCGCCAGACTTGGTTGAACGAGCTAAGGGACTGAGCGATCGCGAGAAATATCGCCTGATCGAACTGCTCGATCCTGAATCAGTCACCCACTACGAATTTTTCTTGGCGCGCCCCCCCCTACCGGAAGCCGATTGGTCACAGGATGCCGCTCTACTAGCTGCCATTCCAGAACGTAGCCCCTGTATGGACGGCTGGCCCAGCCAATGCTTGTTTAACTACGACTATCAAATTACGAATTTATCGGCAGCAGAGTTTGAATTTATTCAAGCTTGCGATGCCAACACAAGCCAGCAGCGCACCGTTCAAGAGATTTTGGCCGAGCTAACTTTAAAAGTGGACCAAGTGCGATCGCTGGTTGAGCAGCAGTTAATTTTGCTCACTCCAGGTCAATCGATAGCGCAGTCATAAGCATTTTGCCATTTCGGCTCGAATGAGCGCCAGTCAGGACAGATTATTTCAGAATTCCTCATCTTAGTGCTCGATTTTCAGCATTAAGTATTGTTACCACCCCGTGATATGATCTGTCCTGGCTGATCCCAGTCAAGTTAAATATCTGGACTCGTTTCAGAGTTTTGTGACCTTGTCAGACCCAACGCTGGAACCAACACCTGTAAGCGGAGATTTGCAACCTAGCGATTCTCCAGCGACAGAACCTAACGCCTCCATGCAGGAGTACTATCGGCTACAGCAAGAACTGCTAGTCATAACACTGGTTGCAACGGCAGTGATCTTCGGTTTTGTCTGTTTTTTTTATTCTCTGAACATTGCCCTCAACTATTTGATTGGGGCGTGCACAGGTGTGGTTTACTTAAGACTGTTGGCTAAAAACGTTGAGCAGCTTGGCAATAGCAAGAAGCGTGTGGGCAACACCCGGCTCGCTCTTTTTATTGGGTTGATTGTAATAGCAACTCAGCTAAATCAACTGCAAATTATCCCAATCTTTTTGGGATTTATGACCTATAAAGTGGCGCTCCTCGTTTACGTGCTGCGAATTACATTCATCCCTGACCCCAAGTAGGTTGGGCGATTCTTAGAATTCTCCACTCTAATCTCTGGGGAACCTCCTGAATGGACATGCTGTATTTTGATGCCTTTAACTCCTTCCGCCTAGCTGAGTTGGAAGTAGGACGACATCTTTACTGGCACCTCGGCAACCTCAAGTTGCACGGGCAGGTATTTATTACCTCCTGGTTTGTGATTGGACTTCTCGTTCTGTTTTCCTTAGCAGCAACCCGTAATGTCCAAAGAGTGCCGTCAGGACTGCAAAACCTGATGGAATATGCTTTGGAATACATTCGCGATATTGCTAAGACTCAAATTGGTGAGAAAGACTATCGCCGCTGGGTGCCGTTTGTTGGCACATTATTTCTCTTTATCTTCCTGTCAAACTGGTCGGGTGCACTTGTTCCTTGGAAGCTGATTAAGCTATCAGAGGGTGAGTTGGGCGCACCGACTGCTGACATCAACACCACAGTGGCATTTGCCTTGCTGACCTCCTTGGCATATTTCTACGCAGGGATTAGCAAGAAGGGCTTGGGTTACTTTGCTCACTATGTTGAGCCTGTACCCATCATGTTGCCTTTCAAGATTTTGGAAGATTTCACCAGGCCGCTCTCCCTAAGCTTCCGTCTCTTTGGCAACATTCTGGCTGATGAACTAGTAGTAGGAGTTCTCGTACTCTTAGTTCCTCTGTTCGTGCCGTTGCCAGTGATGGTGCTGGGTCTGTTTACCAGTGCGATTCAGGCGTTGATTTTTGCAACCCTAGCCGCCGCTTACATTGGTGAAGCTGTGGAAGAGCATGGGCATGGTGGTGAAGAGCATGGGGGACACGCTTAAATCCCTCAGTTGAGGCGTAGCCTATTACGCCTATCTATAGCCCGGTACTATCGCAGAAATTGCTTGGTTTAAGTAGTTGCGATCGGTGATTTAGGGCAGCGTGAAAATCACGTATCTGCTAGTTAACGTACACCTGTTATTTCTGCATTCAAGATAAGGACACTCATCATGGATCCATTAGTTTCTGCTGCTTCTGTTTTGGCTGCTGCTCTAGCTGTTGGTCTAGCTGCAATTGGCCCTGGTATCGGTCAAGGTAATGCTGCAGGTCAGGCAGTAGAAGGTATTGCTCGTCAGCCCGAAGCAGAAGGTAAAATTCGCGGTACTCTCCTGCTCAGCTTGGCGTTCATGGAAGCGCTCACCATCTACGGTCTAGTAGTTGCTCTCGTTCTATTATTCGCTAACCCCTTCGCTTAAGGCTTTTGGTTACTGACCCCGTAGAGATGTGGTCAGCGATCGCATCTCTACACCTAACTATTTTCTAGTTCTAGCCCAATTCAAGCTTGACCCTGCTTGGCAACGGGAAACACGTAATTATGATGCATTCGACAATTTTACTGGCTGCGGAAACTGCTAAACAGGGTGGGTTATTCGATCTCGATGCCACGCTGCCCTTGATGGCGTTGCAGTTTCTGGCTCTAGCCACCGTCTTAAACGCGATTTTTTACAAGCCTCTGAGTAACGCGATTGACGGTCGGAACGAGTATATTCGTACCAACCAAGCGGAGGCCAAAGAACGCTTGGCCAAAGCTGAGCACCTCGCCAAGCAGTATGAGCAAGAGCTAGGGGAAGCCCGTCGGAAGGCTCAATCGATTATTGCTGAGGCCCAAGCCGATGCTCAAAAAGTTGCGGCTCAGAAGGTTGCAGCAGCACAACAAGAAGCCCAAGCTCAACGAGAACAGGCTCAGCAAGAGCTTGATCAGCAAAAGCAAGTAGCGATGCAATCGTTAGAGCAACAGGTTGATGCTCTCAGTCGCCAGATTTTAGAAAAACTACTCGGCCCTCAGTTGGTCAAGTAGAGCTGGCTCAAGAGTTGGGAGATGGAATCGGGGAATCGCGGCAGCTTTAGTCGTGGTTTGTAGCTCTGGTTAGCAACCAGACTTTGGCATGAGCAGCGCAGTTATGGATGAGTATCATGGGGACCTTTTTATTACTAGCAACGGCAGGTAGTGCAACTGCCTCCGGGTTGGCAGAAGCAGCCGAGGAAGGTGGGTTTGGCTTAAATTTTGATATTTTAGAAACCAACCTAATCAACCTCGCCATCATTATTTTTGTGCTGTTCTACTTCGGGCGGAAGTTCTTGGGCGGTATCCTAACAGAGCGTCGCTCAGCAATTGAGACAGCGATTAAGGATGCAGAGAAACGCCAGCGCGAAGCTGCGTCCGCTCTGGCAGGACAACAGCAAAAGCTAGCTCAAGCGCAAGCTGAGGCAGAACGCATCCGGGCGACAGCGGAGCAAAATGCTCAAGCCGCCAAGGAAGAAATTCTGGCTCAAGCAGCAAAAGATGTGGAGCGGATGAAGGCAACCGCAGCTCAAGAAACCAATACTGAGCAAGAGCGGGCGATCGCCGAACTGCGCCAACGAGCAGCAGCTTTGGCCGTGCAGCGGGTTGAATCTCAGATTGGTAACTACTTGAACGACGGTGCCCAACAACAGTTGATTGATCGCAGCATTGCGCTGTTAGGAGGCAACTCATGAGAGACAGCATTGTAGTGGGTCAAATCGTCGAGCCCTATGCTCAGGCTCTAATGTCAGTTGCCCAATCCAACAACATTGTTGACCGCGTGGGTGAAGACGTTAGCGCTTTACTAGAGCTGCTGAACAGCTCGGAAGACCTGCGTAATTTTCTGGCGAATCCTTTGACCAAGGCTGACGTGAAAAAGTCAGTTTTACAGCAGGTGACTGGCGATCAATTGCATCCTTACACTCGCAACTTCCTCAGCCTGTTAGTTGATCGAGGCCGCATTCTCTTCATTGAGGGCATTTGTAAGCAGTACCAGGCTTTGTTGCGTAAGCAAAATCAAACCGTTCTGGCTGAAGTGATTTCTACTGTAGAACTCAATGAAGAGCAGCAGCGCTCTGTGCGAGAGAAAGTGACAGCGATGACCAATGCTCGCCAAGTAGAGCTTGCAACCAAGATTGACCCAGACCTAATCGGTGGCGTCATCATTAAGGTGGGTTCACAAGTGGTTGATGCAAGTATCCGGGGTCAGCTACGACGTATTTCTCTCCGTTTGAGTAGTGCCGCCTAGGCTCAAACAACGACCTATCCTTCATCCCTCATCCTTAGTAAAAGAGCAATTCTCATGGTAAGCATCAGACCTGACGAAATTAGCAATATTATTCGGCAGCAGATTGAGCAGTACGACCAAGAAGTTAAAGTCTCCAACGTTGGTACAGTATTGCAGGTTGGAGACGGCATTGCCCGGATCTACGGTCTAGAACAGGTAATGGCAAGCGAGTTGCTAGAGTTCCAAGACGGGAGTGTCGGCATCGCCTTCAACCTGGAAGAAGATAACGTCGGTGCCGTGCTGATGAGCGATGGCCGCGATATTCAAGAAGGTAGTTCTGTTACTTCTACTGGGAAAATTGCTCAGATCCCAGTGGGTGATGCGATGATCGGTCGCGTCGTCGATGCTCTGGCTCGCCCCCTTGATGGCAAAGGTGATATCCAGACCAGCGAAACTCGTTTGCTAGAGTCTCCTGCACCTGGCATCATTGAGCGGAAATCTGTGTATGAGCCGATGCAAACTGGGATTACCGCGATCGATGCGATGATTCCCATCGGTCGGGGCCAGCGGGAGTTGATCATTGGTGACCGCCAAACAGGTAAGACTGCGGTTGCCCTTGACACCATCTTGAACCAGAAAGGCGAAGATGTAATCTGCGTCTACGTTGCGATCGGTCAGAAAGCTTCTACCGTTGCCAACGTGGTGAACGTGCTGCGTGAGCGTGGCGCTCTCGACTACACCATCGTGGTTGCTGCAAACGCGAACGACCCTGCTACACTCCAGTGGCTGGCTCCCTACACCGGAGCGACCTTGGCTGAGTACTTTATGTACAAAGGCAAAGCAACCTTGGTGGTCTACGATGACTTGTCCAAGCATGCTCAAGCGTATCGCCAAATGTCCTTGCTGCTGCGTCGCCCACCCGGACGGGAAGCTTACCCCGGAGACGTATTCTACTTACACTCCCGCTTGCTAGAGCGTGCAGCTAAGCTCAGCCCTGAGTTAGGTGAAGGTAGCATGACCGCGCTGCCCATCATCGAAACCCAAGCAGGTGACGTATCTGCTTACATTCCTACCAACGTAATCTCGATTACCGATGGTCAGATCTTCTTGTCTTCTGACTTGTTCAACGCAGGCTTACGCCCCGCTGTAAACGCAGGTATTTCGGTATCTCGTGTGGGTTCTGCGGCTCAAATCAAAGCCATGAAGCAAGTGGCTGGTAAGGTGAAGCTGGAACTAGCTCAGTTTGCTGACCTAGAAGCATTTGCTCAGTTTGCATCTGACTTGGATAAAGCAACTCAAGACCAGTTGTCCAGAGGACAGCGTTTGCGTGAACTGCTGAAGCAGCCGCAAAATTCCCCCATTCCTGTGAACGAGCAAGTTGCTCTGATTTATGCAGGGATTAACGGTCATCTAGATGATGTACCTGTTGATAAAGTCACCAGCTACGTGAAGAGCCTGCGGGAATATCTCAGAACCAGCAAGCCTCAGTATGCTGAAATCATTCGCAACCAAAAGACGCTGAACGCTGAAGCGGAGCAAATCTTGAAGGAAGCGATCGCTGAATCGAAGCAAGCATTTATGGCAGCTGCGTAGGAGATGAGCCATTAGCGGTTAGCCAGTGGTGGCTTAGTCTTCAAACACTAATAGCTCATGGCTAATCGCTGATCGCTAATGGAGGGAAATAACTATGGCAAATCTCAAAGTCATTCGCGATCGCATCCAGTCGGTCAAAAATACCAAAAAAATCACGGAAGCAATGCGCCTCGTGGCTGCTGCTAAAGTGCGTCGAGCTCAAGAGCAGGTAATCGCAACCCGTCCCTTTGCCGATCGCTTGGCACAGGTGCTGTACGGTTTGCAAACTCGTCTACGGTTTGAAGATGTAGACCTACCCCTGCTGAGAAAGCGCGAAGTCCGTACTGTGGGTCTGTTAGTGATTTCGGGCGATCGCGGTCTCTGTGGAGCTTATAACTCCAACGTGATCCGTCGGGCTGAAAATCGGGCCAAAGAGCTGAAAGCAGAAGGCCTAGATTACAAGTTCATCATGGTTGGCCGCAAATCCTCGCAGTACTTTCAGCGCCGGGACCAACCCATCAGTGCTAGCTACACAGGTTTAGAGCAAGTACCCACAGCTCAAGAAGCTTCGGAAATTGCAGACGAGATCCTGTCGCTGTTTCTCTCAGAGACTGTCGATCGCATTGAGTTGGTTTACACCCGCTTTGTGTCTTTGATTAGCTCTCGGCCTGTGATTCAGACGCTGTTGCCTCTTGATCCTCAGGGTTTAGAGACACCCGATGATGAGATCTTCCGATTGACCAGTCGCGGTGGACAGTTCCAAGTAGAACGCTCCAGAGTTAGCGCTGAAGCCAGAGCGCTGCCTCGCGACATGATCTTCGAGCAAGATCCAGTACAAATCTTAGATGCTCTCTTGCCCCTCTATCTAAACAATCAGTTGCTACGGGCTTTGCAAGAGTCGGCGGCTAGTGAACTGGCAGCTCGAATGACGGCCATGAACAATGCTAGTGAAAACGCTAGTGAGTTGATTAGTGGTTTGACTTTGTCCTACAACAAAGCGCGTCAGGCTGCGATCACTCAAGAAATTCTAGAGGTGGTTGGTGGAGCTGAAGCTCTTGGCTAAACACTAAAAAATTCACTTGAGCTAAAGATTGAGCATGCGTCTGAGCTATTTCAGGCGCATTTTTTGTTGCTTGAGCTTGTGTTTCTGGGTGACGCATCTCGTGAAACAATAAAAAAGAGCAAAGAAAAAGCTGTTGTCTTGGGGTTGTCGCCCTTCATTCTGGTTATTATGTCCCAAATCTACAAAGTTCAAATTCAGCATCAGGGCAACAGCCATGTTTTAGAAGTGCCAGCCGATCGCACCGTTCTGGAGGTGGCTACCGAAGCAGGCGTGGAACTGCCTAGTTCTTGCAATGCCGGAGTCTGCACTACCTGTGCTGCACAGATTACAGAAGGTAACGTTGAGCAGGGTGATGGCATGGGAATTAGTCAGGAGTTACAGCAACAAGGTTATGCACTTTTATGCGTAGCTTATCCTCGCTCTGACCTCAAGATTGAAACTGAGAAAGAAGACGTTGTATATCATCTGCAATTTGGGCAATTCCAAGAGCGCAAATAATTCCTTATTCTGAGATATAAAGATTGCTTCAGGTTAGAAGTAGCCAGTTGCTAACTTCTCCAAAGTTAACCGTACTCAGCGGAAATGTGGCATAAACTAATACAGCGTTGGAATCAGCAACTATGACGACCCACTTTATTACGGCTGAAATCGATCTGCAAGAGTGCCCAGTAGCGATGCATCAAGCGATTGAGGTAGAACTGCAAAAGCGAGGTCAACCCTTGCGTTGGGCAGTTACCGATGTAGATGTAGAGCAACAAAAAGCCTATATTGATGCGATCGTAACCTCTGATGCAGCTACGTCTGAGACTGTAACCACGGCTTGATTCAGCGTCCCTACACTGTTTTATTAATTGTTCCGACCGGGATTGGAGCGGCGATCGGGGGTTATGCAGGCGATGCTCTACCTGTAGCCCGAGCGATCGCCCAAGTTGCGGATTGCTTGATTACCCACCCCAACGTGCTCAATGGCGCTCAGCTTTATTGGCCTTTACCCAATGCACTGTATGTCGAGGGGTACGGACTTGATCAGTTTGCCGCAGGACAATGGGGCTTGCGATCGGTGCATCAAAACCGAGTCGGTTTGGTTCTTGATCAAGGCATTGAACCAGAGTTGCGAGTGCGGCAGCTACAGGCAGCCGATGCGACTCGCGCTACCTTAGGTTTGAACTTAACTGATTATGTCGTGACTGATGCTCCTTTAGGGGTGGAGTTACGCACTGCGGATTCGGGAGCTACCTGGGGCACAATTCAGAACCCGGATAGTTTGCTACGAGCGGTTGAACGACTGATTACGCAGGCACGAGCTGAGGCGATCGCAGTCGTGGCTCGGTTTCCGGATGATGTCGATAGCGAAGCGCTGCAACAGTACCGTCATGGGCAAGGCGTTGATCCCTTGGCAGGTGCAGAAGCGGTGATTAGTCACTTGGTAGTCCGAACCTTTCAAATTCCCTGTGCTCATGCGCCTGCTTTGGCACCGCTACCGCTAGATTCAGAAATTTCTCCCCGTTCTGCTGCGGAAGAGTTGGGCTACACCTTTTTACCCTGTGTGTTGGCAGGACTCAGCCGAGCGCCGCAATTTACAACTCAGCGTTCTCCCCACATCAAGGATGGAAGTGAGATCTGGTGCGATCGCGTGGACGCAGTCGTTATTCCTGAAACAGCCTGTGGCGGTAGCGCTGTGTTAAGTTTCAGCCACTCTCAAGCTCAAATTATTACGGTGCGCGAGAATCAAACTAAAATGCGGGTGCCGCCATCTCGGTTGGGCATCAAAGCCATTCAAGTGAACTCTTACTTAGAGGCTCTTGGCGTGTTGGTAGCGCATCGAACTGGAATTAGTCCGACTGTGCTTCAGCCTCACGTTGCACCCATTCGTCACTTGGTCTGAAATCTAGTCTGAAACAGGTGTAACTGAATTTAGGTTTTCGTTAAGCTGTAACGGACCGACTATTTCTAGCCCCTGTTGGTGTAGTAGTTGAGTTGTAACTTAGCCTTTCCCTAGTTTTGTGGCAAATCAGCTCCCTCAAACTCCCGAAACCGAAACTCTAACCCGCGTCCAAGTTTTAATTGCGATGGGCGTCACAGCTTTATTTTTGTTGATGGTTGCCAAAATTTGGCAGCGAGTGGGTGGGGTTTCTCTGCTACCACTGAATTGGATGGGAAATGCTCCCTTCTGGGGGATAGGACTTGGCTTAGGAATTTCTGCAACCAGCGCCATCATTTATCGCCTTTGGCCTGCTTATCGCCAAAGTGCAAATCTTTATCTAGACCTCGTGATTAGGCCTTTGGCTTGGCCTGATTTGGTTTGGTTGGGCCTTTTGCCTGGACTAAGCGAGGAACTGCTGTTTCGTGGTGTGATGCTACCCGCGTTGGGATTTGACCTGACAGGTTTGGCTCTTTCTAGCTTATGTTTTGGGGCACTGCACCTCAGCAGTCTTAAAAATTGGCCCTACATGCTCTGGGCTATGGCCATTGGGGCGGTATTAGGACTTAGTGCCCTCATTACAGGCAATTTGCTTGTGCCTCTAGCAGCTCATATTGTGACTAATTTGATTTCTGGCTGTGTCTGGAAGTGGCACAGTGATCAGAAGCCTAATCCTTCCGTTTGAGCTTAGCTATTACTTAAAGGGAAAACCTGGAACAGCGGCAGCGAATGGCTGCGCCTAAAATCTGAGTCCTGCTAAACCACTAGCGTTTTCTCGATGAATGCAACCGTCGGCGATCGCATCGCGCAGAATAGCTACCAAAGACCGATCGCGATCGCTCAGGCCGCCTCGCTCCACCAAACGATGAATTTGAGTTTCAGCAGCAGGTGAGAGAACTCCGGAGGAGAGCGCGTTGCGAACAAAAAATTCAACGCTATCGGTCCTCAAACTGTTATCAGTGGCACTGCTTAAATTCAACATGATTTGATTAAACGAGAACCCAGGGAACGGCGGGCAAAAACTTAGCTTCACTTCCACTTCCCTATATTCCTGAATGATTCTCTAAGCTTGCACCCTGCGAATGGGCGATTTCGTGAAGATTTTATGAAAAACAATAGTTGTAAGAATAAAGATTAGGGGCGTTGCTGAATAGATAATGATTTAAGCTGAGAGAGGAATTGTTCGATACTTCAAATAATGCAGCAGCAACCGAAGTGAACACTTCAACATCTCAACTGATTTGGAGTAGCACAAGGTTTTCCGGTGC